>NZ_JQKR01000012.1:0-274079 GCF_000746155.1 Prevotella sp. FD3004 | reverse complement strand
GAAACTCTGTGGACTGCCAGGCCTCATCCTGAGAGCTTATGACCATTCTAATTCGTTCATATTCAACTGTGTCGGCATCTATCAGAATGTAGGAGGCGCCATGACGATGATGAACGAAAAAAGAAGAATCTTGAAACCAGAGCAAGCACATAAACTGATTGAACTGATAGACAGTGATCCGTTTGCTTACCTGAGGTCACAAGGAAGTAATATTCAGGTTTTTGACGAGAAAGGTCGTCCGGATTTATCCAAAGCCCCTAAGCGAGCCTATTACGAGAGTTATTCTGAAGAAGATAAGAAATGAGATTATCGCTATTGACATTCTTTGTCTGGCTGATGACCGTAGTGGCTAATGCCCAGACCTCTTTTTCAGGGCGTGTTGTTGCTGACGGCTCGAAAAAGGGACTGGGCTGGGCCAGCGTGGTTGCTGAAGACAGCAGACGGAAACCTATTGCTTTTGCCCAAACGAAAGAAGACGGCACCTTTGAACTGAAAGTGCCAGAAAGCAAAAAGGTGATGCAATTGTCTTTTTCGTTGCTTGGTTATGCCAAAAAGAGCATCAGTATCGATAATTTTACCAATGGCCAGAAAATTATATTACGTGAAGAGACACTGATGCTTAAAGAGGTAAAGGCTACCTCAAAGCGTTTGCGACAACGTAGCGATACGCTGGTATACAGTGTTGCAGGATTCCGCCATAAGCAAGACCGCAGTATCGCTGATGTCATCGCCAAGATGCCTGGTCTTGAAGTCAGGCAGGATGGCTCTATTCTCTTTCAGGGCAAACCCATCAACAATTTCTATATCGAGGGAATGAACATGATGGGTAATAATTATTCGGTGGCCAGCGAGAATATTAACGCCAACAAGGTAAAGAACGTAGAGGTTTTGACAAACCACCAGAAGGTAAAGGCACTGCGAGGCGTACAGTTTTCTGATCAGGCAGCCCTTAACCTTGTTCTGGAGGAGGATGCCAAGAATACCTGGGTCGGGCTGCTGGAGACAGGGCTGGGCACCACGCTACAGAAAAGCGAGGCCGACCGTCTGTTGCGCGACGGGCGTCTGATGGCCATGATGTTTGGTGGTAAGATGCAGAGCCTGTCGATGTACAAATGGAACAATACGGGGAAAAACATACAAAGGGAGATACGCGACCTGCAGAACAGCATCGATGACATCGGCAGTGTCAGCAATATGACCAGCGGTATAGGGCTAAGTGCTCCTGGTCTGATGAGAGAACGATATGCAATGAACGATTCGAGGTTGCTGGCCACCAACTGGCTTCATAAGGCAGGACAGGATGCCACCATCAGACTGCAATTAAATGGTTATCTTGACAATACTGAGGGTAAACGACATTCTGAGACCATCTATTCTGACTTGATGGGGGGAGCAGTCATTACAGAAGATGCGAATGGCGAGAATCGCCACAGCCAGTGGAAAGGAGAACTGAAGTATGAGCGTAACGGCGCAAAGTTGTTTGTAGTCAACGTGCTGAGCGGCTATATGGATTTCGACAAGAGCTGGGCATCGACACTGACTAATGATAAAGGAATACGGCAGGAGACAACGCCCCGAAAACGCTGGGTGGGCGACCACTTGGAGATTGTGAAGGCTTTAGGCAACGACCGTGTGTTGAAACTTAACGCAAGCGGTGTCATAAACTATCTGCCAGGTTCGCTGTTATTAACCGACAGTTCCCGTCAACATATAGATCAGCATGCCACCCAGTTGCGTGTAGGTGCCTCATTCCGCCACAAGCTGTTCCATCGTTTGTATGTCTCTTATAATACTGGCGTGGATTATGATGACGAACGATTCACCATCCGTCTGCACAATCAAAAGCCGCAAAGCGACAGCTATCAACAACTCAACTGTTATTTTGAGCCGTCGTTCAATATCAAATATAATGATCTGGAGTGGACAACATCCATGCCATTAAGACTTGTAAGCCGACACTTCGGCAATGAAAGCAACACGAAGATGATTGTCACCCCAATGATGAATCTCAGATATCAGATATTGAGCCAGCTCACGGTGATGGTCAACTACAACTATAACTGGCAGCCGACCTCTTTAGAGGATATGACGGCTATTCCTGTATATAGCAATTATCGCAACTATAGCACAGGATTCGGAAAACTCTATGCAGAGAACAGCCACAACGGAACGCTGAGATTTGAATACAGCGATCCGGTGATAGGCCTGTTTGGTAATATCAATGGAAACCTTATGTATTATGATGATCTGCCTCTGTATAACAGTCAACTCGACGGGATATTCTATCATAGCAGTCCATCAGGTGATTTTAAGAGTAACACAACGTGGATGCTTTCCGGCCGGATCAGTAAATCGCTTGGTACCATGAAGTTTATTGCAGCGGTTGACGGCCAGTTGTCAAGCACTCATACCTCTACCATGATAAATGGGCTACGTCTGCCGTTCCGTTACGATCGTGCCAGTTGCGGTGTCAGTTTCTCTATTCGCCCCTTGCAAACACTTTCCTTTGAGGAGGAGAGCCACTATCAATACAGCCGTCAGGTTTCTACTAGTGATCACTCGTTTGACAGTCGTGCCTTGCGCTCGTTCACTCACACACTAAAGACTTTCTATATGCCCAGAAACTGGCAGATAGAATGGACTAACGAGATGTACCATAGCAACGACCACTCAGTATCATTCACTTATTTCTCTGATATACAAGTCAGCTATCGCACAAAAAAATGGGAAGCAGGTATACAGATGAATAATATCTTCGGCACTCGTCAGTATGAACGTCATTACATCTCTTCTTATTATACCAGATATACCATAAGTCATCTGCGTCCTCGCGAAATACTCTGCAAGATTAGCTTTGACATGTAATACGTTATCTATACTTCGTTCGAATAGTCTCTGTGAATGGTGAAGAATTGCAAAAAAACGGCTTGTATTTAAACATGTGTAATAAAATGTTTGCTGATTTGCAGGGAAATGGGTATTTTTGCCACAGATTAATCTATATCAAATAGAAGCTAAATGTTTCAACCATTACCAGACCGATTCTACACGATGATGCGGAAAAATAACAGTTTTTCTGAAAAAAAGAAGAAAAGTGTGTAGTATTTTCGAAACATTGTCGTATAACAGGTAGAAGTGAGATCGCTAACAGAGACTGAGATCGTAGAGGCCGTCTACAAAGGACAGTCAGAGGGACAGACCCAGATGGTCGGTCGCTATGCGAAGTGTGTCTTCGCCATGATAGTGAGGCAGGTGACTGACGTGATGGATGCTCAGGAGCTGACACAAGACACCTTCTTGCGCGCATTTAAGTATATCGACAAATACGACCCTCGCAAGGCATCGCTCTCTACCTGGCTCTGTAGTATAGCTTACCGACTGACAATTGATTTCCTGAAACGCCGCCGGCTGACGGTTGTCTCTTTCGAAGACAACTACATGCTGTCAACCGACATCAGCGACGAGCAGTTGGAGGCTGGTCTCTCTACTGGGCGCAAGGAGCGCATTGAACAACTGATGGCTATTGTCGACGAGCTGCCTGCTGAGGAGCAGATGCTCCTGACTCTCTACTATTTTGAAGACCGACCGCTGAAAGAGATTGCCTATATCATGGGCTACGATGAGAAAACGCTGTCTGTCAGACTGCACAGAACAAGAAAGAGACTATATTTCAAACTTAATGGCAGAAAAAACGTATAAGGACACAGATGTGCGCGAGGCGCTGAGACGCAAATACTCAGACACGCCTAAGCTGCCGGCTGACTTCATGAAGAAGATGGCCCAGCCTTCAGAGCCCGATGAGGCGCCAAAGCTCGCACCCGTTATCCGTCGCTGGCGATGGGTGGCCGCTGTGGCCTGTCTACTTATAATGATAGGTATCGGCGTGAACTATCAATCTAAAACATACCATGAAACAGTTCACGAGTCGGCTGTCGTGGCTGAAGCTAAGAAGCCCGAAACTCTTTCGTCGACCAGCGAACGGCACATAGAGGCCGCCCCTTGCACTGAGTCCGCCACTAAGGCTAAGCCCCAGCGCATGGCCACCTCTGCAGAGAAGATTCCCGCAGCAACAGAGGGTGCATGTATAAGCCCTCTCCCTGACATTCCATCAAAATGCACTCCTGTTGCTGCCTCTGATCTGCACAACGCATCGCTACAGCTTACGGTCGACACCACCTATCAGGCACCAGGCAAGGTTGACGAGTTCATAGCTAAAATGGCCACATACCATAAGGTGAAGGCCGTAGTGCTTAACTGTGTCGCCGATACCTGCAACACCGCTGTAGAGGGTAAGGCCTATGTGTTCCAGGACACACAGCAGCTCGACCTCTTTGCCCGCTTATTGCAAGTGGCCTGCTGCTACGACAATAAGACTCCTGGCTACCTGCTTAACTTCTCGCATCAGCAGTTCTATTTCACCCTGAAGGATCTGCGCAAAGGCGAGAAATACCTCTGGATAGCAGAGCGTATCCCTGGCGAACGCATACTGCTCTTCAGCACCCACTCACCGATAGAAACCGCCGTATCGTCGGCTTGCTATCAATCCTATCGCGACAAACTGATACGTGCAGATATCTGTTCATTCCATTTTTAAAACATCTTTGACCTATGAAAAGAATGTGTTCCATCATCCTCCTGGTACTGACAAGCCTCACCCTACAGGCACAAACCATAGAGTACGCTAAGAGCGTAGGACCTTTTGTGGCGCGACCTGAAGTAAGGACTGACAAGAAAACCAATAAGACGAAAGCCGCATGGCAGCACGTCAACTATGAATACATCAAGGATTATTGCGGTCCTCTGGACTTTACGGTAGAGGAAAACTATGGGTCGCTCTTCCCCGTGAATCACATGCCTATCGATGAACAGCCCAACATGCCGATGAGCTGGCGACTGACGGGCGAAGGCGACGAGACAGTGCTACACTGCTACTTCCACATGCCCGCCGACGAGGTGACCAATCTGTGGCTGACAGGAGAAGAGGCGTGTATCGTCGATCGTGAAACGGGCGTACAGTATCGCATACGTCGTACGGAACCAGACACCTATGGCAAACACTTCGACATCAAGGCCAAGAAGGGCGACGTGATCGACCTGAAGATTATCTTTCCACCGCTACCCGACACCACCCGTATGGTAAATATCTATGGTGTGGTGAACTGGGGATTGCTGGGCGAGCCTGTTGTTCTCAATTCACGATTCTACGGACAAAGCGGCAATCTGGACTACGACACGATTCCGCAACTGCACAAACCCAGACTGCTCTTAGAACACATGTACGATGACTTGCCCTACGACCGACAGAACTGGAACACTTGGAAGGTGATGACCGATGCCCACCTGATAAAGCCTGTGGCTGACAACACGATGGCACTGTGGCTCACGCCAGAAGCGACCTACATGGCAATAGGTTATGAACAGAATTTCGCAACTGAGTATTTCGAATTCATGAAAGACACTAAACTGGTTGATGTGACAGGCCGCCAATACAAACTACGCGAGGTGCAGGGCATTCCTAAAGACGAGCTTTTCTTCATGAAAGGACAGACGGGCGACTACATTGCCTTTATGATGGTGTTCGACCCAATACCGCTCGATATGACCACCATCACTTTTATCGTACCTTCAGGAGAGCCTTTCTCAGCATGGGGAGCTAACTGGGCGGGCAGGGTATTTCCCAACCTGAACATTTTGCAATTACGCGACAATCAAAGGTTATTTGACTATCAACCGCGAATCATTGTAGAATAGATTTAAAAACTAACTTATGAGATTATTACTAACCATTATTATCAGTAGCATGGCGCTGCTGAGCAGGGGTGACAATGCACTTACGCAGACCGATCTGCTGTACCTGTTTCCTAATAAGGACATCTACGAGACGGGCGAGGACATGTGGTTCAAGGCCTATCTCATGGACAGACAGACACTAGCCTTGTCGGACCAAAGTCAGACCCTATTCCTACAACTCAGAAGCGAAAATGGAGACGTCGTGTGGAGCGGGAAGTTTCCGCTCAGAAACGGACGGGGCGACGGACATGTCTATATCAATGAAGCCTGGCAGAAACAGGAGTACTTCATTGAGGGCTACACACGATCGTCGTTCACTTCTGACAGCACAACTGCCATCCGACCAAGGCGCATCAGGGTGGTGGAAAGGGTGACACAAATGGACTCCATATCTTCAGATGCCGTGAAGCGGGATTCTATCGCAAGGCTCACGGAAAAACACAGATTCGATCTCTTCCCGGAAGGGGGCTATCTGATCGATGGCATCAACACCGTGGTGGCATTCAAAGCCACCTACGGTGATGGAATGCCTGAGGAGGTGGCGGGACGGCTGACAGAGAACGGAAGGCAAATCGCTGCCTTCAAAAGCATGCACGACGGCATGGGGATATTTACCATGACACCGATATGGGGAAAGGAATACAGGATCGTGTTAAGCGACGGACGATCATACACGATGCCGGACATCAAACCAACGGGCATCACGATGCGCTCGATAAGAAACAACAAGGCGGGCATCACCCTACTGGTGTCCTCGACTGACAGCGTTGCACACCCCTTTACGATCATGGCTAAGATGAACGGTATACCCTGCTGTAGCGCTACAGGCACGGTGAAGAGGCAGAAGAAGGTGCAGCTGCCCATTGAGAAGTTCCTGCTGCAGGGTATCGTACAGATCACGCTGATGGTCGGCGAGAGCCAGATGCCTGTGGCAGAACGGCTGGTATATGTGAACCCTAAGCAGCGGCTGAGCATCAACGCAAAGACAGACCGGCTGCAGTATAACCGTCGCGACAAGGGACGGGTGAGCTTTCAGGTGACAGGGCCTGAGGGGGAACCCGTCAGGGCCGAGATGGCGGTGAGCATCTTCGACAAGGATTACCTCTATCAGCCAGGCCATGAGAACATCCTGTCGCACTGCTTCCTCTCGGAACAGATCAGGGGAAACGTATTCAATCCAACCTACTACTTCGACGAGCGGAACGAAGACCGGCTGCAAGCCCTCGACCTGCTGCTGATGACGCAGGGATGGCGACGGTATGTATGGGATAGGGAACCCACAAAAGTGAAACCTCTGCTGAGCGATGGACTGAAAGGCTTGGACAGGGCAGGACGACCGCAGATACTTAAGGCTTTTACCGCTGAGGGCGATACCAATGTCGTGGTGTCAGACTCTATAGGCAGATTTGTTATCGGCCCGATATTGATGGATCAGATGCGCGGCTCATTCTATTTGCAGCCCTTGGTAAAGAAGCCTAAAGCAAGCCTGTTGCTTGAAAACCCGTTCGACAGCATTAATAGTTATCTGAAAGGTAGGCAGAGATATCTGCCACTTAACTATCTCCCAAAGAGCTACTATGAAGGAAAGTATGTTTCCGACGGCTTTGGAACATTCATGTTGAAAGACGTCCATGTGAAAGGCAAGCGGAACATCGTCCACTACGATAAGGTGTTGGAATACCTCGACAGTCTCTACATCTTGTCAACTGGCGCTTGGGCCTGCGAACATAATGGTGCAAGATGGCTTAACAACTATCTGGGTTATGGGCTCCACTCGCCACTTTATTATTCCATTTGTGATGGAAAACGCCTGTTACCCAAACGAGGTGAGAGGTACAATAAGGTCTTGTATGAAGAGCATGGTGGAAAAATATGGAATGTTGCATGTAAAAGAGGTCCTCTTATATTCCATGCGCCCCAGTTTTCAAAAGAAGAATTGCTGAATATGTTCAGGATGTGTGCGGCAGAAGGCTATCATCCGAAAAAAGAGTTCTACGAACCCGATCCCATTGAGCTCTCCCCCACTATACCTGATCCCAGAAACACATTGCAATGGAAGCCTGCCATACTGACGGACGAAGACGGCAAGGCCGACATCTCCTTCATGGTCTCAGACGTCAACACCGAGTTTATCGGCATCGTCGAAGCCATCGACGGCACAGGGCTCATGGGTACTCAGACGTTCAACTTCCGAGTGATTAGAAACAAATAAACCATAATCGAAAAGCAAAATGAAGAAGACCATTCTAACACTATTGTCAGCTATTTCTATACTGACGGTGTCAGCACAAGAAGCCGACACAACCATCGTTCTCAAGTGTGGTTATGAAGTCCTTGACTCCATTACTGTTAGTAAATCGTCGCCCACCTTCTTACAGATACAAGAGGCAGAAGCCGTAGTAGAGGGTATCAAAGAGGCACCTGTGAAGTATCGCACTATCGTGGACTATGTGTTAAGCCACCCCGACAGTGACGGTTCTGTGTTTCTGATGCGCCAGCTCAATGGTGCCATCAACAACAAGAAATGCCTGTCAGCGCTGACAGAAAGGGCAAAGACGGGACTGATGAAGCCGCTCTATGATTACTACGCTGCTGGTATAGAAGAAGTCGACTCGTTCATGACGAAGATGGGTAAGAGTATCGTCATCGGTGAAGAGGCGAAGGACTTTACGCTCGAGGACATCAATGGTCAGCAGATTACGCTGTCATCGCTTCGTGGCAAGCATGTGTTGCTCGACTTCTGGGCTTCGTGGTGCGGTCCTTGTATCAAGTCGTTTCCCCACCTGAAGACTATTTATGAGCAGCATTGCGACAAGCTAGAAATACTTGGTATTGCCTGTCACGACAAACAAGACAAGTGGCGTACAACCGTAGATAAGTATGAACTACCGTGGTTACACGTCTTTGACGCTGATGATAAGAACGGCGTTGGTGCCAGCTACGGAGTATTGGGTGTTCCCACCTATATACTTATCAACCCCGAGGGCAAGATTGTACAATGGATGATGGACGACCCCGACACTTTCGATCTCTACTTCACTCCCGATATGTTTGAGAAGTAATGAAATTATTTTCAGCATTATTATTATCTATTATAGTCGGAATCCTACACGCCAAAACCACCGACCTGCTGTATCTGTTTCCTAATAAGGCTATCGACGGTACGGGGCTCATGAGTGCCCAGACATTCAACTTCCGAGTAATCAGAAAATGAATCACCAATAAATAATAAAGATGCCATCCTGAGTTCTGGATGGCATCTTTATTGTATTTATACTTCGGCAAAAGCAGCGGCCTCAGCTTCGGCTATGATGTCCTCACGCGACTTCTCTTTGTGAGAGATGTCAGAAAGATCGAACTCATCGTCGACGGGCGTTTCAGACTTCTTCTTGCGAGAACGTTTAGGCGAATTAGTAGAGGGCTCATCGGCTATTACCTCTGGAGCCTCTTTGCTCGTATCAACAGGCTGCTCAATGATGAAATCTTCAGGCTGCTCTGTATCAGGTACAGCCATCGCTGGCTCTTCTTCCATCTTGGTGCGATTGGTCTTGGCTTGGAAGATGGACTCCACAAACTGGGGCTCGCGCTTCA
This sequence comes from Prevotella sp. FD3004, assembly GCF_000746155.1. Lineage (NCBI taxonomy): Bacteria > Pseudomonadati > Bacteroidota > Bacteroidia > Bacteroidales > Prevotellaceae > Prevotella > Prevotella sp. FD3004. The sequence goes on along the minus strand of NZ_JQKR01000012.1, from coordinate 264,698 downwards.
AGCGCTGAAGGGTTTCCTTAGCAGCCAACTGCTGAGCCTCTTTTTTTGAATAACCTATGCCACGTTCACCCTCTATACCTTCAAGTAGCACTTGGAAACAGAAAATAGGACTACCATTCTCATCCTGCTTCTGCTTGAGCATGCGGAACTCCAAGCGCACACGGTTTTTCTGGCTCCATTCCAAAAGCTTCGACTTGAAGTTGACTTCCTTGAAGGCAACCTTGTCGATATTAATATATTTACCTAAGATGCGATTCTGGAAAAACTCAAGGCAGGCATCGTAGCCGCGATCAAGATAGATGGCTCCAACCAATGCCTCGAAGGCATTACCCTCGACATAACTGTTGTGCGACGTACTATGGCCCGCTGAAAGCAGCAGACTGCCCAGTCCCATCTCGTTGGCCAGCTTACCTAAAGTATCGCGTGAGACGAGTTTAGAACGCGTATTGGTAAGGAATCCCTCACGCTTGCCCTCGTAATGACGATAGACAATGTCTCCTACTGCAGCATCGAGTATGGCATCACCTAGAAACTCAAGTCGTTCGTTATTGAGTGGCTTACCCTTTTCGTTGCGCTTACGGATGCTTTTGTGCATCAGCGCCTGCTTGTAATACTCGATGTTACGGGGATAAAATCCCAGTATAGCATATAAAGAAGAAAAAAGCTCCTTCTCCTCGCGGAAAGGGAGCTTTATTCTATCGATAATGTCTTTAAGCTTCATACTTCTTGAATACCACACAAGCATTATGACCACCAAAGCCGAAAGTATTGCTGAGACCAGCACGTACCTGACGCTTCTGAGCCTTGTTGAATGTGAAATTCAGGTTGTAGTCGATCTCGGGATCCTCATCGCCATCTTCATGGTTGATGGTGGGAGGAACGATATCGTTCTGTACAGCCAATACGGTAACCATAGCCTCTACAGCGCCAGCTGCGCCCAGCAGGTGACCAGTCATTGACTTTGTAGAAGAAATGTTGAGCTTGAAAGCTGCATCGCCAAATACCTCCTTGATAGCCTTGGCCTCAGAGATATCACCAACATGAGTTGAAGTACCATGAACATTGATATAGTCGATGTCCTCTGGCTTCAGCTGAGCATCGTCAAGAGCGTTCTGCATTACGAGCTTAGCACCCAGACCCTCTGGGTGAGAGGCGGTGATATGGTGAGCATCAGCACTCATGCCGGCACCAATCATCTCTGCATAGATCTTAGCACCACGAGCCTTAGCATGCTCTAGTTCCTCAAGAATCAAGCAGCCAGAACCTTCAGCCATGATGAATCCGTCACGGCTAGCGCTGAACGGACGGCTGGCTTTCTCGGGCTCATCGTTACGGGTAGAAAGGGCGTGCATGGCGTTGAAACCACCAACACCTGTAGCACAAATAGCTGCCTCAGCACCACCAGCAACGATAGCATTAGCCTTGCCCAAACGAATCAGGTTGAATGCATCAGCCAGTGCGTTAGAAGAAGAAGCACAGGCAGAAGCCGTAATATAGTTGGGACCGTGGAAACCGTACATGATAGAGATCTGACCAGCAGCGATGTCGGCAATCATCTTCGGAATGAAGAACGGATTGAACTTAGGACCATCGGCTTCGTGTACGCCATAATATTTCACCTCGTCCTCGAAGGTCTTAATTCCACCAATACCAACACCAAAGACAACACCTATGCGGTTCTTGTCTTCAGCCTCCAAATCCATCTTACTATCCTCAACTGCCTGCTTGGCAGCAATCATGGCCAACTGGGTATAGCGGTCCATCTTACGCGCCTCTTTGCGGTCGAGATAGTCGTTGACGTTGAGGTTCTTAACCTCACAAGCAAATTTAGTCTTGAATAAAGTTGTATCGAAACTTGTAATAGGTGCGGCTCCGCTTACTCCATTGAGCAGGTTATTCCACATCTCTTCAGGAGTGTTGCCGACGGGAGTAACGGCTCCCAAACCTGTTACAACTACTCTTTTTAATTCCATAAGCTGAAAAAAAGTATAGGTTGCCCTATAAATATAAGGAGCAACCTATACATATTTAATTTATATTAATTAGCGTTCTCCTCGATGTAAGCGATAGCGTCACCAACGGTACCGATCTTCTCAGCCTTATCATCGGGAATAGAGATACCAAACTCCTTCTCGAACTCCATAATCAGCTCAACGGTATCCAGTGAGTCTGCGCCCAGATCGTTAGTGAAGCTGGCCTCAGCCTTTACTTCTGCTTCATCAACACCGAGTTTGTCTACGATAATAGCCTTTACTTTGCTTTCAATTTCTGACATAATTGTAATACTTTAAAATGTTAATAATGAATTTGCTATCTTGAAATTTTACGGCGTTTTCGCCGAAATCGGGTGCAAAGTAACACATTTTCTTTCACTTACGCAAATTTTTTTAAGAAAAACTGACTTTCTTTTGCACACAATGGGGGTGTTTGTGCATAAATCGGTCCTTTTTCCACCTCTGTTTATAAGAAATGTGCAAAATTTGATGAAAATCTTCACTTTTAGTTGGCTATTTGAAAAACTTTCTTTAGTTTTGCAGCATAAAACGATTTAATAATGTCATTTACAGAACAAGCCAACCCTATTTTCAATCGGGCTATAATTGACTATCATCTTACAGATGACGTCAATACCCCGATTAAGAACCCGTATCAGAAAGACAGCATTGAACACAGTCTTTATCTGAAGTGCTGGATTGATACCGTGCAGTGGCACTACGAGGATATTATCCGTGATCCTCACATTGACCCTGTGGAAGCACTTGCGCTGAAGCGTCGCATAGACCGTAGTAATCAGGATCGTACTGATTTGGTAGAAGAGATAGACTCTTGGTTCCGTCAGCACTATAGTAATGTGGTTCCTCAGAAAAATGCCCGCCTGAACACAGAAAGTCCAGCATGGGCAATAGACAGACTGAGTATTCTGGCCCTGAAGATATATCATATGCAAGAACAGGTAGACCGAAAGGATGCTGACGCTGAGCATGTGGCACGATGTAAGGCTAAACTCGACGTACTTCTTGAACAGCAAAAAGATCTCTCACTGGCCATCGACCAGTTGCTCGACGATATCGAGGCTGGACGTAAGTATATGAAGGTGTATCGCCAGATGAAGATGTACAACGACCCCTCTACCAATCCTATACTTTATAAAAAGTAATAAGGTGAAGAAAGAGCATATATTAGTCATACGATTCTCTGCACTTGGCGACGTGGCAATGACTGTACCTGTGGTATGGGCGCTGGCTACCCAGTATCCTGATATCCGCATTACGGTGCTCAGCAAGAAATTTGCCCGTCCGCTCTTCGACGATTTGGCCCCTAACGTGAATTTCATGGAGGCCGATCTGAAAAAGGAGTACCACGGTGTGAGAGGATTGAATGCGCTCTATAGAAGACTTGTGGCCAAGCAGTTTACTAAGGTGGCTGACCTACATAGTGTGCTTCGCTCCGACTATCTGCGCATGCGCTTCAATTTGGGGCGCTATCGCGTAGAGCATGTGAACAAGCACAAGCATCAGCGTAGAAAACTCACTTCCTACAGGAATAAGGTACGCAAACAACTTCCCACATCATTTGAGAATTATGCTGATGTATTTACTCGTCTAGGATATCCTATCGATATCAGAAAATTCAAGAGCATCTTCCCAGAAGAGGGCGGAAATCTAAATCTGCTACCTAAGGAGATTGGTCCCAGAAAGAGTTTTGAGAAGTGGGTTGGCATTGCTCCTTTTGCAGCTCATCAAGGTAAGATCTATCCGCCAAAACTGATGGAACAGGTCATTTTCCAGCTCATACAACAAGTGCCCAACCTTCGTATCTTCCTTTTCGGAAGAGGTGAAGACGAAGATAAATACTTCCCGCTTTGGACAGCCCAGTATCGCCAATGCCTCGCAGTTGGCAGATATTGTGAGGGAATGTATCAGGAACTTATCCTGATGAGTCACCTCGACACCATGCTCTCGATGGACTCTGCAAATATGCATCTGGCTTCACTGACGGGTATTCCCGTAGTCAGTGTCTGGGGAGCCACCCATCCGATGGCAGGATTCTTAGGATTTAACCAGAATATGGATAACGCCATACAACTTGACCTTGAATGTCGCCCGTGCAGTATCTTTGGCAACAAGCCTTGCCAGCGTGGCGACTATGCTTGTCTACAAAACATTCCGCCTGAACGGATTGTTGAGAGAATATTAACCCTTATTAATAACTAAACACTTACGATTATGAAGTACGTTTGCCAAGTTTGCGGTTACATTTACGACCCCGCAGTAGGAGATCCTGATGGCGGTATCGCCCCTGGAACAGCGTTTGAAGACATCCCCGATGATTGGGTATGCCCCATTTGTGGCGTAGGCAAGGAAAATTTCAAGCCTGAGTAATGAATCTAATAGGGGCGCGCATCACTGTGCACCCCTATTTACACTTTTTACTAAACTAGTAACTATCAGCTATTTGTCTTATTTCTTAAAGAATCATAATTATAAAAGTCGGCGTGCAGTATATTTATGTGTTGACAGTTATATTCATAGACATACAACCATAAAATAGTATGATGATGAAAATAAAAATGTTAATAATGATACTACTGACAACTAGTCTGACAGCCTGTTCACTAGATGATGACGATCCTGGAAAATGGAAACCAAAAACCACCACTATGGAAGTGACTATTGAGCCGGAATATATTTTCAGTTCCACTTTTTGGGCTACTTCAGTACTCGCGATGGAAGCAGTCGACGACACAGGTAAGCGCATGGATGCTTTTTCAGTTAACGAAATCAATGGCTTTACCTATGAAGAAGGCTATCGTTATAAGTTATTATTAAATGCGACGACCACCGATCCGAATATAGTTGATTGTCCAAGTCATACCTATGCTTTAAAAAAAATATTAAGCAAAGAATATGTAGGAATACGTACAGAAGGCTGTCACGAGGTAACGATGGACGTACAGAGGGTACTTATGCTGACACCAGATGGACGTTCTTCTGCTGGCTATTACTTTCTTAGTGGAAGAGCTATAGATGGTAGTGAAACACTCGATATGGGTTTTAATGAGATTATAGGTTCAGATTTTGAGTCATTTCGCACTTTTAATGAAACAACTCAGCAATTCAACACCTACAAATGCAGAATGCGGCTTAGTATTACACCATCTGATCGTCCCATTTATCGCAATCACAACTATCGTATTAGACTGCTAGAACTACTCAGCTCAGAAGAATCACCCAACGACAGCATTGTTATTGCCACAACAGACGAAGAGTATCTTTCAAAGTATTGAAATAAAGGTGCCATCTCACTTTCTGAGATGGCACCTTAAAAATTTTCACCTTTATAAAATAATACCTATTGATAATGGATGGAAATTGATGTCATCACCGTAGGTCGAACTGAAGAGTGTCATGGGTGAGTATTTAACATAGATGCCAACCCAATTTATGAATTTTACACTTGCCATGATATCAACTGTCACAGGACGTTGATGAATGTGCTTGTAGAGTTCCTTATGTTTCTTTCCATCAGCATCGCGATATCTGTTCTTGATGCTGGCATAAGTATTGAAGTTGAAAACAGGACCCAGTCCGAAACTCACCTTATCACCACGATAGCGATACATGACGGGTATATTCAAACTGAACACTTTGATACGTGAAAAATCATTCTCATAACCTTCAGGTAAATTCTGCTGAGTAAGCTTACCATCGTCGAGCTTGACAAAACGGCTGCGATTGTCTATACGATAATTACGCCAATTAAGACCAAATCCATAAGAGTAGCCACTACGCTTGCCATAGCCAAATTTCTCACAGTCAAAGATGGTCCACGAGATTTCCCAAGAACTGCCCATAGATATTGAACCATTATAGTTGGCTCCAACACCTTGACACAGACCAAAACCAAGATACGTATGAAGAATATTGCGCTCTAAAGGATAACCTGTATCCTTGCTGTGTTTTCTCATAAAATCGAAGTTCCATTTATCTTTATTGATATCGACAGAACTTACGTAATTTGAGTCTACCAGCTGTATAGTATTCTCATAGGTATACCTACTATCGTTCTCCCTGCCATAAACCTTAATTTTCTGAATAGAGTCACCTGTGATGATACGTACTTTCTGAGGCTTAAGAATGGTCAATGTGTCATTCTTTTCTTGAGCATTGGCTGTAGTTGTATTAGCCAGTAATAAAAATAATAATAACTTTTTCATATTCTTATGTCTTTAATTATTTCAATATATTTTTTAATGTATCAAACGAGGAAAGCGAGCCTTCCATATAAATTACCGTTATTTCGGTTTTCTGACCCTTAAAGCATAGAAAACGATTTTGACCATTCTCTTTTTGCAGTTGTAGCATGATGGTCTCGACCCCATTACGTTTCTGACTCTGGCTACTGATACTACGCTGCTGATCTTGTTCTACAAGACTTCTGATACGACGAAACCCTTTGGAATCTGTCGTACTGAAGCGCACACTACGGAAGAATGTGAGCTGATACTTGCTCAGTGCCCTCCCTTTGACTCTCGTCTCCACCATATGCTCCTGGGGAACGATCTTTCCCTCGAAAAGAGGAGAAATACTCAGGCCACTTTGAGCCTTTACTGTAGCTACAAATGAGAGCCACATGATTATGACAAAAACAACTCGTCTCATATTATTACTCTCTAAATAATTCATTCAACTGACTTTCTATTTCGTTCTGAGGATTGTCCTCTGTGATTTCACTTATTGCGTGATTCATTTCCTGTAATACTATGGTCTTATCAGTATACTTCTTACCATAGACATAGGCCACATATTCTTCTCCTCCTCCAATAAGATTCCAATGAACAGCTACCATAGAAACCGCCCCAATGATACAGGCAGCGGCAAGAAGAGCCATGAGGCGTTTTTTAACCATCGAACGAGCGCGACTGAGTGTTTTGCGCACCGCAACTTCAGATGAGCCAAGTACCATAGCTATCTCCCTCATCTCCATCCCCTGCAGATGTCGCATCTTGAGTATAGTACGCTGTGTAGAGGGAAGTGTGTCGATAATTTGAAGCATTTGCTCTATCTGTTCACCATCATCGCTGAAATCTTCTTCTTCAGGCAATCTTGATATGTCGACAGTAGCATGTTTTCTACGCAGATTGTCTATACAGAGGTTTCGAGTCAGTACACTGGCTATTCCACCTATTGGAGCGACAAGTTTGTCGTGCATCAGCCAAAGCTTTACCATTGCATCCTGAGCAACATCCTCAGCCTCGTCAGTATTCCCAACGTATTTACGGGCTATACTAACCAGCTGCTGCCTTAATACTTCGGCGTTGTATTGAAACTCCTCTGTTGTCATTCTTTCGTGTTACTTTTTATCCTATATACGCAACAATATCTAATTTGTGACACAAAAGAATATTTTTTTTCTAAAGATTTAAGAGAGTCTTAGCAAAGTGCCAAATAATAATGCCTGCCGTTACAGAGACGTTCATAGAATGTTTAGTGCCAAATTGTGGTATTTCCAGACATCCATCAGAAGTGTCAATTACCTCTTGGTGAACACCTTTTACCTCATTGCCTAAAATAACAGCATACTTTTTATCTATAGAAGGTGCAAATGATTGTAACTTGGTTGATCCATGAGCCTGCTCTACTGAATAAACCTCATAACCTTCAGACTTCAAAGCTTCAACAGCCTCCGCAGCTGTTTCGAAATATTTCCAGTTTACACTATCCTCTGCACCAAGAGCAGTTTTATGAATCTCAGCCATAGGAGGTGTAGAAGTAATGCCACACAAATAGATACCTTCTATACGGAAAGCATCACCAGTGCGAAACACACTACCTACATTATGCATCGAACGTACATCGTCGAGCACTACTATTAATGATATCTTGTCTGCCTGTTTAAACTCATCGACAGACAAGCGCTCCATTTCTATTGTACGTAATTTCTTCATCTTGGATGCAAAGTTAACACTAAGTGAGCAAAAATCCAAATAATTGTTGAAAAACTGTTGATAACTATGTGGAAAACTATGTTCATTATCCACAGAATTAACTCACAGGAAGGTGACTAAGGGGATATCCACAAGTTTATTAGAGGGAAATTCTAAAGATTTCCACCGTTTTTTGCTGAAAAAAGATATAAACTTATTAATTTTGCACCAAAATTGAGAAATGTGGATAAACTATGTTAGGTATTCATTATCAAGCAATAAGAATTCACATAAGTAGTTAATAATGACTAGTTACGAGTGAATAACTTACTATACAAGAAAAGACATAAAAAGTTATCAAGATATTAACGGCATATCATACTACTTATTCTCTTTTTAATTATAAATAAAAAAAGAAAGATAAATATATTGTGATGTTGAAAACTGAGGATTTGAAAGCAGAGATTCGCAGACTTTGCAAAGAAAAGGATGCTATTATTCTGGCTCACTATTACACAATAGGAGACATTCAGGATATTGCTGACTTTGTAGGTGACTCACTGGCCTTAGCTCGTAAAGCAGCAGAGACTGATGCAAAGGCTATGGTGATGTGTGGTGTTCACTTCATGGCGGAGACATGTAAGTTGCTCTCACCAGACAAGATGGTACTATGTCCTGACTTAGAAGCTGGCTGTTCATTGGCTGATAGTTGTAAGGCTGAAGATCTTAAGAAATTCAAAGAAGAGCATCCTGGTTATCAGGTTATCAGTTATGTGAATACGACAGCTGCTGTAAAAGCACTGACTGACGTAGTGGTGACAAGTGGTAATGCTAAGAAAGTTGTTGATCAATTACCAAAGGATGCCAAACTTATTTTCGGTCCTGACTATAACTTAGGCAATTATATTAATGAGGTAACAGGCCGTCAGATGTTGCTTTGGAATGGTGGTTGTCATGTACATGAACGCTTTTCTGTTTCCAATATATTAGAATTAAAAGCAAAATATCCTGAAGCTGTTGTAATGGCTCATTTGGAGTGTAAAGCTCCTGTATTGGCTGTAGCAGAGGTAAAGGGATCGACAGCTACCATGTTGAAATATGCTCAGCAGAGTGATAAGAAGCAGTTTATTGTAGCTACAGAGGCTGGTATTCTGCATGAGATGCAACGAACTTGTCCTGATAAGCAGTTTATCCCAGTTCCTCCTGAAATTAGTGAGAGTGGTCTTGAATGCAGTTGTAATGAGTGTCAGTATATGAAACTCAATACACTTGAGAAAGTATATAATTGTTTGAAAAACGAAAGTCCGCAGATAGAGATTGATTCAGAAATAGCTAAAGAAGCAGTTAAACCTATCAATAGGATGCTTGAACTTAGCTGATGAATATTCTTCTTTTCCTCTCCTAATCAGGAGGGGATTTTTATTTTATGATGGCTATCTTGCAAACTGTACCTTTTTTACCATCACTGTTAGCTGTTATCACCATATAGACACCACTGGCTACACGCTTACCTTTTTTATCACAACCATTCCAAGTAAAGAGTCCTCCATTGCTTCTTCCTTCAGCTATCAAAGCACCATTTGAGGCTACGATTTTCACATCCGCATCGAAAGATAAACCAGTAATGGTAATAAGTCCAGTATAATCAGGTGTTACAGGATTCGGATAAGCCCAGACATTATCCTTTGTCATTTCTTCATTAGGTTCTATAGCGTCTGAATAAAAAGAGCAAAGTCCTTTGTCTGAGAGGAAAAACACTTCGCCAGACTGTTGATTAACAATTACTGAGGTAATATTATCACTAATTAGCTTTGAATTGTTTGTAGTGAAGCTTTGGAGTTGGTTAAGATTATCAGAGCTAATTAGAAAGACACCACTACCATTAGAACCAAACCATTTACGATTACCACCATCGATAGCTATACTGCTGATACTAACACCACTTAACAGATAGTCAGCATAGCTGGTTCCATCATTACGAGGAACTTTTATTTGCTGAAATGTAATATTTTGCTGTCCTACTTCTGACTTCTTAATCATAAAAGGGCCCTGGTCAGTTCCTATCCAAATGTTATTCTCCCGATCCTCTACCACACAATAAGCCCAGGTTATATTATATTTCTGTCCATCCTGATTGGTAAAGTTATCATATTTCAGAAGGATATCGTTCTGCATGTCATAACAGAAGAGAGCAGCATTCTGCCAGTTATTATTGACAAACCATAGCAGTCCACGACTATCAATCGTCATACCTCGAAGGCCTGGAAGCGTATTTTCTGTATTATCAGTGAGTAATGGCTGATGATGATCTTTCCATTGGTGATCAGGCGTAAGTTCTAGCAGACTCACACCTTGAGCCATACTGTTAAGCACCCAAAGATTTCCCTGAGCATCGAACTTAATGCCTAGTATAAGCAGATAATCATTACCCAGTTCTGTACCTCTGTCGTTAGCACTCTTCAATGGACTATTATCCTTATTATAATAAGCTACCAACTTACCATCGTTAAATTCATAGAGTCCACATCTGCCTCCAGCAAACACATGTTTTTCGTTAATTGGATCAACATCGATACAGCAAATGTCCAGATAAGCATAACCTGTCTTCTCATTGATGTTTTCTTCAAAGAGTGTCCAGTTATTACCGTCGAAAGTCTGAATAATGCCAGGAAACTCATTATCGGGCATGCTGGGCAGAAAATAACCACCAGTGGTATAAAGTATACCTTTTATGAATTTCGACTCGTAGAAATGGTTATAAATAGGTCCTCCAGGGTTCAGAGTCGATACCATAGTGATGTATTCAGCGTATTGATCCTGATAAGGGGTAAGACCAACAGGATAATCAGGCATGTTTGGTGTATAGGTATCAGTAATTTCTGCTTTCTGCATGTTTACCTTTACGATACCAAAACTACAATGCACATAAGCATAGATACCCTCGATACTAATGCTGTTGACAGTCTTATTGTCTGTCATCGATTTATTGTAGAGGGCAGAGATATTGATAATATCGCCATCAGTCTCTATCAAGTCGATATTAGCGTTCTGATAGACTGCTATCAGTCGTTTAGCCTGTTGACTCCAAGCAATATGGGTGATATGGGTATCAGAAAGTCCGTTTACCTTATCATAAGTAGTGATGCTCTGGTCGTTGATATTATACTGATAGAGTCCATTAGAGGCTAGTACAAAGAGTTCATCACCTGCTTTGCAGATACTCTTTACTTCATGATAAGCCAAATAGTTTTTCCAAGTACCTATTTGTGCATTTAAAGGTAAAAAAGTAAAAAAGTAAAAAGGTAAAAGCCAATTCACTATTCTTTTTATTGAATAATTTCTATTCTTCATTTTTAATCTTTTACCTTTTTACTTTTTTTACTTTTTCAGAAGAAAGTCGGCAAGTTTTGCTGTGGCTCTTGCCCTGTGGCTGATATGGTTTTTGATATCCATACCCAACTCAGCAAAAGTCTTGTCGTAGCCGTCAGGTTTGAAAATAGGATCGTAGCCAAAGCCCTCTCCTCCCCTACGCTCTCGGATAATCTCACCTTCAACGATACCATCGAACTGGTGGATTTCCTTGATACTGGTACAACCGCAAGGACATACATTCTTCTTTAATATTAACGCAATCACGGTGCGAAATCTTGCACGGCGATTGTTATTTTCTCCTAATTCATTCAGGAGTTTGGTCATATTAGCTTCTGAATCATGACCTTCACCTCCTGCATAGCGAGCAGAATAAACGCCGGGAGCACCATTCAGAGCCTCAACTTCCAAGCCAGTATCATCAGCAAATACATCCATGTGATAGTGGTCATAGATAAATTGCGCCTTTTGCAGGGCATTTTCCTCAAGTGTCTTGCCTGTCTCAGGGATATCTGCATCACAGCCTATATCTTTCAGTGAAAGCACCTCGATACTATCACCCAGGATACTGCGTATTTCAGAAAGTTTATGCTCGTTATTTGTTGCGAATACTATTTTCATTTTTCTCTATCTTCTTCAGACTCTTTTTATCCTCCTTTATCTTTACTTTCATCTCGTCGAAGCCTTCACCATATACGCCGATAACGGCACTCTGCGATACAAAGGCGTTGGGGTCGATCATCTTGATGAGACGGAACATATTGATGCTCTCATTCTTTCTGGCCAGAATACAAAGCACTTTCATATCCTTACCAGTATACCAGCCGTGTCCATCGAGAATGGTTACACCATGATGCATCTGAGTACCAATGGCATTGGCTATCTCCTGCCACTTATGTGAGAAGATGAAGAACTGAACAGATTGGCGACGCGCATTCATCACGTAATCAAGTGTATAGTTCTCCATAGCCATTACGCAGAAGCCGAACATCACCTTATGAGCTCTTTCGAGATAGGTGCCAAACTGCGGGAAGAACATACAAGAGCCGATGATACAGAAGTCGGCAGCAATCAGCACATTGCCTAATGTGACATTTGGATGATACTTGTTTACTGAGGCAGCAATGATATCGGTACCACCAGTAGAACCATTATGGGTAAAAACGGTAGCCAGAGCGATACCTGTAATCACACAGCCAATGATCATCGACATAAAATCCTGACCCTCACCCATCAGTTTGAAGGGCAGTCCGTTCTCCTGCTTAGGAATGATATCCTGCGCAAACTTCAGCATGAAGTAAAGCATGAAGATGGCGAAGATGGTCTTCATCAGGAATTTGAAGCCCAGAATCTTCAATGCCGCCATCAGCAAGAGACCGTTGATGATGATATAGGTGTTTTCCAGATGGAAGCCTGTAGCATAGTAGATGATAGCCGACAGACCTGTAACGCCTCCAGCAACAATCTGATAGGGCATCAGGAATACCGTGAAGGCGATGGTATAGAGTAACAGGCCAAGGGCTATAAACAAATAGTCCTTGACCTCATTCAATATGATTTTGTGATCGATCGTCATTTATTTCTTCAGTACAATGTTCACCATACGCTTAGGGACGATGATAACCTTTGCAACCTGGAAACCTTCAAGATACTTCTTAGCGCGTTCGTCTGCTAATACAGTCTCTTCGATGGTCTTATTGTCAGCATCAGCAGGGAACTCCATCTCCAGACGTGTCTTACCGTTGAAGGCAATACCCAGCTTCACTTGGCTCTCTACGAGATACTGCTCATCCCACTTAGGCCACTGAGAGTCGCATACAGAACCCTCGCCGCCAAGCTGTTCCCAGAGTTCCTCAGCGATGTGGGGAGCGAATGGAGCGATGAGAATGACAAGCGTCTTGAGCAGCTCCTTGTTCTTGCATTTCTGCTGACCCAGTTCGTTCACGCAGATCATGAAGGCAGAGATAGAGGTGTTGTATGAGAACTGCTCGATGTCCTGACTTACCTTCTTGATGAGTTTGTGTACGCTCTTCAGACTCTCTGCTGTAGCCTCGCCATTCAGCTCGCCCTGGAAGAGGTTCCAGAACTTACGCAGGAAACGATGGCAACCGTCGATACCATTGGTGTCCCAAGGCTTGCTCTGCTCTACAGGACCCAGGAACATTTCATAGAGGCGCAGGGTGTCGGCACCATACTTCTCTACAATCATATCGGGGTTCACTACGTTGAACATCGACTTCGACATCTTTTCTATGGCCCAGCCACACTTGTACTGGCCATTCTCGAGTATGAACTCAGCATTCTGATAGTCAGGACGCCAGGCCTTGAAGGCCTCAATGTCGAGGACGTCTGCAGAAACGATGTTTACGTCTACGTGGATAGGTGTGGTGGTATAGTTGCCCTTCAGACCGAAGCTGACGAACTTACCCTTATCGGCTCCCTCGTCTTCGATACGATAAACGAAGTTTGAGCGACCCTGAATCATACCTTGGTTGACGAGCTTCTTGAATGGCTCGTCCTCGCAAGAGTAGCCTGAGTCGAAGAGGAACTTGTTCCAGAAACGAGAATAAATCAGGTGACCAGTAGCGTGCTCAGTACCACCTACGTAGAGGTCAACATTACGCCAGTACTCGTCAACATCCTTGTTTACCAAAGCCTTCTCGTTCTTCGGATCCATATAGCGCAGATAGTAAGCCGAACTTCCTGCGAAACCTGGCATGGTGTTCAGCTCGAGTGGGAAGATGGTCTTGTTGTCAATAAGGTCTTTGCTGACTACCTTATTGTTTGTAGTGTCCCAAGCCCACATCTTAGCGCGGCCCAATGGGGGCTCGCCTGTCTCTGTTGGCTTGTACTCGTCGATCTCAGGAAGTTCCAGAGGCAGACACTCCTTTGGAATCATATAAGGCATGTCGTCCTTGTAGTAAACAGGGAATGGCTCACCCCAATAGCGCTGGCGAGAGAAGATGGCATCGCGCAAGCGGTAGTTAACCTTTACACGACCCAGGCCCTGCTCAGTTACATACTTCTTGGTGGCAGCGATAGCCTCCTTAACGGTGAGACCATTCAGGCTGAACTTAGCTGATGAAGAGTTGCATACTATACCCTCCTTGGCATCGTAGCTCTCTTCAGATACATCAGCACCCTCAATCAGTGGGATGATAGGCAGGTTGAAGTGCTTGGCGAAGGCATAGTCGCGGCTGTCGTGGGCAGGAACGGCCATGATGGCACCAGTACCATAACCAGCCAATACGTATTCTGCAATCCAGATGGGGATTTTCTCATCAGTAAATGGGTTGATGGCATAGCTACCAGAGAATACACCAGTAACCTTGTGGTCCATCTGGCGATCGCGCTCAGTGCGCTTCTTCACATAGTCCAGATACTTGTCAACCTCAGCCTTCTGCTCAGGGGTGGTCAGCTCAGCCACGAGGTCGCTCTCAGGAGCGAGTACCATGAATGTAACACCAAACATAGTATCAGCACGAGTTGTGAAGATGGTGAAGTGCTTATCTGAGTCAGCCACGTTGAACTCAACCTCAGTACCCTCGCTGCGACCAATCCAGTTGCGCTGAGTCTCTTTCAGCGAATCAGTCCAATCGATATCCTCCAGTCCGTCGAGCAGTCGCTGAGCGTAAGCCGATACGCGCAGACACCACTGGCGCATCTTCTTCTGTACTACGGGATAGCCACCACGAACAGATACGCCGTCAACCACTTCATCGTTGGCCAGCACCGTTCCCAGTTTGGGGCACCAGTTTACCATCGTGTCAGCCAGATAGGCAATACGATAGTTCATCAGCACCTCCTGCTTCTTCTTCTCAGAGAAGTTTTTCCATTCGTCGGCTGTAAAATGAAGCTCCTCGGTACCAAGCGCGTTGCAGTTCTCAGTACCCATCAGTTCGAAGTGCTCAATCAGTTTAATGGTTGGCTGAGCCTTGTGCGACGAAGTAGAGAAGTAGCTCTTGAACATGCGCTGGAAGGCCCACTGCGTCCACTTATAGTAGATAGGGTCGCAAGTGCGGACCTCGCGCTCCCAGTCGAATGAGAAACCAATCTTGTCAAGCTGCGAGCGATAGCGGTCGATATTCTCGAAGGTAGTCTTCTCAGGATGCTGACCCGTCTGGATGGCATACTGCTCAGCAGGCAGTCCGTAAGCGTCGTAACCCATGGGGTTCAATACGTTGAAGCCCTGCTGACGCTTGTAGCGGGCATAGATATCAGAAGCGATATAGCCAAGGGGATGACCTACGTGCAATCCTGCTCCGCTGGGGTAAGGGAACATGTTGAGCACATAGAATTTTTTCTTGTTCTTGTCTTCTACAACACGATAAGTGCCATTCTCCACCCATCGCTTCTGCCATTTCTGTTCGATGTCTCTGAAATTGTAATCCATTGTATATTTGCTATTTTATTGTTTCCGTACATTATATTTGGGCTGCAAAGATACGAATAAGTGAGCAGAACGCCAAATGAAAAAGAGTTTTTTTCAATTTTGGCGCTCTCGAACGGTAGTAACTTCAGCAAAGCCAGAGATACAAAAAAGTGAGCAGAACCCCAAATTTTAATTGGATTATTTAAAATATGGGTTTACTCCGACGAAAGTCAGACTTTAGTCGGAGTAAACCCTAACTTTAGTCAGGCTAAACCCAATCCTTGCACCAAACAATCCCAAAATTCCCCCCTCCCCTCTTCTCTCTCAAAAACCTTATTCAAAAAGTTTTAAATCATGGTAATATTTCTTGATATTTTATTCTATCCTTATGATATATTGAATTCGTCTATTACCTTGATAGCTTTGTTCAGCGAGCGTATCTCGCGGAAGAGGATAAAGAAAATTATAAACGATCCTAATAGAAGCCCAACAATCAATTTGATGACGGGTATATTTATGTAGTTATAGATGTCGAATATAAACCAGCCGCCCCAAAGTAGGATGAGAGGGTATTCGATGTAAGCCTGAAGTTTTTCCCTGCGCTTATAGGCGGTTAGTCGCTGCTGCACACTGACTACATCTTGAGCTGCCAAGTGCTTATTGCGGATTGTACTGACATTCCAGATATTGAACACAGTTTCTCCTATTAGCAACAGGATTATAAAGATGATGGGAATCCATGAGCAGCCAAGTGCTCTTAGGTAGGAAATAACCAGGGGCGAAATAACCAGTGCTATAGGACCGGTCCATGTGTTCATGAACTTAATCCACGATATATGTCTGTTCGTCGCTATCTTCAACAGTTGATAGTTGACAATCTCCTGCTGCTCCATGCGCTTCTTAAACTCTGTCACCTGGTCGCGAAGTCCCTCCAGTTCCTGTAAGTTGTTATTCTGATTATCCATAATACTTCCTGTTTTAATCGTTTGACATTTTCTTTAATTCCTCTTTAATGCGATAGAGACGTATTGAAACGTTCTTGACTGTAATACCCATGATAGCCGCAATCTCTTCGTAACTGATGTTTTCCAGCCATAAGAGAATGATGGCACGGTCGTATTGACCAAGTTTGGCAATACGCCGTCTTAGCATGTCCATTTGCTTGAAGTTCTGGTTGGTTTCCGTCTCTTCATATGGATTGATGTCCATCGTCAGCGGCATCGTCTCGTGGCGTTGTTTCTTGCGGCTGAGTGAGATACACACATTCAGACTGACGCGGTAGATCCAGGAGCGAATATTGCTACGCCCCTCAAACGAAGGCAAACTCTTCCACAGGTTGATCAGTACCTCTTGAAACAAGTCGGCAACCTCGTCTTGGTCGTTGGAGAACATGTAGCAGACGGTATAGATCGTACTGCGATTGGCCCTCACTATTTC
Organism: Prevotella sp. FD3004; assembly: GCF_000746155.1. NCBI lineage: Bacteria > Pseudomonadati > Bacteroidota > Bacteroidia > Bacteroidales > Prevotellaceae > Prevotella > Prevotella sp. FD3004. The sequence goes on along the minus strand of NZ_JQKR01000012.1, from coordinate 247,593 downwards.
TTCAAACTCACGTTCTTGATTTTTCATTTTTTTTGTTCGATATATCGTTGTTTGATAATAAGTCACACGTAAGAGGAAAAAAACTACAGAAATCCAAAAAAATATTAGCAAGAAAAAGATTTATTTCTTCAATCCCATCATCTCAAACATATTCTGATAGGCGGTCACCTTCTTATCGAAAGCGAGGGGATAGGCACGAGAAGATGACGGGAGACGGTAGAGGATGAGTTGCTGGGCGTTATGATTATACATCTCAGGGATAAACACAAAGGTGTTGACTTTTGGAACTTCAGGGATGTTCAATGAGGCGCAGATGGTGTCCGTTGCTTTCTCGCCTGTGGTGACGATAGCTCGCAAATGGGGCAGCCTGGCTATCAGGGCAGGAATGTCTGTTGGCTCTACCACTTCGAGAAACTTGTCTGAGGCATTGTCCTTGAGGCGGCGTATGGCACTGGAAGTATCGAAGAAGGCGATGCCCTTTTCTTCGCAGAAACTGATAATCTCTTCTACCTTGAAGCGTTTTGCTTCGGTATCTACAAAATGATTGCGATAACCATAGAACACCTGGCCTTCGATGCGCCAATGGTCGTTGATGAAGTTGGGATAATAGAAATCGATACACCAGCGTTTGCGCTGTGGCGGAAAACTGCCAAGAAACAGTACTTTGGCACTCTCGGGCAGGAACGGAATGAGTGGATGGTACTCTACCCCACCCTCGCTGCGCAGGATATTCTCAGTATTCAGATAACTCTTCATATTTTAATAACGTACCTTCTGGTGTTACTTCGAGTATGGCCCTGGCGCCAGTGAGCAAGGGGAAGTTGCGCAGATGGGCATGTCCCACAGGAAAATCGAAACACACAGGGATTCCATAGTGTTTCATGTACTCATGGAGCATGGCATACATATCTTCAAAGCCGTTTTCTGGGTGCTTGTATTTATTGAACTGTCCCACGATAATGCCCCTGACATTTGATAGAAGACCTCGCATTTCCATATTATGCAGCATACGGTCTACCTTACTCATCCCCTCTCCCGTATCTTCCATAAACAGGATGATATCATTGAGCGCTAAGGGATCGAAATCGGAACCGGCTAAGTCGTTATAGACAGAGAGATTTCCCCCTACAACAATACCCTCTGCCCTACCCTTGAGATTCAGCGGATGGGGTGCCACGCGATAGGTAGGCAGATCGCCTTGGAGCATACGTCGTAACGTCTGGCTCACAGTATCATTTCCCTCATAGGTGTTCAAGGCGTGACACATCGAACCATGAACGCCTTTTACACCCGCCCTTGCCTCAGCACAGAGCAAGGCGGTGATATCGCTGAAGCCAATGATGATCTTGGGATATTGACGAAGGGTATCAGGCGAAAGACGGCTCAGCAGATGAGCTGCCCCATCGCCTCCTCGAGAACACATGATGGCCTTGACAGACGGTTCGCGAAGGGCCCAAAGCAAATCTGTCAGGCGTTCATCGATAGTACCAGCAAAGCCGTGATAGTCGTTGAGTGCATTTTTGCCTATGATGCAATGATAGCCCCAACGCTCCAAAGTGCGGATGCCACCATTAATAGTCGTGGTGTCGGTAGCACTCGAAGGTGAGATGATAGCGATGGTATCGCCCAGATGCAGAAACTGAGCTGAGAGCGACAGCATCCAGCAGAGCATGAGTGATATGATACAACCTTTCTTCATTAGATGCAAAGGTAGTAAAAAACTTAGGAAAACAATTATTTCAAGGGAAAATTTTGTCAATTGGGAAAAAAGGAGTAATTTTGCAACTCGAACTAAAAGCAAACAGGTAATGGCAAAGAAAGAAGGAAAAGAGCTGACCCCGATGATGAAACAGTTCTTCGATTTGAAGGCGAAACATCCTGACGCAGTGATGCTGTTCAGGTGTGGTGACTTCTATGAGACCTACTGTGAAGATGCCATTACTGCCTCAAAGATCTTAGGTATCACGCTGACCCATCGTAACAATGGTGCAGGCGTAAAGGGCGACGAGATGGCTGGCTTTCCCCATCATGCGCTGGACACTTATCTGCCCAAGCTGATTCGGGCAGGAAAGCGCGTGGCTATCTGCGATCAGTTGGAAGATCCTAAACTCACCAAGAAGCTTGTAAAGAGAGGCATTACCGAACTGGTGACGCCTGGTGTGGCGTTGTCGGATAATGTGCTGAACTATAAGGAAAACAACTTCTTGGCAGCAGTTCATTTTGGCAAGTCGAGCTATGGCGTAGCTTTCTTGGATATTTCTACAGGTGAGTTCCTGACAGGAGAGGGAACGGCGGATTATGTAGAGAAGCTGCTGGGCAATTTCTCGCCTAAAGAGGTGCTTCACGACAGGAATAAGAAGCAGGAGTTTGAACGCTGCTTCGGTACAAAATATTTTACTTTCCAACTCGACGACTGGGTGTTTACAGAGCAGACTTCCAACCAGAAGCTGCTGCGCCACTTCAACGTGAAAAACCTGAAGGGCTTTGGTGTAGAGCATCTGAAGTCGGGCGTGATTGCCGCAGGCGCCATTCTGCAGTATCTGGAGCAGACGCAGCACACGCAGATTGGACACATCACGAGCATCTCACGTATCGAGGAAGACAAGTATGTGCGCTTGGATAAGTTTACCATCCGCAGTCTTGAGCTGGTTCATCCGATGCAGGAAGACGGTAAGTCACTGCTTGATGTGATTGATAAGACGGTGAGCCCGATGGGAGGCCGATTGCTGCGTCGCTGGCTGGTATTTCCCTTAAAGGACGAGAAGCCTATCAATGAGCGCCTGGATATCGTGGAGTATTACTATCGTGAACCTGAGTTTCGTGAGTGTATTGACGACCAGATTCACCGTATAGGAGATTTGGAACGTATCATCTCGAAGGCTGCTGTTGGACGTGTTTCGCCTCGTGAGGTGGTACAGCTGAAGACGGCCCTGCAGGCTATTCAGCCCATCAAGACGGCTTGTCTCTATGCCAAGAATGAGGCCCTGAACAGGGTAGGGGAACAGCTGAATCTCTGTGAGTCGCTGAGAGACAGAATAGAAAAGGAAATACAGAACGATCCACCACAGTTGGTAGCTAAGGGTGGCGTTATCAAAGATGGTGTAAATGCAGAACTCGACGAACTTCGCAGCATAGCCTATAGTGGCAAGGATTATCTGCTGAAGATTCAGGAGCGCGAGGCAGAGCAGACGGGCATCAGTTCGCTGAAGATAGGCTATAACAACGTATTCGGCTATTATCTGGAGGTTCGTAACACCTATAAAGACCAGGTGCCGGCAGAGTGGGTGCGTAAGCAGACGCTGGCTCAGGCAGAGCGCTATATCACTCAGGAATTAAAAGAGTACGAGGAGAAGATTCTTGGCGCTGAAGATAAGATTTTGTCATTGGAGGCAAAACTCTTCAACGATCTGATTCTGAGCATGCAGGAGTTTATCCCTCAGATTCAGATCAATGCCAACATCATTGCTCATCTCGACTGTTTGCTGAGCTTTGCCAAGGTGGCCGAGGAGAATAACTATATACGTCCTGTGATTGACTCGACTGAGGTGATTGATATCAAGCAGGGCCGTCACCCGGTGATAGAACAAGAATTGCCTTTAGGAGAGCGCTATGTGCCCAATGATATCCTGCTCGACAACGAGCGCCAGCAGATTATCATTATCACCGGTCCGAATATGGCAGGTAAATCAGCCCTGTTGCGCCAAACGGCTTTGATAGTATTACTGGCCCAGATAGGTTGTTTTGTGCCTGCAGAAGCCGCCAGAATAGGTCTGGTGGACAAGATATTCACTCGTGTAGGAGCCTCGGACAACATCTCTCTTGGCGAATCTACATTTATGGTAGAGATGACAGAGGCCTCGAACATCCTGAATAATGTCAGCTCTCGTTCTTTGGTGCTCTTCGATGAGTTGGGTAGGGGAACAAGTACTTACGATGGTATTTCTATTGCCTGGGCCATTGTGGAATATCTTCATGAGAATGCCAAAGGGCACCCCAGAACGCTCTTTGCTACGCACTATCATGAGCTGAACGAGATGGAGAAGAATTTCTCGCGCATCAAGAACTATAATGTCTCAGTGAAAGAAGTGGATGGTAAGGTCATCTTCCTGCGTAAGTTGGAGAAGGGTGGGAGTGAGCACTCGTTTGGTATCCATGTGGCAGAGATTGCCGGTATGCCTCGCTCTATCGTGAAGCGTGCCAACGTGATTTTAAAGCAGTTGGAGGCCGATAATGCCTCTGTTGGCTCTGTTGGTAAGCCCACGGCAGAGATTGCTGCCTCTCGCGAAGGCATGCAATTGAGCTTCTTCCAGCTTGATGATCCAGTGCTATGTCAGGTTCGTGATGAGATTCTGGGTCTTGATGTCAACAACCTAACTCCATTAGAAGCCCTCAACAAACTCAATGATATTAAGAAGATTGTTTCAGGGAAGTAATGATAATCCTTGATAAGAGGCAAAAATACAGTTTTTTAGTCAATAATTGTAGCTATTCGAACCTTTTCATCGTCATATGTATATATAAACTAAATTGTAATGAAAAGAACTGTATTATTTTTGTTTTTGGCGTTATTAATGGTCAACTTCAGCAGACAATCATTCATGCAAGCTGCTGGTGCTAAGATTCTGTTTGAGATACGTCCTGAGGTTAACTACGTTACTCATCTATACACACTTGCTGGGCTAGGATTCTCTGACGAGGAATACACAGCAAAATATGGTAATACGCTTTCTAAAGCCGCTGTCGATACCCTCCAAAAATATAAGGAACATCTGATATTTGGACAAGGTGAAGGCGGAATGTTGGCAGGAACGTTCTTCTTTATGATTTCTGCAGAGACATTTGCCAATGCTGATAGCCTTCAAAAAGTCATGGACAAATATCAAGAGATGGCCAAGCGCTATAACTCACCTGACGATGTGATGAATATTGCCAAAGCTATTTCCAAGGTGTATGTCGATAACTACGACAACTATCTCAATACGGTTTATCCTCAGGCGAAGAAAGACATGGAGGAACGTCAGAATCAGCTGAGACAGAAAATGATGGAGAACCCTGTTGTTAAGGATTGGGAGCGCGTTACTGGTTACACATGGCGTCGTGGTGATTATCACTGGCTTTTGTATCGTGCTGGCGCTAAAGGTCCATCGTACAACAATCTTAATGAAAACACCAATACCGTCTATTACAATCAATATTTGGACTATCAGCTGGCAATGTTCAGCCATGAGTTTGGTATTTTCTTAATGCAAGATAGTATCGACTCTATCGTAGAGGAAATGAAAGAGTACACACGTTCTTTAAACTCGAAAAAAGACCTGACATACGTACCTTGGAGTGCCTTTGAAAGTATGGCTTGTTGGTATAACTGCAAGATAGCAGGCAAGGAAACAGAGGATTATCGAAACTTTGGTGATGCAGACGTTAAGACCTTCTGTCAGATTTTTGATAGTTTATCTAATAAAGGTATTACAGACCCCGCAGAACTATACCGCAAGGGAATTATGGAGTATTTGAAACATATCTAAATTTAATCAACCGTATATGAAACAGATTATCTTAACCATTTTGTTTACCCTTGCTACATTTGAAGGGTATTCACAGAACAACAAGCAGTACAGAATAAACCTTGACTCTGTAACTATTATGTTATCGTGCAAACAGTCGGCTAACAGGGATTCTGATAACATTCAGATTGCTATGAATGTTCTGAAGATGAAACAAACCGAAAAGCCACACCGACTGTATGGAACATGGAAAATGAGAGGCAAACAACTAACCAACACAGCCACATCGCAGTATTGGGTAGGTCGTATGGGAATGAACACCTATCAGGTGTTTGGCGATAATGGAGCTGTGATGGCAGTAGTTCCAACTCCCAATATCGTTCAGTGCCAATATACGGCTTGCAGCTATCTCAGCGAAAATGTCATTGAGACGGATGATATGATATGTATGATAACTTGGATTGACGACGAAACAATATCTGTAACAACACTCGACAACGATGGTCATCCTTTTGTAACTATTTGGGATCGATGTGGATTACCCAATAGCGTTCAAAAAGCATTAGGCATCAAAGCACCTGGTATTAAGAAAGACATATCAAAGTACTTCATGGATGAGTTTGTGAAAAGATATGGTGCAAAGCCAGATTCTATTCGTCAGGCATACGAAACCTTTGACTTCGCTATTGATGTCAACGAACGTAGTAATGCTATTTTCCCCATATTAACGCGATGTGGATTTGAAAACGAATACAATTCTCTGAAAGATAGTCTGCTATCGCAATTATTGCAAGGAAATATATCTGCCGACGAAGCCGTAGGACGTTATATATTCTGGTTTCACAAGAACTTCGATCGCCACACTGGCTGTTCTTCAGATTTCTTCTGGAAACTACGTTCAGAAGAAATGATAGATTACAACAACCTTATCCCCCAGTATTCTCCCCAACCTGTTGGCTGTAAAGTAGACGATGAAACATATCTGTTACGCCTACCATCGTGCAGAGGTGAAAATCCATCATGGAACTGGATGTCAGAAAAAGAAAAGGAGTTCAAACAGTCGGGCTGCAAATATCTTATTCTTGACCTTCGTGGTAATACAGGTGGCGGTGACGCTATTAGTCTTCTGTTTACAAGGTTTATGTGCGACTGTAGTGCTATGAATGATGAACAGGATTATTTTAGAGTAAGTTATGAGAACAATAAGGAGTTGAAGAAATACTGTAATAATGATCCTAATAACTTTCACAACAGGGTAATGTCAGAGGCTGTTTTAGCAGAAGATGGTAGCTATTTAAAGTGGTCATCTACATCTAAAGGCCAGAATCAGCATACTCCACTTGTGCGTAAAGGAGCTATTATAATAGACAATAACAGCGCTAGCGCTGCAGAAGCACCAGTACGTTATGTCCGCAATTACTCTAAAAAACATGCAAAGGTATATGGAAGAGAAAATACAATGGGATGCGAAGAGACGGGTAACTGCAACGAAATTCGTCTGCCTAACAGCCAAATATATATGCGCTTCCCCATGACAGTTGAAAGTACATTCGAGAAGTGGTGTAAGAAGAAGACTCCAGGCTATGCACCAGATATCACAATACCTCTACCATATCCAGAACAACTGACGGATAATATTGATTCCTGGGTACTTTGGGTTGCCAAGGATTTGAAGAAATGATAACACATAACACTGACTTTTTGAATCAAACTATAACAAATAAAAATCGTCTCAGGTTAATGAGACGATTTTCTTTTTATCCTTTTCTTTTAGCTTTTATCATGCACCAGACTCCGATGATGATGAATGGGATGGAGAGAATCTGTCCCATGTCGAGTGGGAGAGAGGCTTCGAAAGCTTCCTGTATCTCCTTGGTATACTCGATGAAGAAGCGGAAGGTGAAGATATAGGTCAGACAGAAGCCGAAGTACCAGCCTGTGCCTATTCTCTGAGGCATCTTTTTGTGCAGATACCACAAAATGAAGAACAGGATGGCATAGGCGATGGCTTCGTAAAGTTGTCCTGGGTGACGAGGTACGGCATCTACACGCTCAAAGATAAATGCCCAGGGCACGTCTGTTATCTTGCCGATAATCTCAGAGTTCATCAAGTTGCCCAGACGGATGCAGCATGCCATGCTACCTGTGGCTATGGCTATATTGTCTAATACCGTCCAGATGTTGAGCTTTGTCTTGCGGACATAGAGCCAAAGGGCAATCATCAGACCTAACGTTCCACCGTGAGAGGCCAAGCCCGCGTAGCCAGTAATGAAGAAACCAAAGGTCTGGCCAAGCCAACTGCCGTCGTCGCCAAAGCGAATAGGCAGAATCATTTCCACGATGCCTTGCCAGGAGGTAAGGAAATCTTGAGGCTGGTAGAAGATGCAATGTCCCAGACGGGCACCAATCAGTATGCCTAAGAAGCAATAGATAAAGAGCGGATCGAAAAGTTCATCCTTGATTTTCTGCTCTTTGTAAAGACGCTTCACGAAGAAATAGGCCAGAGCAAATCCAATGAGCCACATCAGGCCATACCAGCGAATGGAAAAAGCCCCCAAGTGAAATGCCTCGAGGTTTGGATTCCAGACGATATAGTTTAATAGGTATTGCATCATACGTTGAATCTGAAGTGCATGATATCGCCATCCTGTACTACGTAGTCCTTACCTTCTACGCCCATCTTGCCAGCTTCGCGGACAGCTGCCTCAGAGCCATATTGGATATAGTCGTCGTATTTGATGACCTCAGCACGGATAAAGCCTTTTTCGAAGTCGGTATGGATGACACCAGCACACTGAGGTGCCTTCCAGCCTTTCTTATATGTCCAGGCCTTTACCTCCATTTCACCAGCAGTGATGAAGGTCTCGAGGTTCAGCAGGGCGTAAGCCTTCTTGATCAGACGGTTTACGCCACTCTCTTCTAAGCCCAGTTCCTCGAGGAACAGCTGCTTGTCCTCGTATGATTCGAGTTCAGCGATATCCTCTTCGGTCTTGGCTGCAATAATCATGGTCTCAGCGCCTTCTTCCTTGGCTAGCGCTTCAACTTTCTTAGTAAAGTCGTTGCCATTCTTAGCGTCCGCCTCGCCTACATTACATACGTAAAGAACGGGTTTTGAAGTAAGCAGGAAGAGGTTGCGAGCGCAATCCTGCTCATCCTTACTTTCAAACTCCACGATGCGGGCATTCTTACCTTGTTCCAACACCTCTTTATAAGCATGGAGCACAGTCGCCTCAACCTTCGCATCCTTATTACCTGCTGCAGCGGCCTTTTCTGTCTTAGCCAGGCGGCCCTCAATGGTCTCAAGGTCCTTCAGCTGTAGTTCTGTATCGATGATTTCTTTGTCACGGATGGGGTCGATAGTGCCATCAACGTGGGTGATATTCTCATCCTCGAAGCAACGAAGTACATGGATGATGGCGTCTGTCTCACGAATATTTCCAAGGAACTTGTTACCCAGTCCTTCGCCCTTTGAGGCTCCCTTCACAAGGCCAGCAATATCAACAATCTCACAAGTAGCAGGCACGATACGACCTGGGTGTACCAGCTCTGCCAATTTAGTCAGTCTTTCATCGGGCACTGTTATCACGCCCACATTAGGCTCAATTGTACAAAAAGGAAAGTTTGCCGCCTGAGCCTTTGCGCTCGACAAGCAATTAAATAATGTAGACTTACCTACATTCGGCAGTCCTACAATACCACACTTCAATGCCATTTTCTTCTATAAACGTTTATCTTTTTACAATAAGTTGACTTTCGTCGACTTTTCGGGTGCAAAGTTACGATTAAGTGAGCAAAAAACCAAATTTATTTGAGTTTTACTCTTATTTCTTTTTGTTTCTTTTCATTATTTGTCTATCTTTGCAGCCGATTATCAACTAAATTAATAGATAAAATGAATAAAATTCTGTTATCAATCATCATGTTACTGGCGCTTAACGTAAGAGCCAGCGCTCAGGTTACTGAACCCAAAGATACCCCAGAGTTGGAGTTTGCCCTGCAACTGAAAGTGACACTTGGTGAAGCCTATTCTGCAGGCGAGACCCAGCACGGCCAACGAACCATCATTCCCATAACCGGAGGAACATTCGAAGGTCCTGCCATTAAAGGAACTATCATTAATGGCGGTGCTGACTATCAGTTAGGAAACAAGTCGCTGAATCGTACCGAACTTGAAGCCATCTATTGTATTAAGACAGACGATGGCGTGGTTATTCATGTTCGCAATCGTGGTATTATCGCCACAGGTAAGGACGCCCAGGGTAATCCGTCGTTCTATTTCAGGGCTGCCCCGCAGTTTGAGGCTCCTGCAGACGGCAAGTATGCTTGGTTGAACAATTCGCTCTTTGTGTGTGCTCCAGAGTTCTCTCAGTCGTTTAAGGGAATTGTTTTGAATGTGTGGCGTGTGAAGTGACTTTTTATCTGGTACTGCAACTTTTTGAATAGTTTGTACGTCAAACAGATAAAGTAACAACTAAAAATGTAAATGGTATGAAGACAAAACTATTAATGATGGCAACGGCATTCTTGCTTTCTTTAACGTCGTGTGGCGTGAATTTTGGTAATAATATAAGCAATAGGATCTCGCCAAGTGATAATATTGTAAAAGCCAAGTATCAGTTTGAGGCTTTCGATAAGATTGATAACCACGTAGTTGGCAATATCCGTATTGTTCAGAGCAAAGGTGACAGCCGCGTGACGCTTTCTGCGCCTGACAACTATATTGATCTGTATGAATTTACCAATGAGGGTGGTGAGTTGAAAATCCGCTTTACAAGAAACAGTGTCAATATCGATACAGAGGATGTAGATATCATTATCTATACGCCGACGCTTAACGTAGTCAGGAATTCTGGTGCTTCTGAGGTTCGCCTCGACAGTCTGACAACCGAGGCTTTTGAGGTTTACAATAGTGGTGTGGGTTCTTTCTTCCTGAACCAACTGAACGTAAAGAACCTTGATGTAAAATGTACGGGTGTAGGTAGTATAGAACTGAGTGGTCAGACTGAAAAAGCAGAATATAGTTGCACTGGTGTGGGCAGCATCAACGCACAGGATTTGAAGGCTTACAACGTGAAAGCACAGGTAACGGGAGTAGGCAGTATACAGTGCTATGCTTCTGAAGCCATTGAAGGCGGTGTGACGGGCGTGGGCTCCTTGCGGTATGCTGGTCGTCCAGCTCATAGGAAATTCAATAATCCTAAGATAGGCAGCATCACTGAGTTGTAAGAATAAAAAGAAAAGCTGCGAAAGATAACACTTCCGCAGCTTTTCTTATTTTAGTGTGCCTCGAGCCAGTTTTTACCGAATCCGCTGTCTGCTACCAAGGGAACAGACAGTGGGAAGGCGGCTTGCATTTCTTCAATAACGATACGCTCAACCTTCTCTTTTTCTTCTGGATAGACGCTAAAGTTAAGTTCGTCATGTACCTGGAGAATCATCTTGCTACGGATGCCTTCTGCCTTGAAGCGGTTGAAAATGTGGATCATAGCTACCTTGATGATATCAGCTGCTGTGCCCTGAATGGGTGCGTTGATGGCGTTTCGCTCAGCAAAGCCTCGAACAGTGGCGTTGTGCGAGTTGATATCAGGCAAATAGCGTCGTCGTCCGAAGAGGGTAGTGACATACCCCTTCTGACGAGCAATGTCTTTTGATTTCTCCATATAGTCGTGTACTTGTGGAAAGGTGGCAAAGTAGCCGTCAATCAGCATCTTAGCTTCGTCGCGAGGGATATCCAAACGCTCTGCCAAGCCAAACACGGTGATACCATAAATAATGCCGAAGTTGGCGCGTTTTGACTTGGTGCGTTCATCACGGGTCACTTCCGTTATATCCTTTTTGTAGATGTTTGCCGCTGTGGCAGCATGCAAATCTTTACCTTCACGGAACACCTCTATCATCTGAGCATCCTGAGAGAGATGTGCCATTACACGGAGTTCTATCTGCGAATAGTCTGCTGAAAAGAACAGACAACCAGGCTCGGGGATAAAGGCCTTGCGAATCTCCTTGCCATCCTCGCCTCTGATGGGAATATTTTGGAGATTAGGATCGCTACTTGACAGGCGTCCTGTAGCAGTAATCGTTTGATTAAACGAGGTGTGAATATGTCCTGTACGAGGATTAATTAGCTTGGGAAGGGCATCGATATAGGTGCCTATAAGTTTCTTTAAACCTCTGTGTTCCAATATGTCTGCTACTATCTCGTGCTTATTGCGCAGCTGCTGAAGCACCTCTTCGCTTGTGACGTATTGCCCAGTTTTGGTCTTCTTGGCTTTCTCTACGATTTTAAGCTTATCAAAGAGTATCTCACCTACCTGCTTTGGCGAAGCAATATTGAACTGTAAACCTGCAAGTTCGTAGATACGTTCCTCTAACTCACTCATACGGTCAGTTAAAACTTTTGACGTTTCTTTTAGTGATTCCGTATCCAGACAAACGCCGTTCATCTCCATTTCTGCGAGTACAGGCATCAGAGGCATCTCTATATTATAAAAGAGCTCTTCGCACTCAAACTTCTTCAGCTCAGGTTCTAATTTATTCTTTAAGCGTAATGTGATGTCCGCATCTTCGGCAGCATATTCATAAACCTGAGAGGGTAGGAGGGATCGCATGGATTTCTGGTTCTTGCCTTTGGGTCCAATCAGCTCATCTATATGAATGGTTTGGTAGTTAAGATAGATTTCGGCCATATAGTCCATGTTGTGATGCAATTCGGGTTGAATGAGGTAGTGTGCAATCATGGTGTCCCACATTGGACCAGCCAGATGGATGTCATAGTTGCGAAGCACTTCGAGATCGTACTTCAAATTTTGTCCTACCTTGAGAATTTTCTCGTTCTCATATACCTCTTTAAAGATGTTAACAATTCGCAACGCTTCTTCACGATTAGCAGGAATGGGCACATAAAATGCCTCAAATTCCTTCACGGCGAAGCTTAAACCTACCAATTCTGCCTCGATGGCGGAGGTTGAAGTGGTTTCCGTATCTAGACTGAGAATTTCTTTTGTTAAGAAATAATCACGTAAATTCGCCAAATCATCCTCATTTTCAATAAGTTTGTAGTTGTGAGGCGTTGTTTTAAGGGTCTCAAAACTCGAATTTTCGCTTAAACTTGATCCGTCGGTCGGAAATTCGGCAAAGAGATCGAGTTGCGCGTTAACGGGCTTTGGCTTATTTTGAGGTTTTTTAAGAATCCTATCTGCGAGACTCTTGAACTCGAGTTCGGTGAAGAGTTTGCCCAATTCTTCCTCGTTGGGCTCGACGAGTTTCAAAGCTTCCATATCGAGTTCGATGGGAACATCGGTTTTGATGGTTGCGAGGAAGTAACTCATCTTGATGTCGTCTACATGGTCTTCAACTTTTTCGCGAAGTTTACCTTTGATTTCTGATGAACGGGCAATCAGTTGTTCTATACTTCCAAAATCGTTGATGAGTTTCGAAGCTGTCTTCTCACCCACACCAGGACATCCAGGGAAGTTATCTGCCGAGTCACCCATGAGTGCCAAGAGGTCGATAACCTGGAGTGGGTTTGTGATGCCATATTTTTCTGTTACCTCTTTCGGTCCCATTGTTTCATAACCACCTCCATGACGGGGGCGGAAAATCTTCACATTCTCTGTTACCAACTGGCCATAATCCTTATCAGGTGTCAGCATATATGTTTCTACACCGATGGAATCGGCTTTCTTGGCTAAGGTTCCAATAACGTCATCGGCCTCAAAACCATCTGCCTGAAGGATGGGAATGCGGTAGGCTTTCAATATATCTTTGATAATAGGTACTGCCTTGCGAATGTCTTCTGGTGTCTCCTCGCGTTGAGCTTTATACTCAGGAAATGCTTCGCTTCGGAACGTGGGACCATGGGGGTCGAAAGCCACACCGATATGGGTGGGCAGCTCTTTCTGCAGCACTTCGTTGAGTGTGTTGCAGAAGCCGATAATTGCACTTGTATTCAAGCCTTTCGAGTTGATTCTAGGGTTCTTGATGAATGCGTAATACGACCGATAAATGAGTGCGTAGGCATCTAAAAGGAACAATTTCTGCATAACTTTCTTAATTTTCGGCGTAAAATTACTTAAAAATATTGTAATTCCAACCATTTTTACTATTTTTGTAACGAAAATCTGTGAGATATGGATTATTTATCGACGATTAGAAGACCCATTGCAGTTGAGTTGAACGACTTCTCGGAGTTGTTTAATAAATGTCTTTCCGAAGGCGAAGGCTTGCTCGGACAAGTACTTTCACACATACGTCAGAGGGGTGGAAAACGCATGCGTCCCATGCTTATTATGCTTACAGCTCAGAATTACGGGACGATTTCTGATGTTACACAGAATGCAGCGCTTGGACTAGAGTTGTTGCATACTGCCTCGCTGGTTCACGATGACGTGGTTGACGAGAGCAGTCAGCGGCGTGGACAGCCTTCGGTGAATGCTTCTTATAATAATAAAGTGGCTGTGCTTGTGGGCGACTATATTCTTTCTACCGCCTTGTTACGTGTGTCATTGTCAAAAAACCTGCGTATAGTTGAGAGCCTGTCGGAACTGGGTCGAACACTGGCTGCTGGTGAGATTCTACAGTTGTCGAATATTTCAAATAAGGAAATCTCAGAAGATGTTTATTATCAGGTAATTGAGAAGAAGACAGCTGCGCTGTTCGAAGGATGTTCTGAGCTTGGCGCTATCTCTGTCAACGCCTCTGAGGAAACAATAGAGAAAGCTAAGACTTTTGGTCGAAATATTGGTATGATATTTCAGATTCGTGATGATATTTTCGATTATTATGACTCTAAAGAGATAGGTAAACCCACGGGCAATGATATGGCTGAAGGCAAGTTGACCTTGCCTATTATCTATGCTCTGAATCATGCTGATCAGCCCGCCATGATGACGCTTGCCAAGAAGGTGAAGGCAGGAACGATTAATTCGGATGAAATAGCTGTTTTGGTGGAGTTTGCTAAGCAACAGGGTGGCATTGAGTATGCTGAGCGCAAGATGGAAGAGATTGCTATTGAGGCTCAAAGGTATATCGATGAATGTGTGAAACCAGAACTTAAGCCTGCTTTTACTGCTTATCTTGAATATGTGATTCAAAGGAATCTGTAAATAAATAACCCTCGCAAGTTTTATTGCGAGGGTTATTTATTAAGAGCGGAATCATCTAGGTTTACTTGTTAAAAGAACTTCACTTCTTCACCGATGACCTCACTCAATAGCATGTTAGCCAAGCGTGAGGTTCCCATGCGGAACATCTCGTTGGTGAGCCATTTCTCGCCCAGAACCTCTTTGACGATGGTATAGTATATCAGTGCGTCCATCACGGAGTTAAGACCTCCTGCGGGCTTGAAACCAATCTGAATGCCAGTCTGCTCATAGTATTCCTTGATGGCTTGACACATCACATAAGCAGCCTCTGGTGTAGCGGCTGGCTCCAGCTTGCCTGTAGAGGTCTTGATATAGTCGGCACCGCTATACATGGCCAGAATTGAGGCGGTCTTGATGTTGGCAGCAGTTTTTAGGCAACCTGTCTCCAGAATCACCTTCATCTTTTTGTCGCCACACGCCTCTTTCATCTGCTGTATCTCATCGCACACGGTCTCGTAGTCGCCCTCTAAGAACTCACCTACTGAGAGTACCATGTCGATCTCTGTAGCGCCGTCTTTTACGGCCAGTTGGGTCTCGATGGTTTTCACCTCGATAAGGGCCTGGGAAGATGGGAATGAGCCTGACACGCAAGCAATCTCCACGCCATCCACCTCGAGCGTTTCTGCTACGGTGCGGGCGAAGCGGGGATATACGCAGATGGTTGCTACGTGGGGTAGGTTAGGATATTGCTCGTCAAACTGGTTTACACGCTCTGTGAAGGCCATTACGCTTTCATCAGAATCGGTAGTTTTCAGTGTCGTTAGTTCTACGCTACCCATCAGGAACTGTTTCACCTCTGGAGTGTCGTTTTCATGTACTTTCTCGGCAATAATTTTCTTCACTGCCTCTTTCACGTCCTCATCCTTCACATCGAGGTTGTACTTGCTCAGAGCCTCTTCAATACGGCTCTTCTGTGGCATCTCCACATGGTGGTGATGCTCGTGGTCATGATGATGTTCTGCCATAATTGTTATGCTAATAGTTTCTTGTTATGTATATGTCTTAATGAGTCTCTTTGTGTCTTCTTTTCGATGGATTTCTGCAACTCATCAGTGAGATCAACTCCCGTCTGATTAGCCAGACAGAGTAGCACCCAGAGAATATCGGCCATTTCTTCGCCAAGGTTATCTTTCTCGCCCTCTTTGAAGCTCTGATCGCCGTATTTACGCGCTATCACCCGGGCCAGTTCGCCAACTTCCTCCGTCAGAACAGCCATATTGGTAAGTTCTGAGAAGTAGCGCACGCCGTATTCCTTTATCCAGCGGTCTACCGCTTCTTGCGCTTCTTTGATGGTCATCGTGCCTTAAACATTTGAAGTATTAATATGAAAATGCAAATCAGTATAATCATGATATACTGCTTATTCTCGCGCTCGTATTCCTTCCAGTGGAATGCTTTGTAGAGAAAAATAAGAAGTAGCAGGAAGAGCCCTATACCGCATGGCCATACGCCATATTGTATGCCCTTGATGTAGGAAAGTCCTACGCCGATAGCCGTCAGAATCAGGCCCGATATTTCTATTTCCTTGAGATATTTCTTCATTCTTATTCTTTGTTTTTTGTATCCATACAGATGGTTACGGGCCCGTCATTGAGGAGCTCAACCTTCATGTCTGCGCCGAATTCGCCTGTGCCAACTGGCTTTCCAATGGCATCGGAAAGTTGAGTGCAGAAGGCCTCGTAGAGTGGGATAGAGTGCTCGTGTGAGCCTGCACGGAACCAGCTAGGACGGTTACCCTTCTTGTAGCTGGCGTAGAGTGTAAACTGACTTATTACCAAAGCCTCGCCTTGAATGTCGAGAATAGAGCGGTTCATCACGTCGTTTTCGTCACCAAACACACGCAGGTTGGCTATCTTTTTCACTAACCAGTCCACATCTTCCATCGTGTCCTCTTCGCATACGCCTAACAGAATCAGAAATCCATGTCCTATACGGCTTTTTACCTTGCTTTCGATGGTTACGCTGGCATGGGTAACTCGTTGTATGACTGCTCTCATTATCTTTCGATTTTTCGGCAAAGTTACAAACTTATTTTCAATTTACCAAATCTAGTGTTTTATTTCACTGTCATTCGTGCTGTTTTCAATTGATACATTTAAGCTTATGTATTGACAGAGACATCTCCTTTTTTTGCAATTTAGTCTATTTTGTTCTGCAATTTAGTCTATTTTGTTCTGCAATTTAGTCTATTTTGCTTTGCAATTTAATCTATATTGCACAATAAGATATAGCTGCTGACCATGTACTTGCATATTCCTGTCAGCCGTTCAAAGCATGAAAGTAGTTGTAAACAATAGCTGCTTTTGCCGGTCCTACAGCCTCAGAAAGTTGTTCGAGTGGGGCTTCGCGAAGGCGTTTAACGGATTTAAAAGCTTTTAGAAGCTCGTCACGCGTCTTTGGTCCTATTCCCTTGATATCATCCAGCTCGGAGTGTAAAGCACGCTTAGAACGCTTGTCTCTGTGGAATTCGATGGCGAAGCGGTGTACTTCGTCCTGTATTTGTGAAAGCACGTGAAACAGTTCTGAATCGAGTTTCAGTGCTACTTTCATGGGTGGAAAGCCATAAAGCAACTCATTGGTACGGTGACGGTCGTCTTTTGCCAGTCCTGCAATGGGGATGTCTAGATTTAACTCGTCTTGAATCACCTCACGAATCACCTCCATTTGTCCTTTTCCGCCGTCAGCTATAATAAGATCGGGTAGGGGTTGTTCTTCTTCTATAAGTCTGCTGTAGCGGCGATGTACAACCTCCTTCATCGAAGCATAGTCATCGGGCCCTACAACAGTCTTAATATTGAAGCGCTTATAGTCTTTTTTGCTGGGTTTCATGGCCTTGAATACCACGCATGATGCAACAGCATCGGTACCGGATATATTTGAGTTGTCAAAGCACTCGATTTGATAGGGTAGTTTGGGCAGATGGAGCTTTTCCTGTAGTTCTTTCATCAAGCGGGTTTGTTTCTGTTCGGGATTGAGTTTCTCGGCTTGTTTCAGACGGTCGAATTTATACTCTTTTCCGTTCATAATTGATAGGTCGAGTAGGGTTTTCTTGTCGCCTCTTTGTGGTACAGTGAAGGTAACTCCTTCAAGTTCTACTTTAACCTCTTGAGGAACGATGATTTCCTTTGAATTGCTTTTGAAACGCTCCCTAATCTCCACGATTCCAAGTTCCAAAAGCTCCTCATCGGTCTCATTAAGTTTTTTCTTGTATTCTATTGTAAAGCTCTGATTTACACTACCATTTGCCACGTGAATGAAATTGATAAAGGCCATTTTTTCATCGGATGTGATGGAGAAAACGTCCACATTGTTGATGGTGTGACTAACCACCTGACTTTTGCTTACAAATCCATCCAGAAGCATATATTTACGCTTCACTTCTTCTGCCTCTTCGAAGCGTAACTGCTCTGAAAGTCTTAGCATCTCATCCTTCAGTTCCTTCATCACTACGCCGGTGTTGCCTTTCAGTATTTCGCGAGCTTGCAGTATGTTTCTCTGATAGTCATCATAGCTCTGCTTGCCCACGCAGGGCCCCATGCATTTCTTAATATGGTAATCGAGGCAGACTTTATATTTCCCGTTTTCGATTCCCTCTTTTGTGATGGGTTGCCGACAGGTCCTTGGGTGATATAGTTCTTTGATTATGTCGAGAATGGCGTACATTGAACCAACGTGAGAGTAGGGCCCATAATATGTTCCCCACTTCTTATTGATGGTACGTGTCTTGAAGATACGAGGAAGATACTCGTTTGTAATGCAGATAGAAGGATAGGTCTTTCCATCTTTCAGTAGCACATTGTAACGAGGGTTGTATTTTTTTATGAGTGAATTTTCAAGTAATAATGCGTCCTCTTCTGTATTGACTATGGTGTAGCTAATATCAAAGATCTTGCTGACTAGAACCTTCGTCTTAAAACGGTCTACCTCTGTGTGAAAGTAGGATGAGACTCTGGATTTCAAGCTCTTGGCCTTTCCTACATATATTATTGTATGGTCCTCATCATAGAATTGGTAGCTGCCAGGTTTATCTGGTAGTCTGCTTACAATCTTCTTCAGGTATGTTAATCGCTTCTCGTTTTCTTCCTTCGTCATTCCTATTCTTTGTTGTTAATCTTGCGGAAAGCCTTTAAATAGGCATGTTCCGCAAGATGTTGTTTCACGTGAAACGTTACAGTGTCATGAGGGTAGTGAGGTCGATTCCCTCAAACATGTCCCGACCATGAAGGCCCTCGTCTGTAATCTCGATGATGAAGTTCATGTAGACTTTCTTGGGTTTAAAATGCTGGACAAGATTATAAGCAGCTTTGGCAGTACCGCCCGTAGCCAGCAAGTCGTCGTGAATCAGCACAACATCGTTCTCGTCGATAGAGTCGATATGCATCTCGATAGTGTCAACGCCGTACTCCTTGGAAAATGACTCTTTGATAACTGTTGCGGGTAATTTGCCCGGTTTGCGTGCCATTACGAATCCGCAGCCTAATCGGGCGGCGAGGGCTGCGCCAAGAATGAAACCACGACTTTCAATGCCTACCACCTTGGTGATACCCTTGTCTTTGTAGAGCTTTTCCAACTCCTCCATCATGATCTTCATGCACTCGGCGCTCTTGTAGAGAGTTGTTACGTCTCTGAAGTTGATGCCCTTCTTTGGGAAATCTGGTATGCAACGCAGATTGTCAATCAATGTCTTGTTGTTCATAATCAATGAGTTATAATGTCTGTATAATTATATTTGTTTCACGTGGAACACTATCTTCCCATTAGTACCAAAAGTACATTAATGTCGCTCGGTGAGACTCCAGGGATACGGCTTGCCTGTGCCAACGTCTCGGGCTGAATCTTCATCAACTTCTGACGACACTCGGTGGAAAGGCCTTGAAGTTCTTCGTAGTTAAAGTGTCCTTTGATTTTAATATTCTCTAAGCGATGCATTTTTTCGGCCACAATTTTCTCACGCTCGATATATCCTTTATATTTCATTCGGATTTCTGCAGCTTCTGCAATTTCCTCCTTTCGATTAGTTGGGCGATTCAGAACCTCCTTGAGTTGTGGAATCATCTCAGAAAGGTTTGACAAATTTAATTGTGGACGATTCACTAAATCAATGAGCTTGCAGCCAAACTGGAGTGGGGTAGTGCCAGCAGCCTCCAAGGCGGAATTAATCAAACGCGGTTTAATCGCAAAATTTTGGCAGAAAGTTTCGATTTCTTCGATATATTGTTTCTTTTCCATCCACCATTCATAGCGGTCACGTTTTACCAATCCCAACTCGTAGGCTTTTTCCGTCAAGCGAGCGTCTGCATCGTCCTGACGAAGAAGAATGCGGTATTCGGCTCTGGAAGTGAACATACGATAGGGTTCGTCGACGCCTTTTGTAACTAAATCATCGATTAAAACGCCTATATATGCTTCGTCGCGATGTAGAATGAAGGGGTTGAATTGACTATCACTTTCTACGCCTGCTTTCAGGGCGGCATTGATGCCAGCCAATGTTCCTTGACCTCCAGCCTCTTCATAACCAGTAGTGCCATTTACCTGTCCCGCCATGAAGAGATTAGAGATAATCTTCGATTCCAACGAATGATTTAATTGTGTCGGATCGAAGAAATCGTACTCAATTGCATAGCCAGGTCGATATACTTTCACGTCTCTGAAAGCGGGCATCTTCTTTAATGCTCCAATTTGTGCGTCCATCGGCAAAGAAGACGAGAAGCCGTTGAGATACATCTCATTGGTGTCTTCCCCCTCTGGTTCTAAGAACAGCGGATGCTTCTCGCGATCAGGAAAGGTAACGAGCTTCGTTTCTATTGAGGGACAATAACGCGGACCTATCGATTGAATTTGGCCATTATATAATGGAGAGTCTGCCAAACCGCTTTTTAAAATCTCGTGCACCTCAGCATTGGTGTTTACCGTCCAACAGGGTAGTTGTTTTAAGGCTCCGCTTTTATTCATGTAGCTGAATTGGTATGTGCGATCCTCTCCTGGTTGTTCCTCTAAGTCTTCAAAATGAACAGAACGCTTATCAATACGGACAGGGGTGCCTGTCTTCATGCGAGCTGAGGCAATGCCATATCTTGTGATGCTTTCTGTAAAATGGGTTACGGCAGGTTCTGCAATACGCCCTCCTGCCACCATCTTTCGCCCGATGTGCATCAATCCGTTGAGAAAAGTACCTGCAGTAATAACGATAGATTTTGCGTAAAGTTCTGTACCCCAGATAGTTCTGACGCCAATAGCCCTTACGCTTCCTTTGTTTTCGTTTTCCACAATAAGTTCGTCAGCCTGATCTTGCCAGATGTCTAAGTTCTCGGTTTCATCGAGGTGCTTGCGCCACTCCCATATAAATTTTCCTCTATCGCACTGAGCGCGAGGACTCCACATGGCAGGGCCTTTGCCGACGTTTAGTATGCGGAATTGTATTGATGTGGCATCGGTCACCAATCCCATCTGACCTCCCAGTGCATCAATCTCACGTACTATCTGACCTTTGGCTATGCCGCCAATAGCAGGATTGCACGACATCTGCGCAATCTTGTTCATATCCATGGTTATCAGACAGGTTTTGGCTCCCATGTTAGCGCTTGCGCTTGCTGCTTCGCAACCAGCGTGTCCACCCCCTATAACCAGCACATCATAGTTGAATTTCATCTTCGTTTCGCTAATTTTCCGCAAAAGTAACAATAAAATTTGGAATTATAATGCATTTTTGTCTCAAAAAACTTTGAATTATCATTAATTTATAGTATCTTTGCGCTCTAAAAGTAGGGTAGATATACCTAAAATAAGGTATAAGGAAGGATTACAAATTTTTATAAATAACTTAAATTCAACAACTTATGTGGTTAATCAATTCATCAATTGGTAGAAAAGTTGTAATGTCTGTTACGGGCGTTGCGCTGATTCTGTTCCTGACCTTTCATGGTTGCATGAACATGGTAGCGCTATTCTCGGAAGAGGGTTACAACATGATTTGCGAATTCCTAGGTGCCAACTGGTATGCTGTTGTAGCAACACTTGGTTTGGCAGCTCTGGCAGTGATTCACATCGTCTACGCGTTCATTCTGACAGCGCAGAACCGTACGGCTCGTGGCGACAACCGCTACGAAGTGGCTACACAGGTTAATGCTGGTAAGGTAGAGTGGGCATCTAAGAACATGCTTGTTCTGGGTCTCATCATTTGCGTTGGTTTGCTGATTCACCTTTGGAACTTCTGGTACAACATGATGTTCGCAGAACTTGTTGGCGCTATGCCCGCTATCAGCCCCACCGATGGTTTCGGATGGATTAAGGAGACGTTCTCGAATCCTGTTTTTGTTGTGCTCTACGTTGTTTGGCTTGTAGCTATCTGGTTCCACCTTTCTCATGGTTTCTGGTCAGCTATGCAGACACTGGGCGTCAGTGGCAAGATTTGGCTGAAGCGTTGGATGTGTATTGGTAACATCTACGTGACTCTGCTCATGCTCTGCTTCCTCATTGTGGTTCTGGCATTCGCATTCGGTTGTGCTCCTTCGCTCTGTGGCGGTAGCTGCTAATTATCAATTTTTAATTAGAAAAGATTATGGCAAAAGTATTAGATTCAAAGATTCCCGCAGGACCAGTGCCTGAGAAATGGAAGGAATATAAGGCTCATCAGCGCTTGGTTAACCCCAAGAACAAGCTGAAGCTCGATGTTATCGTAGTTGGTACAGGTCTGGCTGGTGCATCTGCAGCTGCTTCACTCGGCGAGATGGGCTTCAATGTAATCAACCTGTGTATTCAGGATTCACCCCGTCGTGCTCACTCTATCGCTGCTCAGGGTGGTATCAACGCCGCTAAGTGCTACCAGAACGATGGTGACTCTGTTTACCGTCTGTTCTACGATACCGTAAAGGGTGGTGACTATCGTGCTCGCGAGGCTAACGTATATCGTCTGGCTGAGGTTTCTAACAATATTATTGACCAATGTGTGGCTCAGGGCGTACCTTTCGCTCGTGAGTACGGTGGTATGCTGGCCAACCGTTCGTTCGGTGGTGCTCAGGTTAGCCGTACATTCTACGCTAAGGGTCAGACCGGTCAGCAGTTGCTACTGGGTGCCTACTCATCACTTTCTTGTCAGGTTCAGGCTGGTAAAGTAAAGCTCTACACCCGTTATGAGATGGAGGATGTAGTCATTGTGGACGGTCGCGCTCGTGGTATCATCGCCAAGAACCTGGTTACTGGTGAGCTTGAGCGTTTCTCAGCTAACGCTGTAGTTATCGCTACTGGTGGTTACGGAAATACTTACTTCCTCTCTACTAACGCTATGGGTTGTAACTGTACAGCTGCTG
Source organism: Prevotella sp. FD3004 (assembly GCF_000746155.1). NCBI lineage: Bacteria > Pseudomonadati > Bacteroidota > Bacteroidia > Bacteroidales > Prevotellaceae > Prevotella > Prevotella sp. FD3004. The sequence continues at coordinate 224,640 of NZ_JQKR01000012.1, read as the reverse complement.
TTCAGTGCTATCGTAAGGGTGCTTTCTTTGCAAATCCCTCTTACGTTCAGATTCACCCAACATGTATTCCCGTTCACGGCGATAAGCAGTCTAAGTTGACGCTGATGTCTGAGTCGCTGCGTAACGATGGTCGTATATGGGTTCCTAAGAATATTGAGGATGCTAAGGCTCTGCAGGCAGGAACCAAGCAGGGTTGGGAGATTCCTGAGGAAGATCGTGACTACTATCTGGAGCGCCGTTATCCTGCATTCGGTAACCTCGTACCACGCGACGTTGCCAGCCGTGCAGCTAAGGAGCGTTGCGATAAGGGCTTCGGTGTTAATAACACAGGTCTGGCCGTGTTCCTCGATTTCTCAGAGTCTATCAATCGTTTGGGACTGGATGTTATCATGCAGCGTTATGGAAACCTCTTCGAGATGTACGAGGAGATTACCGACGTATTCCCTGGCGATGTTGCCAACGAAATCAATGGTGTGAAGTACTACAAACCTATGATGATTTATCCTGCTATCCACTACACCATGGGTGGTATCTGGGTAGACTACGAGCTGCAGACCACTATCCCGGGCCTGTTTGCTATCGGTGAGTGCAACTTCTCTGACCATGGTGCTAACCGTCTGGGTGCTTCTGCTCTGATGCAGGGTCTGGCCGATGGTTACTTTGTTTTGCCTTATACCATCCAGAACTATCTGGCAGACCAGTCTATCTGGGGTAAGGTCTCTACCGACCTGCCTGAGTTCGAAGAGGCAGAGAAGGCAGTTGACGCAGAGCTCACTCGTTTGTTAAATATCAAGGGTAAGCGTTCTGTTGACTCTATTCACAAAGAACTGGGCCATATCATGTGGGAGTATGTAGGTATGGGTCGCACTGCTGAAGGCCTGAAAGAAGGTCTGAAGAAGATGCATGAGCTCGAGAAAGAGTTCGATACCAACCTCTTCGTTCCTGGCACTAAGGAAGGTCTGAATGTCGAACTCGACAAGGCGATCCACTTGCGTGACTTCTTCACCATGGGTCAGCTCGTAGCTTTCGACGCACTCTCTCGTAACGAGTCTTGTGGTGGTCACTTCCGTGAGGAGTATCAGACCGAGGAAGGTGAGGCCAAGCGCGACGATGAGAACTACTTCTATGTAGGATGCTGGGAGTACAAAGGCAAGGGTGTTGAGCCTGAGCTCTCTAAGGAGCCGCTGGAGTACGAGGCAATTAAGGTACAGACACGTAACTATAAAAACTAAGTAAATATGGCTAAGAATATCAGCTTTACAATAAAGTTCTGGCGCCAGAATGGCCCCAAGGACCAGGGACATTTCGATACCCACGAGATGCACGATATCCCCGATGATACCTCGTTCCTCGAGATGCTCGACATCCTGAACGAGGAGCTCATCAACGAAGGCAAGGAGCCCTTCGTGTTCGATCACGACTGCCGCGAGGGTATCTGCGGTATGTGCTCACTCTACATTAATGGTACACCTCACGGTCTTACAGAGCGTGGCGCAACCACATGTCAGCTCTACATGCGTCGCTTCAACGATGGTGACGTTATCACCGTTGAGCCTTGGCGCTCAGCTGCCTTCCCTGTAATCAAGGACTGTATGGTTGACCGTAACGCTTTCGATAAGATTATCCAGGCTGGCGGTTACACCACTATCCGCACAGGTCAGGCTCAGGATGCCAATGCTATCCTAATCTCTAAGGAGGATGCCGATGAGGCTATGGACTGCGCATCTTGTATCGGCTGTGGTGCTTGCGTAGCAGCTTGTAAGAATGGTTCTGCCATGCTGTTTGTTTCATCTAAGGTAAGCCAGCTGGCTCTGCTGCCTCAGGGTAAGGTAGAGGCTGCTCGTCGTGTTAAGAACATGATTGCCAAGATGGACGAACTTGGTTTTGGTAACTGTACAAACACCCGCGCTTGTGAGGCTGTTTGTCCTAAGAACGAGACCATTGCTAATATCGCTCGCCTGAACCGCGAGATGATCAAGGCAAAGCTTAGTGATTAGTGAGAGCAGAGCCAAGCTTGCTTGGGTTATGCCGAGCGTAGCTAAGGTTGCCGAAGGCAAGATGGCTGATTAAACAATTTGCAATTATCTATAGAGCGCTGCAGATTCTAGTCTGCGGCGCTCTTTTTTGTTTAATGATGATTGTAACCAAATTGTAATCACATTAATTCTTAAGATATGAGAATTTCTTTGTATCTTTGCGGCGTAATTGTAAACGAATGATGAAAACTATGACTATTGAAATTCTATTCAGACTCCTCGGTTCGTTAGCATTGCTTATTTATGGTATGAAAACGATGAGCGATGCATTACAGAAACTAGCGGGCTCAGGTCTGCGACATATTCTCGGACGTATGACATCGAATCGGTTCAGCGGAATGTTGACGGGAGTGTTTGTCACCTGCGCCGTGCAATCGTCATCAGCCACAACGGTAATGACGGTCTCTTTTGTGTCGGCAGGACTGCTTTCGCTTGCACAGGCCATCTCGGTTATCATGGGTGCGAACATCGGCACGACGTTGACGGCCTGGATTATGTCATTAGGTTATAATGTTGATTTGACAAATGTGGTATTTCCAGCATTTCTCATAGGCATGGTGCTTATCTATAGGAAGCGCCACCGATTTGTGGGTGATTTTCTTTTTGGGCTTGCGTTTTTGTTCTGGTCGCTGGTAATGCTGAGTGGAGTTGGACGCGACATGGACTTGCAACATAACGCAGACGTAGTGAACTTCTTCGCGTCGTTTGATACATCGAGCTATTTTACTATCCTGATATTCCTTGCTGTCGGTACACTAATTACCTGTATTGTACAATCGTCGGCTGCTGTGATGGCCATCACCATTCTCCTCTGTTCTACGGGCGTACTGCCTGTTTATATGGGAATTGCTTTGGTGATGGGCGAGAATATCGGAACTACGGCTACAGCCAACCTTGCAGCCCTTGGTGCTGGCATTGCAGCGAGGCGAGCAGCATTGGCCCATCTGTTGTTCAATGTGTTTGGTGTCGTTTGGCTGCTCGCTGTATTCTATCCATTTGCCGATATGGTATGTGGCTTTGTGGGCTATGATTCGATGGCTGTTGCGCAGACGGAACGGTTACCCGTTGTCCTCGCCATGTTCCATACATGTTTTAATATCCTCAATACGGTGTTCCTCATCGGCTTTATTCCGCAGATGGAGCGACTGGTATGTTGGCTGATTCCGGAGAGCACGATGGACAAGTCTTCGCCAACGACGCTTCACTTTATCGATGGAGGACTGATGTCTACACCCGAAATTTCTGTGCTTCAGGCACAGAAGGAAATCGTCCATTTTGCAGAGCGCATGCAACGTATGCTTGGCATGACTCATACTCTGCTCGATGAAAAGGACAAAAAAGAATTTGAACGGCAATATGGACGTATTGAACACTACGAGACTATCGCCGATAACATGGAGATTGAAATTGCCGCCTATTTGGAACGTGTGGGCAATGAGCACCTTTCCGACGACACGAAAGCCAAGATACGCGATATGTTCCGACAGATTGGTGAACTTGAATCTATAGGTGATGCCTGCTACAAGATAGCCCGCACAATCCAGCACCGTCATGATAGTCGTCAGGATTTCACACCTCAACAGTATGCCAACCTCCACGATATGTTCCGTTTAGTCAACGAGGCCATGACGCAGATGTTGGTCGTGGTGAGTGGACGACGCGACGATCTTAGCATTAGTGCCTCGCAAGACATCGAACGCGACATCAATGCCCTGCGCGACCGTCTAAAGGGCGAGGTTTCTAGAGACGCTATGGCACACGAATACAGCTATGCCCTTGGATCTCTTTATACCGATATCATTGCCGACTGCGAAAAACTGGGTGATTATGTGATGAATGTCGTTGAGGCCCGTCTTGGTAAGCGCTATCTTACGTTTCGTGGTCTGCAGATGAACCTCGACCGCAAGACTGTTGTTGTCGACGGCATTCCCATTAGTCTTACTCGTACCGAGTTCGATCTCCTTTCCCTGCTTCTTATGCATCGTGGAACCGTCCTTTCCCGCCAGCAACTGATGGATGATGTATGGACTGGTGTCATTGTTACGGAGCGAACCATTAACGTCCATATCACCCGCCTCCGTAAAAAACTTGGTCCCTATGCTTCGAACATTACTAGCCGACAAGGTTTTGGGTATGTTTTTGAGTAAAAGAATCCCAATGATGTGAGATGTTCCCTTTTTGAACCTGCTTCACCCAGTTGAATTTGCAGATCAATATTCTGATGCGGGTATTGTCAATGGTTAATGTGCCACTACATGCTGTTAGATGTCCTGCAAGCATAGTTAGGAAAGTTTTTTCTTTATAATTCGTTCTTTTTTGGTTATTATGATTGCAAAGATGCGAAAAAAGATGTATATTTGTACCCACAATCACAAAATAATTGAAAGGTATGGAAAAATTTAAATTGATGGTGCTGCCGTATGCACCAGAGGCGTTAGAGCCAGTGATTAGTCGCGAAACTATTGGTTTCCATCACGGAAAGCATTTGGCGGCTTATGTGAACAATCTGAATGGATTGCTGGAAGGTAGTGGTTTTGAGAATGCTACGCTGGAAGAAATAGTCTGTAAGGCATCTGGTGGACTGTTGAATAATGCAGGTCAGATATTGAATCATGAGCTATACTTCGGACAATTTGCCAAGCCTTCAGAGGCAGAGCCGTTTGGTGCTTTGGCAAAGGCTATCACACGCGACTTTGGATCGTTTGAGGCATTCAAGGAAGAGTTCCAAAAGGCGGGTGCTACGCTTTTTGGTAGTGGCTGGGTATGGCTCTCTGCTGATAAGGATGGGAAACTGGTTATTACCCAGGAGCCGAATGCGGCCAATCCTGTTCAGAAGGGTCTCACCCCCCTGCTGACGTTCGACGTTTGGGAACATGCCTACTATCTCGATTATCAGAATCGCCGTCCCAACCATCTTGCAGCTCTATGGCAGATTATGGATTGGGATGTTATTTCAAAACGTTATGGCAAGTAGTTCCGACTTCGTGCAGTATATTGTTGATCAGTGTGCAAAGGCTGGTGATATTACGGTAAAGAAGATGTTTGGTGATTATGGCATCTATTGTAACGGTAAAATCTTCGGTCTTATTTGTGACGATTGCTTTTATCTGAAACCCACGGAAACCGTTCGCCCGTTGCTGCGTATAGTTGATATGCGTCCGCCATATGAGGGCGCCAGGGATTACTTTTATATTGGCGATGTTGATGACCGTGACTATATATCTCTCATCGTTTATGAGACGTGTAAGGCTCTGCCAGAACCAAAGCCGAAAAGGAATCGAAAAGACAAAAAAGGATTATGAAAATTGGAGATAAGGCGCCAGAGATACTGGGCAAGGATGAACAGGGCCGTGAGATACGTCTGAGTGATTATCGCGGAAGGAAGTTGGTATTGTATTTTTATCCCAAGGACAATACCAGTGGTTGCACGGCAGAGGCGTGTAGCTTGAGAGACCATTATGATGAACTTCAGGGAGCAGGCTATGAGGTTGTGGGTGTGAGCAAGGATTCTGCTGCCTCACATACTAAGTTCAAGGATAAACACGAATTGCCTTTTCCGTTGATTGCCGATATAAACCACACTTTGTTAGAAGCAATGGGTGCTTGGGGTGAAAAATCGATGTATGGCAAGAAAATCATGGGTACCATTCGTACCACTTTTCTTATTAATGAGGAGGGTATCATTGAGCATATATTCTCAGGAAAACAGGTGAAAACCAAGGAGCACGCAGAACAGATACTGCAGATCTCTTAATTTCAGTCTGGTAACATGGAACAGATAGAACGAATCAAACAAATGGAGCAGCGGCTGGAAAGAGCCGCTGCTGCAGTGATAGAGTTATCCGCGGCTTTGGAAAAGTATGCTGCGGTGCAGAAAGATATCAGGGTCCTCGACGCGTATTATGGCAGTGAGGAATGGAAACAAGATTATGCCGATGATGAGGCAGGTCTCTTGCCTGTAGACCTCAAACGTGGCGTGCTTTCTGAGGATGGTATCTGGAATCTATTGTCGGATGCGCGAGAACTTAATTGTAGAATTAAATCAACTCAGAGAGATCGATGACTGAAACGAGAAGAGGATTTGTCCAACTGCACTTGAGTGTGCTTCTGGCTGGCTTCACAGGCTTGTTCGGACGATTGATTACATTAAACGAGGTAGATATTGTGTGGTATCGCATGCTTTTTACAAGCCTGATACTGTTAGTCTTTACTGGTCTGCCAAGGATAGGATGGCGTAAATTTCTTCAGCTCTGTGGCTGTGGTGCGCTGTTAGGGGTTCATTGGATGCTGTTCTATGGCAGTATCAAGGCCTCTAATGTTTCGATAGGTGTCATTTGTTTCTCGCTTATCGGCTTCTTTACTGCACTCTTCGAACCTCTGATTTATAAGAGGCGTATATCAGGCGTCGAACTTTTGTTCTCGTTGATAACGGTGGCTGGTGTGCTTTGTATTTTCTCTCTTGATGCTCGCTATCGTTATGGCATCACAATTGGTATTGCGTCCTCGGCTGTCTGCGCTCTCTATGCCATTTGTAACAAAAAGGCCAGTGTGGGTGTACGAAGTCGCACGGTACTGATGTACCAAATGTCAGGTGGGCTTATTGCTGTCTCGGTCATTATCCCTTTCTATCTCTTAGTTTTCCCCAGTCAGCAACCAGTCGTTGTCGTTCCTGAAGATACAAACCTTTGGTTTATGCTCTGTCATGCTTTGTTCTGCACCGTTGGCATGTATCTGTTACAGATTCAGGCTTTGAAACGCCTCTCGGCCTTCACCGTTAATTTGACGTATAATCTAGAGCCCTGCTATACTATTGTTTTGGCTTTCCTCATCTTTGGTGAAGGACGAGAGATTAACTTCTCCTTCTATATAGGTATTTGTCTTATTCTGCTTAGTGTTCTCCTTCAGACGAAACGAGTATGGCGAAAAACATGATATAGTTGCTATTTTCTCAAATAATAGTTGTAATTTTGCAGCCGTGGAGATTAAGAAGAAGATCACTGAACAACCGTCGCGCTTCGATAATCTGGAGCAGATGTCGGTCTTGGAGTTGTTGCAGCACATCAACGAAGAAGACTGCCGTGTGGCCGATTCTGTAAAGAATGCGATACCTCAGATAGAAGCATTGGTGAAAGCTATAGAGATGCGGATGAAACAAGGTGGTAGACTATTTTATATAGGAGCTGGTACCAGTGGGCGATTGGGCGTGTTGGATGCTAGTGAATTGCCTCCAACTTTTGGTGTGCCAGACACTTGGGTAATGGGTATCATTGCTGGTGGTGATCGTGCTCTGCGCCATGCTGTTGAGAAAGCTGAGGACATCTCTGAACAAGGATGGAAAGACCTACAGGTCCATCATCCAACCATTAATGACACGGTGTTGGGTATCGCGGCATCAGGAACGACGCCCTATGTGATAGGGGCTGTGAGGTTGGCAAAGCAAAACGGACTGTTAACTGGCTGTATAACGAGCAACCCTGATACGCCTTTAGCCAAGGAAGTTGATTTCCCGATAGAAACAATCGTTGGCCCGGAATTCGTGACAGGTTCCAGCCGAATGAAGAGCGGAACGGCCCAGAAAATGGTATTGAATATGATTTCTACAACACTGATGATACGACTTGGTCGCGTTCTGGGTAATCGTATGGTTAAGATGCAGTTGACAAATGCTAAGCTTGTAGATCGTGGGACACGAATGCTGCAAGAGATTTTGGGCTTAAGCTATGAGGAGGCTCAACAGCGTTTGTTGGAAGCAGGGAGTGTAGATGAAGCATTGTCGATGACATAATATAGTTAGGGATAGACTTAACAATGACATATATAGGTGAACTAATATCAATAGGTGTAGCCTTTTCATGGACGGCTACGGCATTATTAAGTGAGTTTGGTAGTAAGCGTTTAGGCAATCTGACGCTTAATGTGTTGCGAATGGCTTTGGCATTGGTATTTTCATTGGTGCTTTTTGGGGTTATAACTGGTAATCCGTTGCCCGCAGGGGCCTCGTCGGAGGCCTGTGGATGGATGCTCTTGTCAGGACTTATAGGCTATGTCATTGGCGATTTCTGCCTTTTCCAATGTTATATTATTATTGGCTCTCGTTATGGTCAGCTCTTTATGACCCTTGCTCCATTGGCGGCAGCATTGATGGCTTGGATAACATTAGGACAGCAGATGAAGCCCATGAGTGTTATGGCTATGCTTGTGACGCTTCTTGGTATTGGTATTTCTGTGCTTGGACGTGGGGAGCGTCATAAGATATCATTGCGCTTGCCTCTTAATGGTGTGCTCTTTGCTATAGGTGCGGCCTTGTGTCAAGGTATAGGTTTGGTGTTGAGTAAGATAGGCATGGATCATTATGAAGCTGCCGCATTGGCTGAAGCGGGTATACCAGAGTGGCTGGTACCGTTCAGTGCAAATTTCTATCGTTGTATAGCAGGCATCATTGGTTTTACGTTATTGTTGTATTTCCGTGGTAAAATGGGGGATTTACGTGATGCCATACATGATTGTAAAGGTATGGCTGTTGCTACGGCAACGACGATTTTTGGGCCTTTTGTAGGTGTTGGTTTCTCGTTAATGGCTGTCCAATATACTGCTGCGGGTATTGCCTCTACATTGATGGCGATGACCCCTATCATTATTCTTCTTCCGTCATACTGGCTCTTCCACGAAAAGATTACTTGGCGAGCCGTTTTGGGCGCAATCATCTCTGTTGTTGGTGTCAGCCTGTTCTTCTTAGGATAATTGGCTGATTCAATCCTCTGCGGTAAGATCCTTTATCTGGTCTATAATCTCCTGGTATTTTCGTTGGGTTTTAAAATAAAGAGAAAAACCAATGATAGCACCAATAATAACACCGATGAAGCCGGCAATTAGTAAAACCGTTGATGCGGTAGAAATTTGGTAAACTTCATAAACTAACCAGGCAAACCAGAGAATGACAGCAGGGATACCGAAAAAAAGCCAACTACTATCGAACTTCTTGGCGCGGGCCATTCTCTTGCTGACATTCAACAGATTGCTTTTCGTGAGATCAAAGTTGTTTAGATTTCTACAATTATAATATGTAGCCACAACGCAGATTAGCATGAAAACACTTGTCCCAATCCAGAAAGCCTGCGAAAGTCCTATGGTCTTGATAAAGCACCAATATGAATAAGGGATCATCAACAGGCCAATGGCAATAGTAATATAGTAGCGGAGGCTGATGAAATGGGCGTTTTTTCTCATTGAGTTGTGAATCAGCTTGTCGTTCACAATCTCCTGTTCGTCCAGCTTCTTTTTTAGTGTGTCCATCTGCTGGCGCATGCTATCTAACTCGAAATTGTTGTTCATAATGGGATAGGTTTTAATCGTTTGACATTTGTTTTAATTGCTCTCTGATTCTGTACAGACGGACACTGACGTTTTTCGTGGATATACCTACGATCTGTCCGATTTCCTCGTAAGAGAGATTCTCAAGCCAGAGTAGGACAATTGCACGATCGAAAGGCTGCAGTTTAGATATGCGTTTGTGGAGCATGTCCACTTGACGAGTATCCTCGTCGCAGTCTTCAAAGAGATTGATGTCCATTGAGACCTTAGCAGATGCGGCGCGCTTCTTCTTCCTGTCTATAGAGATACAGGTATTAAGAGCAACGCGATAAATCCACGTCTTGATGTCGCTGCGATGCTCGAAGCTCTCGAAGCCTTTCCACAGATTGACTAGTACCTCTTGGAACAGGTCGTTTACTTCGTCGACATCTTTAGAGAACATGTAGCACACGGTGTAGATCGTGCTTTTATGCTCTTTAACGGTTTGCGCAAACTGTCGTTCTAAAACATTCATTGTCTCATCTGTTTTTTGAAACTTCACCCATTTGACGCAACAAAGTTACGAAAAACTACACGAACTTGGAAATAATTGTCTAATTTTGTAGCCGTAATAGCTGAAAATAATGAATTCTGAGACACTCGACTTTATTCGTCAGCATGCAGATGACGATGTCCGACAGCTGGCACTTCGGGGAACGAAGGTTCCTGAGGTAAATCTTCCTTATGCTCTTGAACAGATTGCAGGCAGACAGAAGGCACGTTTGAAATTGCCCTCATGGGCAGCAAATGATGATATAATATATCCATCTCATTTATCGATGGAGCAATGTTCAAGTGAGCAAACGGCTTTGTATAAATCGGCTATTGCAGGTAAAGGCCAGTTTATGGTTGATCTTACAGCAGGTTTTGGAGTCGACATAGCTTTTATAGCAAAAGGATTTCAGCGGGCTGTCCATGTGGAGCGTCAAGAATCCCTTTGTGCGATTTCGTCAGCAAATTATAAATCTTTAGGCTTGAAACAGATTGAGGTTGTTTGTGGCGATGGGGTGGAGTACTTGCATCAGCTGTCGCATGTCAATCTGCTGTTTATTGATCCAGCTAGGAGGGATGAACATGGTGGCCGTACTTACGGAATTGCCGACTGTACCCCAAATGTATTGGAAATGCGCGATGAAATGTTGGAAAAGGCAGATCGCGTCATGGTGAAACTATCTCCAATGCTTGATTGGCGCAAGGCTGTTGCTGATTTGGGAAAGGTGAACGAAGTGCATATCGTTTCAGTTGATAATGAATGCAAGGAGCTGTTGCTTGTTCTATCAAAGGAAGAAAAGTCGCTGAGTGTGTTCTGTGTGAACAATGGTGAGGTGTTTGATTATCGCCCTGCAGACAGTCATGTTAGCGATGTGCCTGCTTTGCCGCAGGAGTTCCGATACTTGTATGAGCCAAACGCCTCAATCATGAAGGCAGGTTGTTTTGAGTTGTTGGAGCAACGGTTTGGTGTTGCCCAACTTGACAAGAATAGCCATTTGTTTGTTTCCGACAAAGAAAAGACGCATTTCCCGGGTCGCCAATTTGTCATTGAACATCAGGCCTCTATGAACAAGCGCGAACTGAAGAAAGTACTCGCAGGTTTTGATAAAGCAAATATTGCCGTGCGTAATTTTCCGCTATCAGTAGCCGCTCTTCGAAAGCGGTTAAAATTAAAGGAAGGTGGTGATGTTTATATTTTTGCAACGACAGTAGCAAACGGAGGGCATCAGCTTTTTGTTTGCCGTAAAAAATCTTAATAATTTTGTTATTTGCGCCTTTTTAAGTATCTTTGCATCGTTTTAAAGCTTTAACAATAACATTGAAATATGTCATCAGTTGAGATTAAGAAGGTAGCAGACAAAAAAGGTCTGAGAGACTTCATCGACTTTCATCATGACTTGTATAAGGGCAATCTGTTTGATGCGCCCAATCTTTTTAGTGATGATATGCACACGTTAAGCAAGGATAAGAATGCGGCTTTTGAGTTCTGCGAGGCTGAATATTTCTTGGCTTATAAGAATGGTAAACTTGTTGGTCGTATAGCCGCAATTATCAACCATCGTGCCAATGAGCGATGGGAGCGTAAAAGCGTTCGCTTTGGATGGGTTGATTTCATTGACGATATAGAGGTAAGCAGGGCTTTGTTCAATGCCGTTGAGGAGTGGGGCCGTCAGAAGGGAATGACAGAGATTATTGGTCCTCTTGGCTTTACTGATATGGATCCAGAAGGCATGCTGATTGATGGATTTGATCAGATGGGAACCATGGCTACTATATATAATTATCCCTATTATCCCAAGCATATTGAGCAGATGGGCGGATGGGAGAAAGATAATGATTACGTAGAGTATAAGGTCATTGTACCCGAAGAGGGAATGCCCGATAAATTCAAGAAAGTTGCAGAATTGGTCATGAAGCGTTATAACCTGCATCCTACACATCCGAAACGTAGTCAGGTGTTTGGCAAGGAACAGGTAGGCCGTAAGGTGCTTGAGGTCATTAACAAGACCTTTGGGAACCTGTATGGTTATTCACAAATGACAGAAGCGCAGATTGATGAGTATTTGAAGATGTATTTCCCCATGCTTGATATGAACCTGGTCTGTCTGATAGAAGATTGGAATACGCCTGGCCATGATATAATTGGTGTGGGTATCTCCATTACTTCAATGACGCGCGCCTTACAGAAGTGTCGCAAAGGCCGTCTGTGGCCATTGGGGTGGTGGCATTGCCTTCGTGCTCTGAAATTCCATAAGGCAGAGTGTGTCGACTTGATGCTTGTGGGTGTCTTACCCGAATATCAGCAGAAGGGGGCTAATGCTTTGCTGTTCTACGACCTGATACCGAGATATCAGAAGTATGGTTTCAAATGGGGTGAGACTAATGTAGAGATGGAGACCAACGAGAAGGTGCAGAGCCAGTGGCAGTATCTGGAGCACCATCAGCATAAGCGTCGTCGTTGCTATCTGAAGAAACTATAAATAAGCTATGGCAGAAGATAATAACATCATTGGTAAACAGAACGAACAAGTACAGTATGACGATGAGAATATTCGTCATCTAAGTGATATGGAACATGTGCGTACCCGTCCAGGTATGTACATCGGCCGCCTTGGCGACGGCTCATTGCCAGAAGATGGCATCTATGTGTTGCTAAAAGAAGTTATCGACAACTCGATTGATGAGTTTAAGATGAAGGCTGGTGATCGAATTGAGGTTACTATTGATGAAAATCTGCGTGTTTCAGTGCGTGACTATGGCCGTGGTATTCCTCAGGGTAAGATGATTGAAGCCGTATCTGTGCTGAATACGGGGGGTAAATACGACTCAAAAGCCTTTAAGAAGTCAGTTGGCCTGAATGGTGTCGGCGTGAAAGCCGTAAACGCCTTGAGCTCTCATTTCGAGGTGCGCAGCTATCGTGATGGTAAGGTACGTAAGGCCACTTTCGAAAAAGGCGAGATGACCAGCGACGTTACCGAGAATTCTCAGGATGAGAATGGAACATACATATTCTTTGAACCTGATAATACGCTGTTTCTGAATTACTCTTTCCACGATGAGATTGTGGAGAATATGCTTCGAAACTATACTTACCTTAATACGGGTTTGGCCATTATGTACAATGGTCGTCGTATTCTTTCCCGTCATGGTTTGGAAGACCTGTTGAAAGACCGAATGACCAATGAGGCTCTTTATCCTATTATCCATTTGCAGGGTGAGGATATCGAGATTGCCTTTACCCATTCTAATCAGTATGGTGAGGAGTATTATTCTTTCGTCAACGGCCAGCACACTACTCAGGGTGGAACTCATCAGAGTGCTTTTAAAGAGCATATAGCCCGAACTATTCGCGATTTCTTCGGGAAATATGAGTATGGTGATATCCGTACAGGTATCGTGGCTGCTATTGCCCTTAATGTTGAGGAACCTATGTTCGAAAGTCAGACAAAGATTAAGCTTGGTTCACTGACGATGGCTCCTGGCGGGGTAAGCATCAATAAGTATGTTGGAGACTTTATAAAACAGGAGGTCGACAACTATCTGCATATCCATCAGGATGTGGCTGAGGTGATAGAAAATAAGATTAAGGAAAGTGAGCGAGAGCGCAAGGCGATGGCAGGTGTCACCAAACTGGCACGTGAACGAGCCAAGAAAGCCAACCTACATAATCGTAAACTGCGTGATTGTCGTATTCATTTCAGCGATGTGAAGAACGACCGCAAAGAAGAATCGTGCATTTTCATCACAGAGGGTGATTCTGCCAGTGGAAGTATCACGAAGAGCCGCGATGTGAATACACAAGCCGTATTTTCGCTTCGAGGTAAACCCCTGAACTCTTTCGGATTGACGAAAAAGGTAGTATATGAGAACGAGGAATTTAATCTGCTTCAGGCTGCCTTGGATATTGAAGATGGTCTTGACTCCCTGAGATATAATAAGGTGATTGTGGCTACCGATGCTGATGTCGATGGTATGCATATCCGTTTGCTTACCATCACTTTCTTCCTCCAGTTCTTCCCTGAGTTGATAAAAAAAGGTCATGTCTATGTTTTGCAGACGCCCTTGTTCCGTGTCCGTAATCGTCGTACAAAGATTAAGAATAAGAAGGTTCTTGCCGATGCTGATGCGAAAAACGATAAAAGAAGTGATTTCATCACTCGTTATTGCTACAGCGATGAAGAACGTATGACTGCCATTAATGAGTTAGGGCCAGATCCCGAGATTACCCGATTTAAAGGTCTTGGTGAGATTTCTCCCGATGAATTCGCAGCTTTTATAGGTCCTGATATGCGTTTGGAACAGGTGACACTTCATAAGACCGATCAGGTTCAGAAACTTCTTGAATATTATATGGGTAAGAACACGATGGAGCGTCAGAACTTTATCATTGATAACCTTGTGGTAGAGGAGGACCGCCCAGAAGAAGACATATATGAATAAGAAAACAAACTTGTTTATAGCACCTTTGTTGCTGTTTGCTCTTTCTGTTTCTGCTCAGTTTCGTATTGGGCAGAATGATGACAGTCCTTTGCGCAAGTTACAATATGCTGAGATAGCCATTAACAATCTTTATGTCGACAGTGTTGATGAAAAGAAATTGGTTGAGGATGCCATTCGTGGTATGTTGGAGAAACTTGATCCTCATTCCACCTATGCCACGCCCAAAGAGGTCAAAGAACTAAATGAGCCGCTTAATGGCAACTTTGAAGGCATCGGTGTACAGTTTAATATGATTGAGGATACGCTTTTAGTTATCCAGCCAGTTACTAACGGCCCTTCGGAGAAGGTCGGTATCATTGCTGGCGATCGTATTGTATCTGTAAATGATACAGCCATTGCAGGTGTGAAGATGTCGAAAGAGGAAATTATGAAGCGTCTGCGTGGCCCAAAAGGAACGAAGGTTCGTCTTGGGGTCGTTCGCCAAGGCATTAAGGACCGACTAAAGTTCACCGTTACCCGTGCTAAAATCCCAGTTAAGTCCGTTGATGCCGCCTATATGATTCGACCCAATATCGGATATATCCGAATTGGCAGTTTTGGCGCCACAACCTATAAGGAATTTATGGAGCGTCTTAAGCAGCTTCGTGACGCTGGAATGACCAGTCTGATTCTTGATCTCCAGGAGAATGGAGGTGGGTATTTAAAAGCAGCGGTTGATATTGCCAACGAGTTTCTGCAGCGTGATGATCTGATTGTCTATACAGAGGGTTTGAAAGTACCTCGTACCGATTATAAGGCCGATGGCAATGGCGCATTCCTAAAAGGTAAGATAGTTGTGCTAGTCGACGGCTATACTGCTTCGGCTGCTGAGATCGTCACGGGTGCTATTCAGGATCAGGACCGCGGTATTGTGGTTGGTCGTCGTACCTTTGGTAAGGGGCTTGTTCAGCGTCCTGTCGATTTGCCTGATGGTTCTATGATTCGTCTGACGATTGCTCACTATTATACCCCTTCTGGTCGCTGCATTCAGAAGCCTTATAAGAAAGGGGACTCGAAAGATTATGCTATGGATATGCTTAATCGTTTGAAGAGTGGTGAGTTGACCAATGCCGATAGCATTCATTTCGTTGATTCTTTGAAATACGAGACTCTGCGTCAGCACCGTGCGGTTTATGGCGGTGGAGGCATCGTTCCTGATGAGTTTGTTCCGCTCGATACGACTATTTATACCCGATTCCATCGGGAGTTGGCGGCAAAGGGCATTGTCATTCAGCAGAATCTGCGCTATGTTGATAACCATCGTAAGGAACTGAAGAAGCGTTGGACATCGTTTGCTGAGTTTAAAGAGCAGTTCGAAGTGCCTCAGCAACTCCTTGATTCTATCATTTCTGAAGGAGAGAAGCAAGGTGTTAAGCCAAATGATGAGGCTGAACTTGAAAAGACTCTCTCATATCTATGTGTGCAGTTAAAGGCCTTGATCGCTCGCGATATTTGGGATATGAGCGAGTATTTCTCTGTTTTCAACGAGAATAGTGAGATGGTAAAGAAAGCTTTAGAGGTGATAGAGAAATAAAGACATTCTATATCAGTTTGAAATGTTGTAGGGCATTCCAAATGCCTTCTTCGTCTACAGATGTGGTCATGTAGTCGGCTTCTTTTTTCAACTCGTCTATAGCGTTTCCCATAGCAACGCCAATACCTGCAGTTTTAATCATGGTGGTGTCGTTCCCTCCATCACCAAAGGCCATGGTATATTGAGGGTCTAACCCTTCATGGGCAGCCATTGCTAACAACCCTCGACCTTTATCTGCTCCTTGTGCGGTGATATCGGTGAAGGCAGGATGCCAACGTCCGGATATACAGCCAGGAATACGTCCCAGCAGTTCCTTTTCATAGTCCTTGTTGAAGAAAGGTGTAAGTTGCAGGATGCGCTGTTCAAGAACCTCTTCCACGGGTATGGCCTCATTCAAGTTCTTCACAGCTAATTGCTGTCTGAAGATGAAATCCACATCACCTTTGGGATCCAAAACAGCAATGTTTCTCTCTCCGACTACAATAATGCCGTATTGCTTTTCTTTCGCGTCGTTTACAGCCAGCTTGGCCTCTTCTTGAGGAATGGCGTTACAGACTACGATTTCGTTGCCAACAAAACATAGAGCACCGTTGGTGGTCACGTAGCCATCTATTAAGTGCTCAATGGCACCAAGGTTCGTGATAATAATTGGTGGGCGGCCTGTAGCTATAAAAACCTTGTGGCCGTTGGCCTTTGCTTGAGTCAGGGCCTGTATTGTAGAGAGTGGTATCTCGTGTGTCTTGAAACTCACGAGCGTACCGTCTATATCGAAAAAGAGTGCGTAATGCGGTGACATGCCTTTTGGTAATTTTGCCTGCAAAGGTAAGCATTTTATTTCAGAAAAAGGAGTATAATATATGGAGATACCATATTTTTTCGTATATTTGCAACCAAAGAACTAAAACAAATAATTTATGAAGAAGCTGTTATCAACATTAGTCATGCTGACAATGACTGTCTCAGTCTCTGCTGACGATACTTTTTGGTTGGGTGCTGATATTAGTGGCACATCAGGCTTGGAGGCTTATGATGTACAACTTTATAATGCCCAAGGCGAGCCTCGTGACAATGTCACCATCATGAAGGAGTGCGGGTTGAATGCCGCCCGATTCCGTGTCTGGGTGAATCCTATGGGGGGATTCAGTAGCAAAGAGGATGTGCTCCGCCTGTCTCTCCGTGCTAAGGAACAAGGCATGGCTGTTATGATTGACTTTCACTATAGTGACTCGTGGGCAGATCCTGGTAAACAGTTTATTCCTAAGGCCTGGGAGCAAATGGATTATGAAGAGATGAAACAGGCCCTGGCTCAGCACACATGTGAAACCCTCCAACTATTGAAAGATAACGACATTGATGTGAAATGGGTTCAGATAGGCAATGAGACCACCAATGGCTTTCTTTGGCCTATGGGGCGCGCCTCAGAGAATATGGAGCAATATGCAGGTCTTACACAAGCAGGTTATGATGCAGTGAAGTCCGTATTTCCAGAAGTGGCCTGTATCATTCATCTCGATGCAGGTTGCGACCTTCACCGTTATCAATTCATCTTTGATGGACTGAAGAAGTTTGGTGCTAAGTGGGATATGATAGGCATGAGCATCTATCCTTATTGGGATATTGACGCAAAGCTGACAACGAGCGAAGACGAGACGCTTGAAAAAGCCATCGCTAATATAAATCAGCTATGGGAAACCTATCATACCCCACTGATGATAGTAGAGACAGGCTATGATGCCGATCGTGCTGAAGATGGCAAACGATGGATGAGGCGAATGATCGATGCGGCTCGTAGCCAGACCAAAGGCCATTGCAAGGGCATTTTCTATTGGGCTCCCGAGGCCGAAGGCCGTTATCGTTTGGGAGCCTTCCGCAATCATCGTCCTACCGCCATCATGGAAGCTTTTAAGGAAACTTTTGAGCAGTGACTTAGTAGCCCCAGTCTTCTCCAACTAGAATTACCGTGTGCTTGCCTCGTGGTGAGTTGCGCAGGAAGTGTACGTAGTTACAAATGCTTTCTGGCGAGTTGCAGTTATGGCACACGCCGTCTACTTGGCATGGAGTTTTGATGTCAAAGCGACTAGCGTTGATGGGCGATGCGGTGCTTCGAGCCCTGGCCAGAGCAGCCTCTATAGTCTGAGCTACTTTGTTCAGGCCTATGATAAAGATGACCTTCTTTGGCCCCCACGTGATAGCCGCTACACGATTGCCATTTCCGTCAATATTTACGATTATACCATCTTCAGAGATGGCGTTCGCACTCGACAGATAAACATCTGCCGTGAAGGCTCTGACGTACATCTGTATTTTCTCTTCGTTACCTTCTACCAGGTCACGGTCTAAAACTTCGTATGTACCTTTCTGTCGAAGTGCGTCTGGTAGACCCATATCGCGGATAGTCATGGAGCCCCCCCACGTAATGCTACTGCCATCAGGTATCAGTTCCAACACCTTATTAATAGCTTCACTAGAGGTTTTGCAGTAGAAAGCCTCCATGTTGCGACGTTTCAGATTCTTAATCATCCGCTCTGCCAACCGTTCGTTTCTGAGTTCTTTAGGAGTCATAAATACAATGTTGTTTAGTTAATCTTTGGCAAAGGTACACATTATCTTTGATATATGCAAGAGTAAACTCCTACTATGTATGGCTTAAACTATCATATAGGAGAAATAGAATGTCTCAAAAAGCGTTGCGCAATCGTGTTGCGTATACGCAATTATCTTTAATTCAATATATTAACTATGAAATCAGTATATTCTCCTAGTTCCTGTTTTGCGACATTCTTTTCTTGGTAAAAAGAAATTATCCGCCTAAATTTGCAGCGCAATCGTAATAAATTATAAATGGCGAGTTAATAATTCAGAAACTTAAATATTGCGTCTAATGGATATGTACAATTTTACATCGACAAATAGCTTGGACATTTGTTGGCAAATCGTAAAGCGTAACGCGCTTTCCATTAATAGGGAAACAATTTGCAAGCAGTTGTCTGAGCATCCTTACTCAGATTCCCTTATGGCAATTTCTGATGTCTTGGAGAATTATAACATAGCAACGACCTCATATAATATAAAAGACGCAGAGTCTTTAATACAACAGGACGGATCATATATTGCATTGGTATATGTTCATTCACAGCCTTATTTCAGTATTATAGATTCGGTAACAAATGAAAGTGTTATATGGTATAATCCAATAAATAATAGAAAAGAAAACATCTCTTTCGGAGAATTCAAGAATATATATGGTGGAATTGTTACCTTCGTTGAGGTTAAGGATTATATTGCAGAACCAGAGTACAAGAATAAAAAGAAAGAGTATTTTGTAAAAAAGCTTATAGAAACAATGCCGATTTTTGTATTTGTTATAGCTTTTGTATCGGTATTTTTGTCATTATTGCCATTCGAAATACCGATTTATTTCGGATTGTATGCTGTAGGACTTGGGATTGGAAGTCTCATTTGTGCGGTTCTTTTATATTCTGAAGTAAATGATTATAACTCATCTTTTATTGAGAAACTATGCCCTGTTGGGAAGAAGTGGGACTGTTCGATTGTCCTAAAATCGGCTGCAAACAACATTTATGGTATAAATTGGACTACGATAGGACTCGCTTATTTTGCAGGCACGTTAATCACTTTAACGTGTGTTGGTAATAATCTGAGCTATTATCAGGCGGCTGCTTGCATAAATGTATTAGCCCTCCCCTTTATTATATATTCGCTTTATTATCAAGTCATAGTGTCTAAGCATTGGTGTGTAATGTGCTTGTCTGTACTGACGCTTTTGCTCTATTTGTTTGTGATATCAATTCTTGGTGGTTTTTTGAGTTTGCGTTTAAATCAGATAATGAGTAGCGTTGTTCCCTTTATCATCATTGATTTGATAATGCTATGGGGAAGTAATATGTATCTGAGTCTATGTAAACAGAATAAAATGTATAATGAGCTATTTCCTGCTTTCAATAAACTTAGATATGATGAGAATGTATTCCGGACGTTGTTGGAAGAGAGCCCATTGATAGCAGAAGTACCTCAGGATATGAGTATAAATATAGGCCAACCAACTGCTGCGGTGACAATACTTAAGGTCTGCGATCCGTATTGTAGCGCTTGTTCCAAGTCTCATCTTAAAATGGAAAAATTCTTGGAAAAGAAGGATGTCTTTTTACAAGTTATCTTCAACGTGTCTTCTATAGATCGTGATGCAAAGAAGAATGCCATAAAATTGTTCTTTGCTCTAAAGGAAAAATATGGCGATCAATACATGATAAAGGTTTTGCATGACTGGTATGGCCAAAAGGAAAAAAAATATGAAGAATTCCGGAAAAAGTATGAAATAGATGACAAAGCAATAGACGCACAAGAAGATAAGATCATGTGGATGGAACGGAGAACTCAGGAGCTGGAGATACATTATACTCCGACATTCTATATAAACAATCATCAACTACCAGATGATTTCTATTCGTATAATGATTTTGAATCTCTATTTGAGTGATAAATAATTTGGTGTAAGTAATCTGCAGTACGCTTATACCAGTAATTGTAGTATTAATAAAAAAACAAAAGAAATGAAAAAGATTAAGATGAATTCCCTAGAGGGAATGATGGACAATTCGCTGACTCGCGAACAGTTGAAACATGTTGTTGGAGGTACTGGTGCCGCACCTTGCGCTGGTAAGGGTCCGGGTAGCCCATGTACATGGAATGGTAAGAGCGGAAGATGCGGATACTGGCCATTTACTGGACTGATCTGCCTGTGTTAATGGTAAAATCATTAACTTACTAAGCAAACTTTATCATAGTGTCTCTTGTAGACAGAACTGCAATGAGACACTTTTTCTTTAATACATTATGAATGTAATACAGTCTTTTTGGAGCAAGCCGCTTTTTAAGGCAAACAGCGATGTGAGCCAGAACAGGTATCATGGCGGTTGGATAAACTATCGCTATTGCTTATTGTCAATGGCTTATAGTTGCCTTACTATATCCCGATACTATCCTCATCTTGAATTATACACGGATACTTTTGGAGTGAAGCTTTTCAGAGATATTTTGAAACTCCCATATTATAAGTTCCACACAAATCTTGATGATATGGCCAACGTTGACGAATCTTTGTGGGCGTATGGGAAAATCATGACCTATTCTGTACAAAAGGAACCGTTCTTACATGTAGATAATGATGTATTTATTTGGCAGGAATTTCCTGATAGGGTGGTAAATGCAGATGTCGTATGTCAAAGTCTGGAGATGATTGAGAATTTTTCATTGACAGACTATGAGGTTGCCATGGAGTATATTAAGCATAATCTTAAGACGGCTCCTCAGATTATTCGAGAAAGTAAATGCAAAGCAGCTGCCAATATGGGTATATTCGGCGGCAATAATCTAGACTTTATCCAGCAATACTGTCAAGAGGCCCAGAGCGCGTTTCATGATATGTATGATGGGATCATGTGTTCAGGAGATATAAAAGGAAAGTTCAATATTATCTATGAGCAGCTTTTGCTGACAGAACTTGCAGAGAAACACCATCAGAGGATTTCGTATTTAATAGGAAGTAACGACCTTGACGAAATTGTGAAATACAGTACTATCGAAACTGCTCAATACGAAAGTAAGTATACGCATTGCTTAGGACAGTTGAAACGGTATAATTATGTTTGTGAACAGATAGAATATCGGTTAAAGTATGAGTTCCCTTCGTATTATGATCGGATATTATCCTATCTGGATAAAGACGGGGTGGAGTATGAAGAAAACATCAAGTCAATGAAGGAATACAATCATTTCTACAAAATATTTTCACGAATTGGTAAGGCTAAGGACATACATGAGGTTATGACGGATTTTGAATTTAAACTCAGCCCCAATTGTCATATAGAGGAAGAGAGTGAGGACTACTATATGAATTCACCTTATGGAAAATATAGGCTAACAGGATGGTGCGTCTTTTTGACTCTTTTCTCACAAGCAAATACGGGGGAGGCAGTATGCCGGGAAATATGCAGAGAAGCGTATCTTCCCAACCTGACATATGAGCAGATATTTACCAAAGTCTTTTACCTGATGATGGAAAGCCTTTATATTACAAAATGTCTAACGATTACTTAACGGATAACCAATAAGCGCTAGCGGTCTTGCGCATAAAATAGACCCAAATTATTAACTCATTAAAATTATGAAAAAGATTAAGAAAGAAGATTTCGCTATTCTGAATGAGAGCGAGATGAATGAGGTCAATGGTGGAATTAATGTTGAGAAGTCTCTTCCCATCTGCAATCACATGGAGTTTGCCTGTTGTTACTATAACTACAAGGTAGATTTCCCCGATCCGGTTATTCTGAGACCTTAGTATTTTTCATGGGATTCGCCATTTTAGTAAAGAATGGCGAATCTCTTAAATGCTTACGATGATGTTGAAAGTGTTATCAAAATGTGATTTCTACTATCTGAAGAGAGACCACCAGTGCTATCTCCTGCATATTCCAACTATGACGGTGGTGAACCTGAAGGAGAATACGGTTGTCGATCAGTTCTTCGCACAGCTGACAGGGCAAGGCCAGTTCTTTGATGATGAGGAGTTCCAAAGCCTTGAAGAGGAGGTGTTGGAGGTCTTCCCGGTTTTCTGCCAAAGGTATGAAGAAAAAGGTGACGATGATTCATATTCGATGCAGGATGTGATTTTGCCGATTTCGGGCAAGTGTAACCTGAGGTGTACCTATTGCTTTGCGCAGAACAAAGGAAACTTCGGGTTCGGTGACATCACGCCAGAGAACTGCCACGAGATTATTGATTACGTTATGGCGCACACGAATAATGACATGCAATGCCGGTTCAACTTCTTCGGTGGTGAGCCTATGCTCAGGATGGACACTATAGACGCTGTGCTTAACTATATATCCGAGAAATACGCAGACAGGAATGTGGGGTATGGTATGACAACCAACGGAACGCTGTTCACCGACGAGAATATTGAATACTTCAAAAACCACCAGATTGACATTCTTTACAGCTATGACGGTCCTGAGGAGTTTACGACTCATCGCGTGTTCCCTAATGGGAAGCGTAGCAACGACCTCGTGCTGAAGAATATTCGGAAAGTGAAGGATGCCGGTCTGAAGTTCCAGATGAGGGCGACCATCCCAAGCGACTGCGAATGCATGTGGAAGGTCTACGACTACTTTGAGAATCTGGGTATGCCTTTCTCTGCCGTACCTGCCTATAAGTCGAGGAACGTTAACAGAACATGTGTTTATGACGAACGTCTTGAATCGTTTAAGAAACAGTATGAGGACCTGATTGATTATTATATCTGTCGCATAGACAGCGGACGGCCTGTTCACTGCATGTCAATTAGGGAGCAGGTTGAGACACTCGATAAGCACAGGACACATCTGAGGGCCTGCTCTTCGGGAAAGTACATGTTCTCGATTGTTGATACAGGAGAAATTTTCAGTTGCGAACATCTGGCCTACGACAAAAAGTATGCCATCGGTGATATCCGTAACGGTATTGACGTGAAGAAGATGAGGTCGTATCGTCCCACCTCGGTTCATGAGATTGAGAATTGTTGCGATTGCTGGGTCAAGTATCTGTGCTCAGGAGGGTGCTATTCTGAGAAACTTCTGATTGGACGGCAGCACGAGTCTCTCTCGCCAGACGAGTGTGAGATGCAGAAAATGCGGTGGAACTTTCTGCTTTCTGTGTATGTCTATCTGAAAACGAGAAAACAGCAGCAGTGTCATAAATAAAGGAAAAAAGAGAGTTGTATATATACATATTATTTTGCATCACTTGCTGTTTTGCTGTCACTTTATTCATAAACCGCTAAATATGTGCGGTTTATGGGTGGTGACAGCAAAATGTCTGGTGACAGCAAATCGATGATTTGCTAGAATGGCGGTATTTCCTTTTTAAATAGTTTGGCAAAAGAAAAGTGATTTTTTCTTTGTTTAAAAGAACAATCTCTTTATCTTTGTAGCCTGAGCGTAAAAAATAATATGAAGTATATGCATAGACAATTTATGAGAGTCCTTTGGGTGGACCTGTTGATGTCGTTAGTAGTGACATCTTCATTGTATGGTCAAAAACTGGAGTGTAATCAGATGGTGGTATCGTTGAGGCCCCAATCCTTTGGTAGCGATTCAATAATGAATTTGCACGTTGAGCTTGACCTTGACACTCATCAGTCATCTGACACAATTATGCTTTTTACTAATGTGAGAATCGGCGAACCATCTGTAGAAGGAAATGGAATGCTTGCCCCTTCTTACATCAAAGCTTATGACTATTACAACAAGGAGAAGACGTTCATAACGACATATAAGAACGAAAGCGGTTCTGCACCTTTTTCGGATAAACAAATCATCACGGTCATGAAAGGGAATGTCGCACGAGTTAAGGTAGAATATGACGTTATGGGTACTTTCTTCTTTTTTGATCCCATTAAAGAAAATAATAAGGATGACAGGACTCTGATCTATGCATATTGTTCAGAAGAAGAGTCTGTATTCCCTACTAATGTGTTTGTTAAGGATATTCTCGTGGAGGCACCAGATAGTTTTTATGCCTTAAAAAGTATCAAAACCTCTGGAAATGAAGAGAGCCGGATATACATAGCCTTTGTTAGCAAGAGCTATGTTGAGCCCGATACAATGAAAATTGGGAATCTGAGCTTGGCCTTTTACAATATGAAAGGAGATAAACCAACTCTTAAGAATGCAGTAACACGAGCAATGAATAAACTGGGCAGTATAGCACCTGTAAATGGCGATTTGGATATCCTGCGTGTATTATATCGTTCAGGGAATTGGCTTGCTGGGCATTCTTTGGGCAGATTCTGTATCCTTGACAAGGATATGAAGTATGAGTCTTGTGTTCATGAGATACTTCATTCTATATTTGATAACCGTGTATCTCCTAACACAAAAGGACGATATTTTGTAAGCGAGAGCCTCATTGAGTGGCTGGCTCAGTATCTTAATGAAAAAAGGGACACAACAAAATGGGACGAAAGACCTCAGATAAGTCTCTATGATTTGGAGTCTGACGATACTCATACAGCTTGTTTAATATACGGATATGGTCCAGAGTTACTGTATGAGGTTGCAGATCAGGTTGGGATGGAGCCCTTGGCAATGAACGTCATCGAGTTTATGTTGGATAATAAAGGCAAGGAGATAGACTATAACTCTTTTATCTCTTTTATGAGAGGACGGTTGCCTGGAAATGTCGTAGACATGCTTGATAGGAAGGTTAGAAAAATATAAATGATTTCAATCGGAACGAAATCATGCGAAAACGTTCCAATAAGGGTACTGAATACCTGATAATACTAAAAGATTCGTAATTTGCTGTCACTTTTATCTTGCTGCCAACCATTCATAAGTGTCTTGTATTAAGCAATTTATGCGTAAAGTGATAGCAAAACAGAAAAAATACCGATTATTTTCACTAATGAGATTCTTTCGGATTTGTTCATAGGCTCTCATCTGTTTTTTATGAAGAGTTATTTCATACCGACGTCTGATTATATGTCTCAAAAAGCCGTTTTATGTTTCTTCTTGTTTCATTTTGCTTCAGTGAAACAAGATGAAACAAGTATTTCTTGGTTAAAAGGAATTATTTGCTTATTTTTGCAACGCAACCATATATCATACAAATCATTAAAAAGGTGTGCTAATGGATCAGGAAAAAAGCGTTAAAGAAACTTTTGCAGAGTATCGGTTCAAAGTGCTGAATTCTGTAGTGAACAAATGGCCAATGGCGATGAGAGTGCTAACTGGGGCCCGAGACAATGGGATGCATGGGCTGAGCTCTGGGAGAAGAACTGTTGGGATTAAAAAATATTTGTGATTTGTACGTCAACTATTTTTGTAGTTGACGTACATTTAGAACCTCAATGAATATGAAACATACTTTCTTGTTTATATTATCTCTTTGTTTGACTTTAAATGTTAATGCGCAGGAGACTCATGTAATAGAGCCAGCTATACTCGAAGTACGATATGACTCATGGCAGAAGGATTGTAGCGATTCTTATATTCTTAGGACAGGAAAGACGGCTAATCAGTTTTTTAGCTATTACCAAAACAGAACTGACAGCTTGTTGAATACAGATGATACAACAATGGATATAGCTCTGAATGAGTTTTTTGCGTCTGTGAGTAAAGAGGCAGGCAAGTCTGAACAGCTAAAAGGCAGCACAATTAGCAGAGAGAAGCTTTATCAAGACGTGAAAACAGGGAAATTGGCTCTTTATAGCGGTTATTCGGATGCCTATTATACTTATGAGGAAGATATTCCTCAACAAGAATGGACTATCAATATGGATTCTGTAATGACAATCTTGGGACTAGAATGCCATAAAGCCACAACAAAGTTCAGAGGGCGTGTTTGGGATGTTTGGTTTACTGAAGAAATTCCTGTTAGTCTTGGTCCTTGGAAACTTGGCGGCTTACCTGGTCTTATTCTCAAGGCTACGGCCGATAGTGACTTTATCAGACTCACAGCTATAAATATTAAGAAGGATGGCATTAATCCCGTAACATTCTATAATTGGGGTGATGAAAAATACTATCACATGACAAGAGAGAAATTCCTAAAGTACAAGAATCGCCCAAGAACCATACCTCGGGTGAATAAAGTCTTACCAGCAGAACCATATATAGAATTGGAATAGTCAAAATAGGAATGAGACGTTGCCTTATAATTATATTATACAGCCTTCTTCCGCTCATGGCATCGGCGCAGATGCGGATAACGGGAATGGTCACCGACAGGAACGATGATCCGTTGACGGGAGCCATCGTTCAAGTACGTAGCAATGCAACAAATAAGATGATAGGATTCTGCAAGACCGATAGTAAAGGCATGTTCTCCATCGAAGCGGTAACAGAAAGCTATCTTGAAGTCTCGATGCTTGGTTTCAGGAAACAGCGTATTCACAACCTTTCGGACGAAAGATCACTACGAATAGTGATGCAGGAAGAGGCAATAGCCCTGAAGGAAGTGACTGTCAAGGCAAGTAAGGTGCGTGAGCATGGTGACACATTGACATACAATGTGGCGACTTTTGCCGATCAAAATGATCGCAACATTGGCGACGTACTCTCCCGCATTCCCGGCTTTGAGGTGAACAAGCAGAACGGACAAATCAAATACGAGGGTAAGCCCATCAGCAAGTTCTATATTGAGGGGCTGGATATGTTGGGTGACAAATACGGTGTAGCTACCAATACTCTGCCGCAGGTAGATATAGGTTCTGTGCAGGTCATGAGAAATCACCAGCCCATTCGTGTGCTTGAGGATTTTACTTATACCGACGAGGCTGCAGTGAACATCCGCATGAAAGAGGGGGCCAAGAACCATTGGGTAACATCATTCAATGGTGGGGCCGGTATCAGCCATCGTACTGGATTATGGAAATTCGAGGGCTTTGGCCTACGCCTCAAGTCTGATTTCCAGACCATGCTCACTTACAAAACCAATAACATGGGACTGGATATCAGCAAGGAAACAACGAGTCTTTTTAATTTCGACGAATCGGAAAGCAGTGGTGATTATATTCAGCTGTCACCGCCTACGACACCCAATCTTGCCGAAAGCCGTACCCTGTTCAATCGCAGCCATGCTGTCACGCTCAACACACTGAAACGGTTTAGTGAGTCATCACAGATGAACATACAGGTAATCTATAATAACAATCGCGAGACGGCAGAGGGTGAAAGGCGCACGGAGTATTTTCTTCCCTATGGAAACCGCATCATCGACAATCGTAAGGGCTATCTACAAAAGGATAACGAACTCTATGCGCTGATGAAGTATGAGCGTAACAGTACCAATCAATATCTGAAAAACTTGTTGTCGGGCGATTTTACTTGGAGCCGTCAGTGGCTTAACGAGATTGGAAGTGCAAACCACAACCAGTTTGCTCGCAAGCCCGAATACGACATTAAGGACAATCTGTATATCATCCGCAAGTACGGCAACCGCCTTGTGTCGTTCTATTCCAACAACCGCATCATCAGCCGTCCGCAGTCATTGTTCGTAGATTCACTTCATCAGTACGTCAGTAGTCAACGATACGGCACCGATACCTACGCTATGGGTGGCGTTAAACTTGGACGTTTTAGCCTTTCGCTCAAAGCGGGTGTGAATGCAGCTTTGCACCGCATAGAGTCTGACTTAACAGGACTTCCCGATACTATCGGATTGTTGGCGGATAACAGCTGTTTTTCTTTCATCCGGTTATACGTACAACCGAATCTGACTTACAAGACGCACGATGTCAGCGTGGAACTCAGCCCCACAACAGAATACCTCTATGAATATACCTCTGACTTTGGCCAGCCCTCTCACAAGGGGTTTCAAATCTCGCCAGACCTCAGTGTCAAGTGGTATGTCACACCTCGCCTGCGTCTTTTATTAGGAGGTTCTGCCTCTGTGGAGCCTTTGGATGCCAGTCGTTTCTACCATTCACTGATATTGCAGGACTTCCAGTATATCAACCGAGGCTATGCGGGATATCAGCACAGCCATACGCAGGCTATCCGTAGCGGCATCAACTATAATGATGCACTGAAAGCCCTGCACACCATCTTGACCGTATCGCGTACTTTCAGCACCTCGCCTTATACACCGACACGCCTGTTCGTAGGCGATTATATCATCCTCTCTGCTGTAGAGCAGGAAAGTAAGTCGGACTCTTGGCAAGCCAACCTGATAGCCAGTAAAGGCATCAGCCTTTGGAATGGTGTTGTCAATCTTCGAGCCTTGTATCTCAATAACGATGCCTCGATGCTCCAAAACGGGATAATGACTACCTACAATAGTCAGATGTTCAACATCCGCACAGGTCTCGACTTCTCATTATGGAAGGACATGCACCTGCGCTATGGTTTCACGTTCAATCAGGACCGTATGAACGGACGGAGCAGCGAGAACCAACAGGGCTTGCTCGGAATTGGTCGAGCTGTGACGGACGAAGGTAAAGCCAAAATCCAATCGATGGATTATATGCAAAAGATTGACAGCTGGAAGCAAGATCTCTCCATCGTTATTCCTGTCAGTCCGTTCATCATTGACCTTCGGGGTGAGTATTACCGCAACGAGATTACCAGTGGTAATTACAAAGACTTCTTCCTGGCCGACATCAAAGCCAGTTACAAATCAAAGCGTCTTGATTTCACTCTCTCGCTCAATAATCTGCTGAATCGTGACACCTATTCATATGTCATCACCAGCGACCTTACCAGCAGTACCTCTGTCAATCACATTCGTGGACGTGAATTGATAATGAGTGTGTTTATTAATCCGTAAGCGCTTGTCTGTCGTCTCAAAATGCGTTGCGCAATAGTGTTGCAAGAATGCAATGGGTTAAAAAACAGGAGATTAACTATCAAAAAACCATATAATCGCAGATTTGCTTTTGCGACGCATTTTTCTTGGTTTATAAATATTATCAGGTTAAATTTGCAGCGCAATTGCAATGAGTTTATATCTGCAAAGTGCAGAAAGTTTGGCATTAAAAAATCAAACCGTTATTACTAATTTAACCATTTTATTAATTATGAAATCATTAAAGATGAATTCGCTTTCACAGAATGCTCTGGAAGCAAGAGAGATGAGAGAACTCGTAGGTGGAAATGTCTGCGGCTGTGGTTGTCACGGACCTTCATCAACAGATGACAATGGTTGGGCCAATAATGCAGGTGGAAAGCATTCTACTGGTCAGCAGGATGTTTATATAGACTTGGATCCTATCATTGTTGTAGGTCATCGCAAAGGCTGATTATTGTCGCAACAACCTAACCGCTAATGGTGTTGGACGTGTTGCCATGGCCAATGCCATTAGCATTAGATATAACGGGGATGAAGCAAATAATACCAGAGAATATCAAGGAATATCTTGCCAACACGCCGCAGATAACCTTTGAGATTACCGAGAGATGTAATCTTTCATGTGTATATTGTGGTTATGGTAAGCTCTATTCTGATAGAGATGCGCGCTACGATAGGATGCTTGACACTCAGAATGCAATCGCATTTCTCAAGTATATAAAATTGTTGTGGGACAGCGGTTATCAGGGCGCAGAAGCAAACATTCTCCATATCAGTTTCTATGGAGGGGAGCCTCTGATGAATATGCCATTTATCAAGGAAGTAGTCGCATATATAGAAAAAGAGCTCCTCGCTTATAAAAAGATTGTTTTCTCGATGACAACCAATGCGTTGTTATTGCCGCAGAACCTTGATTATCTGGTTTCAAAAGGTTTCAGAATATTAATTAGTCTTGACGGTGACCGTATCGGTAATACTTATCGGGTATTCCCAAATGGACAGCCTGCCTATGACTATATTGTGAAATCCATTGATTATGCCCGTAACACCTATCCCGACTTTTTCAGGGATAACATCAGTTTCAATGCTGTGCTGAACAACTGCAACAGCGTAAAGTCTATTCGCGACTTCTTCATGGATAATTATGGGAAAACGCCCAGTATTGGAGAAATTAATATCGCGGGTGTAAAGGAAGAGGAAAGAGAACTATTCGAAAAACTGCACAAGAGTAAGGTCGATTCGGAAGAAGAAGCTGCCTTGGAATCAAAGCCGACATGTTTCCAAGATAGTCCAGAATACATGAGATCTGCACGATATATACAGACGCACTCACCTTATACCTACCACGACTACAACGAGTTGCTTTTTGGAAGGGGGAAAAGCAACAGGATGCCCACGGGAACCTGTCTCCCTTTTGCGAAAAAAGTCTTTATTACCGTCTCTGGGAAGATCCTGCCTTGTGAACGTATTGGTCATAAGTATGCATTAGGCAGAATCGAGGATGGACAGATATTGCTTGATTTCAAAGAGATT
Organism: Prevotella sp. FD3004; assembly: GCF_000746155.1. Lineage (NCBI taxonomy): Bacteria > Pseudomonadati > Bacteroidota > Bacteroidia > Bacteroidales > Prevotellaceae > Prevotella > Prevotella sp. FD3004. The sequence continues at coordinate 193,869 of NZ_JQKR01000012.1, read as the reverse complement.
GCCGATAAGTATAATGCCTATTATGAGAGGGTGAACCGTGTCTGCCAGAAGTGTCACGATTATCTCTCATGCTTGTGTTGCATGTTTTATAACGGTCAGTTGGAGAACGAGAAGAGCGTGTGCTCTTTCTTTGTCAACAAACAGATGGCCAGAGTCAACCAAAATTCAGCATATAGCTTCTTGAGAAAATATCCGGAGGCATATTCTTATATTATGAACAAATTAAAAATTGTATAACAGATGGATATGCCTACTACCAATACCCGTTGGATTATTATCTCGCCCTCAGTCTATGTCGACATCATCAACGAAAGAAAAGTTATGCTGTACGATACGCAAGCTCAGACCTATATGATTTCTGAGAGTCAGAAGATGGTCGGATTAGTACAGCGTCTGTATGAGCCAGCCAATATGGGTGCGTTACCCTATAGTGAGGATGCTATCAGCAACGACGCCGATATCACTCAGGCTTTCAATCGGGGAATATTTTTTCTCAAAGACATTAGCGACGGAGGCAGGCCCATCAACCTGTTACCCTACATCAACCTGCAGACAGATCTTGACTGCACAAATGACGAGAAAGAAGAACGTCTGAGAACGATGGGTAACAAGATGAGATTCCTGTCGGGTGTCCACATTTATCTGAACTGCAAACTGCGAGACAGTCAGCAACATACGATGGTGGCATTCAGAAATAGGAGTCATCGACAACACCCTGTACCACCTTATTATCTCACCAAGGTCAGACTCTCTCAGCAAGCACTTGCCATCACACTTAATCAATTGAAGGTGTCGAGTACGGCCGTTGTCAATATCATTGTGAGCCTGGACAAAAACGAACAGGCTTATTTCTCAGATGTATTGGATACGCTCAGTTTATACAACTTCAAGTATGTGTTCAATTGCTATGACGAGGACATCAAATGCCTGTCAGAATTGTTGCTTGCCAAAGGGTTTACTGGCAACTACTCCATCACTTCCTATATCGACAGATATTCTAGGACAGACAATCTGAATGCGATTTGTGCCAGTCTGCAAGATCAGGGGCTTCCCGTTGTCTTCAAGAAGATTGTGGCAGATGAAAGCGATTTTGTAGACGAAACTGACGGCATAGATATGCTTCCCGTTTGGACGGGTAATAACGAAGCGTTTCTTAGACGTTATGTGCTGATGACGCAAGAGGATATTGATAATTCCCGCCTGACTATGGAAGATCTTTTCAGACACATGAAATTGAATGCATCCTCGTTTGGGGTTATGGAGATTCTTCCTACTGGTAGTATTTATGCCTTGAATGCGAAAGTCCCGTTGGGAAATATTTATATCGATGATCTTTATCATATTGTCGAAAAAGAATTACGTGAAAACACCTCGTGGCGAATCACACGCAAGGAGACTGATTGTGATGAATGTGCTTATCGGACGATATGTCCACCAGTCTCGGCTTTTGAGACATTATATAAGACAGCTCCGAAATGCCTGATTAAACGATGAGAATAAAAGACTTTCCACTATTTGTCCAGCATGATGCGATGGACTGCGGTCCGACGAGTCTCCGGATGGTCGCTGCTTATTATGGTAAGCACTACTCGATACAGTATCTTCGGGAGAACTGCTTCATATCGCGTCTTGGCGTATCTATGCTTGGCATCAGTGAGGCTGCAGAGAAACTTGGTATGCACACCATTGGACTGCGCATTTCGATATCCCGACTGAAAGAAGATGTCCCCTTGCCTTGTATCATCCATTGGAACCAGAACCATTTCGTAGTACTCTACAGAATTGAGAAAACAAAAAAAGGGGTCTTATTTCATGTGGCAGACCCAGCGGGCGCTAAAGCCACATTTACAGAAGAGGAGTTTAAGAGATGCTGGCTGAGTAGTAGGAAAGATGGGGAAGACGAGGGGACTGCTTTATGTCTAGAACCGACCCCCGAGTTCTATAACCGCTCTGCTGACGATGACACCAATAAAGGCCGACAAAGCCTTCTGTTTCTGTTTGGCTATCTCCGACCATATCAGAAACTGATTATTCAATTATTCATAGGGCTTGGTACGGGGGCTCTTCTTGAACTCCTCTTGCCGTTCCTTACGCAGTCTATTGTCGATTTTGGTATTACCAATCAGAATCTTAGCTATATCTACCTGGTGCTGATTGCACAGATGATGCTCGTCATCAGTAGTACGTCGGTCGAGTTCATCCGAGGATGGATTTTGTTGCATATTGGTACAAGGGTAAATATATCTCTTATTTCTGACTATCTGGCTAAGTTGATGCGTTTGCCTATTGCTTACTTTGATACGAAGATGACGGGTGATATCTTACAGCGAATCAATGATCATACACGTATTCAGCAGTTCTTGACCAATACCAGTTTATCGACTCTCTTCTCTATCGTTAACGTTATTATCTTTGGAGTGGTCATCCTTTTCTATAGTCAGATGATTTTTCTGATATTCTTCTTGGGCAGTGCCTTTTATGTGGCATGGGTATGGCTGTTCATGAAACGGAGGGCCATACTTGACCATAAGATGTTCACCCAAAATTCAGCAAACCAAAGTAATATGGTGCAACTGGTCACAGGTATGCAGGAGATAAAACTCAATGGGTGTGAGCAGCAGAAACGCTGGGAGTGGGAGCATATCCAGGCAAGAATATATAAGATTACCGTGAAAGGGCTTGCCTTGTCGCAATATCAGCAATCCGGAGGTATTTTGATTAATCAGCTTAAGAATGCTATTATCACGGCATTTGTTGCTGCGTTGGTCATAAAAGGAGAGATTACACTGGGTATGATGTTGGCTATTCAGTATATCATCGGTCAGCTGAATAGCCCTGTCGACCAGTTGATAAACTTTGCACGCCAATATCAGGATGCCAAGTTGAGTCTCGATCGTTTGCAGGAGATTTACTCGAAAGATGACGAGCGCCCCTTGGAGAAGACTCTTATCACGGAAATCCATAATAATGACATCAAGATTGAGAATCTGACGTTCAGATATGACAAATTGAACGAGAAGCCAACGCTTGATAATATTAATCTGACAATCCCACGTGGTAAGACAACTGCTATCGTCGGACTTAGTGGAAGTGGTAAGACAACCCTTCTGAAGATGATTCTTGGCTTCTATAAGCCAGACAAGGGTAAGGTGATTCTTGGTAACTCTGATATTGAGAACTACGATAAACGGGAGTGGAGGAAACATTGCGGCTCAGTGATGCAGGATGGTTTTATCTTCTCTGATTCCATCGCGCGGAACATTGCCCCAGGAGAGGAACGGATTGATGAGGACAGAATGCGCGAGGCGGCTGCTACGGCTAATATCAAGGACTTTATCGAAGAGTTACCATTGGGCTATAATACAAAGATCGGTGCCGAGGGACACGGACTGAGTATGGGCCAGAAACAACGAATACTGATTGCGCGTGCTGTCTACAAAAATCCGGAATTTATCTTCATGGACGAGGCAACAAATTCGCTCGATACCAACAATGAGCACCAGATTATGGAGAATCTCAATCGTTTCATACAGGGTAAGACGGCCATTATTATAGCTCACCGTCTGAGTACCGTTCGCGATGCCGACAATATCGTGGTACTACAAGATGGCAAGATTTGTGAACAAGGTGACCACGAAACATTAATAGGAAAGAAGGGGCTTTACTTTACACTCGTAAAGAACCAGCTAAACATATAGTGTACATCGATTTTTTGTCTGTAAACGACAGATGGTTTGGCCTTGTACATTCAACATTCAAACAATATTCAATTAATTATTTTTTATTTTATGAAAAATTTAAAACTTAACATGCTTTCCGAGAATGCTATGGGAAGAAGAGAGATGAACAATCTTGTTGGTGGTGGTGGCGATTGCCGCTGTGCCTGCGTAAGTGGAAACACAAGGGCCAATGGAGGTGCTAATTATCGTGGCCATTTGCAGTCTCCTGATCATACAGACCATGAGATTATCATTCATCATCCCTAAGTCATAAATTTAGTAGAGGGTGTATATACGCCCTCTACTAACAATATGTAAAAGATGGCCATTGACTCATTTCATATTTTATATAAGTAATGACGGAATATTTAAATCCATACAAGGTAAAGGAAAATCTAGCTACAACTCCTCAGATAACATTTGAGGTAACAGAGAGGTGTTGTCTCAATTGTACATATTGTGCTTACGGAGAATTGTATTCTGATTACGACCAAAGGCATGATAGACAACTAAGTTATGCATGTGCCATTAAATTTCTTTCATTTATAAAAGAACTTTGGGAAGAAGGGTATGATACTAATGGTAAGTCAGAGATCGATATTGGTTTCTATGGAGGTGAACCCTTAATGAACATGGAACTTATCCAAAAGGTTGTTGAATATGTGGAGTCTGATTTGTCGGGCTATGGTAAGACCTTTTCCTTTTCTATGACTACGAATGCGATTTTTCTTCCGAAATACATGGATTATCTGGTCGATAAACGATTTAAATTACTTATCAGTCTTGATGGAGATAAAGAAGGAAATTCATATAGAGTATTTAAGAATGGGACTCCTGCTTTTGGGGAGATAGTCAAGTCGATAGAACTCATTAAGAATAAATATCCGGAATACTATGAGAAGTTTGTGGACTTCAATGCAGTCCTAAATAACAAGAATTCTATATCAGGTGTACGTGATTATATAACAAATACTTTTCAGAAAGTGCCACGTCTCTCTGAAATCAGCATGACGGGAGTTAGAAAAAGTAAGCAAGAAGAATTTGACAAGATATTCCAGAAGATGAATGAGTCAATAAATAGTCTTAGTTCACAATCCTCTGACTTTCAAAAACATCCGAGTTATGAGGCGGTTGCAAGTTATTTGAGTATGAACTCTCCTTATTTCTTTCTTGATTATAATGAATTGCTGTTTGGGAAAAGAGAATGCAAACCAATACCAACAGGGACTTGTCAACCCTTTACTAAGAGAGTATTTGTAACGGTCGCAGGAAAGATTCTTCCATGCGAAAAGATATCCCATCAATATGGATTAGGTCAAGTTCGGGAAGATGGTGTTGAGATCGATTTTGAAAAAATCGCCAATACATATAACAACTACTATAATCGTATTACAAAACTATGCAGTAAATGTGAAAATAAAGGAAACTGTTTAACTTGTATCTTTCATAACGGGTATTTGGAGAATTGTAGATGTAATGATTTTGCTACGCCACAAATAACAGGAAAAGAAAAAGAGGCAGCACTTTTATTCTTTCAGCAGTTTCCTGAAGCCTATTCTCATATTATGCATAATCTCGAGGTGATATGAATAAAAAAAAGATGCAAGCTCATTGGGTAATACTGCCCTCATCAACTTTTTATGACAGAGTAGATGAGGCGTGTGCAATATTATACAATACTGACAATGGGCTTTTCATGGTAAGTACGAATAAGTCGTTTATTCGTTTAATCGATAGATTGCGAGAGCCAAAGAATATGGGAAGCGTTGCATTCGATGACAAAGAAATAGCGGATTTCTCATCCGATTTTTCTGAGGCTCTAAATATATGTGTATTAAAAACCGTGAGGACAGAGGATAACACAAAACCATTGATACTTCTACCCATATTAAATCTGCAGAGAGATTTGGACAAAGGAAAGAATATAGATGATCGGTTATTCATTATGGAAAAGAAACTCAGGTTTCTGACGGGTGTTAATATTTGGATGTCTTCAAGTACTTATGACAATAGTGACAAAAAGAAGGTTGCTTATAGGAATAGCTATTATAAAGATGTATGCTCTCCCGTATACGATAATCAGCCATTAAAAGACATGGTTGAAAGCGGACTACTTATTAAAATACTAGATGAGCTGCGCCTCTCTGGAGTAGCTCGAGTGAACTTAATTATTGGTAGTTCGTTCTTGGCTCAAACATCACCTGACAAATTTGCCCATATTCTCAACAAGTATCCTTTCTCGTTTACAATCTCTTGTTTCTACGAGGATTATGCCGCCATTGAATCCCATTTAAAGGGAGTTGTGATAAATAATCTTGATTATAGGGTCTATTTAGACAAATATAATCTGTATGATGGTAATGTGGTATTTAAGGAACTTTATTCAGATAAGGCCTCTTTCCTGTATCTTGTTTCTGATGAAAGTGAGGTAGAAAACCAGGAAATAGAGAATCTGGAACTGATTCCGATATGGGTAACAGACAATATCGACTTCTTTGAAAGGAATGTGATGTTAACAATAGAAGATTTACAGAATACTGTTCTTTCACATCAAAAGATATTCAGAAATATGAAATTGAACGCGAACTTCTTTGGTGTGTTGGATATTGATTACTCTGGAAAAATCTCTCCCCATGGATCTGAGTCTGTTTTGGGAAATCTAAAAGATGGGTGTACGTTATTACAAGCGGTTTGCAAAGAATTCAAAAAAAACCATGCTTGGAGGTTGACGCGTAATCTGACATCATGTTGCTCTTGTCCGTTCAAATATATCTGTCCTCCTATTTCTGTTTATGAACTGAGAGGAAACCTGACATCGGTCTGCAAAATAAGAAAGTCTTTAGAAAATGGCAAAAAGTAAGAAAGAGAGTGTTATCAGAAGTGAGGAGGTACAAGATATCCTGTCGGCTCCTCCTCATAAGTTGCTAAGCATCGGGTCGTCGGTGATTGGCGGTATCTTGTTGGTGCTGTTCATCGCTTGCTTCATCTTTAAGTATCCCGACACCATCTCGTGTGCGGTTACCATTACAAAGACAGAGCCTCCTGTCTGGGTAGTCGCCAAAATGTCGGGCAGGCTACAGGAACTCTATGCTAAAGACGGACAACATGTTAAGGCTGATGATATCATCGCAGTCATTGAAAACCCAGCAAATACGCAGGATGTATTGACACTTGATTCTCTCCTGTCCTCTACATCATGGGAGAATGAGGAGAATGAGGATTGTATCGGTATTTGTCTTGACAATGCGCATCTTGGCAGTATCCAGAGTGTATATACGACGCTTGCAAAGGCTATTACAGATTATAATAACTTTGTGAACAACAATCTTTACGACCAGCGTATTGCTGCAGAGGAGGCTCAACTACGACCATACTCAGACTATCTGACATCTGTATCTAAACAGGTAGATTATAGCCAGCGCATCAACACTTTAAGCAAAGGAAACTATCAGCGTGAAAAGATACTGCATGACAAAGGATTGACTTCCGTTTCCGATTTAGAATCAACAGAACAAGGATTGCTTAACAGTAGTATGTCGACAGAACAGATGCGTTCATCTTTAGCTAATGCTAAGATACAAGTAGCCCAAATACGAAATACCATCTCTGAACTTAAGATGCAGAAAGAACAGGAGAAACGGCAGTTGGAGACGGCTCTGCAGTCTGCCTGGGAGAGCACTCGGACGGCCATTCAAGAGTGGAAACAGGCCTATCTTCTTCAGAGCCCTATAACGGGTGTTGTCTCCTATAACAATCTGTGGAAGACTAATCAGAACATTACTGCAGGCGATAAGGCTTTCTCTGTTGTCAGTACTCATGAGAAAACTACGATAGGTAAAGCAAAGATACCTGTGGCCGGCTCTGGAAAAGTGAAACCAGGACAGCGTATCAATATCCAGTTAGACGGCTATCCTTATCTGGAATATGGCTTCTTGACGGGAAAAGTTGTCTCTGTTGCCTCAATGCCCGACGAGGACATCTACACCGCAACCTTTGAGGTAAAAAGCGGAGAGGTTACCTCATACGGTAAGCATATCGGAAAATCGGGAGATTTGACAGGTACTGGTGAAATCATTACTGAAGACCTCTCTGTAGCAGTAAGACTTATTGGTCCTCTCAGATATCTGTTCTATCGAAACGTCTTAGATGATTAGCTATCATATAGCAGTAAAGGGAGGTGTCATACCTCCCTTTACTGCTGAAATAACTCAGGCGATAATTAGAAATCGCCAGCGTAAACCTCTTTGCCATTAACAATCACGGCAAAACTATCTGCAGAATAGTCGTCGGCAGAGATTGTCAGTATGCTTGATGCCTCTACTGATACAAAGCCTTCAAAACCAACGAAGATACCATTTCTGTAGAATTCTACTTCCACTCTTTTTGCATCCTTGTTAAACTGGATGATGGCTGTGCCATTTCCAATATTGTTCACAGTAACGGCAGACTGCTGTCTAGGTGCACGATGAGGGACGGGGAAATGTGTTGGAAAGGGGTTCTCGTCCCCATCACCAGCATGCACATTCAAAGACATTGTTAATGCAAGAGCGAATGATAATAAAACTTTTCGGTTCATAATAATAACTGTTTATAGGGTTTATGATAATAAAATTGGTGCAAAGTTAACTGTTTTTGGTCGAAATAACGAAGAATTGAGCAAAAACTTATTGATTGTGTTGCAGGAAGAAATAGCCTAACATGATGAAATATAGCCGTTTGCATATCGCGCAACGCTTTTTAAATGGTAAAAATGAGACATTTTTCTAATCTTTATTACTCATGTTTTCTTCGTTTTTCAGTTTAATTCGTGACTTGATAGAGCGTATGGCACTCTTTCCAATACCAAAGATGTATTCAATATCTTCATCGCTTTTGCCCATATTCTGAAGAATCAGGTATACTTTATATCGTGGCGAGAGATTATTATATTCAGTCTCTAAACGGATACTAAAAGAGGCATCAACGAGGTTGAAGTAATCAATGAATATGAGATAATCTTGTTTGCTCCAGTTGACGACACTGCCTCCTTCATTGATATGATCGTATAGTTGCTTACCCTTATAAATGGCTTTGGCCTGTTTTTCTTGAAGAGATATGAGATTATCTCTTAACTCTTCTTTTTCGGAAAGTTGGAGGTCTTTAAACTTGTTGTTGTATTTCTCTATCAGCATTTGTCTTTGCATCAACTCTTTCCTGACCTTCAGATACCTATATTGGTGATGGAAGATAAGGAAGGCTATACAGGCAACAACTAAGATGGCAATAATCAGTGCCATATGGATAAGATCAGATTGCCTTTTTTCCTTATAAAGTATATCATATCGCAACTGTATGCGACTTAAATCCTGTTTAATGTCATTCTGTATAGATGTCAAACTGTCTTTTTTTAGCAGTACACGACACGCTTTCTCGTATTCTTTGTCTTCCATATGCAATGTCGTGAGTTTTCTTACAATATAGATGGCGTCTTTGCCTGTACTGTATGTGAGTGCGCTATCCAAATGCTCTTTTGCTGCCTGTCTGTTATTATTTTCTCCAATTTCAATAAATGCTAATGAAGCATAAGCATTAGGGTAATTCTTAAATGTTATAGCTTTATGTAGATATTTCTTCGCTAGTTCAATATCTTGATAGGACAGAATAACGCCGATATTTGTATATACCTCAGCCATTGTCTCCTTTTCCAAATACTTTTCGTAAGGAAGTATTTTGTTGATGTAGTAGAGTGCACTGTCTTTCTTGCCCATAAGATAATAGGCCGAGGCCAAGGCGTCAAGTGCGTAGACATACCAGTTCTTGTTTTTTTCTTGAATCGCTTGTTCCAAGTTCCTTCTTGCATATTTTATACTGACCTCGTAAAGGCCGGATAAGCCAAAAACGGAACATTGTAACTCGTCAATCTTATGGTGCAGGGCTACATCCTGAATGCTCTGCGCTTCGAATTCTGCGCATTTTAGGTTGTTGATAGCCTTTTCTGTTAGTCCAGCCTCATTTTCCAATGCAGCTTTATAGAAATAGGCCTCAGCCAGATTCCTCTCATCTCTCTTTTTGCTGAAGTAGTCTATACTATAGTTGATACCGTCAAAAGATTTTGGATGAAGATATTTCTTATATGTGATAATTGCTTCTTGAAGATAGTATATAGCTTTCTCTTCTTCGTTGAGTTCATTTATATTAATCAAGTCCATATAGGCTTCAGCTTCAGCAAGAGAATCTTCTTTAAGGCAATAGCTAATTGCTTCCAGGCTCTGATGGGTCGGACTGGTGCAGCAAATGAGCATAAAAGTAGCAATAACAAAAGGAATAAATCTGAGTTGCCGGGCCATTTGTTTATTTTTTGGCGACAAAGATAATGTTTTTTTGAATTATCACCAAACAAAATCGACGTATATAGTTTAATAAAATATGTTAATTATAGAAGATGAATTGTGTAAAATCATATAATTCTTTAGTAATTTTGCACCCAAACAGACTACCTAAGATGAGAAAGAAGTTTTTTTTGTTGACGACAATGATGACCGTCTATTTGATGAGTGGGGCCCAGATCCGAGACGTAAGTTGGGATGCCTACAGTCTAATGGCGGATGGTCAGCGTGTAGTTCCTGCTATGGGCGAAGTGCATTACTCACGTATTCCTACAGATGAGTGGGAGGCTGAGATTAGGAAGATGAAGGCGGGCGGCATAACGATTATCGCCACCTACGTGTTTTGGAATCACATTGAGGAACAAGAAGGCGTGTTTCGTTGGGACGGACAACGCAATTTGCGCCATTTCATCGAGATTTGCCAGAAAGACGGGTTGCCTGTGGTTCTTCGCCTAGGCCCATTTTGTCATGGAGAGGTGAGAAACGGTGGTATACCCGACTGGATGTTCTCTAAAAACTGTAAGATGAGAGACGAGAACCCTGTATTCCTTGGTTATGTGGAACGTTTTTATCGACAGATTTTCACTCAAGTTCAGGGACTTCAGTGGAAAGATGGCGGCCCTGTGGTGGCGGCTCAGTTTGACAACGAGTATCGTGGTCGAGGAGAATATCTGATGGCTCTGAAACAGATGGCTACAAAGATTGGTTTCAATCTGCCTTTCTATACTCGTACAGGATGGCCAGAGTTGGCTACTCCTGTACCTTTTGGTGAGATGCTACCCCTTTATGGAGACTATGCAGATGGCTTTTGGGAACGTAGCATTGAAGAAACGGCAGGCAACTACTATAAAGCTTTCAACTTTAAGGCATTCCGTTCGTCGACGGCCATTGCAACAGAACAACTAGGAGAGCAGAAAGAGCGTCTGAACAAGGGCGATGAGCAATATCCTTATTTTACATGTGAACTCGGTGGTGGTATGATGACGGCCTATCACCGCCGTCCTTACCTCTATCCAGAGGATGCTTATTCGATGGCAGTGGTAAAGTTGGGTAGTGGCTCTAACTTATTGGGCTATTATATGTATCATGGTGGTACGAACCCAGAAGGGAATACTTATCTGAACGAAACCCAGCGTACGATGGCGACAAACTATAATGATTTGCCTGTGAAGACCTATGATTTCCAAGCACCGCTGAATGAGTTCGGGCAGAAGAATCCTCAATATTATCTGTTGCGGAAACTCCACTTGTTTATGCAGGATTGGGGGAGTATATTGTCTACGATGGAGGCGGGTTTCCCTTGTAAACAGGATATCTCAAAAGGCGACGATTCGTTCCTTCGTTGGTCATATCGTTCGAGAAATGGTAGTGGGTTTATCTTTGTGAACAACTATGAGCGTTTGCAGAATCTTTCCACTAAGCGAAATGTCAAGTTGGAGGCTTGCGGTGTGAGATTGCCTCTACTCAATATTCCTGCAGGCTGTATCTGTATCTTCCCAGTGAATATCGATGGCATCAAGTATGCTACAGCACAATTGGTGGCTAAGCGTGAGGGGAAGATCTATCTGGAACAGATAAAAGGCATTCCAACCACGTTAGCTGTTGGTGATAAGGTGTTGCGGAACCTGAAGGTCAAAGGGCCTGAGACGCCAGTTTATAAGAACTATTATTTGCTCACATCTGAGCAGGCAGGGCGCTTGTTCTTAGAAGAAGAGGCTCGTCCTGACATCGCCATTAATGTTCCCGTTTTTAATAAGATAAAGGAGGCTGGCCCTTTTCGCACTATTACTATCGGTGTAAACAAGGTGGCGGAGGAACCAACAGACGAAGACTTTGACGAGGCAGCTGTCTATACCGTTAACCTGCCAGAGACTTCTAGAGAAGGAAACTTATTGAATATTGATTATCGTGGTGATGTGGCCCGCCTTTATGTTGACGGAAAACTCGTAGATGACAACTTCTATAATGGACGCCCCTTCCAATATGCCTTGTGGCGCTTGCCGGAAGGTTGCACCCAATTAGAAATCCGCATCCTTCCTTTGCAAAAGGATATGCCCGTTTATTTCCCTCGTGAGGCTGATATAACACCAGGGGAGGAGATTAGGCATATAACAATCATCCCCGCCGATTAGCGGGGATGATTGTTATCTCATGGCCAAAGCCCTATCTTCTGCTGCTTCCATGATTTCGCGCTCACCTGGGCCTTTGTCGTTGATGCCGCAAAGGTGAAGTATGCCGTGGATAATCACGCGATGCAACTCTTCATCATAAGGACGGCCAAATTTGTCAGCATTGGTGAATACGGTGTCCAAAGAGATAAACAGGTCGCCATTAAGCGTTTTCCCTTCGGTATAATCAAAGGTAATGATGTCTGTATAGTAGTCGTGACCAAGATATTCGTTGTTGACTTCCAATATCTTTTCGTCATTAACGAACATATAGCCTATCTCGCCAACTTTCTTACCATAAGACTCTGCCACTTGGCGAATCCAGTTGGTTGTTTTTCTTTTTTTGATGTTAGGGAATTTCACCCCTTCAGCTTCGTATGAAATCATAAACTATTCACTTTTCGTCATTATTCATTTCCTTTTCGGCAGAAAAGGATTGATGTCGACGCCGAAATGCGCCAATTCTCTTAAAGCACTAGAAGATACACTAGCCAACTCTGGCTCTGTGTAGAGCAGAATGGTCTCAATACCCCCTAAGCGACGGTTAAAGTCGGCTTGCCACTGTTCATGCTCAAAATCGTTGATGGTACGTACTCCTTTTACGATGAAATGGGCATTTTCTGCTTTGGCGAAGTCGATAGCAAGACCTTGATAGACCTTCACCTCAATACGAGGCTCCGCACTATATAAATCAGCAATGGCCTTTATTCGTTCCTCGGCAGAAGGCATGTCAGGCTTGTGTACATTATCACCTACCACACCGATTACCAGACGATCAAATAGTGGTAATGCCCGTTGCACGATAGAATCGTGTCCAATGGTGAACGGGTTAAAGCTCCCAACGAAAATACCTGTTCTCATAACTTCTCACTTCTCACTCTTCGCTTTTTACTACTCAAACAGATTCGGTTCCATGATGTTGCCGCCGTAAGGGTTGCGCCCAAAGTGGCGATAGGCCAACTCTGTTACCATGCGGCCTCTGGGGGTACGTTTGATAAATCCTTCCATGATAAGGAAAGGCTCGTAAACCTCTTCTACTGTACCGGCATCCTCGCCGATAGCAGTCGCGATTGTTGTAATACCCACGGGGCCGCCACGAAACTTGTCGATGATGGTAAGCAGGATCTTATTGTCGATTTCATCGAGACCATATTGGTCGATGTTCAGTGCTGTCAGCGCAATCTTGGTAATCTTAGTGTCAATCTTACCATTACCTTTTACTTGAGCAAAATCGCGCACACGACGTAACAGGGCATTGGCGATACGAGGCGTTCCTCTTGATCGACCTGCAATTTCCAAAGCAGCATCTTCTGTGATGGGAACACCTAGAATACCTGCCGAACGTTCTATGATGGCTTGTAGGGTTTCGGGCTCATAATACTCCAAATGCATATTGATGCCGAAACGAGCGCGGAGCGGTGCTGTAAGCAATCCGCTGCGAGTGGTAGCGCCGACGAGCGTAAAAGGATTCAGGTCTATCTGTATGCTTCGTGCTGAAGGTCCCTTGTCAATCATGATGTCGATGCGGTAATCCTCCATTGCCGAATAGAGATACTCCTCTACAACAGGTGACAGACGATGAATCTCGTCAATGAAGAGCACGTCGTTCTTCTCAAGTGAGGTTAGGATTCCAGCCAAATCACCAGGTTTGTCGAGTACAGGGCCTGAGGTAATCTTGAATCCAACACCCAGTTCGTTAGCGATGATGTTAGAGAGTGTGGTCTTACCCAATCCTGGAGGGCCATGAAGCAAAGTGTGGTCGAGGGGCTCACCACGATATTTGGCGGCCTCTACAAACACCTCCAGATTTTCCACCACCTTCTGTTGTCCGCTGAAATCGCGGAAACTTAAGGGGCGTAAGGCGTTCTCAAAGTCTTTCTCGCCTTGTGAAAACCGTTCTTCCCGTATGTCGAAATCTTCGTCCATCATAATCTGGGGGCAAAATTACGAAAAAAGCCACAGACTACAAAATATCTGTGGCTATTTTTGTTTTCTGTGATTTATCTCACACCGCCGCCGAAGCCGCCCCCAGAGAAACCTCCGCCACCACCTCCCCATGAGGAGTGACCGCCATGGCCAGAGGCACGGGCCTCGCGAGCTGCCTTCTCGGCCACGGCACGGGATGTGCCGGAGTGAAGTGTAGAATAGATGATAGGCAACGTCATATCATCGGCCATTTGGGATGCCACCTGGTCCATATTGAAGTATTCGGGGTTGATCTTCTTCATATCTTTGATTACTTGGTCGGCAATGCCGAAGAGGGTAGCGTAGATCATGTAGTCCTTCCATAGCGTAACCTCGTTTACATGGCGCTCGTCAAGCAATGAGAATTCTTTCAGGAACTTTTTGAGGCCGAACACCTCACGAACCTCGTCGAGGTGTTTCTTGTAGTAGGAGAGATCTCGTTTGGTGTGTAGGGTGTTGATAAAAGATTCGATGGCACTCTGATTCTTACTACTCTTCATATAGACCTTCAACTCACGGGGTTCCAGTACGGTGTCATCGCCAGCGGCCACTTTGAATATGTTGTGAATCTTACGGAGCAGCAGGGGCTGGTCGGCATAGTTCTGCAGGTCGTGGATGACGAAGTTCTTTGCTTCGGCAAAGTGGCCAGAGGTCGAGCGCTGCTCGGCATTGCCTTTGAGTTGTTGTTCGATGCTGATGGCGCCCATGTCGATGAGTTTCAGGATACAGGCGGAGAGCAGGTTGTTGTAATCAGAACCAAAGTATCTATAAGCATTGAGCATGTTGTTAGCTTGCTGCAGATTGCCTTTCATGGGGATGTCACGATACCAGAGTAGGTCTTTGTTGGCTTTTCTTCGGGCTCGGAAAACTGAAATGATATGCCAGATGAAGGCAATGGCAGGTACAACGAAGAACCCAATGACCAGGGCAAGGAGAATAAACGTGTCTTCCCATGTCCAATCATCATCGCTATTGTAGTCACTGCCCTCAAGAGCCTGTTCTTTCTTGTGCTCAAAGGTGTCGTCTTCTTGGATAGTCGGTTCGAATATACCTTTGTCGAACCTTACCATAATATATAGGGCACCGTTGTTACCGAAGTCCTCCGTGTTGTATGCGATGATTTTTCCATTCTCGAAGGCGAGTTCACCTCCGAAGCGAAATCCCCAAATGCCACAATTCTCTTCGGTTAATTGCACCGAGTCTTCTGCCTCGATAGACAGTTCGGCTTTATTGGGCTTTGGTGATGCATTCTGATCAAGGAATAAATGACGGATGGCATCGGCGTCAGGGTAGGCACGGACGAGGTTGGTGATGGTATAGCTGGTAATATAAGTACGATTGCCGTTGTCGCCAAGCCCCCAGCAGAGTTCGTATCCATTGTCCTTATACACAATGCCACATTTGCCTGCTTTCCAGTTACGACTACGGTCGACATCCCAACTGCCAATGTTCTCAAACTTGGTACCGCTTTCGTCATACACTTCCAAGTCATGCACCTCACTGCCGCTCATTCCCCCCAATCCAATATAACATTCTGTGCCTTCAGAGTCAATCTCCATCTGACGGGTTTCTGTGATGTGTGCGTCACCATTCTTGCTCAGCACCACGCGGATGTTGAGATTCGAGAGATATGGACGGGCTGAAATATTTGTTGCTGATGCGAAGAGCACCAGCAACAAAAACAATCTATTTTTTAAATGCTTCATCGAGATTGGGATAACTCTTTTTTTGTTCTTCATCGACCTTCAGATATTCTTTTTGGTCGAAGTGGAGCATGGAAGCAACGATTGATGACGGCCACTGGCGGACCATGCGGTTCATCTTGGTTGCGGTATCGTTGTAAATCATACGCGACATGCGAACATTCTCTTCATACTGCTTTACACCTTCCTGAGTTTCCTTAAACAAATCGGCAGCTTTCAAATCAGGATAGGCTTCACCGATGGCGATCAGTCGTCCCATCACCTGCCCCAGGGCACTCTGCTGTTCGTTCACAGCTTCAGGTGTGTTAACTTGTTCGCCACGGCGTTGTTCAATCACTTTAATCAGTGTTTCTGATTCATGCTGAGAATATTGTGCAGCCATCTTTGCCAAAGCCAGTACGGCATCCCAGCGAGAGTTGAGCTGAACCTCAATTTGACTCAGGGCGTTCTTGCACAATTCATCAAGATTTACCAACGAGCGTTGGGTTGAAATGAAATAACCAATGACGATAACCGCCAAAACAATAATGATAATTAGTGCTGTACTCATAATTGAAATAGTTTGGTTTAATGATTACTATTGTTTGCAAAGGTACAACGAACAAATTAATAATCCAAGCTTTATTCGATATTTTTTATAAAGCGGGTAATTTTGGGGTGTTAATTTAAGTTAACCTATTTGTAAGGTATTGATGGTTTTGGGGAAATTTTGTATCTTTGCAGCCAGTTGGAGTTTTCCAAAACGGGAAACTTTTTTCGATTTCAATAGAGAAAAGTTTTCCAAAATGGACAACTTTGAGAGACGATGAGGCGATAAACATTAACAGAACAATAACAATGGAGATTAAAAACTTTACTATTACCAAAAGAGACGGATCTAAAGACCAGTTCTCGTTAGACAAAATCATGAATGCCATCGTTAAGGCATTTGAAAGTGTGAAAGAACCGGCAGACTTGGGTATTGTTTCCAAGATTCTGAATCACCTCGACATGCACGACGACATCACCGTGGAAGATATCCAGAACCAAGTGGAAGAGGCGTTGATGCGTGAGGGGTATTACAATGTTGCCAAGTCATTTATCCTCTATCGCCAGCAGCACACAGAAGACCGTGAAACCCTGGAGAAGATGAATTTCCTTTCAGAGTACATGGAGTCAGTGAACGCTGCAACTGGTTCAAAGTATGATGCTAATGCCAATGTGGAGCATAAGAACATAGCAACGCTGATTGGTGAACTGCCTAAGTCGAACTTCATCCGTCTTAACCGTCGCCTCTTGACCGACCGTATTAAGAAGATGTATGGCAAGAAGTTAGCAGATGAATACATAGACAAGCTAACACACCATTTTATATATAAGAACGACGAGACGAGCCTAGCCAACTATTGCGCCTCTATCACTATGTATCCTTGGCTTATTGGTGGTACCGTTGCCATTGGCGGTAACTCCACAGCTCCAACAAATCTGAAATCGTTTGCTGGTGGTTTTGTTAATATGGTTTTCATGGTCAGCTCTATGCTGAGTGGCGCATGCGCCACACCAGAGTTTCTGATGTACATGAACTATTTCATTGGTAAAGAGTATGGTCTCGACTATTATAAACGTGCCGACGAACAAGCTGACCTTAGTTTGAAGCATCGCACGATTGACAAGGTTATTACCGATTATTTTGAGCAGATAGTCTATACGCTGAATCAGCCTACAGGCGCCCGCAACTATCAGGCCGTGTTCTGGAATGTGGCATATTATGATAAGTATTATTTTGAGAGTATCTTCGGTGAGTTCTATTTCCCCGATGGTTCTAAGCCCGATTGGGAAGGCCTCTCTTGGTTGCAGAAGCGTTTTATGAAGTGGTTCAACCATGAGCGTACCAAGACTCTACTTACTTTCCCTGTTGAGACGATGGCTCTGCTCGTTGACGAAAAAGGCGAATGCAAGGATAAAGAGTGGGGCGATTTTACTGCAGAAATGTATTCAGAGGGTCATAGTTTCTTCACCTATATGAGTGACAATGCAGACTCACTGAGTTCTTGCTGTCGTCTGCGTAATGAGATTACTGATAATGGCTTTAGCTATACCCTCGGTGCCGGTGGAGTATCTACAGGTTCTAAGTCTGTATTGACAATCAACCTTAATCGTTGCATCCAATATGCAGTAAATCACAATCAGGATTATCTTGAATATTTGGGTGAGGTTATCGACCTTTGCCATAAGGTCCAGTTGGCATACAATGAAAACCTGAAAGAGTTACAGCAGCATGGCATGCTGCCTCTCTTCGACGCGGGCTACATTAATATTGGTCGTCAGTATCTCACCATCGGTATCAACGGCTTGGTTGAGGCTGCCGAGTTTATGGGACTGAAAATAACGCCTAATGATGACTATCTGCATTTTGTCCAAGGTATTCTCGGACTCATTGAGAAATACAACCGTGAGTATCGTACCAAGGATGTGATGTTTAACTGTGAAATGATTCCTGCCGAGAATGTAGGTGTGAAACATGCCAAGTGGGATCGTGAGGATGGCTATTTTGTACCACGCGATTGTTATAACAGCTATTTCTATGTGGTAGAGGACGATTCGCTTACCATCATCGATAAGTTCAAACTCCATGGTGCGCCATACATCGAGCATCTGACAGGTGGTTCTGCCCTCCATATGAACCTTGACGAACACTTGTCGAAAGAGCAGTATCTGCATTTGTTGAAGGTGGCTGCCAAGGAAGGTTGTAACTACTTTACATTCAACATCCCCAATACTGTATGTAACGATTGTGGGCATATTGACAAGCGCTATTTGAAGGAGTGTCCTCACTGTCATTCTAAGAACGTTGATTACATGACTCGTATCATTGGCTATTTGAAGCGTGTAAGCAACTTCTCTCAGGCTCGTCAGGAGGAGGCTGCCCGCCGATATTATGCTCCGGAGAATAAATTGTAAACTATGCTGAAATACGTCAATACGGGAATAGTATTTCAGGAGATACCCGACGAAGTGACACTGGCAATAAACATCTCTAATTGCCCGTGTCATTGTCCTGGGTGTCATAGCTATTATCTTTGGGATGATGTTGGGCTACCGCTGAATACCGAAGCTATCGACGACTTCGTGAAGACGTTTGGCAGCGACATTACATGTATATCTTTTATGGGAGGCGATGGCGACCCAAAAGCTGTGAGTCAGCTAGCCCTTTATATCCATGAGATGTATCCAGAGTTCAAGGTGGCATGGTATAGTGGTAAGACTGTTATCTCTTCTGTCATTAATAAGGCTGATTTTGACTATATCAAGATTGGCCCGTTCATCAAGCACTTAGGTCCCCTAAAGTCGCCAACAACCAACCAGCGCCTGTATCGCCAAAACGATAATGGTGAGTTTGAGGATATTACTTCCCGTTTCTGGAAAAAATAACTAAATATAACCAACAAAACAATGAATAAGTTTTTTCTGCTGACTCTATTGGCTTTAGTCGGTGTGTCAGCAAAGGCTAATGTGAGTGTGCCCCTTAAAGGGGCTTTTATCAGTCCGACCGACAAGCATATTCTGTATGCAGGCCGTATCAGTTTTACCAATCCCGAGCGTCCTGCCTTCAATTATCCCGGTGTTCAGATTGTAGCTGCTTTCGAGGGTACGTCGATTCGAATGATGGCAAAGCCTTGTAGCGGTTATTTCATGGCTCAGATAGATGAGGCAGAACCATTCAAGGTGGCTTTCCGTGGGGAGCGTGATTCTGTGGTGACTTTGGCTACGGCTCTGCCAGATGGTTGCCATACCGTTCGCCTGATGTACATTATCGAGGGTTATGAGTTTTATCCTGAATTTTGGGGATTCTTGCTTGACCAGGGGCGGGCACTTGTTGAGGCTCCAGCCCTTCCTTTAAGGAAGATAGAATTTGTGGGTAACTCCATTACTTGTGGTTATGGCAACGAGGGTTTGAAGAAAGAGGAGCATTTCGAATACGAGACAGAGAATCATTATTATTCCTATGCTTCTATCGCAGCACGTGCACTTGAAGCCCAACATTGGGTGGTTGCCCGCAGTGGCATTGGCGCCTATCGTAACTATGGCGACGTCAAGACAGGCTCTCCACGTTCTTGTATGCCTGTTCAGTATGAGTATACGGGGTATGCCTATGACTTAAAAGTGCGTAACGAGGCCAGTTTCCTGAGTGAGAAGTGGGATTTTAGCCGCTATCAGCCTGATGTGGTTTGCATCAATCTTGGCACCAACGACCTGTCTACCAATAACTACGATGTAAAGTTGCTAAAGCAGGGTTATCAAAAGCTTTTGGAGTTGGTACGTCAGCATAATCCTCAGGCTAAGATTGTACTTCTCACTGGTTCAATGCTCTACAATCAGGAATTGGAAACGGCCAAGCAACTGCTCGACGAGGTGAAGGTTGAAGCCCAGAAAGCTGGTGACAAGGAAATATATCGTTTCGATATGTCTCCCATTGCAGGTGATCCTTGGTATGGTAACGATTGGCACCCAAATATTTATCAAGATGAAAAGATGGCAGCCGAACTGACTGCCTATCTCAGAGAATTGATGAAATGGTATTAAAAAGAAAATCCCTGTATTTGGCAGGGATTTTCTTTTTATCGTGCAGCAAAGAATAGCCCATCGCCAGCACTCATCTGCGCCTCGAAGACACCCTGCTCGTTAAGTGAGAAGTCTTTCTGCTCTCCGTTAATGATGGTGCTGATGCTCTTGCCATCGGGGTTGAAACGGAAAATCTCCTGAGTCACGCCGTTCTGAGTCATCGACCAGCTATTTTCTTTCTTATTGTGAGTAAACAAGGTTACGGCACCCTCAGAGTCTGTTACCTCATAACCGTTTTTCAGGTTCTTTACGGTGTACATTCTGCCGTCTTTACCAACGACCTGTTGGGTCTTACCAACATTTGAAGCTATGGGGTTCTCGCCGCTCCAGAATTCGATGGTATTCAGTACCAGCGAGTCAACCATCAGGGTTACAGGAACACATACAATATCAAGCACAAAACCGATGATGGCATTCAGGTATTTATTGTCAGTCATACGGAGCTCCCACTGAGCATACTTGTTAAACAGGCTGTAAGAGCCGATACACGAGTTAAGCAGGAGTCCACCTGCAACGAGGCATGTAGCCACTTTCAAAGTTACTTTTTTCATTTCGAAATCATTTAATAAGGATTAATATTGTTGATTTAATCTCATTCTTGTTTCTTCAAGTATGCCAAGCAAGTCGTTCATCGTCTCTGCTCTGAGCATGGCAATACGTGTTTGTCGGAAGTCGGGTATACCTTTGAATATCGGTGTAGCTGCCAGATGTCGACGCGTGTGCAGAATGCCGCGCTTTTCATCGATGCGCTCTACATTGA
Organism: Prevotella sp. FD3004; assembly: GCF_000746155.1. Lineage (NCBI taxonomy): Bacteria > Pseudomonadati > Bacteroidota > Bacteroidia > Bacteroidales > Prevotellaceae > Prevotella > Prevotella sp. FD3004. The sequence goes on along the minus strand of NZ_JQKR01000012.1, from coordinate 172,587 downwards.
TACGAAGCAGTTCTTCCAGTAGATCGAGTTTCTGATCGAAGGTTAGTTGCTTACGACTGAATATCCAAGGACATCCGAATGTGGCGCGGCCTATCATCACCGCATCCACGCCGTAGGTGTCGAAGGCTTTGTCGGCCTCGTCGAGTGAATGGATGTCGCCATTGCCTATAATAGGAATATGTATGCGTGGGTTGCGTTTCACTTCGCCTATCAGAGTCCAGTCAGCCTCACCAGTATACATCTGGCTGCGAGTGCGTCCGTGGATGGTTAATGCCTTAATGCCGCAATCCTGCAACTGTTCTGCCAGCGTGGTGATAACTAGTTGCTCGTGATTCCAGCCCAGTCGGGTTTTCACCGTTACGGGCAGTTTTACGGATTCTACCACCTTCTGGGTGATCTCCAGCATCTTAGGAATATTCTGAAGCATACCTGCGCCAGCACCTTTGCCAGCCACTTTCTTTACTGGACAACCAAAATTTAAATCTATTACGTCAGGCCCAGCCTGTTCTACAATTTTGGCAGCCTCAACCATCGCCTCCACGTCGCGTCCGTAGATCTGTATGCCGACAGGGCGCTCTGTGTCGCTGATAGTGAGTTTCTGAATCGTAGACTTTACGTCGCGTATCAGCGCCTCGGCACTTACAAATTCCGTATACACCATCGCTGCTCCAAACCGCTTGCATAGCAGTCGGAATCCGATGTCTGTCACGTCCTCCATAGGTGCCAGAAACACAGGTCTGTCTCCAAATTCTACATTACCTATCTTCATATTCGGTGGCAAAGGTACGAGTAAATAGTCAAACTTGCAGATTATTTATTGCTAAATAAGTTTAAATCATTGCTTTCTCATGCAGTGTCTGAAGCCAAATACAGTTATAAGGATATATGAAATCATTTAAAACGAAGATGATAATGAATAAGACATTTGCAAGGTTGGGCCTGATAGCTATGAGTCTGCTGGCTGTAGGATGTGATACGACTAACGTTGATGATACGGTTGGCAGTTTCTATGCTGACTATAACAAGGATGCATTTGAGCAGTGCAAACCTCGAGGAGACAAGTTCGACGAGTTTTCCGACAATCCTTTTGTATCAGTTGCAGAGCAGCATGTTTCCACCTTTTCTGTTGATGCCGATGGTGCCTCTTATGCCGTTATGCGGCGTTATCTTTCTTCTGGTTACACCATCGATCCGCAGAGCGTACGCATCGAGGAGTTTCTGAACTATTTCACCTTTGATTATCCTAACCCTATAGGCAGTGAGTCGATAGCCATCAATGCCGAGGTGGGCGACTGCCCTTGGAATGCAGGTCATAAGTTATTACGCTTGGGCATTAAGGGTAAGAGTCTTGCTAAGAGCGAGGTGCCTAAGGCCAACTTCGTATTTCTTGTCGATGTCTCTGGCTCCATGTATACTGACGACAAACTCAAACTGCTGAAGTCTGGACTCATAGAACTCGTCTACAAGCTGAATCCTGACGATCGCATCTCTATCATCACCTATTCTGGTGAGGTAAAGAAGTTGCTTGAATCTACGCCAGCCCGTGAAGCTGCCAAGATCAAGTCTGCCATCAGCAAACTTCAGGCTGAAGGTTGTACCAATGGTGGCGACGCTTTGAAGATGGCCTATGAAGAGGCTTTGAAAAACTATGATGCAAAGCGTAATAACCGCATTGTCCTAGGCACTGATGGCGACTTCAACGTGGGTGTCACCAATATTGAGATGTTAGCAGGCATCGTTGAGAAGTATGCCAAGCAGGGCATCTATATGACCTGTCTTGGTTTTGGAATGGGCAACCTCAACGACGCCATGATGGAGCGTATCAGCAACTTAGGCAATGGCGCTTACCATTATATAGATTGCGAAGATGAGATGATGAAAGTCTTCGTAACGGAGCGTGAGCGCTTTGTCAGTGTGGCTAATGATACTAAATGTCAGCTCACATTCGATTCCAAGCTCGTCAGCAAGTATCGTCTGATAGGTTATGAGAACCGCGTGATGAATAATGAGGATTTCGACAACGATGCCAAGGACGCGGGTGAGATTGGGGCTGGCCAGACTATTACCGCCCTCTATGAGATAGTACCTACGGATGAATTTAAGAATAATCCCAAAAGCACGTTTTGTACCTTCGATGTCCGATATAAGCGCAGTCTGAGCGACGAGAGTGTACCCATGCAGCTCAAAGTCGCTGTCGAGGAGTCCGCAAAACCGGCCTCAGCCAATCTGAACTTCGCCAGCGGCGTGGCCGCCTACGGCATGATCTTGCGCAATTCGCCTTACAAAGGTGATGCCACTTACGACATGGCCTGTCGCCTTATCAAGAGCAGCCTTAGCTTCGACCCCGATCATCGCCGCTCAGAACTCTTAAACCTCATCACCAAAGCCGCTCAAACGAAATAAATATAGTACCATCCGACAAGGGTGGTGCTTTTCTTCTCATAGTTAAACAATCTTAAAAAGGGCGGTTTTCATGCAAGGTTTAATCCTATACTCAGTTATAACAATAAACATATATTCAAAATTTAGGATATGAAGAGACTGTTTTTGTTTATGGTAGGTGTCATTCCTTTGGTAATGTCATGTAGCAAAAGTGATACTGATGATATTGCTTCCGCCATATATGAGGATAACGATAAACTTCTAAAGGAAATTGCGACAATGTCTAGAGGTTCTTTTGGAGTTGCATGGACAATAGATAATAATCCGGTAGACACGGCAACATTTTCAAATCAGGATAATTTCTCTTTACCAGTTATTTCCCATTTTCCGATGGAATATTTCATGAAGATTCTTTACAGTGGTCGTAATCCTGAGGACTTTAAAGAAGAAAATCTCAGATACAATCATTGGTCGTCATGGCAGATGGATTTGGCGTTTGTCGGATTGTCAACCAAAAACGTTTATTTTTCAAATACCTCATTAGATCCAAGCGCAGCATTTATATTGGATAATGTGTATTACCAATGTAAGATGTGGACAAATACAGGACAGTCTGCAATTAAGCAGACAGCTTTGATATACGATATGGATAAAGATGTATGGTCTGGAGTGATGCCATTAGATAGCCTTTCCATTACAAATATGAAGACTTCTGAGACAAGAACATTGCGTGGGGGTTCTTCCCCGATACTCATGTCATTCCAGACTACGGGCAGAAAGAAATAAGAACGTAAGGTGGAGACGGAACAGCAACTGCTCAATGCGATAGTAAGTGGTGAAAGTCAGGCGATGCGACGCCTGTATGACCGCTTTTCAGGATATACTACGGCAATAGCGCTGAGGTATATTCCTGATTATGACGCAGTCAGAGATGTTTTGCAAGACAGTTTTGTAAGCATTCTGACCAACGTTCGTCAGTTTGATTTTCGTGGCGAGGGAACGCTGAAGGCCTGGGTGGCAAGAATCGTAGTCAATCATGCCATTGACTGGATTAAGGAACATGAGAGAAACATAACAATATCAGATATGCCTAAGGAAGTCGTAGACGATGATGTGCCAGATGTTGACGACGTGCCGCCAGATATACTTGATGCGATGATAGGACAATTACCCGTCGGATACAGAACGGTGCTCAACTTGTATGTCTTCGAACAACTCTCTCACAAGGATATAGCCAAACGACTGGGTATCAAGGAGTCTTCCTCGGCCTCACAGTTCTTTCACGCAAAGAAGTTATTAGCAGAAATGATTAGAAAATACAGATATTCACAAGCAATATGAAGCAAGAAAAACCACAGGTAGGCAGACAAAATCCAGAAGCGGATTGGACGAACAAGCTACGCGGCAAGCTGGCAGACCGCGAAAAGCCAGTCCCAGCAGGTTTGTGGGCTGATATCGAGGCGCATCTTCAGAAAGAGGGCACCGTGAATCGGGTTGAGGCTGAAGCCACAAAGCGCCCTGTCCGTCTTCTGTCTTTGTGGACCAAGCGTATCGCTGTTGCAGCAGCCATTATTGGGGTGATGACCTGTAATGGTTTCCTGATGTGGGAGATTAGCCATGAGCAGAACGCCCAAATGGCAGAGAAAATAACGGTGAATACGCCAAAACGTGCTTCTGAAACAGGAATAATGCACGAGAAGGTATATGAAATCCATCCGAATGCATTTATAGCGCAGAAGATGTTGTTACAAGCGGATATAATTCACTCGAATTCACCAGAAAAGGCACCAGAAGTGTTAAATCAGGAAGTAAAAACGCCCATTTCATCGGAACCTCCTGTTGAAGAGCCTCAAAGGGCTATGACCAGCTATCAGGAACAGGAACCGCTTAACCAGTTCTACGAGAATCTGGCACAGACTACGAAGAAGAATAAGCGAAGCCGTATGAGTTTTAATCTATACGCCCAAGGAGGTGGGGGTAGTCAGATGAGTACTAATGGGGTCGTCATGAGTCCGTCGATGGCAAGCAGTTATAACTATTATGGCCATTTGCTTGCCCCCCATGGAACGCGTTCTGATAATGAAATTATCTATCTTGTGGATTATAAGGAACGCCAGAAGCACTATCAGCCCGTTTCGTTTGGCTTGACAACTAACATTCCTGTCACGTCGCGGCTTTCGTTTACCACTGGTTTGGTTTATACCCGTCTGCATTCAGACTTTACCAGCATTATTGGAGGATTTCCCCTTTTAAAAGAGCAGACATTATATTATCTGGGCGTTCCATTGAGTGTGCAGTATCAGTTGTGGAATTATAAGCGACTGAGTGTCTATGCGTCTGCAGGCGGACAAGCCGACTATAACCTGAGGGCTCACATGGAGCAGCAAGGCGTAGATTATCCTGCCTATCGCGATCGCTGGCAGTTCTCTGTTCATGGAGCAGCTGGTGTTGAGTATGATGTGATTCCGCAATTGGGCATTTATGCGGAGCCTGGCGTAAAGTACTATTTCAACAACGGAAGTAATGTCAGCACCTTCTTTAAAGACAAGCCGACAAGTTTCAACCTGCAACTTGGTTTACGCCTGAATCTGAAGAAATAAAAGAAAAATAAAGTGGGAGTTTAGACGGAGCAAATCCAGACTTTACTCCGAGTAAACTCCCACTTTACTCCGTCTGGACTTTTAGTAATTAATGTCGTAATCGATGTGATAATCTATTTTTCTTGCCTTTCGCAGAATGTCATACATGCGCTGTATGCCCTTTTTCTGCTGATCTGTAGAATTCCCTTTTGAGACCTTTCCATTGATAAGACTGATTGGCTCAAGGTCATATCTTGCCATTCCGCTTGCGTCTGTGAAGAGATGGCAGAAATTCAGACCTGTTGACAGGGCACTGGATATGGCGCTGTTGAGTTTGGCTTCGAAAAGAAAACTGTTTCCTGAATAGAACATGATGACATACTGCGTTGGTATTGGGAAGGCTTTCTCGTCAATACGCTTCGAGTCCTTGATTTTAAATTCGCCAGTTTCCGGATTCACGGCAACAATGTTGTCGAGGGTCAGCACATAGTCCTCCGAAATGATGTCAATCAGCTGTGCCCCTTCGGGTTTGATGACAGCATAGAGGTTTGATGAAGACTCTGCTTCGATATCGTCGTTGTTGTCGGAGCATGAGAGCGACAGACAGGCAAAAATGGCTGTTGCTAAAAGATAATATAGTTGTTTCATGTTTGTAGTATTATTATTTTGTTCCATTTGTGATGTATTCACAACCGCCAGTTTTGGAATAGCGGAGATAAAAATAGCCACCTTCTAGTTCTTTGTCGTCCAAATAGAAATGACGCTTGATTTTCGGTTCGCCATTAGATTTCCATTTGAAATTGTTGCTGTATGCCAGTCTAACATGGTGATTTTCAGGCAGATGAAGTATGATCTCGCGTCTGTCAATATTGTCTGTGCCGTCAAATTCGCCGAAAACCATTTTATAGCAATCGTGTGAACTGGTTATGGGGTTCCAATATTGTCTAAGCATGAGTCCATAGAAATGAGGCATATAGGCTCTTGTACCAGCCTTTTCGTACATGTTCTCCAAATACTCCTGCTCTGTCATCAAAGAATAGTCCTCACCTTGATAGGTAACATAAATGTCTTTTATCAGATTGCCCTGATAGGTGGAGTCGAGTAAGTCGTGTCCTTCGCTGTCTGTCATGAAGATGGTGAATTCTATCGGACTAATGTCCCATATGACATCACTGTTTTTGTCGCAGGCTGTTAAGAAACACATTGCCAACAGTATTGCGGCTGAGAATGTTAGCTGTCTCATTTCTTTTATTTATAATTAGATGTTTGCTATATAATTAGAACTTGAAACACATGGAAATCCTGCAGCATGCCTGGCGGATTTAACGATTATTATGAATTTTGATATACCAATGTTTGGCAGATTCGGGATTTTGTACTATCTTTGCAATCCATAAACTTTACTAACATAAGAACTGACACTATGGAGCAACTACTTCATTATGTGTGGAAGCATAAATTGTTTCCGTTGCATGAATTACTGACCAGCGATGGTCAGACCGTTGAGGTGCTTGACCCTGGGCTGCATAATCGCAATTCCGGGCCAGATTTCTTTAACGCGAAAGTCAGGATAGGAGATACTCTTTGGGTGGGTAACGTGGAGATACACGACAAGTCGAGCGACTGGTATCTGCATGGTCATGATAAGGACTCCAGCTATAACAACGTGATACTGCATGTGGCAGAGGCTCTTGACGCTGAAGTGATGAATACCAATGGGGAATTTATCCGTCAGATGCAGCTCGACGTGCCTGATAAGGTGAGGGAACACTACGATGAATTGCAGAGGACAGACAGCTATCCCCCTTGTTATAAGGTTATACCTGATTTGGAAAGGCTGACTGTTCATTCCTGGATGGCTTCCCTGCAGACGGAACGGCTGGAACAGAAGACAGAGGCCATACGCAAACGGGTGGAACTGTGTAATGGCTCGTGGGAGAATGCTTACTTTATGACGTTGGCTCGTAACTATGGGTTTGGTATTAATAATGATGCCTTTGAATGTTGGGCGCAAAACCTGCCTTTGGATGCTGTTGCTCATCATCGCGACAACCTCTTTCAGATAGAGGCTATCTTCATGGGACAAGCTGGACTGCTGGAACTTGACACCATACCGGAGTATTATCAGAAGGATGCGCTGAACGAGGGCTATTTCGCTAAACTGCGCAATGAATACCTCTACCTGGCCCACAAATTCTCGATGAAACCGATGGATTATAAACTCTGGCGATTTCTGAGGCTTCGTCCACAGAACTTTCCCCATATTCGCATTTCGCAATTGGCCAACCTTTATTACCAGCAGAAGGCTGGACTCAGCCAACTTGTGGAGTGTGAGACCATAGAAGAGTTGAAAGCCCTGTTTTCATCGCAAGTAACGCCTTATTGGGAGACGCATTATACCTTTGGTTCTACCAGTAGCAGGAATGAGAAACATCTGGCTTATGGATCATTGAACCTGCTGATGATCAACACGGCTATACCTATGCTGTTTGCTTATGGGCGTCACAAGCAAAAGGACGCGCTTTGCGACAGGGCCTTTGATTATCTGGAGCAGTTGAGAGCTGAGAACAACTATATTATCAGAATGTGGCAGCAGGTGGGGTTAGTTGTACAGACAGCTGGTGACTCGCAAGCACTTATCCAACTGAAGAAAGAATATTGCGATAAGAGGGACTGTCTCCGATGTCGATTTGGCTATGAATATCTTAGGAAGAAATAATAATGGAACAAGAACTATTCTATGTGATGGCGCTGACGCGCCTGACCAACTTTAACTACCAGCAGGCTCTCGAACTGTATAAGGCTGCGGGAGGAGCACGACAACTGTTTGAGAACCGCTCCCATATTGACGAATTAATCGGTGAATGCTCACCACGTCTTGTTGAGGCTCTGAAAGACTGGAGCAATGCGATGAAACGGGCTGAGGCTGAGTCGCAGTTCATGCAGGAGCATGGTGTCAAGGGAATTTCGCTAAATGATGATGACTATCCCCAACGACTCAGAGAGTGCCCTGATGCGCCATTGGTATTATATTATAAAGGTAATAGTGAACTTAATCAGGCAAAAGTCGTCAGTATTGTTGGTACTCGCCACATCACTTCTTACGGACAGGATCTGATACGTCGTTTTATCAGCGATTTGCATCAATACTGCCCTGAGGTACTGATAGTCAGCGGTTTGGCTTATGGCGTAGATGTGAACGCTCATCGTGAGGCACTTGCCAATGGTTATGAGACAGTAGGAGTACTGGCTCATGGATTGGATAGGATATATCCGTATCACCATCGTGAGATAGCAGCCCAGATGTTGAATCAAGGCGGACTGCTCACAGAGTTTATGACGCAGACCAATGCCGACAAGCCCAACTTTGTGCGTAGAAACCGAATCGTGGCTGGTATGTCAGATTGTACGATTCTGGTTGAGAGTGCAGAAAAGGGTGGTGGCCTGATAACTTGTGAGATCGCCCAAAGCTATGATCGCAGCGTTTTTGCATTCCCTGGTAATGTCGGGGCAGAATTCTCCAAAGGTTGTAACAATCTGATACGTGACAATGGGGCTGGCCTCATATCAAATGCAGAGGATTTTGTAAAAGCCATGGGTTGGCAGGATGATGTTCGAAGGAAACAGGCTTTTATCGACGGAATCGAAAGAAATCTCTTCCCGGAATTGTCGTTTGAAGAACAGCAGATTGTGAATTTGCTCCAGAAAACCAACGACTTACAGCTGAACATACTTGGCGTGAAGACGGGCTTCAGCATCGGACAGTTGACAGCCCTGCTTTTTCAGTTGGAGATGAAGGGTGTTGTGAAACCCTTGGCGGGCGGTATGTATCATCTGTTATTGTAAAAATATTATAATTCTCAATTTCCGATTCTCGTTTCTCAATTATAATAAGTATCTTTGCAGCGTTTTAATTCGAATTAATTATGAAAATAGCTTTAATCGGCTACGGAAAGATGGGCAAGATGATAGAGCAGATTGCCTTGAGCCGTGGTCATGAGATTGTGAGTATTATCGATATCGATAATCAGCAGGACTTTGATTCGCCTGCTTTTGCTTCGGCTGATGTTGCCATCGAGTTTACGGCTCCACAGGCGGCCTATGGTAACTATCTGAAAGCTTGGAAGGCTGGTGTGAAGGTTGTCAGCGGTTCAACGGGTTGGATGAAAGATCATGGCGATGAAGTTCGCAAGGCGTGTGCTGAGGGTAAGACACTTTTTTGGGCTTCGAACTTCTCGATAGGTGTGGCCATATTCTCAGCCGTAAACCGTTATCTTGCTAAAATCATGAATCAGTTTCCACAATACGATGTAGAGATGGAGGAGACGCACCACGTGCACAAGCTCGACCACCCCAGCGGCACAGCCATTACGCTGGCCGATGAAATCGTAGAGAATATTGACCGTAAAGAGGCGTGGGCAGAAGATACTACGGATAAGAAACTGCTGCGTGTAGACCATATCCGCCGTGGTGAGGTGCCTGGCATCCATACCGTTCGTTACGATTCTGATGCCGATCTGATTACAATCACCCACGATGCTCACAGCCGTAAGGGCTTTGCCCTCGGAGCCGTGCTGGCTGCCGAGTACACAAAGGATCATCAGGGTCTGCTGACAATTTCTGATATGTTTAAGTTCTAAAACATAGGTTAAAGTCTGGAAAAGATGCAACTTCCTTAAATATCGTTGCGTCAAACCGATGTGAATGTAATTTTGATAAAATGGTAAAGAAGCAAGAATTCAATCCGAAGGTGCAGTGGGCGAAGTTCATCGTTGTGCTGGTGCTCTATCTGCTCTTCCTTTATTGGGTTAAGAGTTGGTGGGGGCTGCTCGTAGTGCCTTTCATCTTTGATGTATATATCACCAAGAAGATTAAGTGGCAGTGGTGGAAAGAGGCCGAGAAGCCGGTTAAGTTTGTCATGTCGTGGATAGATGCACTGGTGTTTGCCTTGGTGGCTGTCTACTTCATCAACCAGTTCTTCTTCCAGAACTATGTGATTCCATCGAGCTCATTGGAGAAGTCGCTGCTGACGGGCGACTATTTGTTCGTCTCAAAGGTTAGCTATGGTCCCCGTATTCCACAAACCCCGTTAACGATGCCGCTCACTCAGCATACCCTGCCTGTGGTAGAGTGCAAGAGCTATATCGAGTGGCCTCATTGGGACTATCGACGTGTAAAAGGTCTGGGTAAGGTTGAACTGAATGATATCGTTGTTTTCAACTTTCCTGCAGGCGACACCCTGTGCGCAGCGCCACAATATCAGGCCTACGACTACTATCAGATGTGTTATGGCATAGGTTATCAGCTCTATCCTAACCGCCCTGATCCCGACTCATTGTCGGCAGATATGCGTGTGAAGTACTTTGATGCCATCTATGCAGCAGGTCGTGATGTGATTCGTCAGAATGCTGCTGAATATGGCGAAATCATCACCCGTCCGACGGATCGGCGAGAGAACTATGTAAAACGCTGTGTTGGTTTACCAGGACAAACGTTGCAGATAAAGAACCATATCATCTATCTCGATGGTAAGGCTAATAAAGAGCCAGAGAATGTGCAGTATACCTATCGTCTGAAACTGAAGCAGGCTATCCCTGATGATATGATGGAAGATCTCGGCATTTCGATGGAAGATTTGACGAGCCTGAACACCGCGGGATATCTTCCTTTGACGAAACGGGCTTTGGAAGTGCTGAAGGCAAGAAAGGATATTGTAGAGAGTGTTGAACTGAATACAGAGGTAAACGATTTAGAAATATATCCGCTAAACGGAAATAAACACTGGACAAGAGACAATTATGGACCAGTTTGGATTCCGAAGAAGGGTGAATCTATCACGCTTAATCTTGATAATATCGCCATCTATGAACGTCCTATCAAGGTTTATGAAAATAATGACTTACAGATTAAAGACGGTAAGATTTTCATTAATGGTAAAGAAGCGAAGGAGTATACCTTTAAGATGGATTATTATTGGATGATGGGTGATAATCGTCACAACTCAGCCGACTCACGTTACTGGGGATTTGTACCTGAGGATCATATCGTGGGTAAACCTATCTTCATCTGGTGGTCGAGCGATCCGGATCGTCATGGCTTTAGTGGTATACGCTGGAGTAGGCTGGGACGGATTGTGGATAATATCAAGTAAGTTATCTAAGGTGGAGAACATTCTGCTAAGTACAACATATTTTGGCCCGGTGCAGTGGTATCAGAAACTACATCGGGCCAAATCTGTGCAAATAGAACAATGGGAGAATTTCTCAAAACAGACTTACCGCAACCGTTGTCTCATTGCTACGACCAATGGTGTTCAGACACTTACAGTGCCAGTGGAACATGGGGACAGTTTGCTGATAAAGGATATTCGCATCAGTGATCATGGTAATTGGCGACATCTGCATTGGAATGCCTTGAAGAGTGCCTATGGAGAATCACCTTTTTTTGAGTATTATCAAGATGATATTCGTCCGTTTTTCGAACAGCGTTGGACGTTTCTGCTCGATTTCAATGAGGCTATCCGTCAGAAAATATGTGAGCTAATCGATATACAGCCTGTAGTGTCTCTTACAGAGATGTATATGCCGGATGTTTCAGAGAAAGATTATCGTGAGACAATCCGTCCGAAACATCCCGTATCAGATTCAGACTTTCTGCTAAAGCCTTATTATCAAGTATATAAGGAAAAATACGGATTCCTTCCAAATCTCTCAATTTTGGACCTTTTGATGAATATGGGCCCAGAGGGTATATATTATTTATAAACTATTGAGACATATAGAAAAACAGATTTCTATGTAAGTTTGTTGGCTGTTTCAGGGATTATGCTTACCTTTGCACCAACTTAAAAACCAAAACAATGAGGAAATTTGTCTTATTATCTTTGTGTTTCATTTTTAATCTGACCGTATCAAGTCAGACACAGCATTTCTATACATCTGATAAACTGTCGAGTAACCAGATTACAGACATCTGTCAGGACAAGACGGGTTATATATGGATAGCCACAGAATATGGCCTGAACAAATACGATGGCTATCGTTTTACAAACTATCTGCATGATAAAAATAACCCCGCCTCAGTCAACAGTAATAATATCGTAGTGCTCTTTGTTGACAACATGGGCTCTATGTGGGTCGGTTGTGGTACTGGACTTTGCAGGTATAATAGTGCAAACGACGAATTTGAGAGAGTCCAATTCCCTGAGATTGCATCGGCTCGTGTGAATGACATTATACAAGAAAATGACTCGCATCTGTTAATTGGAACGGCGGGATACGGCCTGTTTCGGGTGAATATCAGGACACTCGAGGTTGTGGCAGTAAACAACTATTCCAAGGCTGACGATAAAGACTATTTCAGTCATATCATGATCGATGAAAAGGGAAATTTCTGGAAGGCAGGTTCTGCTCCAATAGTCACAATCAGACAGAATGATAGGCGTCATACCATCCGGACTTTTGAATCGCCCGTTGGAACGGTGACTGATTTTATCAGTTATGAAGGAGGAGTTTTGATGGTGTGTAAAAAAGGTTTGGCTTTTTATCGAAATGGAAAGTTGCAGTGCGATTTCTTTGATATCAGCATTTTGGGCAGTGAGAATGTACAGTTACGTAGTGCATTCCTCGACAAGGCTGGTAACCTGTTTATAGGGACTCTCGGGCAGGGACTTTGTTGGATACCACGCGGTTCCCGTCAACTTCAACGTTATGAATACACTAGCGGATCCTTTGACCTGAACACCTCAAATGTATGGGCTTTGTTTGAAGATAACCAGGATAACCTCTGGGTGGGCTGCTTGAAACGTGGACTGCTGTTGCTGCCTCAGCATGACCCTCAGTTCACTACTTGGGAATTCTCTGCACAGAATGTCAGTATTGGCGGCTCTGTAACCTCCGTGTGTCAAGGTGATAATGGTATGACGTGGTGTGCGGTGCAGAACAATGGTATCTATGGCCTTGATGCTAATGGAAAGGTTGTAGCTCATCCGGCTTCTCCGTCCGACACATATTCAATCTATCGTGACAAACAAGGCAACTACTGGATTGGTACGGGCAAGGGGCTCTATTCCTATAACCCACAGACAGGCGCTTATAAGAAAGAGGTGGATTTTGATAGCGACTACATTAACGTAATGGCAGACGATGGCAAGGGGCTTCTTTATTTCTCAACCTATTCGAAAGGCTTCTGTTCTTATGACCAGAAGACAAAAGAGCTGAGAAACTATAACATGCAGCAAACAAACAAAGAAAAGGGGCGGTTGCATAATAACTGGGTTATGTCGATGATGGTAGACAGCAATGGAAAACTATGGTTAGGCACTTCCTCAAATCTGTGTTGCTATGATCCTGAGAATGATTTCTTTAGACCCTATGGCTGGGAGGTGCAGTTGGAGGGTAAGGGTGTAACTGCGCTTTATGAAGATGCGACTCATCGGATTTTGGCTGGCACAGATACGGGACTTTTTCTTTATGACAGCAAAAGAGGGAACTTTGTACCTTATCCTGGAGCAGAGGTTCTGGCAGGTAAGGTTATTTGTGGCATTATGCAGGATGACTTTGGTGATTTGTGGTGTAGTTCTTCTATGGGTATATGGCAGTATCAGGCCAATAAAAACAGATTTATTGCACATGTCTATGGCAACGGGTTGATAACACGTGAATACGTGTCTGATATTGCTATTAAGAAAGCTGATGGTACCATTTGTTTCGGAATTAGTGATGGAATTACCTTGTTCCAACCTGCGACTTTGAGAAATAGACAAGACAGGCAGAATTCTGTTCATTTGACAGGGCTGCTTTTAGGTGGAATTCCAGTTAACTGCAAGACTTTATCTGATGACGAGTATGTGATTACGACGGCTTTGGAGCAAAGCAACCGTTTTCAATTGTCATATCTCGACAACTTCTTTACAATGGAGTTTTCATTATTAAACTACTCGAATACAGAAAATGTTGTTTATGAATATCGTTTAAACGGTTCTAAGGAGTGGACGCAGACAGCGGCAGGCAGTAATAGTATCTCTTTTACACATCTGCAGCCAGGTTCTTATGTATTGGAGGTTAGAGCTTATGATAACGGTGCTTATACAGATTCGCAGGTGTATCGCATCATTGTGCGTGCGCCATGGTACCGTTCATCGTGGGCGTACCTTATATATATATTAGCAACTCTTCTTGTGGTTGGCGTACTTATTTGGGCGTATATTCGCAGACGTAAGCAGGAACTTGACGAGGAGAAGATGAAATTCCTGATAAATGCAACCCATGATATCCGTTCGCCGTTAACACTTATCATGAGTCCGTTACATAAACTGTTGAAGCGCGAATTAGATGGTGATTTGAAATCGGAACTGAAGACGATTGAGCACAATGCCCAGCGTGTTCAGAATCTGGTAAACCAGATACTTGATATTCGTAAGATAGACAAACAGCAGATGAAGTTGCAATGTCAGGAAACCGATATGGTACAGTATGTTGGTAATATCCTGAAGTCATATGAATATACTGCAAAAGAAAGAGGCATGGGTTTCAGATACGTACCGGCAATAGACCAGTTGAAGGTTTGGTTCGATCGCACCTCAATAGATAAGGTGATTGACAACCTGCTTTCCAACGCCTTCAAGTATACCTATGATGGAGGCGAAATAGAGGTGCGTGTAGCCGAAGGCCCAGGTCAGACGGCGGAGTTGCAAGTCCTTGATAATGGTATGGGAATCAAGGGTGATGTACATAAAATTTTTGACCGTTTCTATCAGGGTAGTAGTTCACGCTCGTTGCATATTGAAGGTACTGGAATCGGCTTGAACCTCTGTAAGATGATGGTTGAGATGCATCATGGAACTATTGAGGCTGCAAATCGTGAGAACGAACAGGGTAGTGTGTTTACCGTACGTTTGCCGTTAGGAAACAGTCACCTGACAAAAGATGAATTGCTTGTAGCCGAGGAAAAAGAGCGACAGGCAAAGCCAAAATCGCAGTCAAATTATCATGTATTAGTTGTTGATGATGACGTTGAGATTGGCGAGTACATCTCGCAAGAATTAGGAGCTTTTTATCATATTACTGCTGTAACTAGTGGAAGAAAGGCGCTTCGGACTTTGCTGGCAGTAGATCAGGATAAGCAGTTCGACCTTGTGGTGTCTGATGTGATGATGCCGGAAATGGATGGCTTTACATTGCTGAGAATGATTAAATCGAACATGAATATTGGACATATCCCAGTGGTGATGCTGACTTCAAAATCGGATGTGGCCAATCGTTTGGAAGGTCTTGAGAAAGGGGCCGACGCTTTCCTTGCAAAGCCTTTTGATATGGATGAGCTACATGTGATTATCAATAATCTGATAAGTAAGAACTTACGCTTGAAAGGCAAGTATTCTGGTACCCAACAGCAGAAAGACAAGGTCGAGGAGAAACAGGTGAAGGGAAATGATGAGGCTCTGATGGAGCGAATCATGAAAGTTGTAAACGAACATTTGGATGACAGCGATTTCAATGTTGAAGTGCTGACGAAGGAGGTGGGTATCAGTCGGGCTCAGCTGCATCGTAAGATGAAGGAGATGACAGGTCTGCCAGTCAGCGAGTTTATACGTAACATCCGTTTGGAACAGGCAGTACGTCTGTTAGAAGAACAGAAAATCAATGTTACGCAGGTTGCTTATTCTGTAGGATTCAGTAATTTGGCGCATTTCTCTACGGTCTTCCGTAAACAGTTTGGAGTCTCGCCAACAGAGTATATGGAGCAAAAAGTAGCCAAAAAACAAGGTTGAAACAAAAATGAAATGAAGTGAAACATACGTTAAAGCCTCTAAAAAGAAATCTGCCTACCTTTGCGGCAGATTTTTTTATTAAATTAATTGATTATTAACTAACAAAACCAAAACGTATGAGTTTCAAAGCAAAGAAAACAGCCATGTTGGTAGGATTGTGCTTCTTGGGCATGATCACTGCACAGCAGGCTTCGGCAGCTACCGAATCTGTAGCTTCCGTTCAGCAAACGAAGCAGGCTACTGGTCAGGTCTCAGACTCTCAGGGTCCACTGATTGGTGCCACGGTCATGGAGAAGGGTACCAACAATGGTACAGTCACCGACTTTGAAGGTAACTTCTCTCTTAATGTTAAGCCAGGCGCTACGCTCGTTATTTCTTATGTCGGCTACAAACCACAGGAAATAAAGGCTGGTGATAATGTACGCGTAAACCTGAAAGAAGACGGCCACGTAGTTAACGAAGTGGTTGTTATCGGTTATGGTACCCAGCGCCGCGAAGCCGTTACAGGTTCTGTAGCCAACATCGGTGGTGAGAAACTGAATCAGATTGCTGCTACTAACGCTGCCCAGGCCCTGCAAGGTCGTGTAGCTGGTGTGCTCATGACACAGACATCGTCTAAGCCAGGTGCTGAGATGCAGATTCGTATTCGTGGTCAGCGCTCACTGACCGCAAGTAACGACCCTCTGATCGTGCTCGATGGTATTCCATTCATGGGTCAGCTCTCTGATATCAATCCTGCTGACATCAAGTCAATGGATATCCTGAAGGATGCTTCTGCAACAGCCATCTATGGTTCTCGTGGTGCTAATGGTGTTATCATCATCACAACCGTTAAGGGAGCTCAGGGCACACCTGCCAAGGTTACATATAATGGTTATGTAAGCTTTAAGAAGGTTTTCCACAAGTATCCTATGATGGATGGACCTACGTTCTCTAAGATGCGTCAGTATGCAGGTCTGTACCAGAATTCACTCGACGAGAGCGAAACCACCAATACCGACTGGCAGGATTTGTACTATCAGACAGGTATCAGCTATAACCACGACCTGAGTGTTGCTGGTGGTACCAATGGCGGTAGCTACAGCTTTGGCGCTGGTTATTATAAGGATGAATCTGTTGTTCCTACCGAGGGTTACGACCGTGTTTCTATCCGTGGTAACTTCGACCAGAAGGTTGGAAAATGGTTCCGTTTCGGCTTGAGCACCAACAATAGCTATCGTAAAACTCAGGGTGTGAACAACATGTACGCTGTACTGGGTTCGTCACCTCTGTCAAGCCCATACGACGAGAATGGTAACCTGAAGCGTTACAACGCTCTGCCTGCCGACGACCAGATTGTGGTTACAAAGGAGACAGTAGAGCGCGACAAGGATATATGGTTGAGCGAGAACAAGGGTATCGGTTCGTATAATACCCTGTTTGCCGAGTTGAAGTGCCCATGGATCGAGGGATTGAGCTATCGTGTAAACGTAGGTCTTAACTTCCGTTCTTCTAAGAGTGGTTCTTTCACAGGTACTGGTATTAACAATAAGGATGCCAACGCTGTTAACAGCGGTTCTGTCTATGAGAACCAGACCCGTAACTGGGCTGTTGAGAACCTGCTCACATTTGATCGTACTTTCGCCGAGAAGCACAACTTGAATGTTGTTGCCATGTACTCTGCTGAGCAGACAACTTATGAGCAGAGTGGTGCATCAGCACAGGATATTCCTGCCGACTACTTCCAGTACTATGCACTTGACAAGGCTATTGGTCAGGCTAACCTCACTGGTTACAACTACTGGCAGAGCGGTCTGATTTCTTGGATGGGTCGTGTCATGTACTCTTATGATAATAAGTATATGATTTCGGCTGCCCTCCGTTCGGACGCTTCTTCACGTCTGGCTAAGGGTCATCAGTGGCACACATATCCTGCAGTAAGTGCCGGTTGGAACATTGCCCGTGAGAGCTTTATGGAGGATCTGAAGTGGATCGACAACCTGAAACTTCGTGTAGGTTATGGTGAAACTTCTAACCAGAGTATCAACCCATATTCTACTCTTGGAGGTCTGGCTACACGTAACTATAACTTCGGCTCTACCTATAAGTCAGGTTACTATGTGAACTCTCTGCCTAACCCTGAGCTTGGTTGGGAGTACTCTAAGACTTGGAACTTCGGTCTCGACTTCTCGTTCTTCAATGGTCGTCTGTCTGGATCGTTCGAGTACTATACTCAGAAAACTAACGATATCCTGCTCAGCGTAAAGCTTCCAGATACATCAGGTGTAAACAGCTATACTGGTAACATCGGTAAGACTCAGAACAAGGGTTGGGAGTTCTCTCTGAACGGTATCATCCTCGACAACAAGAACGGTTGGAATTGGGAGGCTGGTGTCAACTTCTATCAGAACCGCAACAAGCTGGTTGAGTTGGCCTCTGGCAAGGATCAGGATGAGGCAAACCTCTGGTTCGTTGGTCATCCAATCGATGTTATCTACGACTACGAATATGAAGGTCTGTGGCAGGAGGGTGATCCCTACATGAACATTCTTGAGCCAGGTGGAAACGTAGGTATGATTAAGGTTAAGTATCGTGGTGATGCTTCTAAGGGCGACTTCCTGGAGGACGGTGTAACGCCAAGCCGCCAGATTGGTCCCGACGACCGTCAGATTATGAGCATGGAGCCTGACCTGATCGGTGGTTTCAATACAACTGTTGGTTACAAGAACTTCGATCTGACTGTTATCGGTGCCTTCCAGGTTGGTGGTAAGCTGATTTCTGCCATCCACTCTTCAAATGGTTACTTGAACATGCTTTCTGGTCGTCGTAACAACCTCGACGTTGACTACTGGACCGAGGAGAACACTGGTGCAAAATATCCAAAACCAGGTGGCATTATGAGCAGCGATAACCCCAAGTACGGTTCTACATTGGGTTATTTCAATGCTGGTTACCTGAAGTTCCGCACCATCACTCTGGGTTACAACTTCGATAAGCTGCAGGCTGTAAAGGATCTTGGTATCAGCCGTCTGCGTGTATATGCTACCGTTCAGAATCCATTCGTGCTCTTCTCGCCATACAACAACGAGAGCGGACTTGATCCAGAAACCAACTCTTGGTCAAACGAGAATACGGCTGTAGGTTACTCATTCGGTAGTCACAGAATGCCTATCGTAGGTTATAACACACCTTCAACCCGCAACTTCATCTTCGGTGTTAACGTAACATTCTAAAGAATCATTTAAGAATTAAGAGTTATGAAAACTAAAAGTATCAAATATATTCTTGCTGCGGGTCTCGTATGCTGTGGTCTCTCAACTACCATGACATCCTGCAACGACGTGCTCGACGAGCAGCCTCGTAGCCAGTTCGACCCAACCTTCTTTAATACGAAGGCGGGTATTGAGGGCGGTCTGACATCGCTCTACGCTCACCTGCGCTATTTCTATGGCAACGGTTACTACCTGAACACCCTTGAGACAGGTACCGATGAGTACACATACGCACAGAGTGCCGATGGTAACTTTAAGGATGCCGACCTCTCAGGTGTAGGTTCTGTTACTCCTTCAAGCACCGTTTCTGGTGGCGCATGGGGTACCCTGTTTGCTAACATCAATACCGCCAGCGGTATTATCGAGAATGGTGCTGAGGCAGGCATTGATCCAGCTCTGCTGGCCGAGGCTTACTTCTTCCGTGCATTCGACTACTTTATCCTGGTGCAGACCTACGGTGGTGTGCCCCTGGATCTGGGTGCTGGCGAACTGAAGTTCAACACCTCTACTGCTCGTACTTCTGTACGTAATACTGTTCCTGAAGTCTATGCAGCAATCTTCAGCGACCTTGAGAAAGCTGTTGCCGATCTGCCAGAGACTCCACGTCTTACTGGTACTGCTACTAAGAACTTGGCTCGCTTGTACCTCTCTAAGGCTTATCTGACATACGCTTGGTGGTTGGAGAACCCAAACAATATTCCTACCTATCCTGAGTGTAGTCGTAATTCTGGTGAGGCCCAGAGCTATTTCCAGAAGGCTTACGATACCGCTATGCAGGCCATCAACAATCCTGGTCCATACGCTCTGCAGCCTACATTCTATGATGTAAACGTAGCTACCAACGACCGCAACTCTGAAATCATGCTCTACGCTGATCACGACGAGGACGAGAAGTATGGTAACGGTGGTGCTGGCTATGGTTGGGGTAACGGTGGTTCTCCTGAGAACTTCGCTTACTGGATGGAGACTTGGAACTACACCGAGATGATTGCAAAGGCTGCTTCTGGTGCTTCTATTAACCCCATTCAGCGTGAGGCAGTTCAGGCTCTCGGTCGTCCTTGGACTCGTATGGCTCCTATCGCCGACAACTTCATGGAAGGTGGTGTTTGGGAAGATGCTGTTAAGGCTATCGACTCTCGTTACGATGCAACCTTCACCCTGCGCTATCATACCAACTGGCAGAAGAGTGGTAACACCGAGCCTTATGTATTTGGTGCTAATGGTGAGAAGGTATATCCCAACGAGGTTTACTTCTCTTGGGTTCCTGAGAGCGAGGACAGCAAGATTAACTACACTGGTGCCGATGGTAAGCTTGGTTTCGGTGAGATGGCAGGCCGTCCTGACTTCGTAGTTGCTGTAAACCACATCAGCCGTAAGAAGTACCCCATCAACTGGAAGATTGGTATCTATCGTACTGACAATGCTGGTGGTCTTGGTTCAAAGGTTAATGGTGGTAGCCCACGTCCTTGGAACGTTGCTAAGTTCTCTGAGTTCTATCTCATCGGTGCTGAGGCTGCTGTTAAGCTCGGTAAGCAGGCCGATGCTAAGACTCTGGTTAACGTACTCCGTGCCCGTGCCGGTAAGCAGACATTCTCTCAGAACGACAACGTAGCCGTTTCTGTTGATAACAGCGCCGCTATGGTTGCTGCAACACCGGACCCGATCACTATCGATTTCATCCTCGACGAGCGTAGCCGTGAGTTCTGGGGTGAGGGATACCGTTGGTTCGACCTCGTTCGTACTCAGAAGTGGGCTGAGCGTGCTGGTACATACCGCATCGCTGGTGCTGGTTACACCGATAAGGATCTGCAGACAGTTAAGCGCGATATTCCTGCTGGTTACTATATCCGTCCTATCCCACAGGGACAGCTGGAGGGTATGGAGATGACCGAGGAGGAGAAGGATGCATATCAGAATCCCGCATATAGGAATTAATTTTAAGTTAGTATCTTTTCTGTGTAGAACACGGGCCGTCGTTGATGACGACCCGTGTTTTCTATTCCTTACTCACGTGATAGTTGTTATATCCGAGAAACATCCCACACTTCTCACACTTCCCACACCCGACTTAGGTGCGGAAAGTGTGGGATTTCAAAAAACAAGGAGAATTTTCAATCTGAACTAGGGGTTGACTTACCACTTGTCATGGGTGTGGATATCGTCGCCCCAGCGGTGATCCTTAGGGAAAGGCTGCCCTTCCCAGGCTTTGACTTGCGTCCAAGGCTGCGGAGCATCTGTCCAGAAAGGATGGTTGGCAGGCAAACCGAGGGGCATAAAAGCTAATGAGGTCATGTAGAGCGAGCCGTTATTGGTATACCAGTCAGCTATCTCGGGCTGTGAACCACAGAAACCGATAGTCAGATAACCAGCGTCGTTGAAATTCTTGCTTAGGCAAGCGTCTCCTTGGGCCGAGTGCTGTTGAATATCGAACATACGATGTAATACCTTTGTAAGGGCTGCACGTACCTGACCATTGCTCAACTCCTCAGGAAGTTTCTGATACCATGCCATTAGGGCCAAAGGTTGCATGGCTGCCATGCGATATGGTATAGAGCGGCCAATGACGGGGAAGGTACCCTCTGGCGAGATAAAACGTTCAAGGATGATAGCAAACTTCTGTGCACGCTTCAGGGCACGATCATGATACTTTTGGTAGTCCAGGCGCGAGTTGACTTTGGCATCGACCATCGCTTGCAACGTTTCCAGATACATGGCATGGAAAACATAGCTCGAATAATAGTCGAAAGCAAACACTGGGCCGTCAGCATACCAGCCGTCGCCAACGTACCACTCTTCTACCTTGCGGCAGGCGGTGTTGACACGGAACTCATCGAACTGTGCTCCAGCCTTGGCCAGCAAACTCTCGATAGTCGACGAGAATAGAAACCAGTTCGTGTAAGGAGGGTCTATCTTGCGCATGCCTTGGAATTCCTTGATATATCGCTGTTTCGTGATATCGTCAAGTGGTATCCATAGAGTGTCCCAGGCGCGGAGGAACGATTCAGCGATGTAGGCTGCATCTACCAGATTCTGCCCAGCTTTGCCCCAACACAAATAATCTGGAGATTCGGGGTCGACAGAATTCTTGTATGCAGCAAGAGCCCATTCGCGAAGTTGTTTTCGTTGTAAACCTTCTGGTGTGTTGTCATCGGGTAAGGTGAGCCAAGGGGCAATACCTGCCATTAAGCGTCCAAAGGTCTCCATATAGACAACAGAGCGATCGCGGTTGTCGAACGATGGGGAGAACTCTGTCTTCATGTTCTTCTGCAATTCTCCCTTGGCCATGTTTTCCAATACGGGCTGTGCCATCTTATAGGCCAGAGAACACCAATAGTCACGATCGGTCTGCTGCTTTACTTTTTTAGCGTGGAGTGGCAGAAGTAGCGCTAAGGCTGTCATCAAGGTAATAAGTCTTTTCATTGGATGGTGTATTTAATTTTGTTGTTTGTTTTTTGTGATTTGACAGTTAGAACGATACGATATATTTGTTTTCCCCACATGCCTTGTAGCAGTGGGTCAAGCAGGTCGCTGATGTCTTCAATGGTGGCTGAGAGTTGGTTGGTGTCGAAGTGAATACGGCTCAAAGCGTTGCGGTCGAGGGTGATGAACATCAGACGGGTTGGATGGCAATATTCGCTCAGTTCATAATCCTCAGTAATAGTAATGGCAGATTTGCTCGATGAAACCGTACGTTTCCATGTCTTTATTCCTGCTTCGTCGGGATAGGCACCTGCAATGTCAAGTGTCAGTTGACCGTTTCTATGGCTAATGACTTTGGCTGCATATTGCCTACCGTCCTTCTGATCGATGCCATTAATCTGAGGCAGGTTGTGATATTGTGACTGCATAGTCCAGATGCTATATCGGTCGTTACTGAATGTCTTGGCTGTATATTCACCTACGCTAGGGTCGATAAATAATGGCTCGCCGTCAGCATAGACAATGAAAGACCCCACGTCATTGTGGTTGTGACTCTCACCATTGGTCCCTCCTTTCATGGCTATAAACAGATTACCTCTGCGGGCCGTCATAACCTGAAGGTTGGGGAGCCACACATCTTTTAATAATGGTTCGCATGGTCGTTCTTCGATGAAATGGCGGATATTTCGAAGAAAGAAGAGCTCACGGCTGAGTGTGGGAAAGTTACCGCTCTTATCGTATAGAGCTGCAGGATTGGTGAGCACTCCCTTTTGGCGCCCTAAGTAAGCTCCGAACTCTCGCATGGTCTGATCGCCGAGCCAGAGGCCGAAGGGATAGACAATGTTCACCTGTTGCACAGCCTTGTTCTCATGTGCATCGGCGAAGTTTACGCAGTAGTCATTGCCTATGTAGGTCTTATAGGCGTAGGATGCCATCCTACCGATTTTATCAGCATCGTCAGGGAAATCAGGCATCAATCTCAGTACCTCGAACATCGAGGCGGCAGCACGATCCCAGTAACCAGGGCCTTCGTCACAGCCTCCATCGTCAGGATACGCATCGATAAAGGCTTGTGTGGCTTTCTCTATCTGGGCAATAGCTTCAGCTTTACGGGCCTCGTCGTGCTCGCAGAGCAACACGCATGCCAGCCAGTTGCTGCATATCCAGGGATTCCAGTTCATGCCAGCCGTTTTCCACCAATAGTCTTTCTTCAAGGCCGGCACAAGGATACGTCGTTCTATCTCACGATCAATGCGCTGGCAGAGGTCGGGTGAAAAGTCATCAAACTGTTTCTGAAGCATATATTTGGTCCACACGATGAGATTGGCGGTCTCGGCATTAAAGAGGTCCACTTCCTGAAGCTCTGCCAAGGGAATGGCTTTGGCGTAGTGGGCAGGGATACCCCACCACGTTTCCTCACAAAAGCTGCCTATTCCATCGATGATTTTGCCAGTGAAACGACCTTTACCTTCTATAATCTCAGCCATGACGAGAGCTGCCAACTGACGACGTTTCTCAAAGCAGATGGTTTCGTAGTTCACACGGTTGCCCGTTTGCTTGTTCTCTGCGAAGACGGTAAAAGGTAATGCCGTCCAAGGCTTATCAAGGTATTGTTCGCCATAAGCTATATAACTCTGGCGCATTTCTGTGGGAATAGAATCCTGCCAGAAGTTGTCGTCAGCCTGCGGCAACAGACTGGTTATGCTGAGAGTTATCGTCAATAGCAGATTCATTGTCCAATATATCTTATGTATTCACACGCGGCTAGCAGGAAGGCGCCAACGCCGAAATTGGCCTGAGAGTTTGCATCGACCGTCTGACCAGGGATGGCGCGTTCACCTATGGGTTGAACATATCCAATCTTACCATCTTTCTGTAGTGCGATAGTAGTCAGATAGTTCCATGCTTTCTCGATGGTTGGTCCAAACTCTTTCTTTTGCAGGTAGCCATGATTAACGCCCCAAAGCAGTCCATAGCAGAAGAAGGCAGTACCGCTGGTCTCATAGCCGGGAGCTTGTTTGGGATCCATCATCGAGCGGGTCCAATGCCCCTCAGGTTGTTGCAATCTTTTTACGCCACGGGCCAGATTAGTGAATTTCTCTGCGAAGAAAGGTTGGCGCACATAGGTCTGAGGCATGTCTTGTAGAACCTTGGCCAATCCTGCCAGCACCCATCCGTCGCCACGTGCCCAGAAATCTTTTTTACCTGCTGCGGTCTTATGCTTCGGGTAGATATACTTACCGTCACGGAAGTAAAGCCCCGTTTCATGATCTAGCATAATAGAGTCACTATAACAGATATTCTCATAGAGTTTACGCAGATATTTCTCATCGCCAGTGAGTTTATACATCTTTGTCATCACGGGCATCACCATGTAGAGAGCATCGGCCCACCACCAGTAGTCATGTGCTTTAGAGTCGGCTTCATAGCCCATTACCTCTTTGGCACGGGCAACTTTCTTTTCATCTTTTTCAAGATTATAGAGGTCGATATATGTCTGGAAACAAATCTGCCAATCGCCGAAAAGAACATAGTCCTGTCCTTCTCCGTATTGTTTGTATTTCCAGTTCGAAGGATCCGGCTCAGTGGCACCTTTCCACTGGTTATGCTCTGCCCACTGAATACTATAGTCGAGCATCTTTTCGTCTTTCAGTATTTTGTATACCTCCATATTGCCCGTATGATAGGCGGCGTTGTCCCAAAAGGAGCGCACCTCAGCAGGATTGTTTGTCTGCCAGTAGGTGTTTACCTTTCTGATAACATCCTTCACCTCATTGGCCGTCCAACGTTTTGCTTGTAGAGTCAGGGCCGAGAGCAATGTGAGTGTTAACAGTAGTCTTTTCATAATCTGTTATGTTAGCTGTTTGCAAAGATACTAAGAATCTGTCATAATATAGGTTCTAAGCTTGTTAATTCTTACAAAAGGGGGCAGCCTACATCGCGCAGACTGCCCCTCCGCCTTAGAAAATACTAACTAATAACCTAAATTATGTATGAATGAAATATTAATGTCTTAATAACCAGGATTCTGCTGTAAGTCAGCATCCTTGTTCAGCTGGATCTCTGACAGAGGAATAGGCAGCAGGGTGTGCTTCGAAGCATCGAAACCGGTAATCTTCTTACTGTCGGTTCCCTCAGCCCACTTATCCATCATCATCTTTACACGTTCAGCCAGCTTGCCTGTACGGCACAGGGTGTAACGACGGTTCTCCTCGCCAACCATCTCACGGATGCGCTCGTCGAGCAGGAAGTCGATAGTCATCTGTGCAGCAGTCACCTTACCAGCATTAGCATTACCTGTTTCAGCACGATAGGTCTTGAAAGCACGGTCGCGCAGTACGTTGATATCCTCGGCTGCACCAGCGGTGTTACCCTGGTTGATACGAGCCTCGGCACGGAGCAGATAAGCTTCGGCGAAACGCATCAGAGGCCAGTCCTTAACCATCTCCCATCCAAAGTCGTCGGTTGGGTCGTAAGCACCCCACTTAGTTGGGTGAGGATACATGACTTCCAGAGTATCGCTTGTCTTCCAGTAGATACGATCGCCGGTCTTGATGGTGATCTTGGTAGCACCTGATGTGCCATCGTCAACACGGAAACCATCCTTTACCGAAATCTCCTTGTTTACATTTGGCTTGTTGGCATACAGGATACGACGGATGTTGTGGTTTGAGTTACGGATATCGCCATCCTCCCAGATACCATACTTCACGTAGTTGCTCAGACGCAGACGACCGTTACCACGACCGCCGAGAGAGTCGGCATTCTGCATAAAATCGGTCAGCTTGTGGAAAGCAGCCACCCAGTTACGACGCTGCTGTGGGGCATTGATGATACCACCTGTTACGTCGCGGTTGTACTCCATCTGGAATACCCAGATACCCTCGGTGTTACCCTGCGAACGGCGCTGGTTGCCCCAACGGAACATATCGCTGTAGTAGTCGCCGGCATCAGAAAGGAACTTACCATAGCGCTCCGAGATGAGCTTGTAGTTGCCGCTGTTGATAGTAGCTGATACAGCGGCCTCGGCTTCGGCATATTTGCCCATGCGGTTGAAAGCCTCACCAGCCAGAATACGGGCACAGTCCTTGTTGATACGGTTCTGTGTCTTGGTTTTACCTACCTCAGGCAGGTTGGCGATAGCATCGTTCAAATCGGCGAAAATCACAGCGTCAATCTCTGATACAGCGTTACGTATGAAGTCGGTGCGTGGCTCAGCCTTGCTCTCGGTAAGCAGGGGCACTGGTCCCCACAGTGTTACCAGCAGGTTGTAAGCGTATGCACGGAAGAACTCTGCCTCGCCTTTGGCGGCAGCATCAACATTCTCTGTATTAATAATGATGTTAGCACTATTAATGATACTGTAGAGTGATGTCCACAACTTGCTTACACCACTGTTCTCAGCATTCAGTGAGCCATACTGATAGAAAGGTACCTCAACACCCTGTGTAGAGCCAGGGGCTCCTACATCGGTACCATCTTGGAAGCAGCCAACGAATCCCTGCTGATCGCTCCATCCCCAGAGGTCGGCAAATTTCTGGTGCAAGCCGATAATCTTAGCCTCGACGTCAGTCACGTCGGTGCCGTATGATGAGTACATCTTCTCATCCAAGTAGCTGTCGCTGCATGAGGTCAGAGTCAGTGCGCTGACAGCCAGTGCTGAATATATAATGTTTTTTAGTTTCATAATTGTATCTCCTTATAATTAGAATGTGACGTTAAGACCGAATACGAAGCTCTTGGTCATGGGGTAGTTGTTTTCGTAACCACTCCATCCGCGCTGAGTGATGTCAGCCTCTGGATCCCATCCCTTCCAGCTGGTGAAGGTGTAGAGGTTACGTCCGCTTACGTAAGCTGTCAGAGCACTCAGGTGGAGTGCATTCAGAACCTGTGCAGGGAATTGGTAACTCAGTGTTACGTCCTTGATACGGGTATAAGCTGCGCTACGTGGGAATGCATAGCCCCAGCGGTTAGAAGTCTTGCTCAGTGAGCGATACTCGTTGCTCTTGTTCTCAGGAGTCCAGTAGCCAACCTCGGTGGTAGAGTTACGGCGTCCTTGCTCATCAGCAGCCATTCGTAAAAGTGAATTGTTACGCTTGTGGCCTTGTGCAGTCTGGATGAATACGCTCAGGGTGAAGCCTTTGTATGAGAAGGTATTGGTCAAACCAGCGGTCCACTTTGGAGTGGTCTGGCCCTGAATCTTCTTGTCGCCCTCTGGTGTAATCTTACCGTCGCCATCCAGGTCAGCTATCTTCACGTCACCAGCCTGTGCCTGAGGATCCTGCTGCAAGTGCTTGCCGGCAGCAATCTCGTCCTCCTGCCAGATGCCTTCCATCACGTAGTCGTAGATGACGCTAATAGGCTGTCCGATAAACCAACCATTACCGATATCATCCTTCTTGTCGCCATACAGGTCCTTAATCTCGTTCTTGTTCCATGACCATACGAGGTTGGTACCCCATGTAAAGTCCTTAGTAACAATGTTCTTTGAGTTGATAGTTACCTCAAGACCCTTGTTAGCGGTCTTACCCATGTTCATATATACGTTAGAGTAACCAGAAATCTTTGGCAGGTTGCGTTGCAACAGCAGGTCGGTAGTGGTCGATGTATAGAAATCGATGTTACCGTTGATGCGGTTGTTCAGGATACCGAAGTCGATACCAACGTTGAAGGTCTTGGTAGTCTCCCAACCAAGTCCAGAGTTACCCATGCGGCTGTTTGGATTAAGAGCTGTTGCGGAAGCACCATCCATAGTGATGGCTGAGTTCGACATCTTAGCCAGTGTCTCGTAAACGCCGATGGCCTCGTTACCGGCCTTACCGTAAGAGAGACGCAGCTTCAGGTTGTTCAGCCAACTCTGTGTCTTCTCCATGAACTTCTCGTTAGTGATATTCCAACCGAGAGCTACTGATGGGAATGTACCATATTTGTTATCATCACCGAATACCGATGAACCGTCGCGACGTACAGTGAAAGTAAACAGGTAACGGCTGTCGTAAGAGTAGTTCAAACGCCCCATCTGTGATACAGTCTTGTACAGGTCGGTATACGACTTAGAAGTCTGTGTGCTACCACCACCCAGATTGTGCCATGACAGCTCGTCGTTAATGAACTTAGCACCAGTAGCGGTGTTGTCGTGATACTTCTTACGTGATGAAGCGTACAGCAGCGTGATGTCGAAGTGGTGCTTCTGAATATCCTTAGCATAGCTCAGGATGTTCTCAACGGTGCGGCTCTGTGTCTCTGCATTGAAAATGTAGCCATAACCACCAGATGTGTTGAACTGAGCTTCGCCGTTATAGTAGTTCTCGCGCTTAGGAACGTAAGAGTAACCGAAGTTAAACTTATAGTGGAGTCCAGCCAGAGGCTTCCAGATGTTCTCGAAGTTAATGTCGGCATAACCGTTCAGGTTAATGTTCCACTGGCGACGCTCGTGATCCTGGCCAACATTCTGCATAGGGTTGAAGAACAGGGTCTCTGAGTACATCGGATACTGGCAGTAGCTGCCGTCCTCATCGTAAACCTGTCCGTAAGGCGACATGGCCTCGGCCATCAGGAAGTTCACACGGCCACCGTCACGGTTGTGCGAAACGATATAGCTGTTAGTACCAATCTTCAAGTAGTCTGTTACGTCAGCATCTACATTCATACGCAGTGAGTAGCGCTTGTAGTTAAAGCCCTTCAGTACACCTTTCTGACTCATGTAGTCGCCCGAGATGAAGTACTTCACCTTATCGGCACCACCGTTGATGGTTACGTTGTGATCCTGGATGATACCAGTCTGCGAAATCATGTCGTACAGCCAGTCTGTCTCTTGTCCTGCAGCCTGTGCAGCGGCCTCGCTGGCGTTCTTTACATAGTCGTTGTACATGGTCTCACCGGCATTCTGGGCTACATAGTCCTTATAACGCTGTGTAATCT
Organism: Prevotella sp. FD3004; assembly: GCF_000746155.1. Classification (NCBI taxonomy): domain Bacteria; kingdom Pseudomonadati; phylum Bacteroidota; class Bacteroidia; order Bacteroidales; family Prevotellaceae; genus Prevotella; species Prevotella sp. FD3004. Next base: position 143,263 of record NZ_JQKR01000012.1, on the reverse strand, counting down.
GGGCACCATTACAGAAGTCGAGTTTCTTAGCAAAGTCCTCAACACCCAGATAACCATTATAGCTGATAGTAGGTTTACCATCCTTACCATGCTTGGTGGTAATAAGAATTACACCATTCGCACCGTTGGTACCATAGATAGCGGTAGCAGAGGCATCCTTCAGAATTTCCATCGACTCGATATCGGCGGGGTTGATATCGTTCAGCGAACCACCGCTCTTCGAGATGGGAATACCATCGACAACGATGTAAGGGCCAGTTCCTGCGTTGATAGAGTTACGTCCACGAATCAATGCAGAGGGAGCATCACCAGGAATAGAACTGCCTTGCGTGATATTTACACCAGCGGCTGCGCCTTGAACAGCCTGCAGAACGTTGGTTACGGGCAGTTTGCTCAGACGCTCCTTATTAATAGAGGTAACAGAACCGGTCACATCCGACTTTTTCTGAACACCATAACCTACTACAACCACCTCTTCAAGAGCAGTAGCATCTTCTTCGATAGTGATGTTAAGGCTTTGGCCAGGAGTGAAGCTTACTTCCTTTGTCAGATAGCCAATGTAAGAGATGATAAGGGTACCACCGTTCTGCACGTTGAGTGAGAAATTACCATTGAAATCGGTAACGGTACCTGATTGTGCATCTTTGACTTTTACGGTAGCACCAATCACGGCGTCACCATTCTTGTCAGTCACTTGGCCTTTTACCACGCCAGTCTGCTGGACGTTCTGAACGGCCTGTTCTGCCTTAGTCGACAAAGGGAATGACATAATCCCCGCAGCCAACGCCACCACGAAACATAGTTTGCGAGATGGGAGAGTTAAATTAGCATACTTCATTTGTTACTGTTTTAAGTTTAATGTTATAATTGTTAGTAAGGTGAATTATCGTAGTTCGTCGAGATTCCATGAATCACGCCATCTGATGACAGGTTTCCCATTCTCAAACTCAATGGGCAACCAGATATATCTGGCGTCACTTGGATGTCTTGGGCGCCAGATGTCAGCCATGAAGATGAAACGGTCGCCATAAGGAAGAATGAAAGTAGACTGTCCTTCGAAAGTGATTTCCGACTTTGGGCCTACGCATGGGGTGGGGTGTTGTGTCCATGGTCCCCAGATGCTTGGAGCGGAAAACATACGAGCCTCGTTGGGAGCCCATCCTGTGCAGCCCGAGGTAATCATCCAGTAAGTTCCGTCTTTCTTGAAGATGGCTGGAGCCTCGTTTTGTCCGCCAGGAGCTACTCGCGTATAGCGACCGGAGTGGTGAAGATAGTCGCCCGTGAGTTCTGCAATATGCAGGGTCAGATTGTCTTCAGAAGAAAAGATGTGATAAGCTCGTCCGTCATCGTCAATGTAGAGCGTCATGTCACGTGCCATTTGTCCTGTGCCAAAGTCGCGCTTTAAGAAGAGTCCCTGCTTGATTGCTTTGCGCCAATCGGGTTTCCACCACTCTTTAAAATGGTCTATATTGAGCGTATCGACGATGGCAAGCTCTTTTTGGCCGAATTCAACGGGATAGGTGCCGGCATTAGCTCGTTGTGAGTAAAGGAACTTGTAGGGGCCTTCTGGTTTGTCGCTTACAGCTACGCCATAGCGGGCGGCACTGTAACCTTTACCTTTTAATTCCAGATGAAACCACATACAGAACTTCCCCGTCACCTTATTATATATAACCTTCGGGCGTTCCAAAACACAACCACGCTCTATATCCGATCCTTTCTCATTACTAACGGACAGGGCAACGCCGCAGTTGCGCCAATTTAGAAGATCTTCCGATGCATAGCACATCACACCGACCATTGCACTTGATGTGGTATCGGCTTTATGTTCACCAAACCAATAGTAGGTGTTCCCGTATTTCATCATGCCGCCTCCATGGGCGTTAATGTGCTTGCCATTCTCGTCTGGCCAGATTTCGCCAGAACGGATGGTCTTATTCTCGGCCGATGCAATAGAAGTTATCAGTATTGCCGTAAGGAAGAGTTCTTTTCTCATTGTTGTTAGTTATTTAGAGTTTCTGCTTGCAAAAGTACGTTAATTGATTTAAATCAATGTCTCTTCTGTGTGATTTTGGGGGAACAAATCGTGAAAACAGCCTATTTTTACCCCCAATTGGCCTCGGAAGAGTCTTTTTTTTGTTATTTTGGATAATTTATGAGAAATTTCACTATCTTTGCAGCAAGAATACTAACTAATGACGAAAAGGCTGTTACTGGCGATTGTGATGATGCTGAGTATAACGGTTTCGGCGCAACGTGTGCCGCTCAGAATCATGTCTCAGACTCCTGTTCAGGGGACTGAGGAGGCGCGTAGCCTGATGTTCGACCATTATGGACTGATGTGGGTAGGTACTGACCAAGGTCTTCGGGTTTTCGATGGTTATGCATTCAAGACTTTTCGCAGTGATGCCTATTCGCCAGGAATCATACCCAATAACTATGTACGTTCGATTACTGAAGACCATAACGACGGCCTTTGGATTGGTACCCGTGATGGTCTGGCCCGTTATGATCGCAGAAAAGGAACCTTCAAGACCTATCATCTGCGTGGCGAACAGGCTCGTCTTATCAGTGCTCTCTATACCACCAGCGACGGAACGGTTTGGGCAGGAACCAATGCTGGTGTCTCTCGCTATGATGCCACAATCGACGATTTCATCGACATCAACATGCCTCAGGCAGCTATCTCATTTGCCGAGGATCGTCATGGAAATCTTTATATAGGAACATGGGAAGGAGGTTTATTGCGCCTGAATAAGAAGACTGGGCGCATGGTGAGCTATCCGCGACTCAGTGAGCGTAATACCGCCCAGACGTTGCTGATGGATAGTCGTGGCCGTCTGTGGGTGGGCACTTGGGAGCACGGTATCGTGCGCCTTGATCATCCCGAGAACGAGCAATCTCCTGTTATGCACTGGATGAACGAAGGACGCCGCGATTTCCGTACGTTTCACCGCTTGGTAGAAGATTCTGTGAGTCATTCCGTTTGGGGCTGTTGTATTGAAGGTCTCACGCGTGTCGATATCGATGATTATACTCAGGTAGACAACTACCCCATACTCACCTTTTGCTACGATATGATTACCGATAGAATGGGTAATCTTTGGGTCATCACGCGCAACCAGGGTATCGTTCATCTTAGTACCCGCCAGTCGCCTTTCCGATTCTTCCATCTCGACCCGGCAGGACTTGAACTGCCAGTCAACCGCATACAGACCGTTTTTACTGCCGATGGCAATCGTTTCTGGTTGGGACTTCAGCCCTATGGCCTGGCTCTTTATGAGCGCTCTTCAGGGCAGGTGGCCTATAACACCCAGATACCAGGAATGGCTCAGATGACAGGACCACAGGGAATCTATGTCCAGACGATTTCTGATATTCAGCAACAACCCGATGGCTCAGTATGGATGGCAAGTTCTCATGGAATTGTCGTATGGAAAGATGGTGAACCTTCCCGCCATCTGTCTCGAAGCAGTATGCCCTATATCAGTGATGAAGAGGTTAAGGCTTTCCATAAGTTGCCTAGCGGTGCCATGTTAGTAGGACAGACCAATGGTCTGGGTATTGCTCTCTCTGAAGAAAAGGGACGTATGCTGTCGCTGACTGAAGATGGGCGCGATTTTAGTCGTTGTAACGTACAGGCTATCTTCGAAGACCATGGGCACCGTCTCTGGATTGCCACCGAGGGTGAGGGTATCATCTGCATCACAGGTCGTCTTGATCAGCCTAAGTCCTATTCATGTCATCAGTATGCGCCCGCATGCAATAACTATCCAATCGACGAGGCAACCGCCGTTTATGAAGACCAGGCCTATCGTCTGTGGGCCATCTCTGCAAGTGGCGGACTCTTCCTTTATAACGATGAAACCGACACTTTCTTGCCTGTAAACCATCTCTATCATATTGGTACGGGCGGACTCTATAGTATTCAGGGCGACGACACTGGTGCAATCTGGCTCTCGACCGATAAGGGACTGGTACGACTGATGCTTTCTGGCAAACATGCCACCACTACTTACTATAATATGGAAGATGGTATCGAGGCCATCCGCTTCTCTCCCAATGGCGCTTTCCATTATGGTAATGAGTTGTTCTATGGAAGTGCCACGGGTTTCTTCTCATTTGATGCCGCTCAGACGGAGCGCTGGCAACAAGGCAGAATGCCATCACTTGTGGTTACCGATTTGCTCATCGACGACCATACCTATCTTTGGCTCGACTCTGTCCGTCGCCAGACGATTTCCCCAAACACCCCATTCTTTACGCGAGAGATCACCATTCCATCGGATGTCCGTAAGTTCTCTGTTGAGTTTTCGCTTCTGGCCTATCAGAATCAGGAACAGTGTCGCTATACCTATCGTCTGGAGGGCTATGATCGTGATTGGCACAACACCGACGCCGAAAACCGCCGCGCTACCTATCAGAACCTGCCTGCTGGTAGCTATGAGTTGAAACTCCGTGCTTATGATAGCTATGGTCGTTTGGTAGAGTTGCCTTATTCCATCCATGTGCGCGTGCTGCCCCCTTGGTATCTGACTTGGTGGGCTTACCTTATTTATTTTGTTCTCTTGATAGCAGCTGTCTATGGTGTTAAAGAGTGGTATAAGGCTCGTGTCAACCGTCGTGCTCGTCTGCAGCAGCGTGTCAGCGAACTTCTCCATTATCGGGAACTGATGGTAATCCGCCAGTATGAGGGAGCTCGCAAGGCATTAGAAGCAGAAGAGCAGCAGCATTCCTCGCCCGACGAATTGTTCCTTAGCAAGGCTATCGATTGTGTTAAGCAGCATCTCGACGATGCAGACTACGACCGTGAGCAGTTTGCTTCTGACATGTGTGTTTCTTCCTCGACCTTATATAATAAGCTCCGTGCACTGACCGATCAAAACGTTACGGGCTTCATCAATAGTATCCGTCTGAAGGAAGCTTGTCGCATTCTGCGACAGCGCCCCGACATCAAGATGACGGAACTCTCAATGGCAGTAGGTTTCAATACACCTAAGTATTTTACCAAGCTTTTTAAGAAAGAGTTTGGTGTTCTTCCCAGTGAGTACGCAGAACAGGGAGGTGAGATTTAAATAAACTCTTTGAAGGCTTCGTCGTAGTCTGGACTGGGTGCAAGGCGGCCGTTAATGAGACAGACGAGCGTGATGTCGCCATAGAAACAGAGTTTTTCATCAGAGGCCCTATAGATGGCTTGATGGAAAACGTATTTGATTCCTTGCTTCTCAAGAGCCAGACGTGAGATGAATTCATCGTCGCAACGTAGCGGTGTCTTGAACTGCAGATTCATACGAGCCACGACGGCATCAACCCCCTTTTCGTGTAAGGCAGCGAAACTGACGCCAAGACTGCGGAGAAACAGGTGGCGGGTATGCTCGGCATAATGCAGATAGTTAGCATTGTTAACAATGCCTTCAATGTCGCATTCATAGTCGCGCACTTCCATGCGGGTTTCGAAAATATAGTTCATAAGAGTTTAAGTATTTCGTTGAAATGGGTTATTTTAACAAGGCGTTCGTGCTCAATGTCTTCAGAGTGTTCCAGCTGCCATGTAACGTGGAAGGGGATGTGGATTGCAGAAGCTCCGATGTTGAGGGCTGGTGCAATGTCGCTCTTCAGCGAGTTACCGATCATCAGCAGGTGTTCGGGTAGAATGTCCAGGTGTTCGCAGAGTTGCTGAAACTCTACTTCTGTCTTGTTCGATGTGATCTCTACATGTGAGAAGTATTTTGCAAGTCCGCTGCGATGGAGTTTGTTTTCCTGATCCTGCAATTCTCCTTTAGTAAAGACAGCAAGCCGATAGGGCCAGGCCTGCAGACGCTGGAGTGTTTCTTTAACCTCAGGAAGTGGGGTCGCAGGCAGATGGAGCAGTGATTTGCTGTCGCTGAGAAGATCGGAAAGCTCTTCAGCTGACAAATGGTCGCCAGCCACGCGGAGGGCGGTTTCTATAATAGAGATGGTGAAGGCTTTGCAGCCATAACCCAAATCAGCCATATTGCCTGATTCGGTCATGAACAGTTCATGGGCGGGATTGTCACAATAGGGTGCAATGAGACGGTAGAGATGGTTCTCTACAGATTCAAAGTGAGACTGGCAGTCCCATAATGTGTCATCGGCGTCAAAAGCCAGAACGCGTATATTTCTGAAATCTATCATTTTTTATTGCAGTGAGGGCAGATGCCCTTAATCATCATATTGGCCGAAGTCATTTTGAACCCCTCAGGCAACTGAATCTCCGGCATGTCGGTATAGTCGAGGCAGTAGGTCTCATGGCACTCTTCGCAGTAGAAATGCGGATGCTGATCATCATCATGCTCATGATTGTGACTATAGCAGAGTTCATATTTGGTGCCGTCACTGCTCCCTTCGATGGCATGTACCAGATGGTGCTCTTTGAAGAGTGTGAGGGCACGAAACACATTCGACTTATCGATAGTCGAGATTTTACGTTCCAGTTCTGCCAATGACTGGGGCTGTATAGAACTTGCAAGAGCCTTAGCCACGACAATGCGGTTGGCGGTAGGTCTGACGCCATGTTCTTCGAGTAATGCGACACACGCTGCTTCGTCCATGCTGTTTGTTTTATTGATGAATTTGCGCACAAAGATACGAAGAAATATAGAATAAATAAATATGTATTAAGAAATTTTTCGTATCTTTGTAGCCGAATAGACTAAAAACCAATTAAAAGATGAAAAGGTTATTACTTCTTGTCTTGAAGATTCTCGGTGGTTTTGTCGCTTTGTTGCTTATATTGTTGATAACGGCAGCCATCTTGCTGAATACCAGTTCGGTTCAGCAGAAACTGCTAAGCTATTCAACAGGCTTGTTGAAAGAGAAACTTCAGACGGAAGTTAGGATAGACAGCGTCAGCGTGAACTTTCTGGCTTTCAATATTAATCTGATGGGACTTGATGTGGAGGACTTGCAACAACGCAAGATGTTACAGGCCAGGAAACTGGCTCTGACTCTCGATTTGTGGGAACTGACAGCGCGGAAGGTGAAAGTTTCCAAAGCAGGGATAGAGGGTGTGAAAGTCCGTCTGTATCAGCCAGAAGACAGCGTCGCCAACTATCAGTTTGTGATCGACGCCTTTAAAAGTGATAAACCTAAAGCTAAGCAATCTGAGGGTGAGAAGCAGGAAAAGAAGCGGAAACTATCATTGGATGTCATCGATTTGAAGGTCGCTCATATCGATATCGTATATAATGAAGACACATTCTATCTGGAGAAACTTGATTATAGTAAGGGGTGGGCAGGGCATCAAAAAGGTGAGATACGCCATCTTAGAGGTAAGTTCGACAGACTAACGAAGAAAGGTAAGATGCTGACAAGTCGCATGGGTTTATCGTGTCTGAAGCTAACAGAAGAAAAAGGCCAGTTGCTTGTAAGTGTTGATAGTCTGCATTATATCCTCAACAATCACCAGCCCCGTAAGAACACAGGCAGACCCCACCGCGGTGCTTTCGATGCTGGCCATCTGGATGTGCTTGCCCACATGCAGTTCACTGTGAATCATTACGGCAAAGATACAGCCAATATCACCATGACCAGCTTTGTGGCAAAAGACTCATTGACGGGCTTTGACGTCAAAGACTTGCGTTTTACGGCGGGAATTAATAAAGATAAGGTACATCTCAGCGACGTGACTATCCAACAGGAAGGTACCATCCTGACCTTCGATCATGGTGAAGTCATCCTTCCAAGTAAGAAAACAGGAAGGAAATTAGTCTATAACACCTCAGAGATTTCTGGTAAAACGCAACTTAAGGATATCTCCCGTCCGTTTGCGCCTGTTCTGTCCAACTTTACGATTCCGTTGGAACTGAAGGTAAAGCTGAATGGAACAGACAGTACGATGCAGTTTAGCGATATCCATGTGAATACAGCAGACCAGAAGCTGAAACTCGATGCTTATGGCAGTATCAGACATCTGAAAGAAAAAGAACTGTTAGACATCCGTTTCCATGTCAAGAATATGACCACCCCAACCAAGACAGCAGTGGATATCATTAACCAGTTTGCCGTGAAGAAGTTTATGATGAAACAGCTCAAGGCCTTGGGCACCATAGGCTACACAGGCGACTTGGCCGTTCTTTATAAAAAAGAGCAGTTCAAGGGTTTACTGCGTACGGCTGTGGGCACGATGAACTTCAACCTGACGCTCAACGAGAAGACCAAGTATGTGTCTGGCAGCGTGCATACCAGTTCTCTCAGGCTGGGCAAAGTCTTGGAGATGAAGGACATCGGAGCTGTTGCTTGTCGGGCCAACTTCACTTTCGATATGTCGAAACCACGTACGGCACAGATTAGGAGAAGGAAAGGTGGCAAACTGCCTATTGGCCATGTAAATGCCACAGTGATGGAAGCAAGCTACAAGAAAGTGAAAGTGAAGAATGTCGATGCGACCATCAACAGCGACGGAGCAATCGCCCTTGGCCACCTCTCGCAGAAGAACAAGAATGTTGATCTGCTCTGCGATTTCTCCTTTACCAGTACCGACTCCATCCATAAGATGAAGGTGAAGCCCAACGTGAAGCTCCATCATATGCCCTGGCAAAAGAAAGAAAAGAAGGCCAACAAGAAAAAGAAGAGAGAACGTTAGGTATTAAAAACCTCTTTCTGCCCAGTCGCCACGATCCAGGTTCCTGTAGCCGATGGCCTCGGCAATATGATGGCTCTGCACCTTTTCTGTGCCTTCAAGATCTGCAATGGTGCGGGCCACCTTGAGAATGCGACTATATGCACGAGCGCTGAGGCTCAGCCGTTCCATGGCCATTCGAAGCATGTCAAGACTGGCATTGTCAGGCTCGGCAAATTGGTGTATCATTCGTTCCGTCATCTGTGCATTACAGTAGACACCCTTGAAACCGCGAAAGCGCTGTTCCTGTATCTGTCGGGCTTTGATGACTCGTTCCCTGATAACAGCACTTGGCTCTCCTGGCTGCATCTGCGACAGTTGTTTGAATGGTACAACACTCACTTCACAGTGTATGTCTATACGGTCGAGCAGCGGACCGCTGATCTTGGAGAGATAACGGCTTATCTGACCTGGCGAACAGACGCAGTGATGGGTCGGGTCGCCATAATAACCGCAGGGACAGGGATTCATCGATGCAACGAACATGAAAGAACACGGATATTCCACCGTGTACTTAGCGCGGCTGATGGTGATTTTCCGGTCTTCAAGTGGCTGACGCAGCACTTCGAGAGTCGATTTTGAGAACTCTGGCAGTTCATCGAGGAAGAGCACCCCATTGTGGGCCATAGACACCTCACCAGGCAAAGCTCTGTTTCCACCTCCAGTCATAGCAACCTGCGAGACGGTGTGGTGTGGACTGCGGAAAGGTCTTTGAGAGATGAGTGATGTACCGCTGCTCAGCTTTCCAGCCACAGAGTGAATCTGCGTTGTTTCTAAACTCTCTGCCAGCGAGAGTGGGGGCAGGATGCCAGGCAGGCGTTTGGCCATCATCGATTTTCCACTGCCAGGCGCACCTATCATGATGAGGTTATGACCGCCGGCGGCAGCAACCTCCAGGGCTCGTTTCACACTCTCCTGTCCTTTGACGTCGGCAAAATCCAGGTCGCAGGCATATTGTTGTTCGTAGAACTCCTTACGGGTGTCAACGAAGGTTGGCTCGTATTGGTCGCTACCGTTCAGAAAACTAATCACGTCGCACAGATTATCCACGCCATAGACGTCGAGATTGTTCACAACGGCGGCCTCGCGGGCATTTTCTTTTGGCACGAACAATCCCTTGAACTTCTCCTTCCTGGCACGGATGGCCACAGAGAGCGCACCGCTCACAGGCTTCAGCTTTCCGTCCAGTCCCAGTTCTCCTATCATCATGTAGTCCGACAACAGACTGTCGCTCACTTTCCCGTGTGCAGCCAGAATGCCGATAGCCAAAGGCAGGTCGTAGCCACAGCCTTCTTTGCGGATATCCGCAGGACTGAGGTTAACGGTCAGGTCGGCTGTAGGTGGCTTGAAACCTATGTTGGTCATAGCCGCACGAATGCGGTCATAGCTTTCTTTGACAGCTGTGTCTGCCAAACCCGACAAGTGGAACATGACGCCCCTTGTCATATTGACTTCGATGGTGATTGTCGTAGCTTCCAGCCCCATGACGGCTGCACAGAATGTCTTTACAAGCATAGTATTGGTGGTAACAGGTTTATGAGCGGTTATTAATTATTATCTGATGTTCTCGTCTAGTTTTCTTACCAGTTCCTGGTAGTTCAGGGAGTGTCCGAGTATCTTGCCTTGACTGTCGAAGACTACGTTGTCGGGCAGATACGAGAGCCCTGTTTTCCTGATCATGGGCGACTCCCACATAAGTCCGTCGCAGACAGTACTCCATTTCAGGGAGTCGCGTTCTGCAATGCGTCGGCAGTCCTTGATATTCGCATCAATGCTGACAGTAATCACTTTCAGGTTCTCACCATAGTGTGTCGTCATTCTGTGAATCTGGTTCAGCAGGTTCACACTTTCATAGTTCCATGAGGCCCAGAGCATAATGACATTCACCTTGGCGTTCATGTCTGCCAGAGAAACGTGCTTGCCATTGATGTCTGTTGCGTTGAAATGGGGCATTTTCTCTCCGTCTTTCAGCGATTGCAGTCCTGAAAGCTGTTCTGCGAGCGATGCTATCTGCTTGTTGTCGGGCATGGCCTGACTCATTATCTCCGTCAGTTCTCGTGCCTGTCGGAAGTCTGGTACCTCCGTTTGGATAAAGTTCCTGTTAAGCAGATAGAGACTGATAGGAGAGGTGGGATGCTCCTTGATATACTGAACCACCGCCTGGTTGTATTCAGGTGGCGTCATATTGCTTGTTTGCAGACGGAAGGCCGTCATCTCCTTGTTGGTCTTTGTGCCTTTGATTTCTGTTTCTTTCAGATGGGTGGCGTCACCACTGATCTTGATGGTAGCTCCAGGCTCCGCGAATACAGGCAGTTCAGAGAAGTTGGGGAATACGATGACAAAGGTTGCCGGTTCGTCGAGTGCCACCTGGTAGTTGAACTCTCCTCTGGCCAGACCAATCGTGTCCAGCTTATGTGCACCGCTCATGTCATAGATATACAGCTCTCCCTGGTTCATACCACGGAAACTGCCCTCTATCTTGAACTTTCCTTTGTCGCCGCCACAACTTAACAGTAAAAAGGTAAAAAGGCAAAAAGGTAAGACCTTTCCACCCCATGATAAGATAGTCCGTATTACGCTTTTTGCCATTTTACCTTCCTTTTTTTTTATTTTCTTATCTTTTCCAACTCAATGTCGTTGGCTGCATATTTTGCAAACGTCGGGTCTTTGCTGATAGCATTCTGAAGTGCTTCGTTCGCATCGGCCGCGTTTCCCATACGGGCATTCATCAGCGCTTTCAGATACTCTGTTGTTGCGTCAGGGTTCTTGACGTACTTCAGCGTCACGGCAGCCGACACATAGTCCTTGTTGAGAATCTGGGCCAGAGCCGCGCTGTTGGTGTAGATGTCGGCAAAATCCTGCTCTGCCTGGGCGTAGTTGCCCTTGGCCAGATTCAGGTTACCCATCACCTCTGCCAGACCGTTGGCACCGGTAGCGCTGGCAATCAGCTGCTCGGCAGCGGCAATGTCGCCGTTCTTCAGAGCCAGCAGTCCCAGGTTTGCGTTAGCCTCGGGCAGTCCCTTTGCTTTCTCCAGATACTGCTTGGCAGCATCGTAGTTGCCCTTGGCATATTCCAGTGTGGCAAGGTTGTTGAAGGCGCGGCTGTCGTTAGGATAGATCTGAGCAGCCAACTGGTATACCTTCTCCTTTTCGGCACTTGTCTCCTTCAGGGTGGCGCCATAGAGCAGTTCCTCGATGCTCAGCTTCTTGGGGTCGGCAGCCATCTGTTCTAAGATCTGCTCGTCGCTGCGTCCGATGGTCTCGTAATTGATTGTCAGACGGGCACGGCGCAGTTCGGGCAGAATGCCGTCAGCCAGTTCGCGGAAGGCAGAAGAGATGTTTCTGATCTGCTGTTCGCGCTCCTGCGGATCCTTATACATAGAGAGCACACGCAGGATAATGTCCTTATCCTGGATGTTGCTGGCCTTTACCAGTTCCTGGAAGCCCTCCCAGTCCTGAGCTGTGTATTTTGCGTCGACGGGGGCCTTCATCTTGATCTTCTTCAGTTCCTGATTCACATACTGCTCAGAAACCTTCTGTCGCTGGTTAGCCAGTTTGTCGTTGATGTTGAAACCACCATCGGGCGAAGCATAGGCCGACACCTCTACATTGTCGAGGTTCAATCCCTCATGATCGCTGTTAATCTGCTTCAGCATCTTCACAAACTCCTGTACAGAGTTGTTCTTCAGCTCGCTCTTGCGCAGGTTAGCCTGCTGAATCAGGAACTTGATGTTAGCCTCCTGCTTCTTCTTCGTGATGCGCTGATAGGCATCAGGAGCAATGGCTGCCTGCGAAGTCAGGATAGTACGCTTATACAGTTCCGATGTGGCGATGATGCCATTGGCCACCTTCACCTCTGGAACCTGAACCTTCTTAGAGCCGATACGGGCGTCGAAGGTGAGGAACATCTCTGCCTTGTTGTCGTCGGCATAGGCGAAGTTGGTCTTCATCGTGTAGTTGCCACCCATGCGGTATGAGATGGTCTGATCGTTACCAAGCACACTCTCACCTTGGAAGGTGGCGGTGTTGCCTTGTACAACTGTTCCGTTAGAGTAGCGCAACTCAGGCACGACGGTTACAACAGCCTTTTTCTTCATGTACTTCTCTGGGAAGTGGCCATTGATGGTTGCTGGTACTGTACCCTGCTGGGTCTCTAAAGGATTAGGGGTCACTGTGAAGTTGTCAGCAGAAAGCGCTCCAAGCTTAGAACAAGAGGAGAGAAGCATCAGTGATGCGGCTGACATAAGTAGGTAGTTTTTTTTCTGCATATTGTTATAGTATTAGTGCCGCTAGCGGTGTTGGTACGCCGCTTAGGCACATTGCCTTCGGCTGTAAAATTGTGCCGCGAGCGGGACTCGAACCCGCACAACCATTTCTGGTCAAGGGATTTTAAGTCCCTCGTGTCTACCAATTCCACCATCACGGCTAAACCGAGTGCAAAGATACTTCAAAAAAGCCGAAAAGCCAAACTTTTCTACATTATTTAATAAAATAATAGCAGGTAGTCTCTAATTCCACGCTCTCAAGAGCCCGTTTGCGTCCAGAACGGCATAGTATTTTAAGAGCGTTCGTCCAGAACTGTTGCAAACGCCGTTATTCACATCATACGAGCGGTCGCACTTGGCGCAATGCAACAGGGTTCCGTTCTGTTGCCATGTGAGCGGATAGTTCGTCCCTCCCTTTTCTTTCAGGCAGTTGGGACACTGCCCGTCGTAGGCCACCAGCTGGTTGTCATAGCTGCTAGTGCCGATGATGATACAGTTGTTGGCTCCCAGTTCACACTTGCTCTTCTCAATCTCATTCCTGAGTATCACGTCTTCCGTAGCATGATCGTAATTACGGGTGGTCTGCAAGTGTCTTACCCCTTGAATAACGCTGGTCTGTACCTTGACAAAATGGCCGGGGTTGCCAAGAATACCCGTCAGATGACAAGGCAACGGATGCAATTGAGTGTTGAAGATGAAGTAGCACACATATTCCTTCGAGATGCTGCTGTCGCCGCTACAGGCAGCCAGTAGCATGATAAAGATACTTAATAGCCAGTGCTTCCTCCGCATGGTCGCTTATTTCAGCAGGGCCTGTTCAGCCTCTGTCATCCGTTCGAAGTTAAATCCGTCGAGTGTCTGCTGCATCAGCGCCTGAATCTGGTCGTTGCAGAGATTGCCGATAGAGCCTTCGTGTGTGTGGTGGATATCGTGGCTGGCCTTGAAGGTGCCAGCTTCGATGTCGAGCCCCACCTTCTTATAGGCATCGCGGAAAGGCATGCCGTTGGCAGCCAGGCGGTTCACCTCCTCTACCGAGAACATCGGGTCGTACATGGGGTTGTCGAGTATGTGCTCGTTTACCTCTATCTTATTAATAATGTAGGCGGCCATCTGCAGGCAGTCCTTCAGTTCGCCAAAGGCGGGCAGGAACACCTCTTTGATAATCTGCAGGTCGCGGAAGTAGCCCACGGGCAGGTTGTTCATCATCAGCATGATCTGCTGAGGCAGACTCTGCAACTTGTTGCACTTGGCACGAATGAGCTCGAAGACATCGGGATTCTTCTTGTGGGGCATGATCGACGAGCCTGTTGTGCACTCCTTGGGGAGTTTTACGAACGAGAAGTTCTGCGAGTTGAACAGGCAGGCGTCGAAGGCCATCTTGGCGATGGTTCCTGCGATGGTGGCGATGGCGAAGCCCACGTTGCGCTCCATCTTTCCGCGCCCCATCTGGGCATACACCACGTTATAGTCCATCGAGTCGAAGCCTAGCAGCTCCGTAGTCATCGTACGATTCAGGGGGAAACTTGAGCCATAGCCGGCAGCCGATCCCAGCGGGTTGCGGTTGGTCATCTTGTAGGCTGCCTGAAGGAAGAGCATATCGTCTGTCAGACTCTCTGCGTAGGCGCCAAACCACAGGCCGAAGCTCGACGGCATGGCTATCTGCAGATGGGTATAGCCAGGCATCAGCACATCCTTATACTGATTACTCTTCTGGATGAGCTCGTCGAAGAGGATCTTCACCTCGTCGGCAATATCCTTCAGCTCGTGACGGGTAAAGAGTTTCAAGTCAACCAGCACCTGATCGTTACGACTGCGGCCAGAGTGAATCTTCTTGCCCATGTCGCCGAGTTTACGGGTGAGCAGCATCTCCACCTGAGAGTGAACATCCTCCACATCGTCTTCAATCGCGAACTCACCGCGTTCACAGAGTTGGTAGATGTTCTTCAACTCGGCCAGCAACTGTGTCAGCTCCTCTTTCTCCAGCAGTCCGATACTCTCGAGCATCGTGATGTGTGCCATCGAACCGAGCACGTCGTACTTAGCCAGATAGAGATCCATCTCACGGTCGCGTCCAACGGTGAAACGCTCAATCTCCTTGTTAATCTCGAAATTCTTTTCCCAGAGTTTCATCTTTACCCTTTTTACCTTTTTTGTTTCTTATCTTTTTACCTTACACGTAGTGTACCTGTGCCAAGGCGTCGGCAATCTTCTCGACACCCTCCTGAAGGGGCTTCTCTACCATGCTCTTGATAAATGGGTTCAGCTCGGCCTTCACCGTTACCTTCATCTTCGAGTTGTCCTCATCGACGGGGAGCACCTGAACCCATACGTTGAAGGGGACGGGCGACTGTACGGTCTCGAACTTCACGCACTTGGGCTCCTCGCGCTCACAGATGCGGAGTTTCAACTCGCCTACGGGCGGAACCTGCAGACTTACGGTGTCCTGGTCGAAGCTGAAGTCGCTCACCTTATCCTCGGGAATGCGGTCGCGCACCTTCTCGAGGTTGTTCAGATTGCTGATATTGTCGTATACGGCCTGCTGAGGGTAGGGTATCTGCTTCACGCTACTCTCAAACTTGCTCTCACTTCCGAATAATCCCATAACTTATATTGAAGATTGAAAATTACTGCTTCCAGGTATCAGGACTCTTGCGCCACTCGGCGAGTACGGCCTTCTCCTCGTTCTTGATATATCCGGTCTTGGCAGCCTCTTCCACCACGTGCTCATAGTCGGTCAGGGTGATGAGTTTTACGCCTGCCTCCTCGAAAGCCTTCTCGGCAACGGGGAAACCATAGGTGAACGAAGCCACCATGCCAACCACCTCGACGCCATAGTCACGCAGGGCGGCCACGGCCTTCAGCGAACTGCCGCCAGTAGAGATGAGGTCTTCTACTACCACCACCTTAGCACCTTTCTTAATCTCGCCTTCAATCTGGTTGCCCATGCCGTGATCTTTCGGCTTCGGACGGACATAGCTGAATGGCAGTCCAAGCTGGTCGGCTACCAATGCGCCTTGGGCAATGGCACCTGTCGCAACGCCAGCAACGGCGTCGGCCTCGGGAAAATTCTCCTGAATGGCGTGACACAACTCCAACTTCACGAAAGAGCGCAAGTCGGTAAACGACAATGTCTTACGGTTGTCGGTGTAGATGGGTGACTTCCAGCCCGAAGCCCATGTGAACGGGTCGTTTGGCTGTAACTTGATGGCCTTGATATCCATCAGTTTTCTTGCTAATTGATTCTTAATGTCCATACCTATTAAATAATTTGGGTGCAAAGATACAAAAAAAAGTAAAAAGGTAGAAAGGTAAAAAGGTAAAAATGTAAAAAATCTAAGATTTTGCGAAACAGAGCGCTAAGACGCTCACTTTCACGCCACCGGCCTTTGTCAGTTCCTTGCTGCAAGCCATGACGGTGGCTCCGGTGGTCACTACGTCGTCGATGATTAGCAGGTGTTTGTTCTTAATGTCTTTACCGTTAACGAGTTGGAAAGCCTTCTCTACATTTTCCTTCCGCCCCCAGAACCCCTTACTTGTCTGACTGCCTTCAAACGCGGTACGCTTCACGGCATTGCTGATGATGGGCAGTCTGGTGACGGCGCTCACCCCTTTGGCTATCTCCATGCTCTGGTTATAGCCACGCTGGCGCAACCTTTTCCTGGCAAGAGGTATGGGCACAATAGCGTCGATTCCATCGAAGAATCCCGATGCATTCAGCTCCTGGGCCATCATGCGCCCCATGACAACGCCCGATTCTGGGTGGTGATCGTATTTCAGCGTATAGATGATGCGAGCAGTCTCGGCCTGAGGCTCGTAGTAAAAGAGGGCTGCAGCCCGCTCTATGGGTATCTGTGCCCAGAAAAGGCGTGCCATCTCGTTTCCGCAGGCGTCGCGAAGAAAGCCTGTCCGTGGCAAGTGGAAGTTACATCTGGCACATATCACCTCCTCGGTAGGTGTCAGCCTATGACCGCACACCATGCATGTCCTTGGTGCTATCAAGTCGAGCAGTCGCCGCCAGAAACTAATCGGTTTCATCGTCAAGATCCTCGTCGAAATCGTCTTTGTTTACGTCCAGACACTGGCGGATGATGTCGAAGCCGAAGCCTCGGCTCAGGGCAAAGCGCACCAGTTTCTGGTTCAGTTCGTAGTCGCTCTTCGCCTTGATGCTTTTCCGTTTCTGTTTCAATAATGGTCGAAGCACGTCAAGATATTCTTTTTCATCGATTTCATCGAGCACTTGTTGTTGGATATCGTCGCTGATGTGTTTCATCCATAGTGCCTGCTGCACCTTGCGTCGCCCCCATTTGTTGTAGCGTATCTTGTCTTTCACAAAGGCCCGTGCGTAGCGTTCTTCGTCAATATAGCGTTCTTTCGTCAGGCGTTCCACCACTTTGTCCTGCGCCGCTTCGTCCAGTCCCCAGCGCCTCATCTTGTCGCGCATCTCCTGTTCGCAGTGTTCTGCCTGGGCGCAGAGGGCTGCGAGCCTCAGGTAGGCCTCCTGTTCTGTCATTTCCTTTTTCATCTCTTCTTAGCTTTAAGCATGCGTTGTTTGCCAAACAGATCTTGGCGAATCTCTATCTCCTCGAAGCCCAGACGGCTCAGGTAAGTGCTCACCTCATTGGCCGTCAGAGGGTTCAACTCGTAGAAGAGCAGTCCGCCAGAGGTGAGGCTCTTCCATGCATAGTCGCCAATGCGCTGGTAGAAGATGATGGGGTTCTCTTCTGGTGCGAAGAGCGCCACTTCGGGCTCATGGTTCAGTACGTTTTCCGCCATTCCATCGCGCTCCTGAGGCTTGATATAAGGGGGATTGCTCACAATCACGTCCCAACGTCTGCTGTCGCTTGGCGGGCTCAGGGCGTCTTGCTTCTCAAAACACACGTCAGCTTCCAGTGTCTTGGCATTACCCTGGGCTATGCCGAGAGCCGCGTCAGAGATGTCCCATGCTGAGACCTTTGTCTCTGGCATCTCCAGGGCCAGCGTGATAGCGATGCATCCGCTGCCTGTGCCGATGTCGAGCAGTGCAGAGGGACGACTTTTCTGCGTCAGTATCCACTCGCAGAGTTCTGCCGTTTCAGGTCTTGGCACCAGCACGCCTGGCTCTACATGAAACTGTCGTCCGTAGAAGTCGGCCGTACCCACTACGTATTGCACGGGCTCGCCTTTTTCCAGTCGCAGCATCATTTTTTCCAGTTCTGCTTGGTCGTTTACGGATAAATCAGTAACTTTGCCGCAAAGAATATCGGCCATCGATAAACCGAAGCGCACGTCAAGCACCCAGCGGGCGACGGCTTTTGCCTCGCCAGCCTCATACAAGGGCGTCAGTCTGTGCCACAGTTCTTCGTAACTCATTGCGCCTGCAAAATTAAATAAAAAAAACGATAATATAATGATAGACGACGAGAAATTCATGCAACGCTGCATACAGCTGGCCAAGAACGGACAGCAGAACGCCAAACCCAACCCCATGGTGGGGGCAGTCATCGTAAGTGCCGACGGACGTATCATCGGCGAGGGCTACCATGTCCGCTGTGGCGAGGGCCATGCCGAAGTGAATGCTTTCGCTTCTGTGCGCCCTGAGGATGAGGCATTGCTGAGCGAGGCCACCATCTATGTGTCGCTCGAACCCTGTTCGCATTATGGTAAGACACCCCCTTGTGCCGACCTGATTATCAGAAAAGGTGTGCGCCGTGTGGTGGTGGGATGCATCGATGAATTCGCTGAAGTTCAGGGTCGAGGCATCCGTAAGCTCCGCGAGGCAGGTATCGAGGTCGAGGTGGGCGTGCTCGAAGAGGCATGTAAGGCGCTGAATCGTCGTTTCTTCACATTCCATCGTGAAAACCGCCCCTATATCATTCTGAAATGGGCGCAGACGGCCAATGGCTTCATCGACGATCACTGCCAGCCCGTTCAGATTTCCAATGCTTTTACGAAGATGCTCTCTCATAAGCTGCGTGCTGAGGAGGATGCCATCCTCGTGGGGCGTGTCACTGAAGAGCGCGACCACCCTCAACTGACGGTGCGTGAGTGGTGTGGTCCCAATCCAAAGCGGCTTGTGGTCGATCATGCCCATCCGCTGAATCTTGAGAGCCTGCATGCCCACAACATCCAGTCACTCATTGTCGAGGGTGGTGCTCAGACGCTCCGCAACTTCCTGGTTCAGGGCCTTTGGGACGAGATTCGTGTGGAGACCAACACGCAGATGACTGTCACCGATGGCACCCGTGCTCCACACATCCCCGCCAACGCCATCGTCGCCAGCTCTCAGCAGTTCAACGGTAACACCATCGTCACTTTCCGCAAAGCGTAAGTTTATGCACGATCTGTATAATCATGCATTGTCTGACTTCATCCTATAAGTCATGGAGTTTGGACGTACCTAACGGGTAGTTTGGACGTAACAACCTCCTCGTTAGGTACGTCCAAACTACCCGTTATCAGTATCCTAACAAAAATGCATAAATTTTCTGTTTTGAAGCCAAGACCTAACCCATTCGCAGGGAATGCCTTTGCAGAAAGGACGTTGAGCGGGTTAGGTGTGTGGAAAAGAGGTAACCCAGACCTAACCTACACCTAACCCGACACCTAATCACTTTGAAAAAAAGTCGCAAAAAGTATAGAATAATTGGGGGAAAAACTTGCAAAACACAAAAAAATTTTGTATCTTTGCACATTGAAAGCACGCTATGAGAAGCGCGGCAAAAACTTAAACTTTAGTATTAACGATTTAAATCTTTTAGATGTCAAAAAGTCTGTCTATTAATGGCGAGGCACTCCATGCCTCAAGCGAAGCTACGCTCATGATTGAGCAGTTTCTTCATGACAACTATCTCTTCCGCCGCAACGTGTTGAACGGAAAGATAGAGTTTACAAAACTACCTGCTGAGGCTACTGATGCTGACTCGGCAGTATCCTCTGTTGACCTTAAAAATTTCAACTACCGTCCTCTGTCGCAAGAGGCCCTTAACAGCATCATCATCCGTGCCAAGCGCGAACATGTGATAGAGAAGGGCTCTCCCAAAACGGAAATCATGGAGTTTGTGCACTCTGAGGAGGTGGCTGAGTTCAATCCTATTCAGGACTTCTTCGATCGTCTGCCCGCATGGGATGGACAGAACCATGTGGCAAAGCTCTTCAGTCGCCTTCCTGGTATCAGCACAGAGCATCTTAACTACCTGTCCATCTGGTTGCGTGCTGCTGTAGCCCATTGGCTGCAGATGGATACGCTTCACGGCAATGAGTGCGTGCCTACGCTGATTGGCGCCCAGGGATGCGGAAAGACCACTTTTGTGGTGCGTATGCTGCCTCCTGAGCTTCGTCAGTATTTTCTGGACCATCTGAACCTCTCGAATAAGTTCGACAAGGAGATGGCGCTGACAAACAATCTGCTGGTGAACCTCGATGAGCTCGAAGCCATCCGCCCCAGTCAGCATGCCGCCTTGAAGCAGACACTTTCAAAGAGTAAGGTGAACGGGCGCCCCATCTATGGCTGCTCGCAGGACGACCGCCCTCGTTTTGCCTCGTTTGTAGCAACGACCAACAATCCCCATCCGCTGTCAGACGCCACAGGCAGTCGCCGTTATATCTGTCTTACCATTCCCAAGGGACAGTATATCGACAACACGGGCGAGATAGACTATAAGCAGCTCTATGCTCAGGTGCTCTACGAACTGCGTGAGATGAGAGCTCCCTACTGGTTCAACAACGACGAGGTGGCCCGCATTCAGCAGCTGAATGAGAACTATGTAGAACAGAAGGATATAGCAGAGATTATCCAGGCATGTTTTCGCAAGCCCGAGGAGGGAGAGGTGGTAAAGGGTCTGAGCAGCGGTCAGATGCTGAAACTCATTCAGCGTGAATATCCCTCAGTAAAGAGCGATCACAGCACGAAAGTACATATCGGTATGGCGATGAAAGAGCTGGGTTACGAACACACGGCTCCAAAGAACGTTGTCAGCTATAAGGCCGTTCCGCTGAAGTCGGCCTAAAGGGTTAGGTGTTGGGTTAGGTGTAGGTTAGGTCTGGGTTACCTCTTTTCCACACACCTAACCCGCCCAATGTCCTTTCTGCAAAGGCATTCCCAGCGAATGGGTTAGGTCTGGGCTCTATGGACAGCAAAAAAGTGCCATCCTATTTTCTTCAGGATGGCACATGCTCTAAAATTAATAATCAACGTGTTCTGTCATGGGGAAAATTATTCTACTTATGTTACTACTAATTAACTAAAGACTCAATTCTATTATATATGTACTGCTCTGTTATATATACTGCAGAAAGTGCAAAATACTGCACTATCAGCATAAAAGATTAAGATTCTTTAGCAAAATATCATATTACATCTTTAATCTATATCCTAACGTCAGCCATAGCGACTTGGTTTTATAGTCATCGTCAACTTTATAACCGTATATATTCTTTATGCCGATGTTATAACGCAAGTCAAGAACAATGTTTTTATACTCATAGCTGATGGCGATGGGAATAGACCAGTTCTCATTGCGATAGTCCCTTTTATTATCATTTAAGTCATAACCAACTAAGGTTCTTATCTTTTCTGAATATTCAACATCGTTTCGGGCGCCAAGCAGAATACCGTATTGTATGCCACTTTTCAAGGCTAATCCCTTGAAGGTGTAGATGTTTGCCAATACAGATATATTTAGGTAATTCAGGTTCTGGGTTACGTTGTATTTCTTAAAACCTTCGTTTGAATAAGTCACTCCAAGAGTGCCCCCCAACCATTTAGTGATCATGTAATCCGCATCAAGTCCAACAACAATTCCTGCTTTTTTATCCGTATCTCGTACTTTAGCCATTTCTTCTTCTGTTATCTCGGGAATGACTACCCAATACTGATTGTCTGTTGTCTTTGACGAGTTTATACCTATTCGAGGAATCAAGGACCACCTATTGTGATTGTGCTGTGCTTCTATACCAATAGTCGCAGACAAAAGTAATAATGTAATAAATACTCTTTTCATTAGTTTATAATTTTAATGGTTTTTATATAGAACTGCGTGAATGCCAAAATCTTGCATGATTCTGTTGTGAATTTAAGATTCTTTAGCGTATGCTTCGGGAAGAATATGTATAAAAAGGTGCCATCCTGTTTGAATGAAGGATGGCGCCTTTAGCTGAATAGCTTCGTGTCCTGTCATGTGGACAATAGAATTATATTATACAACTAGTTGCCTTGGAATGTACCGATGAAGAAGACGACATTGCTGCTGGCCTCCTGTATGACGTAGACAAACGGACGGTTGGCGTGGAAGTCACATTCTAATAGCTCCAAAGGAGCAAATCCATTGCCTCTTTCTACAGTAACAGTTGTTGTTTTAGTGCCTTCTTCGGAAACCTCTATGGCCGCCTTCTGCTTTATCTGGCTCACGAAGAACTGTTTCTGATTCTTACTAATCAGTGAGAAGTCTGCCTTTTGGGGATCGAATATCGATGGCGCTCCCAGTTTAGCAATCATGTCATTGAGCGTGACGTCGCTCTTGGTGGTGAAGCGCGGAATCTTGATGTCTACGATGGCAATCCCTCCGAAGTTCAGCCCCCAGGAGTTGCTTGTGAGACTGTTGATAATATCGTCAACCGTCTTTCCCTTCTCAGGCAGGAGAACCTTCATGTCCCACTTGTCACCACTGCCAAAAGACAGACTGATGCCAGAATAAATGTCGTTGCTGCAATATCGGATTAGGGCCTTGCAGTGCATCATGGGCAGTTTCGTGCTGGTGCCGTCAGCCAATGTGAAGGCCTCGTCTTTAGTCTCCTTCTCGTCAAACTTCTTAGTCCATGTGGCTTTGAAATACACCGCATTCATCAGTACCAGCAGGTCTTGAGGATTCAGGTTTTCTATAATCTCAGGAATCATACCCATGCTTTTCTCGTTGCACCAACCGTTCAGATAGTCTACGGATGATTTCTGTGAGAAGTCGAGCGATGCCACTTCTGCAGAATAATAGTCCGTGACATTCTTTTTATAGGTGTCCTCCAGATTCACATTCTGGTTAGCGGCGACGATATTCGCTATTTGAAGCGTCACTGACGGGTCGGTTATGGGAGCCTGCTCTATCAAGGTCTTGCAATAGTTGTTGATGGCCTGTTTATCGCCATCGCCAAAGCCCAGCACCTTTGCAATCTCCTTGGCTGTGATGCTGGTAGCGCCGTTGTTGAGCATCCCCAATACATAGGCTACGCTGAGGGGCGAGGTGATGTTGCTTTTCTTGTTGTCTGCCGCCTGAATGGCTCGATAGAGGTTAAACGAGAAGTCGTTGTTCATAGCCACAAACGCCTTCTGCTCCTGTGTCAGCTCTATGGCACGAGTCTGGGGCAGCATCTCAACCACCATACTGTCGGACGGAGTTGTTGGATTCTCAGGCTCCTCAGGATCGGGATCTGTCGGAGTCTCTACTTCTGGCTTCTCATTAATCGGCTCATCATCGCTGCTGCATCCTATTGGAAGAAGAACGGCCAACAGAAATACTCCGAGTTTTATAATAGCTTTTTTCATTATTTTATAATTTTAATGGTTTTTTATATAGAACTGCGTGAATGCCAAAATCTTGCATGATTCTGTGCAAAGTTAATGTTTTTTTGCAGTTTGACAAAAGAAAACGTATGAAAAATACATATTTCATTATAATACCCAACTTCTAAGTCAATAATACTAGGGGTTTGCGCATTTACGTGTACGCTTGATAATGAAAGCAGTGCAGTCATTAACGAAATTACTAATAGTTTTTTCTTTGTCATATTTTTGCAATTTAAAGTTATTTGCGATTGCAAAAATAGACGATATGAAAAACTCCTTAAAACAGAGGATGCTTTATTAATTCACTCCAATTCACTTTGGAATGTTAAAGCAGAAATGTTAATTCTGTATTGTCCTTTATATACTGGTTTTCTTGGACTTAAGCAGTTCTTCTCCAAAAAATAATTCACTCGAATTCACTTTTGGGGATTTTAATCCCTGATGAGCTATTTTCTGCTAGAGATGATATTGTATTTCTGTCTTAAATTGTTGTATAATGTGCGGGCAGACGTTTCTGCGAAAAAGACTTCGTTCAGTTCTGATTTGATGTTGCTGATTCGGCTGGGCTTCAGGTTGAGCCAGTTTGCAATACAACTGTCGGATATTTGTAGAATCACAAGGAAGCATACTCGGGTTTTCTGCTTTGAAATGTTTGGAGCGTTATGAATATCGATTATCAGATCAGGGAAGAACTTCCTGATTTCTGCGTCAAGTTCTGCCCAGTCTGCCTCTTTCATACTTGAGAGGGGATTGAGTTCCAGCATCTTTAGCCGCTTAACAATCCGCGTTTGCATAAACTCGTTCGTGTTCTCTAAATATCTCAATATACCGTTTTGCTGTTCTATGTTTTTAATAAGTTTCGCCAATCTGCGATTCTCTTCTTTGAGCTCAGCCATTTGTTCTTCGTACTCGATGTTATCTTTTTGCATTAATGCAATGTCCTGTTGGCGGGTCTTGTCTAATAGTTGCATGGTATAGAGATTGCGGCTATATTCATCTGTGGCACGAACATGCTCGGCCTTAAGATTCTCTAATTCCTGTTGCCGCTGTTTCTTGACTTTTTGGTATTTGTTCCATAAGAAAAGAGTGACAATAATTACAAGAAAGATAAAAGAAAGCAGAATTATCCGAGTGATGTTGGCCTTTGACTCGCTCTCCAATGCTTCTTTTTGGTAATGGCCATAGTTGTATGTAGCAGCCATTTTGGCAGTAATCTCCTGATCTTTCTTTGCAATAGAAGAATCATTTACTTCACAATAGAGCTGGGCATATTTTGCGATAGAATCGGCTTGATGGCGTTTTTGGAAGATACTTAAAAGCCCTCTAAACATTGGGTCTTGTTCTGCAAAAGACATATCTGGTCTATACACTTTCCGATAATAATATTCTGCTGAATCCAAATTATTGATTTGATCATAATATTCTCCCTTATAATAGTAGAATTGTCGCTTTACAGGTGGAAGTTCGTGATTATTTCTCAGGAAATCAGATTTTGCCTCATATTCTTCTATTAGCTGTTTTGTGTCAGACAATTTACTTGTGTCTTGCGCATAAATCAACATCATCTTTGTTGAAGATTGCAGGGCATTCTGAATATAGTTGTTTTGTAAATACCAACACCGAACATTTTTAAGAATTATTTCTGCGCTATCTCTTTTATCTAGTAAAATGTATGCTGATGTTGATTTGTCTAGACTAAAGATTGCATTGAAAGTGTCTTTTGCTAAGTATGCGTAGTGACTGGAATGTTTTCGGGCTTCTATACTCTTTGACAACAATAGTTCATTATAGAACACATCTGCCATTTGCCCATAGATACTACTCAAAGTATAGAAATCGCAGTTGCTGTTGGTGGTGTCTGCTTTGCTGATGGCGGTTTGATAGGCGTCGATGGCGCGAGGGGAATCGCCAAGGTCGCGGTAGACGCAACCGAGAAGATAGTTGGCCATCATGCGCTCGTTGGCATTGCCCCAGAAGTTGTAATAGCTGACGAGGGCTTGGGCGATGGAATCGGAAGAAAAAGGAACGTAGGCCTTATTCTCGGCCTTGAGTCGCAACAGGTCGTAGCGCATACGTTGGCTTCTGACCCAGTGGGGCTTCTCGACCATCAGAGAGTCGAGCACGTGAAGGGCAGAGTCTGGCTGATGGCTCATCAATGTGTCGATATAAGACAACGCTTGGTCTGTCTTCTTGTCTCCACATCCTGCCAGCAGGCCTGCCGCAAAGAGGATGACGATGATGATGGTCTTGGTTGTTTTCATATCTCGGATACAAAAAGCGATGCTACTTTCTGCCGAAGTCGGCGGGGACTTCGCCCCATTTCTGGGTTTCCCACTTGATGATGGGGTTGCGGTAGTTGTGGGTCTGAAGCCATCGCTCGGCGCGGGCGATGATCTGGAACAGGGGCTCTGTCTGGGGCGTACGCTCCAGCTTGGTCTTACACTTACGCTTCTGAACCCAGAGGATGGCATTGTAGGAGTCGGAATAGATGGTCTTGTCGTGAAGACCTTGCTGCCATGCTAATGCCAAAGCATGGACAATGGCGAGAAACTCGCCGATGTTGTTGGTGCCGTGGACGGGGCCGTAGTGGAACACCTGATAGCCCGTCTGGAGGTCGATGGCCTGATACTCCATGGGGCCGGGGTTGCCTGAACAGGCGGCGTCGACAGCCCACGCGTCTGCCTTTACCTCGGGAGGTAAGGGCAGTACGGTGTCGTGTCTATAGTCTGGAGGGTTCTGCATTACATTCGCTCAGGAACTTCGATGCCAAGCAGACTCATGGCGTTCTTGATGATCTTGGCTACGTTCTTGGCCAGAACCAGACGGAAGAGCTTCTTCTGCTCGTCGGCCTCGTTGAGGATGGAGTAGTCGTGGTAGAACTGGTTGAACACCTTGGTGAGCTCGTAGCAGTAGTTGGCAATGCCTGAGGGCGAGTAGTCCTTGCCGGCCTGCTCGACGGCGGCGCCGAACTCGTTCATCTTCTGGATGAGTTCTACCTCCTTCTCGTTGAGGCTGATGGCTGCTGTGCCCATGTTGGCCTGGTCGCCTGCCTTGCGGAGGATGGAGCGGATACGGGCATAGGTGTACTGGATGAAGGGGCCTGTATTGCCGTTGAAATCGATACTTTCTTCTGGATTGAAGAGCATGTTCTTACGGGCATCGACCTTCAGGATGAAGTACTTCAGGGCGCCCATACCTACGATGCGGGCTATCTCGCGGCGCTCTTCCTCGGTCATATCGTCGAATTTGCCCAGTTCCATCGAGGTCTTGTAGGCATCTTCTACCATGAGCTGCATCAGGTCGTCGGCGTCGACTACGGTTCCCTCGCGGCTCTTCATCTTACCGTTGGGCAGCTCTACCATGCCGTAAGAGAAGTGGACGAGCTCTTTGCCCCACTTGAAGCCGAGACGGTCGAGGAGGATAGAGAGCACCTGGAAATGGTAGTTCTGCTCGTTGCCCACTACGTAGATCATCTTGTCGATGGGGTAGTCCTGGAAGCGCATCTCAGCCGTACCGATGTCCTGAGTCATATAAACGCTGGTGCCATCGCTACGGAGCAGCAGCTTCTGGTCGAGGCCCTCGTTGGTGAGGTCGGCCCATACGGAGTTGTCGTCGTGGCGCTCGAAGAGGCCCTTGGCAAGGCCTTCTTCTACCTTTGCCTTACCCTTGAGGTAGGTCTGGCTCTCGTAATAGATCTTATCGAAGCCTACGCCCATCTTCTTGTAGGTCTCGTCGAAGCCGGCATATACCCAGTTGTTCATCTTCTCCCACAAGGCGCGCACCTCTGGGTCGTTCTGCTCCCACTTTACCAGCATCTCATGAGCCTCCTTGATGAGGGGGGCTTCCTGCTTGGCCTTCTCTTCGTCCATGCCCTGAGCCACGAGCTCTTTCACTTCCTCGCGGTAGTGCTTGTCGAAGGCTACGTAGTAGTCGCCAATCAGATGGTCGCCCTTCTTGCCAGAGCTCTCTGGTGTCTCGCCGTTGCCGTACTTCAGCCAGGCAAGCATCGACTTACAGATGTGGATGCCGCGATCGTTCACGATGTTGGTCTTTACCACCTTGTTGCCGTTGGCTTCCATAATCTGGGCCAGCGACCAGCCCAACAGGTTGTTGCGCACATGGCCGAGGTGGAGGGGCTTGTTGGTATTGGGTGAAGAATACTCGATCATCACGAGGGGTGAATCGTCGGTGGCCTGCTTCATGCCGAAGTGCTCGTCCTTATCGATGGCGCCAAGCAGCTCTACCCATGCGCCGTCGCCAATGCTCAGGTTGAGGAAGCCCTTTACAACGTTGAACTTCTCTACGGCCGAACAGTGGGCACTCAGATACTCGCCAATCTCCTGAGCGGTCTGCTCAGGGCTCTTTCGAGCGGCCTTTACAAATGGGAATACTACCAGTGTCAGGTTACCCTCAAACTCACTTCTCGTCTTCTGCAGCTGCAGCATCTTTTCTGTGGCATCCATGCCATAGAGCGCCTTCACGGCCTCGCCTGCAGCTTTGCTGATCAATGCTTCTATATTCATACTTCTTCGGAATTTTGGGTGCAAAATTACGAAAAAACAAGATAAAAGCCAAACATATAGAAATAAAAAGCGTAACTTTGCAACGAAAATGAACAAAAGAGACCATCAAATACTTCAAATTGCCATTCCCAGCATCGTATCGAACATCACGGTGCCGCTGTTGGGAATGATTGATGTGGCCATCGTGGGGCACATGGGCAGCGCTGTGTATATCGGCGCAGTGGCGGTGGGCTCGATGATCTTCAACCTCGTTTACTGGCTCTTCGGATTCCTGCGTATGGGCTCGAGTGGTCTCACCTCGCAGGCTTTGGGGCGCAGGGATATGGCAGAGGTGGTGAGGCTGCTGGTGAGTTCGGTGGCGATTGCTCTGGGGATAGCGTTGCTGTTTATCGTGCTACAGACACCGATGAAATGGCTCATGTTCTGGTTTATCGGCCCTACGGCTGATGTGGCGCCGTTTGCCTCGACTTACTTTGATATCGTGATTTGGGGAGCGCCTGCCATGTTGGGGCTCTATAGTCTCTCGGGGTGGTTTATCGGTATGCAGAACACCCGTATCCCGATGTTTATCAGTATCATGCAGAACATCGTCAACATTCTGGCTTCACTCACGCTGGTCTATGGCTTCGGACTGAAGATAGAGGGTGTGGCTATGGGTACGGTCATTGCGCAATATGCCGGTTTCATCGTGGCCGTTGTGTTGCTGATGAGGTATTATGGGCGGTTGTCGCGCTACTTCCAGCGTAAACGGCTGTTCCGTCATATCGGCGTATTCTTCAAGGTGAACCGCGACATCTTTCTGCGCACGCTCTGTCTGGTAGCTGTCAATTTGTTTTTCACCTCTGCGGGTGCTCGTAGCGGAGCGGTCATCCTCTCAGTGAATACCGTGCTGATGCAGCTCTACCTGTTTTTCTCGTACTTCATGGATGGCTTTGCTTATGCGGGCGAAGCCCTGGGCGGGAAGACCTTTGGCGCTCGTAACACTATTGCCCTCCGTGAGACCTTGCAACGGCTTTGGATGTGGGCGTCGATAGTGACGGGTGTCTATACTTTAGTATATATTTTTGGTGGTGAGTGGCTGGTGCGTCTGCTGACTGACGAGCCTCAGGTGAGGGAGGCGGCTCATGCGTTTATCTGGTGGGCATGGCTGATTCCTGCTGCTGGGGTGATGGCGTTTATCTGGGATGGCGTTTTCGTGGGCATCACTGCTACCCGTGGCATGCTGGTCTCCTCGTTCATAGCGGCCTTACTGTTCTTTTCGACATATTATGTTTTGTGCGGTTTCATCGGTAATCATGCGTTGTGGCTTGCCCAGGTCGTCTATCTGGTCACACGAGGTGTCGTGCAAACCGTCTGGTTCCGCCGACTGGGCATTCTTTCCTTATAACTCTGCTTTGTACGTCATCCAATACTGGCGCTCATCGTCTGACATCTTTTCGATGGCATAGCGGAGGGCGGTACGAGGCATCTCATGGGCATGCTTGCTAAGGAAGTCTCTCAGCATATCCATCGAGACCCGTTTGCCCATCTCGCGGAGCATCCAGCCAACAGCCTTATGCATCAGGTCGTGTGGGTGGTGCAGATGGATCTCTGCATAGCGCAGGCACCAAGAGGGGTCGCCCATCTGGGAGGTCTTCCAGGAGCAGACCATGCTCATGCGCTGTCGCCAGAGACTCTTGCTCTGGGCCAGCTCGTCGAGAATCGTTTGCTTGTAATCACGATTGCCAAGATTTGAGGGCAGAAGCAGCCAGTGGCCAAGAATCTTATGAACCGAGAGGTCTACCAGGTCCCAGTTGTTGGCTTGGTCGGCATATTTGAGATACATCAGCAGGATTTCATCGCGGCCCTGTATGGCGGATGCGTCGTTTTCCAGCCGTTTGGTGGCCAGCCGTTCGAACTTTTCCACAAGAATCAGGAAACCACAGAGGCGCACTTCGTGCCAGCGGTTCATTAGCAGTTCGGGAACCTCGTCTAATGGGAAGTCTTTCCATGCGGCCTTGACGACCTCTCTTGTCTGAGGCACTTTCAGTCCTAAGAACTCATCGCCGTAGCCATATTCTCCTTCTGCGGTCTTGAAGAATCGCATTAATATCTGTCGTTGCGCTTCGTCTCGCATCGACTCCATGTAGGTTCTCACTTCCTTGGCAGTCATCTTCTATCTGTTTTATTGGTTTGATATTGGGGCTTAGTGCTTGTCGCGGCGGAGGAACAGTCCTGCCAGAATGGTTCCGCTGATGCTGTGCCAGGCACAGCTGATGGCACAGGGAAGTACTGCCAGTGGCTGGGCGGCAAAGAAATTACCTGCAAGGACTGTGGCAAGACCGGCGTTCTGCATGCCTACCTCTATAGAGATGGTGCGCTTCTTGGCTTGGTTGAATCCTGCTAACCGACCCGACGTGTAGCCCAGGATATAACCTAGGGTGTTGTGGCAGAACACAACGGCAAACGTCCAAAGGAATAGCCATAGTCCGCGAGCAATCAGGTCGTCGTGAACCGTTGAGATGACACCGCCAACAATGCATGCCAGACATATTACGCTGAGACCTGGCATCAGGCTCTGGATGGTGGGGAAGTGTTTGCTCTTAGAATAGATATAGTTGAGAAAACAGCCCAAGCCAACGGGGATGATGGTGACTATCAGGATGTTAATGAACATGCCGATAGCGTCGATCTCGATAATCTGACCTGCCGTAAGCTCCATCAGCAGTGGTGTCATGACTGGAGCCAGAAGGGTTGAGGCACAGGTCATTCCAACACTGAAGGCCACGTCGCCATGACAGAGATATGACATGATGTTGCTCGACACGCCGCCAGGACAGCAGCCAACCAGCAGGATGCCCAATGCCAATGCAGGCTCCAACCGGAAAACGTTTACCAGCAGGTATGCCACGCAGGGCATGATGAAGAACTGTGCACATGCGCCGATAAGGATATCAAACGGCCGACGGGCCAATATGCGGAAATCATCGGTGGTAAGGGTCAGTCCCATCGTGAGCATGATGATGCCCAGGATGACCGTCTGAGTGGTGCCACGCACCCATACAAACAATTCTGGTATGAAGAACGTTATCACTGCAACGGCGATGACGAACAGAGAGGCGTTGCCCGCCAGTCCTCGGCTAAGTAGTATCAAAGTTTTCATAAAGAGATACTTAATCATTATTGACTATTTCTTCTGCAATCTTTTCAGCCTGCTTCAATACGGTTTCCGTTGCTAACAATTGCATATCAGGCGGATAGCCATACTTACGTAGTAGTCGTTTGACGGCAACTTTCATTTTGGCTCTTACGTTTTCTTTGATAGTCCAGTCGATGGAAGCATTCTTACGAATGGTCTCTGTTAGTACGACTGCCAGTTCCCGCAGTTTATCCTTGCCCATCAATTCCTTGGCACTCTCATTGTTGGCTACCGCTGTATAGAAAGCATACTCGTAAGTACTCAGCCCCATCTTCTGGGCATCCTCGTCGTACTTCACAATGGCTTTAATGATTTCCTTTTCTGTCTTTTTGAACGTCATTGTCAATAATATATCTTTTCTTTAACTTATCTATATGATGATTAACATGTATATGATTTGGCGTTTTTGTATACATATTACCATCTTCATATATAGGAAAAGCCGTTTTTGTATACATGTCATTAGTATCATTTATATCAAATATGCAATCCATATAACTATCTGTTAACCGATTCTATCTGTTCCATTTTCTTTGCCATATTTTTAGAAATATTTTGCCCCAAAGGTACAAAAAAAAATAGAGTTATTCAAAAATGAGAAAAGAAATAAAGAATAATTAATCAAAAAATAAAAATTACGTGCTCTCAATGGTGTTTCCTATGGCAAAAAAGAAAAAAGGTGTTAGATTTCTCTTGATATAATTTACTCCCGATGAAGACTAATTCATAATAAAATATTTGGCAAACACCAGAATCAGCATCATGACGGCAAAGGCGATGGCCCAATATTTACATGCACTCTTTAACAATGTGCCCGATAATTGCATCTGCTCTTTGGATGTGGCATATTTAAGTAAGATAATCGCCATAGAGAACAATATGGCAACATAAAATGCGCTGCCTGCCATATATGCCCAACCCATGAAATGGAGATTATTAATCATGTGCAGGAATGGAACACAAAGGAGTACGCATACAATACCAATCGATGTTTTATTTATTGCTTTCATCATTATCTATCTTTATTAATTTGTTAATTGATGGTGCAAAGATAGATGTTTTCATTAACAAAAAGGATTAAACCTATGTTATTTTTTTGTTAAATACAAAAAAAGTCCCAACCTTTCGATTGGGACTTTTGCGCTTCAGGATGGGCTTGAACCAACGACCCCCTGATTAACAGTCAGGTGCTCTAACCAACTGAGCTACTGAAGCAGGTCTTGCTGTTAAGCGGGTGCAAAAGTACGGCGATTTTTTGAAACTACCAAACTTTTAAGCGAAAAAATTCATAGAAACTTAAATTTTTTGCAAAAAAGGAGGGAAAAAGAACGTTTTCTTGAGATAATCATGTAATTTTGCAGCTGTATTTATCAACTTAAGGAAGTTATGAGAAGACATATCATACCCGTTCTGATGATGATGGTTGTTTCGATGACGGCACAGGCTCAGAAAACGAACGACCACAACTTTGAGGTGGCGAAGCATCTTGATATCTTTAATCACGTGTATAAGAACCTGGAGCTGCTCTATGTGGACACCCTGAACCCGAAGGAAACCATCGGTACGGGTATCACGGCTATGCTTCGCAGGCTGGATCCTTATACGGAATATTATGCTCAGGACGAGACGAAGGACCTGAGAATGATGCTCACGGGTAAGTATGCCGGTATCGGCGCTCTTATCAGAAAGCACCAGAAACTGGATCGCGTGGTGATTGATGAACCCTATGCTAATATGCCGGCAGCTGAGGCTGGGCTGAAGAAGGGTGACGTGATTCTGAGCATCGACGACTCGATGATGACGGATAAGCAGGTGGGCTATGTGAGTGATCATCTGCGTGGTGAGCCTGGCACGAGCTTCCTGCTGAAGGTGATGCGTCCGTCGACAGGCAAACTGATGAGTTTCAAGATTACCCGCAGGAACATCAAACTGCCTGAGATGCCGTACTATGGTATGAGGGACGGCAATATCGGCTACATCAACCTGAACCAGTTTACGGAAGGATGCGCCAAGGAAATGCGTCGTGCTTTCGTGGATCTGAAGAAGAGGGGGGCGACTTCGCTGATTCTTGACCTTCGCGGTAATGGCGGCGGCTCAGAGCAGGAGGCTGTCGATATCCTGAACCTGTGGCTGCAGAAAGGAATTACGGTGGTGGCAAATCGCGGTAAGGTGAGACAGGCGAATAAGGAATATAAGACCACTGTGGAACCTGTCGACACGGTGATGCCGCTGGTGGTGCTTGTGAATGGTGAGACGGCCAGTGCCAGCGAGATTACCAGTGGTGCCATTCAGGATCTGGACAGAGGTATAATATTAGGTACGCGCACGTATGGAAAGGGATTGGTGCAGGTTCCTATTGACTTGCCTTACAATACAAATATGAAGGTGACGACCTCGAAATACTACATCCCCAGCGGGCGTTGTATTCAGGCGATAAACTATAAGCACGACGGAAGCGGCTATCGTGAGCATATACCCGATTCGTTGACAAAGGTGTTCTATACCCGTCGCGGTCGTGAGGTGCGTGATGGCGGTGGTATTAAACCGGATGTTGAGGTGAAGGCCGATACGATTCCCAACATCGCCTTCTATCTCTCGGCCAGTGGTCAGGACTCTACGGAGGTGATGTTCGACTATGTGGTAGACTACATCGCCAAACATCCTGTAATCGCTTCTGCGTCGGAGTTCCATCTGACTGATGCTGACTGGCAGGAGTTCAAGGCACGTGTCATTAAGAGCGGATTCACCTACGACCCCGTGAGCAAGAAACAGTTTGCCGAACTGGTGAAGACGGCTAAGTTTGAAGGGTATTATGACGATGCCAAGCAGGCATTCGATACGCTCGAATCGAAGTTGAACCATGACGTGGCTGTTGATTTGGAGAAGTATAAGACGGTGCTGATGCATATTCTTGAAGCGGACATTATCGCTGCCTACTATTATCAGTCGGGCGCTATCGAGGCCGGACTTAATTTCGATCGCCAGCTGAAAGAGGCCGAAAGGCTGCTGAAGTCGCCTGAGGAGTATCAAAAATTGCTGACTCCCAAGAAGGGCAAGGATACTTCTTCAGTCATCAGAATCGACAAGAAACCATTTGGAAATATCTCTCTGAAACAGAAGGAATTAGAAATATTCAGCTATATTGCGTAAAAAAACAGCTAAATATTTGGTAGTTAGCGGGAAAATGCTTACCTTTGCACCCGTTCAGCGGAATGAGAGGCTCGAAAGAGTCTCTCATTTTCGATATTAATATGTATTAGATGATAAATAAGGAAACTATTCAAGCATTGACGGAAGAGTGGTTGCAGGGCAACGACTATTTCCTGGTAGACATTAATTTTGTGGCCAATGACAGAATCGTCATTGAGATTGACCATGCAGACGGTGTGTGGATTGAAGATTGTGCGGAATTGAGCCGATTCCTTCAGGAGCGTCTGGGCGAAGAGCTCGGAGAGTATGAACTGGAGGTTGGCAGCGCTGGACTTGGACAACCGTTCAAGGTGGCTCAGCAGTACCAGAATCATATTGGTGATACCTTGGAGGTTCTTGGGCTCGATGGTAAGAAGATACAGGGTGTCCTGAAGTCGGTTGAAGGACGCGATTTTGTGCTGACTGTTCGCGAAAAGCAGAAACAGGAAGGAAAGAAGCGCCCCGTGCTGGTGGATGTGGATAAGACATTCTCGATGGATCAAATCAAGTATGCCAAGTATCTGTTGGCATTTAAGTAAGCTAATGAATAAAAATAAAAAATAAGACAATGGCAATTAAGAAAGAAGAGAAAGGCCCCTCAATGATTGAGACCTTTCAGGAATTCAAAGAGACAAAGAACATCGACCGTACCACGTTGGTGAGCGTTCTGGAGGAGAGCTTCCGTAATGTGATCGCTAAGATGTTTGGTTCGGATGAGAACTTTGATGTGATTGTGAACCCCGACAAGGGCGACTTTGAGATTCATCGTAACCGTGTGGTTGTGGCTGACGGTGATGTGCAGGACGAGAATAAGGAGATTGCACTGAGCGAGGCTCAGAAGATCGAACCCGACTACGAGGTTGGCGAGGAGGTCTCTGAGGAGGTTGAGTTCGCTAAGTTCGGCCGCCGTGCCATCCTGAATCTACGTCAGACTTTGGCTTCTAAGATTCTTGAGCTGGAGCATGACTCTCTCTATCAGAAGTATAAGGATAAGGTGAATACCATTGTTAGCGGTGAGGTTTACCAGATCTGGAAGCGCGAGGTGCTGCTGATGGACGACGAGGGTAACGAACTCCACCTGCCTAAGCAGGAGCAGATTCCTTCAGACAACTACCACAAAGGTGAAACCGTTCGTGCCATTGTGAAGGAAGTGCAGAACGAGAATAATAATCCTCGCATCATCCTTTCTCGTACCAGTCCTGTATTCCTGGAGCGTCTGCTCGAGGCCGAGGTACCTGAGATCAACGACGGTCTGATTACCATCAAGAAAGTGGCCCGTATGCCAGGCGATCGTGCCAAGGTGGCCGTTGAGAGCTATGACGAGCGTATCGACCCGGTTGGAGCTTGTGTTGGTGTGAAGGGTAGCCGTGTGCACGGTATCGTTCGTGAACTCTGCAATGAGAATATCGACGTAATCAACTACTCAAGCAATGTACAGCTCTATATCCAGCGTGCGTTGAGTCCTGCTAAGGTTTCAAGCATCGTTCTTGATCAGGAGAACCGTAAGGCAGAGGTTTATCTGCAGCCCGAGGAGGTTTCTCTGGCCATCGGTCGTGGTGGTATGAACATCAAGCTGGCTTCTATGCTGACAGAGTATACCATCGACGTATTCCGCGTTGTTAGTGAAAACGAGGCCGATGAGGATATCTATCTGGATGAGTTCTCTGATGAGATCGACCAGTGGGTGATCGACGCTATCAAGGCTATTGGTCTGGATACAGCCAAGGCTGTTCTCAATGCTCCACGTGAGATGCTGATTGAAAAGGCTGACCTTGAGGAGGAGACGGTAGATCATCTGTTGGATGTTCTTCGTGCTGAGTTTGAGTAAAAAGAAAAGAGGAAAAAATAAAAAGGTTAAGAATGGGAGTCAGATTAAATAAAGTATTAACAGAATTGAACATCGGTCTTCAGACGGCAGTAGACTTTCTGAAGAATAAGAGAGACTTGGGTGAAATCAAAGACGACGCTAATGTCAATACTAAGATTACCGACGAGCAGTATAACGCGCTCGTTAGGGAATTCAAGGGCGACAAAGACGTTAAGACCCAGGCAGGCATGATGTTCCCAAAGAAGGAGAAGAAGCCTAAGAAGGACGCAAGATCGGAGTCTGTATCAGAGCCGAAGGAAGAGCGCCGCCAGACTTTCACTCCTCTAGGAAAGATTGACCTGGACAGCATTGGTAAGCCCAAGCCCCAGGAGGACAAGACGCCGAAGGCCGAACCCGTAGCTGTGGTGAAGGAAGAAAAGGAGCCAGAGCCCGTAGTGGAGAAGAAGCCCGAGGAGCCTAAGGTAGAGCCTGTCAAAGAGGTGAAGCCGGAGCCTATTGCTCCTGTAGTAAAGGAAGCTCCAAAGGAGACTCCCGTTCAGACGGAGCAGGCTGCTGATGATAATAATGTCTTTAAGTTGAGGACTGAACAGAAGTCTGTGCCTAACCTGAATGTGGTTGGTAAGATTGACCTCGATTCTCTGAACCAGAGCACTCGTCCTAAGAAGAAGTCAAAGGAGGAGCGCCGTAAGGAGCGTGAGGAGAAACAGGCCCAGATGCACGGTGGCGTTAATGGCGAGAAGAAGAAGCGTGAGCGCATCCGTGGCGGTAAGGAACGTGTGGATATCGAGGCTGCTGCCAATCAAGATAAGGGTCAGAATAACCAGAACAAGAAGAATAAGAATAAGGGAGGCAACCAGAACTTCCAGGATAACGGCAACCAGCAGGGTGGTAAGAAGAATAAGAAGAATCGCCCAGTGAAGCAGTTGGAGGTGGATGATGAGGCTGTAGCCCGTCAGGTAAAGGAGACACTGGCCCGTCTTACATCTAAGAATCAGAATAAGAAAGGTGCTAAATACCGTCGTGAGAAGCGTGATGCCGTCGCCGAGCGTATGCAGGAGGAGATGGAGTCACAGGCAGCAGAGAGCAAGATACTCAAGCTGACAGAGTTCGTGACTGTTTCAGAACTCGCTACGATGATGAATGTTGGCGTCAACCAGGTTATCGGTACATGTATGAGCATCGGTATCATGGTGTCTATCAACCAGCGCCTGGATGCTGAGACTATCAATATCGTTGCCGAGGAGTTCGGATTCACCACAGAATATGTATCAGCCGAAGTGCAGAACGCCATTACTGAGGAGGAGGACGATGAGAACGATCTGATCAGTCGCGCTCCAATCGTAACAGTGATGGGACACGTTGACCATGGTAAGACATCTCTGCTCGACCACATCCGTAACACCAACGTGATTGCCGGTGAGGCTGGTGGTATCACCCAGCACATCGGTGCCTATAACGTGAAACTGAAGGATGGCCGTCAGATTACGTTCCTCGACACGCCTGGTCACGAGGCTTTCACTGCCATGCGTGCCCGTGGTGCTCAGGTAACTGATATCGCCATTATCATCGTTGCGGCTGATGACTCAGTAATGCCTACTACCAAGGAGGCTATTGCTCATGCTCAGGCTGCCAACGTACCAATGGTATTCGCCATCAATAAGATTGATAAACCAGGTGCTAACCCAGATAAGATTCGTGAAGACCTGGCCAACATGAACCTGCTCGTTGAAGAGTGGGGTGGTAAGTACCAGTGTCAGGAAATCAGTGCCAAGAAGGGTATTGGTGTCGACGAGTTGCTTGAAAAAGTGCTGCTCGAGGCTGAGATGCTCGACCTGAAGGCTAATCCTAACCGTAAGGCCACTGGTAGCATCATCGAGAGCTCACTTGATAAAGGCCGTGGCTATGTGTCAACAGTGCTTGTGTCTAATGGTACACTGAAGGTCGGCGATGTTGTCATCGCAGGTACTGCCTGGGGTAAGGTGAAGGCTATGTTCAACGAGCGTAACCAGCGCATCAATGAGGCAGGACCTGCTGAGCCTGCTATTATCCTGGGTCTGAACGGTGCGCCTACCGCTGGTGACTCTTTCCATGTGATGGAGTCGGAACAGGAGGCTCGTGATATCGCTAACAAGCGTAT
Source organism: Prevotella sp. FD3004 (assembly GCF_000746155.1). NCBI lineage: Bacteria > Pseudomonadati > Bacteroidota > Bacteroidia > Bacteroidales > Prevotellaceae > Prevotella > Prevotella sp. FD3004. The sequence continues at coordinate 104,971 of NZ_JQKR01000012.1, read as the reverse complement.
CCAGTTGCAGCGTGAGCAGAGCTTGCGTACAACTACCAAACTGGGTCTCGACGAGTTGTCACACCGTATTGCCCTGGGTGAGTTCCACGAGTTGAACATCATCGTGAAGGGTGATACCGACGGATCTATTGAGGCACTGAGCGATTCGTTCATCAAACTCTCTACCGAGAAGGTTCAGGTAAATGTGATCAACAAGGCCGTAGGTCAGATTTCTGAGAATGATGTCATGCTGGCATCAGCATCTGAGGCTATCATCATCGGATTCCAGGTTCGTCCTTCTGCCGATGCACGTCGTGCCGCTGATCGTGAGGGTGTTGAAATCAATACCTACTCTATCATCTACGATGCTATCGACGATGTGAAGCAGACCATGCAGGGTATGCTTGACAAGGTGAAGAAGGAGGTTATCTCTGGTGAGATCGAGGTTAAGCAGGTATTTAAGATATCCAAGGTCGGTACTGTTGCCGGTGGTCTTGTTACCGATGGTAAGGTACATAACAAGGATAAGGCTCGCGTCATCCGCGATGGTATCGTGATCCACACTGCTCCTATCGACGCCCTGAAGCGTTATAAGGACGATGCCAAGGAAGTGGCAACCGGACTGGAGTGTGGTATCTCACTGGTTAACTTCAACGACATCCAGGTGGGTGATATCATCGAGACCTTCACTGAGATCGAGGTAGAACAGAAACTGTAAGAATGTCAGAAAAGAAAAATGAGTTTGTCCGTCAGGTGGCAGAACAGAAATACGAATTCGGTTTTACCACTGACGTACATACAGAGATTATAGAGAAGGGGCTGAACGAGGACATCGTTCGGCTCATCTCTGCTAAGAAAGGGGAGCCTGAGTGGATGCTCGAGTTCCGCTTAAAGGCGTTCCGCTACTGGAAGGAGCAGACGGAGCCCAAATGGGGACATGTGCATGTGCCTCCTATTGACTATCAGGCCATCAGCTACTATGCCGATCCTTTGGCCAAGAAGCCTGAAGGCGACGGAAAGATTGACCCTGAACTTGAAAAGACGTTCGACAAACTTGGTATTCCTCTGGAAGAGCGTTTAGCGCTGAGTGGTAATACCGCTGTCGATGCCATCATGGACTCGGTTTCGGTGAAGACCACCTTTAAGGAGAAACTCCGTGAGAAGGGTGTTATCTTCTGCTCGATAGGTGAGGCCATTAAGGAACATGGTGATTTGGTACGCCAGTACTTAGGTACGGTGGTGCCTTATCGCGATAATTTCTTTGCAGCCTTGAATAGTGCTGTGTTCAGCGACGGTTCGTTTGTCTATATCCCCAAAGGTGTTCGCTGTCCCATGGAACTTAGTTCTTATTTCCGCATCAATGCAAGGAATACGGGACAGTTCGAGCGTACATTGATTATCGCTGATGACGATGCTTACGTATCTTATCTCGAAGGATGTACAGCGCCGATGCGTGATGAGAACCAGCTCCATGCGGCCATCGTAGAGATTATCGTGATGAACCGTGCTGAGGTGAAGTACTCAACCGTTCAGAACTGGTATCCTGGCGATGAAAACGGTAAAGGTGGTGTATTGAATCTGGTAACTAAACGTGGCGATTTGCGTGGTGTGGACTCTAAACTCTCCTGGACTCAGGTTGAAACGGGTTCTGCCATTACTTGGAAATATCCGTCGTGCATCCTGCGTGGCGATAATTCTCAGGCAGAGTTCTATAGTGTGGCTGTGACCAACAACTATCAAGAGGCTGATACGGGTACCAAGATGATTCATATTGGTAAGAACACCAAGAGTACCATCATCTCTAAGGGTATCTCGGCAGGCCATTCGCAGAACTCTTATCGCGGATTGGTGCGTGCTACCAGCAATGCTGATAATGCGCGTAATTACTCTTCGTGCGACTCGTTGTTGCTGGGCTCTGATTGTGGTGCACATACCTTCCCTTATATGGATGTGCATAACGACACGGCTATCTTCGAGCACGAGGCTACGACCTCGAAAATCTCTGAGGATCAGCTCTTCTATTGTAACCAGCGTGGTATCCCTACCGAGCAGGCAGTAGGACTCATTGTCAACGGCTATGCAAAGGAAGTGCTCCAGAAACTCCCCATGGAGTTTGCCGTTGAGGCTCAGAAACTGCTGAGTGTATCACTTGAAGGAACCGTAGGGTAAAGGTAAAAAGATAAAAAAGTAAAAAGGTAAATAAATGCTTGAGGTAAGAAATCTACATGCTCGCATTGGCGACAAAGAGATATTAAAAGGTATTGACCTTGTGATCAACGATGGTGAGACACATGCCATCATGGGACCTAACGGTTCTGGAAAATCGACCTTGAGTGCTGTGCTCGTGGGCAATCCGCTTTATGAGGTGACTGAAGGCGAGGCTTTCTTCAATGGCAAGAATCTGCTGGAGATGAAACCAGAGGATCGTGCTCATGAGGGGCTGTTCCTCTCGTTCCAGTATCCTGTTGAGATTCCTGGCGTGTCGATGACTAACTTCATGAAGGCAGCCATCAATGAGAAACGTAAGTATCAGGGTCTGGAACCCATGAACGCCGCTGAGTTCCTGAAGCTTCAGCGTGAGAAGCGTAAGATTGTTGAACTCGATTCCAAGCTGGCTAACCGCTCTGTAAACGAGGGCTTTAGTGGTGGTGAGAAGAAACGCAACGAAATCTTCCAGATGGCTATGCTTGAGCCAAAGCTGAGCATTCTCGATGAGACCGACTCTGGTCTTGACGTCGATGCTATGCGTATCGTGGCCGAAGGAGTGAATAAACTGCAGACACCAGAGACTTCATGCATCGTCATCACCCATTACGATCGCTTGCTTGAGATGATCAAGCCTCAGTTTGTACATGTGCTGTACAAGGGGCGTATCGTGAAGACTGGCGGCCCAGAACTGGCCAAGCAGATTCAAGAGCATGGTTACGATTGGATTAAGGAAGAAATAGGAGAAGAATGAACTCAGAACAACAATATATAGAGTTGTACCAGCAGGCACGTGAGATGATTTTCTCGCATGCCCCAGAGGCGATGAATGCCGTGCGTGATGAGGCCTTTGAGAATTTCAAGACTCTGGGCTTTCCCTCACGTAAGGTGGAGCGCTATAAGTACACCGATATGCAGAAGCTCTTCGAGCCTGACTATGGTGTGAACCTCAGCCGTCTCCAGATTCCCGTCGATCCTTATGAGGCTTTCCATTGCGATGTGCCCAACCTCTCTACCAGCCTCTACTTCGTGGTGAACGACATGTTCTATCACGATGAAAAACCAAAGGGACATCTGCCTGAGGGTGTGATTATCGGCTCGTTGAGAGATTATCCTGAGTTGGTGAGCAAATACTACACCAAGCAGGCTAAGACCAGTGAGGATGCTGTCACAGCGCTCAACACCATGCTGGCACAGGACGGACTACTGGTTTACGTGCCCAAAAATGTTAAGGTTGATCGTGCCATTCAGGTAATCAATATCCTTAAGGCACCGACCTTGCGAGTGAAGAGCGATGCTCGCATCAGCTCTTCCGAGCCTGAGGTGGCTCGGCCATCGGCCAAGGCAACACCCCAGAATGCCCAGCGTCAGGTGCCTGATTTGATGGTGAACCGACGTGTGCTTATCGTGCTCGAAGAGAACGCAGAGATCAAGATGCTCTTCTGCGACCATGCTGCCGACGATCGTAACTTCCTGGCTACTCAGGTCATTGAGGCTTATGTGGGCGAGAATGCGTCGTTAGACCTCTACTGCATGGAGGAAACACACCATAAGAATGTGCGTGTAAGCAATGTCTATATCGACCAGCAGGCTAACAGCCGTGTGAACCACAATGTAATTACGCTGCATAATGGTATCACGCGCAACAAGCTCGACCTCACTTTCTCTGGCGAGGGGGCTGAGTGTCAGTGCTATGGTTGTGTGATAGCCGATAAGCAGCAGCACGTGGATAACAACACGCTGATTACCCATCAAGTGCCGCACTGCACTTCGAACGAACTTTATAAATATGTGCTCGACGATAAGGCTGTTGGTGCCTTTGCTGGCCGTGTGTTGGTAGAGCATGGGGCTCAGAAGACTATCTCGCAGATGACCAATCAGAATCTGACGGCAACCAAAGAGGCGCGTATGTACACCCAGCCCATGCTCGAGATTTATGCCGACGACGTGAAGTGTGCCCATGGCTCAACCGTTGGACAGCTTAACGATGCCGCCCTCTTCTATATGCGTCAGCGAGGCATCTCGCTCAATGAGGCCAAACTCCTGTTGCAGAATGCCTTCATCAACGAGGTCATCGACCACATGCAGCTCGAACCTCTCCGCGATCGCCTTCACTACTTGGTAGAAAAGCGATTCCGTGGCGAACTCAACAAATGCTCTGGTTGTAAATTGTGTAAGTAATATGTACGATATAAATAAGGTACGTGAGGATTTCCCCATCCTGGGTCGCGAGGTCTATAAGAAGCCGCTGGTTTATCTCGATAATGCAGCAACTACGCAGAAGCCGCTCATGGTGCTCGACGCCATGAGGGATGAATACCTCAATGTAAATGCCAACGTGCATCGTGGTGTTCACTATCTTTCGCAACAGGCTACCGATCTGCACGAGGCAGCCCGTGAAAAGGTCCGCGGATTTATCAATGCCCGCAAGATAGAGGAGATTGTTTTTACCCGTGGCACCACAGAGGCGATTAACTTGGTGGCTCAGTCGTTCTGTGAATCGCAGATGCAGACTGGCGACGAGGTGATTGTGACTGAGATGGAGCACCATTCCAACATCGTCAGCTGGCAACTTCAGGCGATGAAACGGGGTATTGTTGTGAAGCATGTTCCTATTACGGATGACGGATTGCTCTGCCTCAATCAGTTGGAAGCACTTATTACAGAGAAAACCAAGATTATCAGCGTGGTCCATGTCAGCAATGTATTGGGAACTGTTAATCCTGTCGAGCAGATCATCAAGATAGCCCACGCTCACGATATCCCCGTATTGGTGGATGGCGCCCAGAGCGCACCCCACTTTAAGGTGGATGTGCAGGCGATGGATTGCGACTTTTTTGCTTTCAGCGGACATAAGATGTATGGTCCTACGGGCATAGGCGTGCTCTATGGCAAGGAAGAATGGCTCGAAAAACTGCCTCCCTATCAGGGTGGTGGCGAGATGATTGATAAGGTGACTTGGGAGAAGACGACTTTCGAGCGCTTGCCCTTTAAGTTCGAGGCTGGCACGCCAGATTATGTGGCTACCCACGGACTCGCTAAAGCCATCGAATATATCGATTCCATCGGCTTCGAAGCTATTCAGGCACATGAACAGCAACTCACAAAATATTGCATGGAACAACTCTTGACAATTCCTGACATGCATATTTATGGCCCGAAGGATACATCGTTGAAGGATGCTGTGGTGAGTTTCAACGTAGGCGATATCCACCACTTGGATATGGGAACCTTGCTTGACCGTCTGGGCATTGCAGTTCGAACAGGTCATCATTGTGCCCAGCCCTTGATGGACAGACTTGGAATCTCTGGTACTGTGAGAGCCTCGTTTGCACTATATAATACGAAAGAAGAGATTGATGCCCTTGTAGCAGGTATCCGTCGTGTTTCGCAAATGTTCTGACAAGATGTTGGCGAGTCATTACTACGAAGGCAAGATTGAAGCAGGTTGTGATGAAGCTGGGCGTGGCTGTCTGGCTGGTAGCGTCTATGCAGCTGCTGTCATTCTGCCTGATGGCTATCAAAACGAACTTCTCAACGACTCCAAGCAACTTACCGAGAAGCGCCGTTATCAGCTTCGTGAAATCATCGAGAAGGATGCTGTAGCATGGGCTGTAGGCATCGTCACCCCAGAGGAGATCGATAAGATAAACATTCTCAACGCTTCGATTCTTGCCATGCATCGAGCCCTCGACCAGTTGAAGGTTCGCCCTGAGGCTATTATCATCGATGGTAATCGCTTCAAACCCTATAAAGACCCGGCAGAAGGAAAGACGCTGCCCTCTACCACCATTGTCAAAGGTGATGGCAAATACCTCGCCATCGCAGCAGCATCGATTCTTGCCAAGACCTATCGTGACGATTATATGAACCAGTTGGCAGAGGAATATCCCCAATATGACTGGCTCTCCAACAAAGGCTATCCCACGAAGAAACATCGCGAAGCCATCCGCCAATACGGCATTACCCCCTATCACCGCAAGAGCTATAACCTCTTAGGCGACGGTCAACTCAGTATTGACTTTGATTTCTAAGATATCCGAACCTTTGTGATGGAAAAGATGATTTATGAATGAGCTGATTACTACGATAAACGATGCCGTGTGGGGCTATGTGCTGATAGCTGCGCTGGTGGGTTGTGGCGTGTGGTTTACGGTGAAGACACGCTTTGTACAGTTCCGTATGGTGGGCGAGATGATCCGTCTGCTCACAGATTCGGCGGTTGATACCGTTGGCGAACAGATTATGGAGAACGCTGCCGAGGGCAAACGTAAACACATCTCCTCGTTCCAGGCTTTTGCAGTGAGTGTGGCCACCCGCGTGGGCACAGGTAACTTGGCTGGTGTGGCTTCGGCCATCGCCATCGGAGGCCCGGGAGCGGTGTTCTGGATGTGGGTGATAGCGTTGATAGGTTCGGCAACGGCTTTCGTCGAATCTACATTGGCGCAGCTATTCAAACAGAAACATAAGGATTCGTTTATTGGCGGACCAGCCTATTATATCCAGCAAGGCCTGCATCAGCGTTGGCTTGCCATTACGTTTGCGGTGCTCATCACGCTGCAGTTCGGACTCTCGAATAACTCTATTCAGGCCAACACCATCTGTGGTGCCATGCAAGAGGCCTTCGGCTGGTCGCCCGCTTGGGTGGGAGCTATGTTGGCTGCCTTAGGCTTATTCATCGTGTTTGGCGGTATTCAGCGTATTGCCCATGTCAGTGCGGTGTTAGTGCCTGTGATGGCTATTGGCTATGTGGTGCTGGCATTGGTGATTATCGTGATGAACATCGAGCATATCCCACACGTATTGAAGGTAATTGTGAGTGATGCGTTCGGCATCCAGCAGATAGCTGGTGGCGGTATCGGTGCTACGATCATGAATGGTGTAAAGCGTGGACTGTTCTCGAACGAGGCGGGCGAGGGTAGTGCGCCGAATGTGGCAGCAACGGCAGCTGTGAGTCATCCAGTGAAGCAAGGACTGATTCAGGCATTGGGTGTATTTACCGATACGTTGCTGGTATGCTCGTGTACGGCCTTTATCATCCTGATAAGTGGGCTTTATCAGACACCAGAACTCAATGGAATTGCCCTTACGCAGTCAGCTTTGCAGAGCGAGGTTGGATCGGCCGGACCAGTCTTCGTGGCTGTCGCTATCTTTCTTTTTGCTTTCTCCAGCATCATCGGCAACTACTATTATGGCGAGGCAAACATCCGTTTTATCACCCCCAACACGAAGGTGATGACCGTCTATCGCATTTGTTCGGCAGGCGTGATGGTTGTGTTTGGCGCATTGGCCAGTTTCGAGTTGGTTTGGAACATTGTTGACTTTTTTATGGCTTTCCTCACGGCTTGTAACCTCGTGGCTATCATGCTTCTGGGTCGCTATGCCTTCCGTCTGCTCGACGACTATCGCCAGCAGAAGCGACAGGGCATTAAAGAACCTGCGTTCCACCGCAGTCAGTTGCCTGAGTTGGAAAGCGAGTTGGAGTGTTGGGAATAACATTCTGATAAGAGGAGTTAGCAATTTGGAAGATTGTATGATTCGATGAGCGGAATTTTGAGTCGAGCAGGTGTGAAATCTGCTTAAAAGCAACGTGTTATCGTACTCATTTCGAAGAAATTTTGTAATTTTGCACCGCAAAATAGAACGTACGTTTAAATTAGTAATAAGATTATGGCAAAGAAAGCATTATTGATGATTCTCGATGGATGGGGAATCGGTAAGCATGGTAAGGGTGACGTGATTTTCAACACACCGACTCCTTATCTCGATTTGTTGACAGCTACTTCGGCTCACTCTCAGCTCATGGCCTCTGGTGAAGACGTTGGTCTGCCCGACGGACAGATGGGTAACTCAGAGGTGGGTCACCTCAATATCGGTGCTGGTCGTATCGTTTATCAGGACCTTGTTAAGATCAACCGCGCATGCAAAGACGGTTCTATCGTAGATAATCCTCAGGTGAAGGCAGCTTATACCTACGCCAAAGAAAATAATAAGAAACTGCACCTGATGGGTCTTTGCTCTGACGGTGGTGTGCACTCTTCACTCGACCACCTGTTCAAGCTCATCGAGGTGGGTAAGCACTATGGACTGAAGAATCAGACTTTCGTTCATTGTTTCATGGACGGTCGTGATACCGACCCCAAGAGCGGTAAGGGATTCATTGAGCAGGTGACTAAGGCATGTGCAGACAATGATGCTGCTATCGCCTCGATTGTAGGTCGTTTCTATGCAATGGACCGTGATAAGCGTTGGGAGCGTGTGAAAGAGGGCTACGACCTCATCGTGAATGGCACAGGTAAGCAGGCTACCGATATGGTGAAAGCCGTAGAGGAGAGCTATGCCGACGGTGTGACCGACGAGTTCATCAAGCCTATCCACAATGCCAGTGTCAATGGTTGCATCGAAGAGGGCGACGTTGTGATTTTCATCAATTTCCGCAACGACCGTGCCAAGGAGCTCACCATCGTACTGACTCAGCAGGATATGCCTGAGCAGGGCATGAAGACCATCCCTGGACTGCAGTACTATTGCATGACTCCATACGATGCCAGCTTCACAGGTGTCAACATTCTCTTCCCCAAGGAGAACGTTGAGAATACGCTGGGAGAATATCTCTCACAGCAGGGCAAGAAGCAGCTCCACACCGCCGAGACCGAGAAGTATGCTCACGTAACATTCTTCTTCAATGGTGGTCGCGAGCAGCCTTACGAGGGCGAGGATCGCATCCTGGTTCCCTCTCCGAAGGTAGCAACCTACGACCTGAAGCCTGAGATGAGTGCTTTTGAGGTGAAGGATAAGCTGGTGGCTGCTATCAACGAGGCAAAGTACGATTTCATTGTGGTTAACTTCGCTAACGGCGATATGGTAGGCCATACTGGTGTGTACAACGCTATTGCCAAGGCCGTCTGGGCTGTTGACAACTGCGTGAAGGACGTAATCGAGGCTGCTAAGGCTAACGATTACGAGGCTATCATCATTGCTGACCATGGTAATGCTGATAACGCCATCAATCCTGATGGTACGCCAAACACCGCTCACTCACTGAATCCCGTTCCATTCATCTATGTAACCAACAACAACTCGGCAACAGTGAAGGACGGTCGTCTGGCCGACGTGGCTCCCTCTATCCTCCATATCATGGGACTGGAGCAGCCTGCCGACATGACTGGTGAGAACCTGATTACAGACTAATTTTCAGGCACGGATTACACGGATTTCACGGATTTGGCGAAACAAAATTAATCCGTGTTAATCTGCGTAATCCGTGCCAAATTATTAAAGAAATATGGCAGTACAGATAGAGGACTCTTGGAAGCAGTATTTGCAGGGCGAGTTTGAGAAGCCTTACTTTGCTCAGCTCACTGAAGCTGTGCGTAAGGAGTATCAAACCACTACGTGCTATCCTCCAGGCAAACTGATTTTTAATGCCTTTAACCTGTGTCCGTTCGACAAGGTGAAGGTGGTGATTATCGGTCAGGATCCCTATCACGAGCCAGGACAGGCCCATGGACTGAGTTTCTCTGTGCAGGATGGTATCCAGTTTCCGCCCTCGCTGCAGAACATCTTTAAAGAGATTCAGGACGACCTTGGTACACCCGTTCCTACCTCTGGCAACTTGACACGCTGGGCTGAACAAGGTGTGTTGCTGCTCAATGCATCGCTCACCGTTCGAGCTCATCAGGCTAACAGTCATTCAGCCTTAGGTTGGCAGAAGTTTACCGATGCCGCTATCCAGGCCTTGGCACAGAACCGCCAGCATCTGGTATATATGCTTTGGGGTGGCTATGCCCGTTCAAAGGCATATATGATTGACAAGCAGAACAATCTCGTGCTTGAATCTGTCCATCCCTCACCTCTGAGTGCCAATCGTGGTGGTTGGTTTGGTCAGCATCAGTTCTCACGTTGTAACGCCTATCTCGAACAAAACGGCATGACTCCCATTCTTTGGTAAAAGACTTTAGGCACGGATTACGCGGCTTTATAAATAAAGACACGGCTCTGTGCATAAGAATAAAGCAGTGTTAATCCGTGTAATCCGTGCCAAAATTCAATCAGAAGATGAATCAACTTCCACCCATTATCCAAGTAGGCGATGTGTTGCTCTCGTCAGAGATATTGACGGAGAAATTTTGTTGTGACCTCAGCGTTTGCAAAGGCGAATGCTGTGTAGAGGGCGACGCTGGTGCGCCTGTGACCTTCGATGAGGTTGCTGAGATTGAGAATTGTCTCGACGAGGTGTGGGGCGATCTGTCTGCATCGGCTCAGGCAGTGATCGACAAGCAAGGTGTGGCTTATACCGATCAGGAGGGTGACTTGGTGACGAGTATCGTTCGTGGCAAGGATTGTGTGTTTACCTATTATGGTGATATAGAAGATTGGAACACCCATTTGCCCATCGGGAACTGTTGTCTTTGCGCATTAGAAAAGGCTTACAGAGCAGGGCGAACCCGTTTCTGCAAGCCTGTAAGTTGTGCGCTCTATCCTATTCGTGAGAAGCGTATTGGCGAGGGCCTTATAGGTCTGAACTACAACCGTTGGTCGGTCTGCAAGATGGCCGTTGCCAAGGGTATTCAAGAGAACCTCCGGCTCTATGAATTCCTTCGCGACCCGCTTATCCGTCGTTTTGGCGAGGCATGGTATCAGGAGTTGCTCGATACCGTTGAAGAGCTGCGCCGCCAGAACTACTTATAGTTTACGGAACTTATTGGGCGAGATGCCTACATGCTCCTTGAAGAATTTACCCAGGAAACTCTGATTGGGGAAATTCATCTCTTCGGTAATCTCCTTGATGCTTTTGGTAGAGTTCTTCAGAAGAACGCGCAGTTCCATCATGACATAGTTGTCGACCCATTCGTTAGGTGTACGACGGCTAACGGCCTTTACCGTTTCCGACAGATACTTCGGTGTGATGCCAAGCTGTATGGCATACCAGCTGATACGGCGTTCATGTTTGTAGTTAGCCTCAACCATCTTGATGAAGTTGGTGAAGATGGCTTCAGCGCGTGTCTGTGGCTTGTCGAGCTTCCTCACTCGGTTGATGATATTGCCAACGTCGTAGAACATAGCCAGTAGCAAAGTCCTGATCAGATCCTTGTGGAAGAAGTTTCCATTGTCGCCAATCTTTTGCTTAATCACTTGGAAGTACTCCTTAAAGGTGTCCTGCTCCTTCCTGTCGAGACTCATCACAGGGTGACTACGGGCAAAGAGGAATAGTGAGTTGACATCCCTCACGTTCTGGATAATCTCATGGAAGAAGTTCACGCTAAGCATCATACACAGTCCTTCCATGTCGGGCGAGGGTTGATACTTATCTACCACATGCTTATCGCTGACAATGAGAATATCGCCAGGGTTGATAATCATCTCTTGGGTGTCGAGTCGATACTCGATTCTACCTTTAGTACACAGTCCGATGAGGATAAAGTTCATCTTTCTGGGCTCTGTAGGCATAGGAGCCTTGTTGATGTGCTCCGTCAGCAGGAGGTCGTCGTCAAGGAAAACCGACTCGCTCCAGCTCTTTGCCTTGTTCAGATCTGTTTCTTTGATTTGTAATTTTACCACGTCTTGATATTTTGAGTTTGACCTGCTTTCAACTTAATAGTCTTCTGCATGTTATTATATAATAAGGTGACACGGCCGTTGTTCTTAGCCTTGATTTGGCAGTCACGCACCTTGCCGTCTTTCCATTCAAATGCCACCTCATAGCCGCCTCTGGCACAGAGTCCGCTGACAGCCCCGTCCTTCCATGCTTCAGGAATGGCGGGCAGCAGTTCAATGACGCCGTCCTTACTCTGTATGAGCATCTCGCAGACGCCAGCTGTGCCGCCGAAGTTACCGTCGATCTGAAAAGGTGGGTGAGCATCGAAGAGATTAGGATAAGTGCCCCCGCCTTTGCTGTAGTTAGGTGCTTTGCTTTTCTGAGGTGCAACAGCTGTCAGCAGTTTTCGGTATATCTGATGTGCCTTCTCTCCGTTCTTCAGTCGTGCCCACAAGTTGATGCGCCATCCGGTGCTCCATCCTGTCGTCTCATCACCTTTGATCTCAAGAGTCCTTTCAGCTGCTTTCTGTAGAGCCGGATCAGTCAGGTGACTGCCTGGGTATAGGCCAATCAGGTGACTCTGGTGGCGATGCTTAAAGTCCCAGTCGTCCCAATCGTAGTACCATTCGTTCAGGTCGCCCATGTGACCGATGGTATAAGGATGCAACTTAGCCAGAGCCAGCTCCATCTCCTTGTCTTTTTGACCGAGAATTTTGCCTGCGGCAATCGTGTTGATGAAGAGTTCGCGTATAATGGCCAGGTCGGCTGTACCGCCATAGCAGGTGGTGCCGTGATAGCCCTTATCTGTTTTATACTCGTTCTCGGGCGACGTGCTGGGAGCTGTTATCAGCTCGCCAGGCTGTTTAGGATTCTCAATGAGCCAGCGCAGACAGAACCGGGCAGCACCCTTCATCAGCGGGTAGGCAATGTCCTTCAGATAAGCCTTGTCTTGTGTAAACTGATAGCGCTCCCACAGGGTATTCACCAGCCAGGCCCCGCCCATATTCCAGTTCGACCACATAGGGCTTTCGCGCTTCTCGCCTACGGGGTTTGTCATTGCCCAGATGTCACTGTTATGGCTCGAGCACCAGCCTTCACCGATATTATAGTAGTTCTTGGCGGTAAACCTGCCGTTAGTAGCAAGCGCGCTGATAAAGCCGTCGAGTGGGGTAGCCGTCTCTGCCATATTAGCCACGAAAGCGGGCCAGTAGTTCTCCTCAAGGTTGATGTTTACCGTATAGTTGCCACGCCATGGCGACCAGAGGTGAGGTGTCCAGAGTCCCTGCAGGTTAGCAGGAACGCCAGTTGTACGTGAGCAGGAGATCAGCAGATAGCGTCCGAACTGGAAATATAGCTCTTCGAGATAGCGGCTCTTGCCTCCATGGTTGGTATAGTCGAGCAATAAGTCATCGGTATTACCCTTGTGGGCTATGGCCTTATCCGAGAGACGGATCTTTACACGGTCGTAGATAGCCTTGTAGTCAGCCAGATGACGGGTGTAGAACTCGTCGTAGCTCATGTTCTGAGTGTGCCAGATGTCGTTAGCTGCATTCTCTAGATAGGGTGCGCCTTCTCTGACGGGATGCTTGTCAAAACCGTTAAAACTCGTCTCGTTGACGATATAGAGAATCGCCTCCTTGGCATTCGTGATTGTTACGGAAGAGTCTGATGCAGCCACTTCGCCATCCGTCTTAACGCTGAGCATCGTGCAGAAGTGGATGCTCTCTTGAGAAAGGCCCGTAGCGTGACCTGTCATCGTGAGTTGGGTGGGGATGGCCTTTACCTGATGAGGCACCTGAGCCGTTAGGGCTATCCTGCAGTTGATGTCACCCTTCAGTCGGATGGCAATCAGCTTGTCGGGGTTCGAGGCGAAGTACTCTCGCTCAATAGTCTTTCCGTTGCGTACGTACCTGTCTTTGATAATAGCCGAGTCGAGGCTGAGGCTGCGCTGGTAGTTTGTGATAGCGCCCAGCCCCAGGTCTTTGATATGCAGCGTACCCAGCGGTTGGAAATACTGTGAGTTGGGACCCTGTACGTGCAACTGCAGTGAGTCGGCAAGCTTGTAGTCTTCACAGAACAGCGCTTCGCGTATCTTTGATATCCACTGGTGGGCATCGGCATCAAGGTTTCTGTCTACGGGTTTCCCCGTCCATAAGGTAATATCGTTCAGGTAGATGATGTTGTCGTCAGTACCACCATATACCAGGGCGCCAAGTTTACCGTTACCTATGGGCAGCGACTCCTCGAAGTAGGTGGCAGGCTTGTCGTACTGCAACAGCATAGGCGCCTGCTCTGTCTGTGCTTCACACAAAGAAGAGCTTCCCATAAGAATAGCAGAAATTAGCAGATATTTCCTCATAATCATTGTTTTTAGTTCTTTCCGCTTGCAAAGATACAAAACTTTTTGTATATTTGCAGCATAAAACCAAAAATTTAAAGACCATGCAGCCGATAAAGACCCTGAATGATATGATTGTCTTTCTCCAGCAGCGAGGCGACAAAAAGCGTGTAGCCGTGGTGTGTGCCAACGACGCCAGTACCCGTTATGCTGTAGAGAAAGGTGTGGAGATGGGCTTCATCGAACCTATCTATGTCGATGGCGACGATAAGGAAGAGTGCGCCCGTCGTGCGGTGGCCCTGTGTAAGAGCGGTGAGGCCGACATCCTGATGAAGGGACTCATCAATACCGATGTGCTTCTGCGAGCCATATTAGATAAGGAAAGTGGCATCATCCGCCCGGGTCATGTGCTCACCCATGTGGCGATGGCCGAGATTCCCAAATACGAGAAACTGCTCTTTTTCACCGATGCCGCCGTGATTCCTGTGCCCACCGAGGCTCAGCGTCGCCAGCAGATTCACTATGTGAACTATGTGTGCCATGCCCTTGGTATCGAGGAACCGCGTATCTCGCTCATCCATTGTGCAGAGAAGGTAAGTGCCAAGACATTCCCCTATACTGTCGACTATCTGGAGATTATCGCTGAGGCCCAGACAGGTGCCTTCGGGCGCTGCATCATCGATGGACCGTTAGACCTGAAGACCTCGCTCGACTCCGTCAGCCTGCGTGAGAAAGGCATCCGTTCCGTCATCGACGGACAGGCTGATGCACTGATATTCCCCGACATCGTGGCAGGCAACGTGTTTTATAAGACCATCACCCTCTTTGGCTATGCCAAGACGGCTGGTGTGTTGCAGGGTACACAGTGTTGCTGCGTGTTGCCATCGCGTGCTGACAGTCCGGAGTCGAAGTACTATTCTCTCGCCCTTGCTGCTATATGAAGATACTTGTCATCAATCCAGGCTCTACCTCTACAAAGGTGGCAGTCTTTGAGGATGAGTCGCCCTTGCTCGTCCGTAACATCGCGCATACCCCTGAACAGCTGGCTTGTTTCGACGATGTGATAGAGCAGCAGGACTTCCGTCGCCAACTGGTGCTCGATGAACTTCGCCAGGCCAACATCCCTGTAGAGTTCGATGCCGTCATTGGGCGTGGTGGCCTTGTAAAACCGCTTGAGGGTGGTGTCTACGAGATTAACGACCTTATGATTCAAGACACCCATAGCGGCATAGCCCTCCATAATCATGCTTGTAACCTGGGTTGCCTGATAGCACACGAGATAGCCGCCTCCATTCCTGGCTGTCGTTCTTTCATTGCCGATCCAGGTGTTGTCGACGAGCTCAACGACTATGCCCGTATCTCCGGCTCCCCTTTGATGAACCGTATCTGTATCTGGCATGCCCTCAACCAGCGTGCCATAGCCCGTCGCTATGCCGCCGAGATAGGCAAGGAGTATGAAGACCTCAACCTGATTATCTGTCATATGGGTGGTGGCATATCTGTGGCGGCTCACGACCACGGACGTGCCGTTGATGCTAATAACGCCCTCGATGGCGAAGGCCCTTTTTCACCGGAACGTGCCGGCTCGCTGCCGGCTTCCGACCTTATCCGTCTTTGTTTCAGTGGCAAGTATAACGAGAAGCAGCTCTTGAAGCGTATCGCAGGAAAGGCAGGTCTCAATGCCCATCTGGGTACCAACGATGTGCGCGAGGTGATCCGCCGTATCGAAGACTATGGTGACAAACATGCCGAACTCATCCTCAATGCCATGATCTATCATGTTGCCAAGAGCATCGCTGCCGAGTCGGCTGTACTCTGTGGCCATATCGATGCCATCCTGCTCACGGGCGGTCTGGCACGTTCTGAGTATGTTGTCAGCCGCCTCCGTCAACGTGTGGAGTTCTTGGCTCCCATCCACTGCTTCCCTGGCGAGGATGAGATGGAAGCCCTCGCCCTCAATGCCCTCGCCGTACTCCAAGGCAAACGTCAGGCTAAAATTTATGTATAACATAATCTGTATACTTGGTATATATAGGTGTAAGCCATGACAATTATTATCTGAGTTTCTGCAATTTAGGTTATCTTGTATTCCAATTTAGACTAAATTGCAGAGCAAAATAGATTAAATTGCTCACCAATTTAGACTAAATTGGTAGAGCGCAGATAGTCTTTGTCAATTCAAGGGATATTCCTTGTCTGCCCCGTCCCCGTTATGTGTCATCACCGCAAGGCATTCAGAAGCAGGATTCCTTCAATGCAAGTTCCGTGTTTATGGTACAGGATAACAATGATAAATCCCCACCTGAATAGGATAAGACCTATCGCAAGTGGGGATTTGAAAAGTATTTGAAGTATTTGATATCGTGCCTTACGCGTCGATATTAGCGTAGGTGGCGTTCTTCTCGATGAACTCGCGACGTGGTTCTACGTCGTCGCCCATCAGCATTGAGAAGATCTCGTCGGCCTCGGCGGCGTTCTCGATAGTTACCTGCTTTAGCAAGCGGTTCTCGGGATTCATAGTGGTCTCCCACAGCTGCTCGGGGTTCATCTCACCAAGACCTTTGTAGCGCTGGGTGTGCAGAGCCTTGTCGTCGCCGTTACCTGCTACGTACTTATCGATGAATGCCTGGCGCTGCTGCTCGGTGTAGCAGTACTCTGAGGTCTTCTTGTAAGTACACTTGTAGAGTGGTGGGGTAGCGATGTAGAGGTGACCGCCCTGGATAACCTGTGGCATGAAGCGATAGAAGAGTGTCATGATCAGTGTGTCGATGTGAGAACCATCGACGTCGGCGTCGGTCATGATGATAATCTTATCGTAACGCAGTTTATCGATATTGGCATCCTTTGAGTCCTCGCCGTCAACGCCGAAGCGTACACCGATACTCTGGATGATGTTCATAACCGATTCGGCCTCGAACACACGGTGCCACTGTACTTTTTCTACATTCAGAATCTTACCACGCAGAGGCAGGATGGCCTGGAAGTGACGGTCGCGACCCTGCTTAGCAGAACCACCGGCCGAATCACCCTCGACGAGGAAGATCTCACACTCCTTAGGATCTTTGTTTGAGCAGTCGGCCAACTTACCAGGCAGGCCACCGCCAGTCATCGGGTTCTTACGCTGTACACTCTCGCGGGCCTTGCGGGCTGCAATACGTGCTGTAGCGGCTAGAATTACCTTCTCGCAGATGGTATGGGCCTCTTTGGGGTTCTCCTCCAGGTAGTTGGTCATAGCCTCGCCTACGGCCTTCTGTACGGCACCGTTCACCTCGCTGTTACCGAGCTTGGTCTTGGTCTGACCCTCGAACTGAGGCTCAGCAACCTTTACTGAGATGATGGCGGTAAGACCCTCGCGGAAGTCGTCCTGGGCTACCTCGATCTTGGCCTTCTCAATCTGCTTGCGCAGCTGATCGTCCTCGTCGGCGTACTTCTTAAGTGTACGAGCCAAGGCGATGCGGAAACCAGTAAGGTGGGTACCACCCTCGATGGTGTTGATATTGTTAACGTAAGAGTGGATATTCTCTGAGTAATCGCTGTTGTACAGCAGGGCTACCTCGATGGGCACACCATCCTTCTCAGTCTTCAGACAGATAGGATCGCCGATGATTGAGGTGCGGTGGCGGTCGACGTAGCGAACGAACTCCTTTAGGCCTTCCTTGGCATGGAATACCTCGGGCTGACGGAGATTGCCTTCCTCATCGGGACGCAGGTCGGTCAGTGTGATGGTGATACCGGCATTAAGATAAGCCAGCTCACGCATACGCTTGGCGATGATGTCGTACTTGTACTCTGTGGTGGTGAAGATGGTACCGTCGGGCCAGAACTGCTGACGGGTACCGGTCTTATCGGTGTCGCCTACAATCTTTACGTCGTAGAGGGGCTTACCCTTCTCGTATTCCTGCTGGTAGATGTGACCATTGCGGAATACCTGTGACATCATGTGGGTAGAGAGGGCGTTTACACAGCTTACACCCACACCATGCAGACCTCCTGATACTTTATAGGAGCCTTTATCAAACTTACCACCGGCATGGAGAACGGTCATAACGACCTCAAGGGCCGACTTGTGCATCTTCTCATGCTCGTCGACGGGAATACCACGTCCGTTGTCCTGTACGGTGATAGAATTGTCTTCGTTGATAGTTACTTCGATATGTGTACAGTAACCGGCCATGGCCTCGTCGATAGAGTTGTCGACGGTTTCATTGACCAGATGATGAAGTCCCTTTTCGCTGATGTCACCAATGTACATAGCGGGGCGCTTACGTACAGCTTCCAAACCCTCGAGCACCTGAATATTGCTCGCGGAGTAATTTTGTTCTTGGTTGAGTTGTTCTTCAGTCATTTCTTTATAATTCACTAATTGGTTGCAAAAACGGTGCAAATCGAATGCAGAAAGCTTGCTTTTTGCTGTGATGCAGCCCGTAATTCGCCAAATTTTTGGCAAAGGTACAAAAAAAAAGTCAGATAAACTATGTTTATCTGCTAAAAAACTACAAAAAAAGAACCGCAACCTGAAAAGATTGCGGTTTTGTTTTATAACGAAACTATAACTGATTACAGTTTGTTGATGTGCAGAGCGAGGCTTGACTTCAGGTTGGCTGCCTTGTTCTTGTGGATAACATTGGTCTTAGCCAGCTTGTCGAGCATCTTCTGTACCTTTGGATAGAGGGCTACTGCCTCGTCCTTGTTTGTCATTGCACGCAGCTTGCGTACGGCGTTACGCATTGTCTTTGCGTAGTAGCGATTGTGAAGCGCCTTCTTCTTGTCCTGGCGGATTCTCTTCACTGATGATTTGTGATTTGCCATTTTTTTAATTTAAAAATTTGAATGTTTAACTTAAAGCTTGTGGGTTTTACGCCTTTGGGGCTACCCTGGGCAGACTTTCTTCCGAAAGTCCTCTGTCACCGTTCCCGATGTTCTCAGTAGCACTGGCTGTGCAGATGACAGATTTAATTCTGTAGTCCCTAGGAGAGTCGAACTCCTCTTTAGAGAATGAAAATCTCTCGTCCTAACCGATAGACGAAGGGACCATCGCCTTTTTTAGCGGGTGCAAAATTACTGCTATTTTTCCAATCCACCAAATTTTCTATAAAAAAAATGCCATTTTACCCTCTTTTTTGTATTTTTCTGCTTTTCAATTCTTTACTTTTTTACTTTTTTCGTACCTTTGCCCACGTATGTTGACGAAAACTCAGGCCATTGTGCTTCACTCGCTTAAGTATGGTGAAACGCGTATCATTGTGGATATGTTCACCAGAAGCCACGGTAGATTATCGTTTATCGTCAATATACCGAAGTCGACAAAGTCGAAGATCAAGAAGCAGTTCTTCCAGCCCATGACGATGCTGGAGATTGAGGTGGATGTGAGGCAGAAGGTGCAGTTGCAGAAACTGTCGGACGTGAGGTTGGCCGTACCTTTCTCGTCAATCCCGTTCGATCCGCACAAGCTGGCTATCTCTCTCTTTGTGGCTGAGTTCCTGTATTATGCGCTTCGCTCAGAGCAGCGTAACGAGTTGCTTTACGACTATCTGGAGAGTAGTGTGTTGTGGCTCGACGGCAAGAGTGGTGGCTTTGCCAATTTCCATCTGGTGTTTCTGATGAGGCTCTCGCGTTTCCTGGGTTTCTATCCTAATCTGGAGCACTATCGTGCCGGCGACTATTTTGACTTGCGTGAGAGTGTGTTCATGCCTCAGCCCCCCGTGCATAGGGACTTCTTATTCCCAGAAGAAGCGGAGCGCGTACAGCTGATGATGCGAATGGACTATCCGACAATGCACCTGTTTCAGATGTCGCACCAGCAACGTAACCGCTTGCTGGAGGTGTCGTTAAAGTATTATCGACTTCACCTGCCGGATTTTCCGGAGATGAAGTCGATAAGCGTGCTTCAAGAACTCTATTTATGAGAATACGATGGTGCTCTGAATGGCATCATGTGAATCAGAGGGCGTGTCGTCGATATCGACAGCCTCGATGGTATTGGTCTGACTGTTGATGCTCTCGAGAATCTCGCGCGTGCGTTTATAAGTAGGTGTCTGTTCTACAGCGGAGATGACATCGTCGTTATCAAGATCCTCAGGGCGGAACAGGTAGATGTTCGGGCGGCGCTTGTAGCGCTTGGTGGTCCCTTCGCCGCCATAGTAGCGGTTGCGACGGTCCTGGCGCTCGGCAGCCTTTTCCTGTTCTGCAGCAATGCGGTTGAGGTCTTCCTGACTCTGTTTCTTCAGGTGGTTGCCCATGCCGTCGATGCTCTCAATGCCAAAGCCTGTGGCAAGGATGGTGACCTTGACCTTCTTACCCAGTTCGAGATCGGTGGCGAGTCCCCACTTGATTTCGAAGTCGTTGCCAAACTTGGCCATAAAGTCGTTCACGTCGTTCATCTCCTCCATCATCAGCGACTGCTGGCCGTCCTTAGAGCCTGCAAACGAGATGGACAACAGGATTTTCTTCGAGTTGAAGATGTCGTTGTCGTTGAGCAGCGGTGAGTTCAAAGCGTCTTCGATGGCCTTCTTCACGCGTCCTTCACCTTCGCCATAGCCTGTTGACATGATGGCAACGCCTCCGTCTTTCAATACGGTCTTCACATCATTGAAGTCGAGATTGATAAGGCCGTGTACGGTGATGATCTCGGCGATAGACTTGGCTGCCACGCTCAGGGTGTCATCAGCCTTGCCAAAAGCGTCGAGGACCGACAGTTCGGGGTAGATCTCACGCAGACGCTCGTTGTTGATGACAAGCAGGGCGTCGACGTGCTTCTGCATCTCTTCAACACCATCCAGAGCCTGGTCGATCTTACGGTCGCCCTCAAAGCGGAAGGGGATGGTGACGATACCTACGGTGAGGATGCCAAGCTCTTTTGAGATGCGGGCAATGACTGGTGCCGCACCTGTGCCAGTGCCACCACCCATACCGGCGGTGATAAAGGCCATACGTGTGCCGTCACTGAGCATGTTGCGGATGTCTTCAATGCTCTCTTCTGCTGCCAGGCGGGCCTTCTCGGGTTTGTTTCCTGCACCAAGGCCTTCCTTGCCAAGCTGCAGGTGAACAGGTACGGGCGAGTCGTTGAGTGCCTGGTTGTCTGTGTTGCAAAGCACGAACGTTACGTCGTGAATGCCCTCGCGGTACATGTGGTTGACTGCATTGCCGCCGCCACCGCCAACACCAATAACCTTAATGATGCTGTGTTCCTTCTCCGGTGCTCCGAAGTCCAGGATATCTATATTCATGTTATTCTCCATAATGCTCTTGCGTTTTTATTCTTCTTCAACAATAGACTTACCAAAATTCAGAAGGCTTCTCTTGGCCTTGTTCCAGAAACTGTTCTCCTTGCGGATACGCTCTTCTTCCTCCTGCTGGCGGAGCTCTTCTTCACGCCTGATGCGCTCTTCCTCCTCCTGCTGGCGGCGTCGTTCTTCCTCGGCCTTCTGCTTCTCTGCCTCTGTGCGGATGACACCGGCAGGGATGTCAGAGGCCTGGCGCGCAGGACGCTGGTCGTTTGTCGGATGAATGGTTTGTTTCTGGCTGCCAAAGAGGTCGCCATTCGGGTCGATGGCGCTGCCAGCGCAATTGATATCGCCCTTGATGAGCAGTCCAAGTACCGTGTTCATCATGCCGTTATGTGACTTGATTTCTTCGTTGTTGGTAAGAATGGTCTGCGTAACGAACTTGGCGATTCTGATTTTCTCGATATGGGTGTGGTTCGTGAATGCCTTCTCGATATTCTTCATGTTTGAACCGCCACCAGTGAGAATGATACCACCCAGCAGTTTGTCGTAGAACTCTGAAGGAACCTGATACCATACGTTCTCTATGATTTCCTCAACACGGCCTTCAACAATCTCGATGAACTTACGGCTCTCAATCTGGCGCTCCGGGTCGATAGAGTATTTCAGTTCATTGTCAATGTCGTTGTTGTCGGTGAAGGCTGAACCGTATTTCAGTTTCATATTCTCGGCATCTGACTCCTCCATCTGCAGGGTGGCAATGTCTTTGGTGATGTTGTTGCTTCCGAGGGGGATGACGGCCAGGTGGCGCAGGATGTTCTTGCTGTATACGGAAACAGTGGTCGTGTCGGCACCGATATCAACAAGTGCACAACCGGAACGCTTCTCTGCCTCGGTCAGCACGCTGTCGGCCAGTGCCAGAGGTGCCAGATACATCTCGGCTACATTGATACCCGCAACTTCAAAACACTTGTTGAGATTCCTGTAGAATGCCTTGCGCTCCAGGATGTTCAGGAAATGTCCTTCCAAGTGGGTGGCCTGAATGCCAACAGGATCGAGCTGGAACTGAGGACCTACTTTATATTCCTGGACGGCAGCATCGAGGATTTCCTGATCCTGATAAGTCATATTGCGGTTAGCATCCATCAGTTCAATAACCATGTCTTGGGTGACGATGGTTTCTACGGGCAGGTCTTTGGACACGACATTCTTGACACCACGGATAGATTGTCCGCCTACACCCACGTATACCTGAGTGATCTCTGTCTTAAGTTGGTTTTCCAGTTTCTTGATGATACTGGTAAGGCATTGAGCGGTCTTGTCGATATTGTAGACCACTCCCTTGCGGATAAACGAAGAAGAATCCTCCTTGACCATAGCGAGCACGTTAATGCTGCCGTCGAGGTTCTTCTGACCCGCGATACCGGTCATTTTGGATGAACCGAGTTCAATTGCTACGATAAATTCCTTTGCTGCCATCATCTGATATATTTACGATTTACTACTATTCCTTTTCTTGCAGATAATCTGATTGTTGAATTCTACACTGATATATGAGTACTTGTTCCACCCGGCCTTGTTGAGACCGTATAGATAGAACTTACGCATGCGCTCCAACTTCTTCTCTACCTGATTGGGCAATCCGAGATAGATGATGTGATCGCCAACGCGAGGCACTATCTCCATCGAACCGTTTGGAAGAACATTGATCTGTACAACCTGGTTTTTCCAGAAGTTGTCTTGCAGAACGATTTTCGCAACCTGTGTCAGAATGCCCTGCGCATATTTGCGTGAGATATGTCCTGTAGCAATGATGAGATCGGTGACGTATCGGGTCTCTGGCATCATATTGCCGTGAGAGTCTACGTAATAGTTCTCGCCGTTGTCGGCCATCACTCTGACTACCGGCAGCCGCTGCTGGATGCGGATACATACATGACCACTTTGGGTCTTGTGGCATTCTGCCTTCTCGACAAAGGGACTCTTGTGCAGACTTTCTTCTATCTTACGCGGACAAATGGCCTGCATGGGCTGGGAGAGAGGGTAAAGGTGGTCTTGCGACAGAATGCGCTTTATCTCGTCTACGTTCAGGAAGCCTTCTACCTCGCTCTCCTCAATGTCGATCTTGACCTCCGAGCAATACGTCGCCTTTACATCAGGGCGGTTGAACGCGGTGATGGCGAGCAGCAGGTAGGCAGCGATAACGAGGTCGCAAGCTACGAGAGCAGATTTCTTCCAGTTGACGGTCATCAGTCTATTTACTTATTTCTTGCTATTTAATATCTTTACCATCTGGGGCACCTGATTGTCAAGGTCGCCGGCTCCAAGTACGACAAGCACTTCGAACTGGTGGGTCTTGATGTAGTTGAGCACCTCATCCTTCTGAATCATTTCTTTCTTCACGCCTGTCTTCAGGTTGTCATAGATGAGCTTTGACGTAACACCTTCTATGGGCTCTTCGCGAGCGGGATAGATCTCGGTGAGAACAACCTCGTCGAGCTGGCTCAGAGCCTCTGCGAAATCTTTGTAGAAGTCGCGGGTACGGGTATAGAGGTGGGGCTGGAAGATAGCGGTGATATGCTTGTCTTTGTACAGCTCACGGATGCTCTTGGCGCTTTGGTATATTTCTTTGGGATGGTGGGCGTAATCGCTCAGGAAGACAAGCTTGTCGGTCTTGATCTTGAAGTCGAAACGGCGGTCTACGCCGCCATAGGTCTTCATGCCGTATTTCAGCTCCTCGGCTGTGCAGCCGTTGAGTTGCGCCATGGCCATAGCGGCGATGCCATTCTCGATGTTGATGGGGACGGGCTGTCCGAGCTGCACATCTTTCACATTCTCTATGGGAGAGATGAAGTCGAAGACAATCTCACCATTGCCGATGCGGATGTTCTCTGCGTGGAAGTCGCCATCGTTGAGGCTGTAGTCATAGCGGCGTACACCATCCTGCAGATGCTCCTTCATTTCCAGATTGCGGTGGATAATCAGAGCGCCTTCTGGCTGGATGAGTTCTGTATAGTGACGGAAGCTCTCGAGATAGGCCTCTTTCGTGCCATAAATGTCCAGGTGGTCGGGGTCGGTAGAGGTGATGACACTCATCCATGGGCGCAACCAATGGAAAGAACGGTCGAACTCATCTGCCTCGATAACCACGAAGTCGGAGTCGGAAAGGATGTAGTTCGTGCCGTAGTTTTTCGAGATACCACCAAGGAATGCATTACAGTCAAGATGACTCTGGTGCATGATATGGGCGCACATGGTCGATGTGGTGGTCTTGCCATGGGTGCCTGCCACACAGAGACCTTTGTGGGCTTGTGTCAGTGTGCCAAGTACTTGTGCACGTTTCTGTATCTCGAATCCGTTGTTACGGAAGAATTGCAGTTCTTGATGCTCAGCAGGTATCGCAGGTGTGTAAATAACAAGGCAAGAGGCCTTTTGCTGACAGGCAAAGGGAATCTGTTCTGTGTCTTCTTCGTAATGGATCAGCATGCCTTCCTTCTCAAGCTGACGCGTCAGCTCAGAAGGTGTCTTGTCGTAGCCTGCTACGACTAATCCTTTCTTAAGGAAATAGCGAGCGATGGCGCTCATGCCGATGCCACCTGCTCCTACGAAATATACTGCTTTAATATCTTCTATTTTCATTTTGCTAACTTGATTACTTCTTTTGCGATAATCTCTGCCGAGTCGGGTAATGCGAGTTTCAGAACGTTCTCACTTAATGACTTCAGCCATGCATCGTCGTTGACTGTCTTGACTGCAAGTTCTAATAGTGTGTCAGGTGCATCTACATCTTTTACATAGATGGCAGCGTCGCGGTTGGCCAGAGCCAAGGCGTTCTTGGTCTGGTGGTCTTCTGCCACATTCGGACTTGGAACAAGAATGACGGGCTTGCCAATCAGGCAGAATTCAGAGATACTGCTGGCACCGGCACGGCTGATTACGAGGTCGGCTGCCTGATAGGCCGCACCCATGTCGGTGATGAAATCGGTCACCTTCAGATTCGGAATATCCTGGCCTTTCAGACGCTCGGCAATCTCTGCACTATAGTATTTGCCTGTCTGCCATATAAACTGCACGTCGGATGACTTGACGAGATCAAGATGCTGAAGGACACTCTCATTGATGGTTCTGGCACCCAGACTGCCGCCTACGAGCAGAATTGTTTTCTTGGTTGGGTCGAGGCCGAAACTCTTAACGGCTTCCTCTTTCGATATGGTGGTGTCGAGTAATGCCTGACGAACAGGGTTTCCTGTCAGAATAATCTTGTCGGCAGGGAAGAAACGCTCCATGCCCTCGTATGCCACGCATATCTTCTCGGCCTTCTTGGCGAGTAACTTATTGGTAACTCCGGCATAGGAGTTCTGCTCTTGGATGAGGCAGGGGATGCCCATGGCTGCGGCTTTGTTCAGAGTAGGACCGCTGGCATAGCCGCCAACACCCACAGCAACCTGTGGACGGAAATCCTTGATAATCTTCTTGGCCATCTGCTGACTCTTCCAGATCTTATAGAGCACCTTGAAGTTCTTAAGAAGGTTCTTGCGGTCGAAACCACAAATAGGCAAGCCCTTAATCTCATAGCCTGCTGCTGGAACACGCTGCATCTCCATGCGTCCCAAGGCTCCTACAAACAGAATCTTGGCGTCTGGGCGCAAGGCTTTGATGGCGTTTGCAATTGAGACGGCAGGGAATATGTGACCACCTGTTCCGCCTCCGCTAATGATGACTCTCAGTTCTTCGCTCATACCTTATTTATTATATTGGGTGCAAAATTACAAATTATATTTCTTTTACGGCTATTTTTGGCTCCCTTTTTTTCGCAGAACGACTAACACTGAGAATAGCACCGATATAGGCGCAGTTGATAATGGTCGAAGTTCCGCCTTTACTGATCAATGGCAGGGGCTGGCCTGTAACAGGAGCGATGCCGACGGCTACCAGCATATTGAAGACAGCCTGAACCACGAGTAGCAAAGCTAGTCCCATGGCGAGGAAGGCAGGGAAATTGTTCTCGCACCGGCTGGCAATGCGAGCCGTTCTGTATAGCAGTACGATATAGAGGAACACCACGAAGGTAGCGCCGATAATGCCTAATTCCTCAATCACGATGGCAAAGATAAAGTCGGAGAATGCCTGCGAGAGGAAGTCGCGCTCTACGGATTGTCCCGGACCCTTACCGATGATATTGCTTGATACAATGGCGATATTGGCGTGAGCCACCTGTGCATCTTTGTCAAGGTCGTACTCTTCTGGAGAAATGTCTTTCTTGTCGAGATGCTTGATAATACGGTTACGCCAAGTGACAAAGCGGTGAAAGACACCACCACCCTTGATGACCTTTGTGTCGGTGGTCTGACCATTTACCGTCTCTACCGTCTGGCTGGTACTCTCTTGTGAGGCTCCAATGCTTCCAAGCGTCAATACCAGCGCAAGGAAGATGCCAATGAGGACAGTTGCTACTCCAACAAGCTTGCCCATCTGTACCATAGGCACGCGGCCGATGAACATCATGAGGAAGATGACGGCAAAGAGCAAGGCGGCAGTAGACAGGTTCTCAATACCAATGAGAGCGGCTGTGGGCACGACAATCCACAGGATATACTTGAATGCTTTCTTGTCGGCTCCTTCTTCTCTTTGCATAGCACTGAGAATCTGGGCCGTGATAAGTACCATCGTGCCCTTGGCTATCTCTGATGGCTGGAAGGTGATGCCGCCAGGGAGTGAGATGACGCGGTTGGCACCGTTGATGGATTCGCCGCCGACAAGCACCCATAGCAGGGTAAAGCCTGAGATGATAAGTAAGAAAGGTGTCATCAGCTTGAAATAACGGCATGGTATATTAAGGGTGACTACTGCCACGATGGCACCGATGATGATGGTGACGGTGTGGAAAGCAATCGGCCCGATGTAGTTCTGGCTCTTATATGTCAGGTTGCTCGAAGCTGAGAATACTTCGACGATACTGATCATACAGAGGAAGAAAAATACCATCCAGATGACCTTATCTCCTTTGAAGATGTTGCCAATCTTTTTATTCATCTCTATACCATAAACAGTAAACTATAAACTTCTTGCCAGTTCCTTGAACTGTTCGCCACGATCCTCCATGTTCTTGAAGAGGTCGAAGGATGCGCAGCAGGGGCTGAGCAGTACGGTCTCTCCAGGCTGTGCCATCTCGTAGCATGCTTCGATACATTCCTTCATGGAGTGGGTGTCGCGTACGGGTATGCCCATTCCGTCGAAGTTGTCGTGTAGCTTCTGATTGTCGGCGCCAAGATAAACGAGGCCAGAGCATTTCTCCTTGATTAACGGTTTGATGGGGCTGTAGTCGTTGCCCTTGTCTTTTCCGCCAATGATGAGGATGACCTTTGTCTTCATGGCTTCGAGCGCATACCAGCAGGCATCGACATTCGTTGCCTTGGAGTCGTTGATGTATTGGACGCCACGAACCATACATACCTTTTCCAGACGATGCTCTACGCCGGGGAAGTCGCTCAGAGACTTGCGGATCTCCTCTTTCTTGATACCTGCGATATCAGCTGCGATACCTGCGGCCAGCGAGTTGTATATGTTGTGCTTACCCGTGAGGCTGAGGCTCTCCTGTTCCATATTAAATGGCTCGGGCTCCTCAATCTTATACTGTCCTTCTTCAATGTAGCCAATCACGCCTTTCTCCTTCAACTCTGAGAAAGGATACTGGATGGCTTTGATGTCGTACTTCTCCAGTTCACGTTTGATGATGGGGTCGTCGGCCCAATAGATGAAAGCATCTTTCGGGGTCTGGTTCTGGATAATGCGCATCTTGGCATCAACATAGTTCTGCATCTCGAAGTTGTAGCGGTCGAGATGGTCGGGCGTGATATTCAGCAGGATGGCGATATCGGCATGGAAATCGTACATGTTGTCCAGTTGGAAAGAACTCAGTTCAATCACATAGTATTCGTGAGGATCCTCAGCCACCTGCAGGGCGAGTGAATTACCGATGTTGCCAGCCAATCCGACATCATAACCCGCATCTTTGAAGATGTGATAGATGAGCGATGTGGTGGTGGTCTTACCATTAGAGCCAGTGATGCAAATCATCTTCGAGTTGGTGTATCGGCCAGCGAACTCAATCTCACTGATGACATGAATACCTTTACCGATGATTTTCTGAATCATGGGAGCGGTATCGGGGATGCCTGGACTCTTGATAATCTCGTCGGCATTGAGAATCTTTTCCTCTGTGTGCTGTCCTTCTTCCCATTCAATCTGGTGGTCGTTCAGCAGTTTCTTATATTTGTCGGCAATCTTCGACATGTCTGATACGAACACGTCGAAACCTTCTTTCTTGGCGAGGACAGCTGCGCCGGCACCGCTTTCTCCTGCTCCTAAGATAACTATTCTTTTCATTTTCTTTTTTTATCTCATCTTTAATGTTATGATGGCCAATGCCGCTAAGATAATGGATGTAATCCAGAAGCGGATGGTGATCTTTGATTCATGGAATGGGCGATTGGGCCAGCTCTTAAAGATATAGGTGCTGGTCGCATCTAACTGGGAATCCAACTTGCGGAAGTTGTCGTGGATCGGGGTGGCGCGGAATACGCGTACACGCTTGCCTTTCCGCTTCTGGATCTTAAACCACTGGGTCTGTATGATGACACTCAGACTTTCTACGAAGAAGATTCCGCAGAGAATCGGAAGCAGAAGCTCTTTGTGGATAATGACGGCACATACACCGATGATACCACCGATGGTCAGCGATCCTGTATCGCCCATGAACACCTGAGCAGGATATGCATTATACCACAGGAAACCAATCATTGCTCCAATAAATGCGCAAAGGAAGACTACTAACTCCTCAGAGTGAGGGATGTACATGATGTCGAAATAGGAGGCGTAACCTATGTGTGATGAAACATAAGCCAATATGCCTAGTGCCACACCGACTATGGCAGAGTTTCCTGCACACATGCCGTCCATGCCATCGTTCAGATTGGCACCGTTGGATACGCCTGTTACGGCTATGATGGTGATAAACACGAAGATAACCCAACCTGCCGCTACCTTGTTCTTTCCGAAGAACGACATGATCTCTGAATAATTCAGATTGTGATTCTTGATGAAAGGAATGGTGGTCTGTAGTGACTTGACAGCCTCAGGTTTATGCTTTACCACTAATTCCTGATTATGCTGTTTCACGTTGACATTCTCTCTGACAACGACATCGGGGCTCAACCAGAGGGTCAAACCTACGATGAAACCAATACTGACTTGTCCTACAATCTTGTATTTGCCTTTCAGACCGTCTTTGTTGCGTCTGAAAATCTTGATATAGTCATCAAGGAATCCTAGGAATCCCAACCAGATGGTGGTGATGATCATCAGGATGATGTAAGTGTTACGTATACGACAAAGCAAAAGAACAGGTACTAGTATGCTGACGATAATGATGATGCCGCCCATGGTTGGCACTCCTTTCTTCTCGACTCCAAATGGGTCGATCTTCGGGTCGCGCTCGGTTTCATAGATCTTCCTACGTTTCATCCACTTGATGAACTTCTCGCCAAACCAGGCCGAGATCATCAATGAGATAATCAGCGTCAGAATGGAGCGGAATGAGATGTAGGCCCACATGTGAGAGCCTGGGATGTCATATTGGTCGAGGAATCTGAACAAATAGTATAACATAAGCCAAAAAATTAAGCGTTAAAGATGTCGCGAACTACTTCCTTATCATCAAAGTGATGTTTCACACCCTGAATCTCCTGATAGTCCTCATGTCCCTTGCCGGCAATGAGGATGACGTCTCCCTTCTCAGCCATCATACATGCTGTGCGAATGGCTTCTCGGCGGTCGACAATGCTAACAACTTTCTTCATCTGTTTAGCATCGAGACCTGCCAGCATATCATTGATAATGTCTTGTGGCTCTTCAAAACGGGGGTTGTCGCTGGTAATAATCACCTTATCGCTTTGTTTTACTGCTTCTTGCGCCATCAGCGGGCGTTTCCCCTTGTCACGATTGCCGCCGGCACCGCATACGGTAATCACCTTCCCTTTACCATCGAGCACTTCGTGGATGGCATTCAGTACATTCTCAAGTGCGTCGGGCGTGTGGGCATAGTCAACGATGGCTGTGTATCCCTCGGGTGAATGGATGGGCTCCAATCGTCCGTTCACACTCTTCAGTGTGCTCAGAATGACGAGGATGTCATCGGGCTTCTTGCCCAGCATAACTGCAGCGCCATATACTGCAAGCAGATTGCTGACATTGAATTTGCCAATGAATTGTACACCTACTTCCTTGCCATTAATGTCGAGATACATGCCTTCAAAGTGACATTCGATGATCTTCGCCTTGAAGTCGGCCATCGAACGGGTAGAGTAGGTCTTGATTTGTGCCTTACAGTTCTGAACCATAACAGAGCCGTTCTTATCGTCGGCGTTGGTAATAGCGAAAGCATCCTTGTCGAGTCCGTCGAAGAAGGCTTTCTTCGCATCGCGATAGTTTTCGAACGTCTTATGATAGTCCAGATGATCACGAGTCAGATTGGTAAAGAGTCCACCGGTAAATCTGAGTCCGCCGATGCGCTTCTGGGCAATAGCATGACTGCTACACTCCATAAAAGCATACTCACAACCTGCCTCTACCATCTTAGCGAGCAGGCGGTTCAGTTCTATTGGGTCTGGTGTGGTATGGTCTGCGGGAATTGCCTCACCTTCAATGTAATTGCAGACGGTAGAGAGCAGACCGCATTTGTGTCCAAACTTACGGAACATATTATATAGTAAGGTCGCAATGGTTGTCTTACCATTTGTGCCAGTTACACCCACCAGTTTCAGTTTCCGTGAAGGATCACCAAAGAACTGGGTAGCCACCTCACCGACGCAGCCTTCAGTTGATGTTACTGCTATATAGGTGATGCCGGGCTTTCTCTCTTCCGGGAAATATTCGCAGAGCACGGCTGTAGCGCCTTGTTCGATAGCTTTTGGAATGAACTTGTGACCGTCGGTCTGTGTGCCAGGAATGGCAACAAACAGATGACCGGCTTCAATGCGACGTGAATCAATATTCACACCAGTAATCTCTACATCCATATTACCAAGGATCTCGACTACTTCTACATGTTTAAGCAGCTCGTTCAGTTTCATCTCTCTCTATACATTATTTGATTATTATTCTAATATTAATTCGCACACCATGCCCTGTCTGACGGCTGTCCCTGCAAAGATGCTTTGTGACTTCACCCTGCCTCTGCCTCTCAGTTTTGTCTTGACGCCTCTGCTTTCCATTTGGTAAACAGCATCGCGGGCTCCCATGCCTATAACATTGGGTACAATGTTCCTGGCAGTTCTCTTTTCGTTGATATTATTGCCTGCCTTCACGCCAAGTTGTCTCAGTACGCGATTTGACGCAACGACATCACCTTCCTTTACTATTGGGGTCAGAACGGAATATTCATCGTGAGCGTCTTCTACGCTTCGCTTCAGATTCTGGGCCATGACACCTTCGGAAATATGGTGGAATACCACACCGCTCATACCACCGCCTGATGCGGGAAGACCAGACTTCTTCAGGCATACAATACAACTGTAGCGTGGATTGTCTGCAGGGAAGTAACCCGCAAACGAAAGCCAGTAGCGGGTAACACCAGAGTGGTAGCCTCCGTATTGGTCAGCCACCTGAGCTGTACCGGTCTTTCCTGCCACCTTAAACGATTTTGAGCCGGCTTTCTTTCCTAATCCTTGACTAACCACATGTTCCAGAATGGTCTGCATGGTTTTGATGGCCTGGGGTTTTGCAATACGCTCTTTCAGAACAACGGGCTCAAATTCCTTAATGACTTCGCCATTCTTTACAATCTGCTTAACAAAGCGGGGTTGCATCATCTTGCCATTGTTGGCTATTGCGTTGTAGAAAGCAACCGTGTTGATGGGGGCAATCTGTGTCTCGTAGCCGATGCTCATCCAAGGTAGAGTCGTTTTACTCCAGTATTTGGCGCGATCAGTGGTCTTAGTGTCGGGCATACGAATCATCGGGGTGCGATAGCCCACCAGAGGAATCTTCAGATCTTCGTGGATGCCTACACGATAAAGACCTTCTACATATTTTCTGGGGTTACTGCCATAGAACTTGTCGATGACATAGCTCACGCCGATGTTCGAGCTGACTTCGAGCGTTCTGGCAACGTTTATATCCTGATAACCGCCACGACGCCAGTTGTGATCTTTCATCAGTCTGCCGTGCATCTCCATGACACCGCTACCGGTATGGATTACGAAGTTCGTATCGTTGGGAATGATACCATCGTCGAGGGCTACCAGGAACGATGCGACCTTGAATACAGAGCCTGGCTCACAACGATAGCTGATAGCGTTGTTCACAGTTTCGTAATATCGTCCATCTGAACCACGCGACATATTAACAATAGCTTTTACATCGCCTGTCTCCACTTCCATCAGAATGGCAACGCCCATTTCTCCGTTAATCTCCTTCAGTTCCTCAACAACAGCGCGCTCTGCCAAGTCTTGCATACCTACGTCGATGGTTGTTACAATGTCAGCACCATCAATAGGAGAGAGAACGGGAATATCCAGGTACTTGCTAAGAATTTTACGGCGGTGCATCAAGCCGTCTTTGCCTCGGAGGATAGAGTCGAACGACAGTTCCAAACCGTATTTGGCACTATCCTTGGCTCCGAACATAGCACCGATGGTACGTTCGCCCAATGAACCGAACGGTTTGCGGCGGGCATTATATTCTTCCCAATGAAAACCGCCTTTATATACAGGCTCCTTGAAAATCGGCAATTGGCGAATCTCGCAGAAGGTATTATAGTCGATGCGCCGTGGCCAGATGGCCCAATGGCGGGCGCCCACGGTGCCGTTCTTCTGTACCTTCTTTTTTCCTTCAAGTAGGTGTGTTTTAAACTCATTGACGCTTTTTGATGGAAAGATCTGGTTTAAGCCCAGACAGATGCTGTCTATCTTCTCTTCCCAGACAGAGTCGCGCTTGTGGCTGCCGACAGAGTCATCGGCTCCAGCCTGAAAGTCCATGTATACCTTATACTCTGGAATACTGCTGGCCATCAGCTGGCCGTCGCAACTGAGAATGTTGCCACGGCTTGGCTTTACGGTAACGCTGTCGCGTTTCAGACGGGATGCCACCTCAGTCCAATATTGCTTCTTGGCGGTCATGATATACATGGCCTTACCTACAATGGCAAAACCAATCAATGTCATGACTACTGCAATGGCAAAGTAGCGGGGCATTACTTTTTCGCTTTTGAACTTACTCATTCCGCCTCTCTTTATTCTGGTACATTAATTATATAAGGTGGCTGGTCTGCAATGTGCAGCAAACTGTCTTTGTTATGCTTCAAAGCTTCCAGTACATGGCTCTCACGGCATTTCTCAGTAAGGGTGCTTGAACTCGAAAGGGCCTTGTATTTCGCATCGAGGACTTCTTTCTCCAGCTTGTCTATGGCAATCATGTCCTGCTGACACTGGTATCTGAATGCTACATAGAGGATGGTAAAGACAACCATCAGTACGAAGAGCCAGATTTGTCGGCGAACCATGTCGGCTGTCAGGAAGTCACCACCGAGAATCGTCCTCAATGTCAAGGAAGAGGTTAGTTTGGGATCTTCTTCCTTCGCCTTCTCCTTAATCATCTGGATGGTCTTCTTGGCCTGTTCCTTCATGTCGGCTGCTTCTTCCAGTATGCTGACGCTCTCCTCATCCTGCACTTCTGGCTTCATGCTCTTGTCTTCTGCCATATTTTAATCTTAAACTCTTTCTGCGATCCTTAATTTTGCGCTTCGGCTTCGTGGGTTCTGCTGTTGTTCCTTATCTGTGGGTACGATAACTTTATTGTTAATCGACTTAAAAGGTGCCTCTATACGTCCGAAGAAATCTTGTTTTACCTTACCCTCTGCATTGCCTGCTTTCATGAAGTTCTTCACAATGCGGTCTTCTAGTGAGTGGTAAGTGATGACCGACAGCCTGCCACCTTCGCCAAGGACATCTCTTGCGCCATTGAGCATCTCTTTCAAAGCACTCATCTCGTGGTTTACCTCTATGCGCAGGGCCTGAAACATCTTGGCCATTTCTTTCTTCTCACGCTCCCGTTGAAATAGCTTCTCTGTGGCTGCCATCAGGTCGCTGGTGGTCTCTATATGTTTCTCGTTACGGGCCTTGACGATGGCTGAGGCTATTCTTCGAGCATTCTTCAGTTCACCATAGATGTAAAGAATGTCCGAAAGTTGTTCCTCGTCGTAACTGTTCAGGATTTCTGCTGCCGTCATTCCTGCCCGTTTATTCATCCGCATATCTAGTGGAGAATCGAAACGGAAAGAGAAACCGCGTGTCTCGTCATCGAAATGGTGACTGGAAACACCAAGGTCGGCCAGAAGTCCGTCGATCTTTTCAACGCCATAATAGCGCATCCAGTTGCGGAGATATCTGAAATTGCTTCTTACGAATGTGAAACGCTCGTCATTAACGATGTTGCACTCTGCGTCTTCGTCTTGGTCAAAACTGTATAGATGACCTTTCTTGCCAAGTCTGCGCAGAATCTCCTTACTGTGTCCGCCACCGCCAAAAGTAACGTCTACATAAACACCATCGGGCTTGATGTCAAGCCCGTCG
Source organism: Prevotella sp. FD3004 (assembly GCF_000746155.1). Classification (NCBI taxonomy): domain Bacteria; kingdom Pseudomonadati; phylum Bacteroidota; class Bacteroidia; order Bacteroidales; family Prevotellaceae; genus Prevotella; species Prevotella sp. FD3004. The sequence goes on along the minus strand of NZ_JQKR01000012.1, from coordinate 70,060 downwards.
ATGCTTTCCTGTAGAAGTACTGGAACGTGATATGTATCGGCAGTAGTCATCATTGGTTCTCGTTGGTATTCATGATATTCTCAAATTCCATACCGAAGTCGTCATCGGTCTTGAGGGTCTGTTCCAGGTTTCTCGGCGACCATATCTCGATGGTGTCGTCCATGCCGATAAACTGGATGTCTTGTTCTATTTCTGCAATCTTCTGCAGACGCTTTGAAATCAGGAAGCGGCCATTGCCGTCAAGTGTTACGACTTCTGCCTCTGATACAAACTGTCTGAACATCTGCTGATGTGACTGTTTCCAGGGGCGAAGCTGCTGCTTCAGCAGATCAAGACGCTGATTCCATACGCTTTCAGGGTATAGCACCAAACACTTTTGGAAAACATCCTTTCTCAGTACCAGACATTCCTCGCCTGATGCTTGTAGCACCTTGCGGAAAACGGCTGGCAGAAAGGCTCTTCCCTTTGTATCGGCCTTTGCTTCTATATTACCTAAAAAACGCATACGTACATAATTAATAGAAATCGGTTACAAAGATATGAATTTTTCCCCACTTTGCACCACATTTCCCCACTTTTTTTTATTTTTAACTTTATTTTATTGATTTAACCCCCTTTTGTGTACTAAATACATTTAAAAAGAAACTTTTTCTTCTTTTTTTTGCTCATTATTGAAAGAAATGTGCTATTTTTGCACCACGTTAGTGTTTTGAAGAGAGAATGACAACTGTAACAGAGAAAACCATTGATATCGATCAGATATTGAAAGGCAAGATGGGCACAAGGGCAAAGTTTGTACCACGCCCCTTGATTAGCTGGCTCAAGCGCATCGCTCATCAGGATGAAGTCAACGCTTTCCTGTGGGAGAGTCGCGACAAATCGGGGGTGGAATGGCTCGAGGAGTGTGTCAGATATCTCGACATGACATTGGAGATTGAGGGTAAGGAGAATCTTCCGGATCCTCAGGACGGCAAACTTTACACCTTTGTCAGCAATCATCCCCTTGGTGGAGAGGATGGGGTGGCTCTTGGGGCTGTTATCGGTAGGCATTATAACGGACGATTCCGCTATCTTGTCAACGACTTACTGATGAATTTGCCAGGTTTGGCTCCCGTCTGTATCCCTATCAATAAGACAGGCGGCCAAAGTCGCAACTTCCCTGCTATGGTGAAGGCGGGATTTGAGAGTGACAATCATATGCTGATGTTCCCTGCGGGCTTATGTTCTCGCCGTCGTAATGGGGTTATTGAGGATATACCCTGGACCAAAACTTTTATTTCTAAGAGTGTAGAGTACCAACGTGATGTTGTGCCGATTCATTTCGGAGGGCAGAATTCTAATTTCTTTTATCGTCTGGCTAATTTCAGTGATAGGTATCTGCCATTCAATCTCGCAATGCTCTATTTGGTCGATGAAATGTATAAAAACGTGCATAAAACCTTTCAAATCAAGATAGGAAAGCCTGTACCCTGGCAAACTTTTGACAAAAGCAAATCGCCGATGGAATGGGCACAATTTGTTAGAGAAAACTGTTATAAACTTTAAAGCTATAAATAAATAAAATGGAACAGGAGATTATCCAGCCAATAGACAAAGAACTTCTTAAGAGTGAGCTGACACCTGAGCGCCAACTTCGTATGACGAACAAGAGTCATAACGAGATTTATGTGATAACTGCTCACAACGCACCTAATGTAATGAAGGAGATCGGGCGACTTCGTGAGATCGCTTTCCGTGAAGCTGGTGGAGGTACGGGCAAGTCAATGGATATCGATGAGTTCGATACCTGTGACAATTGTTATAAGCAGCTTATCGTATGGAATCCTGAGGCAGAAGAAATCATTGGTGGTTATCGTTATCTGTTGGGTACCGACTGGGAGTATGACGAAAAAGGTCAGCCCATCCTGGCTACCAGCCATATGTTCCATTTCTCTGATCGCTTTATTAAGGACTATGCGCCTTTGACTATCGAACTGGGACGTTCGTTTGTTGCTCTCCCTTATCAGAGTTCCCGCATGGGTGCCAAAAGTCTCTTTGCGCTCGACAATCTTTGGGATGGACTTGGCGCTCTGACAGTTATCAAGCCCAACGTGAAGTATTTCTTTGGTAAGATGACCATGTATCCTTCTTATATCCGCAAAGGTCGTGATATGATTCTTTATTTCCTGAAAAAGCATTTCGACGATAAGGACAAGTTGATTATCCCGATGAAACCGCTTGAATTGGAGACGGACCCGAAGGAGTTGGAGGCACTCTTCAGCGGCCATACATTCAAGGAAGACTATAAGATATTGAATGGGCAGGTTCGTAAATTGGGCTATAATATTCCGCCGCTGGTTAATGCTTATATGAGTCTCTCGCCTACTATGAAACTTTTTGGTACAGCAATCAACTATGGTTTTGGCGATGTTGAAGAGACAGGTATTCTCATTGCTATTGAGGAGATCTTTGAAGAAAAACGTGTGCGCCATATCGATTCTTTCATTAAGGAACATCCTGAAGCCTTGAAAATTACGAGCGGTGCCAACAACTTGATTTATAGGGAGAACGTGGTTTGAACCTTAAAGATTTAACCTAAAGATAACATTGCGATAGGGGAGTATCTCAGAAAATCGTCGTATCTTTGCACCCGATAAAGTGTAAAAAAACGATGAAGAAGGCATTGATGTATTTACTTCTGGCACTTGGAATTACTCTCGGAGTGCTGTTTGTTGGTGGAGCCGTTGTCGGCTTTGTCACGGGATTCATCGATGGATTCAATGAAAACGAATCGGGCACAACAACAACCATGAGTATCATGACAGTTGGAGGATGCTGTATGATCTTTACACTTTGTATTCTCCTTCATTGGGTGTTTCTTCATTTTGGTTTCGCGTCTTATTCAGAGGGACGTATTCCCAGAAACGTGCGTTGGAAGGTGATTATTGCGCTGATTATAGCTATGGCAGGTATGGCTTTGCTCAATTGTATTGTGTATAATCCGATAGCAGAGCCTGACGGTACGATTATTACAGAGTCGGATTCCACCGTGCGTGAAACATACAGGTGGATGAGAATTCATCCGATCTTCTCCATTTTGGTGCTGTCGGCTATTGAGGCTACTTGTAATCTGGTTATCTATGGGGCTGTGCTTCGTGAGATATTGGAATGGAAGCATCGTCCTGCCATCGTGATAACTGTTTATGGTGTTGTTATGTCTTTGTTGTCACTTCTTTACAACAGTCCGTTACTAATAGTGCCAACTATGATGATGGTGATGTTTGAGGGATGGGTCTACGAGTATTCCCGTAGCGTGATACCTGTCATCATCGGTGATGTGGTGTTTTATATCGTTATGCTTTGCCTGATAGGCACCGTTTTCGAGGGCTGGTGGTTCTTCATGGTTGCCATCTTGGTCCTGCCTGCTGTCTTTTATACCTTGAAAGCAATGGAGCCTTACAAGCCCATTGATTAACCCTCGACCAGCAATTGTAGTCCGATGCCTCGAATCGTTTTCAGGTTGATTTTAGGCTCGTCAGCTAACAGCTTTCTCAATTTATTAATGAAAACATCAAGCGAACGTGAGGCAAAGTAGTCATCCTCTGTGTTCCAGAACCGACTGAGTATGGCCTCGCGCCTCACCACATTGTTCTTATTGTCTGCCAGCAGCTGTAGAATCTGGGCCTCACGCACCGTTATAGTCTGAGTTTCTCCTGTTTCGTCGTTTCTCAACGTTGCATGATCGGCGTCAAGCGTGTATTTGCCCAGTTTGTAGTGGCTGGTCTCGTTCTGTGTCTTGAGTCCACCGCGCATTTTCATCAGAGCTTGAATATGGGCATCTAACTCCTCGGGTACAAAAGGCTTTTTCACATAGTTGTTGATGCCAAGACGGTAACCGGCTTTCACATCGTTGGGTGAGGTAAGGGCAGAGGTGAAGATGATAATCACATTGCCATCCGTCTCGCGGATACGCTCCACCATCTCAAAACCATTCATTACGGGCATGTCGATATCTGATATAATCACATCGGGATGCGTCTCTTCCCAGGCTTTTACGCCTTCCTTTCCATTGGAAGCAGTCGTTACCTCATAGCCGCCTATGATATCTTCCAAACCGGTCTTCTCAATGTAAGCCAGCGATTCGTCGTCTTCTACTAACAATAGTTTTATCATACGTTCTTGGGTATATAAAGAGTAAATTCGGAATAGTTATCTTTCTCACTCGACACCGTAACTTTGCCGCCATGGGCCTGCATCACTTGATCTACGTAGTTCAGTCCAAGGCCGAAGCCGCTCACACCGCCTTTGCGATTCTTCTCGTGTATAGCTGCCCGTCCGAACTTGTCGAATATCACCTGCTGCTCCTCTTTCGAGATGCCGATACCATTATCACGAACCTTAAGTAATACATATTTGTCGGTATCTATGGTTGATATCTTGATTTCGATATTGTCTTTTGAGTATTTGATAGCGTTGTCTAACAGATTCGAAATGGCCTCTGTAATATACTGTTCGTCGGCCAGAATGTTCTTTGTCTTTAAGTCGGTAGTAACCTTTAAAGGTTTTGTGGTCTTAGGTTTGGTTTTCTCTATAAGATCATCAATAATGGGCTCAAGATTGATGTCCAACTTGTTGAGTATCAGTTTCTTGTTTTCCAGTTTCGAGATGGTAAGCAGTTTGTTGACAAGTGTCAGCAGGTGTTCTGCCTCATCCTCGATAATACTATAATATTTCTCTTTAATCTGAGGCTTGTCGTCAACCTTGCCGCTATGCAGGAAGTGGGCTCCCATGATAATCGACGATAGTGGCGACTTCATGTCGTGCACCATGGCATACGAGAAGTCGTTTCTCAGTTCTGCAATCTGTTCCTGTTCCGTAATGAAGCGCAATAGTTGAAAGATGATGATGGCGAAGAACCCCAGGATAATGGCGCTGATGAGGAATAGCGGGCTCAGTTTTTGGGCTAATTCCGGATAGGGATTGTTCAGCGCCAATCGTATAGCCTTTGACTGATTGCGACGTATACTGACAGGTTTTGTCAGCAGAGACCACGATGTACTTCGGTTATTGTTCTGACGAATCACCTTCTTGGTGGCATCTATTTCTTGGATTGTTACATCGCGGTTAATGTGGGCTATGCTCAGCAATGAGTCGACAAACAGAGCCACTGTGTCAAGCGATATCTCTGACTGATATTTGCAACTTAACGCGTCGTTCATACCTTCGACCGATGAGGCCAGACTCAGATTTCCTCGTGCCTGGGGCAGACTGAGAGTGTCGCCAGTGGTTACAAATTCCGCGCGTTGGTAACTTTCATAGAACATGGCCCATGTCAACTGGTTACTGGCCCTTTCCGAGATGTCTTTCGACACAGAGCGGTAGGTCATCCACATATAGAGGGCCAGTAGCAACAATACTGCCGCCGCACTAATGATTGAAACGTTTCTATACCTGTTTCTATGCATAATGGTCTTCTCGCGTCAGCCCGTCGATGGCCTGCTTTGCTTCTCTTTAATACAAGGGGCAAAGGTATAGGTTTTTCCTGAGATGACCAAATAAAAACAGAAGTTTATTATGATATCTGTATTACAGATTTATTGTAATTGTATTCTGGGTTGAGAAGGAAATAACACCATCGTAGTCTGTCCAAATCTCTTCGCGTATGGAACCGTCTCCTTCATGGATGATGACTTTTTGGCGGTTTAAGATGAGATGGTATCTTGGCATGGTGGCGTTATGAATGGTGAAGTAGATGTTTATATGACAGATGCAGTTGGCTTTACCCTCACCGTCATTCCAAGGATTTAAGACAAGTGCCCCGTCGACATCATGGTCAATATTGATGCCTGCATTGGTATAGTCGCAGTTCAGCGTGTAGTTGATATACTCACCAGTAATGGTCTTGCTATCCTTATTATAGGTGAGCTTTAACTTTGGCGCATATTCGCCACGCGTCCGAATATGATTCCCACAATCGCTATGAGACACTTTGGATAGCGAAATAGGATCGTAAATATTGTCGCTTGTAGAGCAACTGCAAAGCGTCAGTATTGCGACCATCCATAATAAGATTCTCTTTTCCATATCTTTATGATTAATAAAATAATCCCCTTCCTATTATTATAATGTGTGAGGGTGGTGAAATACTGCATCGAAGACGCTGTTTTTATAGTTTGTTAACATGGTGCTTCGGATTTAACCTAAAGATAACATTCTGATAACTTAATGCCTTTGCAACTTTTCTTACCTTTGCAACGTCAAACAGATGTAGTAACAATTAAAATATTAGAGATATGGAATCAATTATCACTATCGCAACAGTTCTCACGATGTATTTCAATGCCGCTAACGACGTGAATGCCCCCTATCTGTACAACTCAGATCTGGAGGATGGTGTGATTCACAGAATTGAAGTCTACGAGCAAAAGGCTGACAATGAAGTGTGTGCCAAGATGGAGTATCGTTACGAGTACGACGAGCAGGGTCGTCTTACCACCCGCGAAGTATTGCGCTGGGATGAGGGCCGCAAGGATTGGGTGAACGATTTCTGTCACAACTACAAGTATTACAAGAACGGCTACAACATGGAGACTTGCAAGTGGAATGCTGAGAAACAGGCTTACGACCTGCCTGCCGAGGTTACGCTTTATCGCTCTGTTGCTCCCAGTCTTACAACGGTCAGGACCTATAAAATGAACGAGGCAAAAGACAATATGTTCCTCTCAAGTCGCATGGTTGTGATGGAGCCGCTCGATAGTCGTCTGATTGCCAAACGATGATAAATCTCTCTCTAACATATTAAAAACCTTTAAATAGGTTATAGAATCCGTAGTCGATGTGAACCGATTACGGATTTTTATTTGTATCTTTGTCGCCGAATAAAACAATACAAAACAATGAAACTGATAAAAGATGAGAAATTCGGCGGCGAGCGTCCTTTGTTCGCCTGTCATGATTTACGATTGGAGAATGTAACAATCACTGATGGCGAATCTGGTATCAAGCAGTGCCAGAACATGGAAGCACACGATTGCAAGTTTTATGGTAAGTATCCCTGGTGGCATGTCGATGGCGCCTATATTGAGAATTGTTATTTTGCTATGGATTCTCGTTCTGCCATCTGGTATACAAACGATTTAGTGATGAAGAATTCGCGCATCGATGGCCCGAAGTTCTTCCGAGAAATGAAAAATTTGGAACTTGAGAATGTGGAGATTACCGATGCTGATGAGACTTTCTGGAAGGTGAATGGTATTAAGATTAAGAACGTCAAGTTACATGGAGGCACTTATCCTTTCATGTTTTCAGAGAATATCTATGTCGATGGGCTTGAGAGCGACTCAAAGTACGTGTTCCAGTATTGCAAGAATGTGGAGATTCATAACGCTAAGATCCTGACAAAAGACTCTTTTTGGGAGTGCGAGAATGTAACTGTCTATGACTCAGTGCTCGATGGCGAGTATCTGGCTTGGCACTCCAAGAACGTACGACTTGTGAATTGTCATTTGGCAGGTGAACAGTTACTGTGCTACACCCAGAACCTGGTGCTCGAGAATTGTACTATCGACGCAGCATGTGACCGTATGTTTGAGTACTCCACCGTCGAGGCAGATATTAAAGGCCATATTGAGAATATTAAGAATCCTACATCTGGGCACATTATTGCCGATTCCATCGGTAGTATCACCATTGATGAGAACGTGCGTCAACCGAATAATTGTGTAATAGAAACTAGGAAATGAAGTATAATTTCGATGAAGAAGTAGAGCGCAGAGGTACGGGCTGTGTAAAATGGGATGAAGGTCCCTCGGCTGACGTGATTCCCCTCTGGGTGGCAGACATGGACTTTAAGGCTGCCCCAGCTATCCTTGATGCCGTTAAAAGGCGTGCCGCCCATGGGGTATTTGGCTATACCGTTGTCGAGGAAGACTATTATGAAGCTATTATCTCATGGTTTCAGCGTCGCCACGAGTGGTCCATCCGGCGTGAAGAAATACTCTATACTACTGGAGTTGTTCCAGCTATGTCGGTCGCAATCAAAGCATTAACCATGCCAGGTGAAAAGGTGCTTATCCTTTCGCCTGATTATAACTGCTTCTTCTCTTCTGTTCGAAATAATGGTTGTGAAGTGCTTGAGACAGCATTGAAGCGGGTTGATGATACCTTTGAAGTAGACTGGGCCGATTTCGAAGTCAAGTGTTCCGACGAGAAAACTACTGTCTTCCTGCTCTGTAACCCCCACAATCCCTGTGGGCGTGTGTGGACTAAAGCGGAACTGGAACGCATGAATGATATCTGTCTGAAACACAGTGTTAAGGTGGTGAGCGACGAGATACATTGTGAACTTATTATGCCAGGCTACAAGTTCCAACCCTTTGCTGCTGTGAGCGACAACTGTCGTCAGAATAGTGTCATACTTAACTCTCCCTCCAAGTCGTTCAATATCGCTGGCTTGCAGGCCGCTAATATCATCTGTGCACAACCTGAATGGCGTCGCCGACTGGATCGTGCCATCAATATTAACGAGGTGTGCGACCTGAATCCTTTTGGTCCTGTAGCCCTAAAGGCAGCCTATAACGAGAGCGAAGAGTGGATTGACGAATTGAACCAGTATCTTTGGAAGAACTACTGCTTTTTGCGCGATTTCATCGAGGAAAGACTGCCCCAGTGGAAACTCTGTCGCCTCGAAGGCACCTATCTTCCATGGGTTGACATCTCTGCCATGGGCATTACCGCCCAGCAGTTATGCGACCGTCTGTTGAATGAGGCAAAGGTGTGGATAAATCCTGGTACGATGTATGGTCCTCAGACGGGCGAGGGGTATGTCCGCTTCAACATTGCCACACAGCGTAGCCGTTTGGAAGAAGCATTGAAACGTATAGCCAACATATTATGAGACATCTGCTAACAACACTTCTCCTGATTCCGGCATTCATTTGTAGGGCTGCCGATTATAATGTTGTAGATTATGGAGCCACCAGCGATGCTGGGGTAAATAGTACGGAGGCTTTTCAGAAAGCCATCGATCGCTGTTCTGAAAAAGGTGGAGGTCGTGTTGTAATTCCTGCAGGCCTTTTCAGGATAGGAACCATTGTACTGAAAAGCAATGTCCATCTCCATCTTGATCATGGCGCAGTTGTCTTGGGTTCTACTGATCTGAAAGATTATCGCCCGATGAAATCGAGCTATGTATCCCTCCGAACCCAGACAGAGACCATTCAGCTGATCTATGCCGACTCGGTACATAATATAGTTATCGATGGCTATGGTATCATTGACGGGCAGGGGCGTGCTTTCGAAAAACTATCTTGGAATGACGAGGGTGTCACGCGCCCCCATCTCATTCGCTTTATCCAGAGTCAGGACATTACTATTAAGGACGTTACCCTTAAAAACAGTGGTTGCTGGATGCAGCACTATCTGGCTTGTGACCGTCTGCATATCGATGGAATCAAGGTTTTTAACCGTAATAACTATAATAATGATGCTCTCGATATTGATGGTTGTCACGATGTGATAGTACGAGGCATGATGGCCGATAGCGACGACGACGGCATTACGCTAAAAAGCACATCGCCTCGTCTTTGCGAGAATATTCGCATCAGCGATTGTGTGGTGTCGAGCCACTGCAATGCCGTGAAGCTGGGCACAGAGACCAATGGCGGTTTTCGTAACGTCAACATCTCTGGCATTGTGGTGAAGCCTAGTGCTGATCAGAAGGAGAAGTTTTTCGGTCAGTGGATAGGTTCTTCTGCCATCTCGCTTGAAATTGTCGATGGAGGCGTGCTCGAGAACGTCAATATATCCGATTTCACCGTCGAAGGTACTGAGTCACCCATCTTCATCCGTCTGGGCAATCGTGGACGTGGCTACCTGTCCAGTGGTGCCAATATGGAAGCCATCGTACCCATCAATCATGTGGGGCACATTGATGGCGTCCACCTCAATAACATCCAAATTCGCCATGCGGGCTCCATGGGTTGCAGTATCACTGGACTGCCTGGTCATCCTGTTCGTAATGTCTCGCTCTCAAACATATCACTCTATCATAAAGGGGGTGTCAAAGCCGATGAAATGGCACAAATCTGCGATACCATCCGCGACGAGAAAGAAAAAGCCTATCCAGAAGCCACCATGTGGGGCAACCTGCCTGCCAAAGGCTTTTTTGTGCGTCATGCTCGCAATGTGAAGTTCTCGAATATTGAGATTGTGACAGAACAGCCCGATATACGTCCAGACTTTGTGAATGACGATGTTGAAGGATGGGGCGACCAAGGCGACGGCACCTATCGCAACCCCGTGCTTAATGTAGACTTCTCCGATCCTGATGTCATCCGAGTGGGCTCAAAATATTATATGGTCGCTTCCGATTTCCATTTCCTTGGCATGCAAGTACTTGAGAGCGATGATATGGTCAACTGGAAGTATATCAGTCAGATATACCGCCGCTTCGATGAGCCGGGATGGGATGATAACCAACACTATGCCAGCGGCTCGTGGGCACCAGCCATCCGCTATCACAACGGTCTTTACTACGTCTATTTTTGTACCCCCGACGAAGGACTTTATATGACCACCGCCCGCAATCCTCATGGCCCTTGGGCGCCGCTCCATCTGGTGAAACGTGTCGAGAGATGGGAGGATCCTTGTCCTTTCTGGGACGAAGACGGACAAGCCTACTTAGGGCGTAGCCGTCGTGGCGCGGGCCCTATCATCGTCCATCGCATGTCGGCTGACGGTAAGACCTTGCTCGACGAAGGTCAGACCGTCTACGAAGGCCCTGTGGCCGAGGGAACCAAATTCCTTAAGCGCAACGGCTGGTACTATCTTATTATTCCTGAGGGCGGAGTAGGCCAGGGATGGCAGACTGCACTTCGTTCTAAGAACATCTATGGTCCATACGAGCGCCGTGTTGTTCTCGAACAAGGCTCTACCCGTGTGAATGGTCCTCATCAAGGTGCTTTGGTTGATGCCTCTGATGGCTCTTGGTGGTTTTACCATTTTCAGGAGACGCCCGTCTTGGGACGTGTGGTCCATCTGCAGCCCGCCCGTTGGGAAGCCGACTGGCCATTGATGGGCGTCGATTTCGATGGAAACGACATTGGTGAGCCTGTCGCTTCATGGAAAAAGCCCATTCCATCGGCTACAGTCTTCCTGCCTCAGACCTCTGACGACTTCTCTGCCACTCTTGGCCTCCAATGGCAGTGGAACCACAACCCTGTCGATACTCATTGGAGCCTCACAGCCCGTAAGGGCTGGCTCACGCTAAAGGCTCTGCCTGCCGATTGTCTAATGGTCAGTCATAACATGTTGACGCAGAAAGTCGTAGGTTATCAGAGTGAAAGTCTTACGATGGTTGAGGCTTCAGGTGATAATTATGCGGGGCTTTTCTGCTCTGGCAAACAGTTCCGAGGCGTTGGTCTCTGCAAAGAAGGCGTTTTTATTGAAGTCGATGGGCAGCGTACCCTTGTCCAGAATGGCCGTTTCCAAAAGCTTTGGCTCCGCGTCACCAACGATTGTCAGGCCAACAGCCACCAGTTCTATTATAGTACCGATGGACTACATTACCAGCCCGCAGGTTCTGCGTTCTCCATGCATTCAGGCTATTGGAAGGGCATCCGTGTAGGATTGTTCTGCTATGGCAACAGCGGCCAAGCCCAATTCGATGCCTTCCAGCAAAAAGTCGCCCATTAGTTTGGCAAGATTATATGGCTGCAAACGCTATAGGCCTATCTGGATAGATAGAAAGGCACCATGAGTACCTTTGGCTTTGGGGTAGAACTGGTCAAACTTCTGATTGTCGTATTTCATAGTTCTACGCTGGGCATACACATCGAGAGTGGAATACGAATATCCCAAAGTTATCGTCCCCTTGTTGACTCTGAGAGACAGACCTATCTTGCCGTCAAAGAAACACCATGCGCCCTTACTACTACTAATGCTCTTACGATTTTCAGGAATACGGACCTCGTTGGGATTTATATCAATGTCGATTCTATCGTATGGAATGGTTAGCAGGGTACCCAGTTCCCCATACAAACAAATCGCATAATCCGACTTTCTGAAGATGTATGGCGAGAAGAAAATGGCAGATGGATGCAAAAAGAGGTTCTGTGCTTTTTCGGAATCTTCATTAGTCCACCATGTATCCCCTCTTGCTATATCCGTTGTAGAAAACTGCCTATAGTAACCCAACGAGCCTCCTACTCCTACAAAAGGAATAGGAAACCAATGGCATCCTGCCTCCAGTTTCCATGCGTCAGCACTATTCAGTTCGCCTGTCACATTAATACGAATCTTAGACTCTTCAAACTCCTCATACGAATCTGCAGATTCTGCTTTTGTAGAAGTTGCCCCTAGTATCAATAAAGAGGCCAATACGGTTATGGTTCGTTTCATCATTTATTCTCAATTATATATTGTACGCAAAGGTATTCTTCTTTTATGGTATATAGTTAATGGCGCAAAATTAGTAATTAAGGATTATATAACCAAAGAATTTTTGTTTCATTTTGTTTCACGAAACAAAATGAAACAAAAAAGGGTAAGAATATCATGTTCTAGGAAGCAAATATGTTTGCTTTCTCTTTGCTGTATCAAAATTTTGCGCTATCTTTGCATCCGAAAACCACACGCCCTGATAGTTAAATGGATATAACAAGGCTCTCCTAAAGCTTAGTTCCGAGTTCGATTCTCGGTCGGGGTACCATGAGAAACTCAGCAGAATGCAGATTTGTGATGAATGATACTGCCCGTTACAAACGTTTTGTAATGGTGTTACAGGCAGCTTGTAACAGGGGATAGATGACGTTATTGTGAATATAAAAAGGCCGCAGTCCTTAGTGGACTGCAGCCCCGAGCAGTAGTATGTTCTTCTTGAAAAAGAAATTATTTACTTTGTTTCTGCGGTGTCTTCCTTAATGGTGCGACCCATAGTCAGGTAGGCTGTGGGAGCAGCGATAAAGAGTGAAGACAGGGTACCGAATACAACACCCAAAATCATTGCAAACGAGAACGAACGGATACTGTCACCACCGAGAATGAAGATGGCCAACAGTACGATCAAGGTCGTTACTGAGGTGTTGATGGTACGAGCCAGCGTCTGGTTCAGCGAATCGTTGAACAGCTGCTGACGGTCGCGCTTGCCATAGAGGCCGATGTTCTCACGGATACGGTCGAATACTACCACCTTATCGTTGATAGAGTAACCGATCACGGTCAGGATGGCACCGATGAATACCTGGTCGATCTCGAGCGACATGGGCAGAATTCCCCACAGGGCTGAGTAGAGGCCGAGTACTACCAAAGCATCGAGGGCCAGCGCAACGATGGCGCCTACTGAGAAGGCGAGGTTGCGGAAGCGCAGCAGGATGTAGAGGAAGATGGCTACCAGAGCAATCAGCACGCTGATGATAGCACCATAGGTGATGTCTTTAGCTACTGAAGGACCTACCTTCTGAGAAGAGATGATTGAACCACCCTCGCGAACATCGGGGTTCTTGAAGGCGTCGACATTTGCCTGACTTACGAGGCCTGCCTTCTTCAGAGTGTTGAAGAGGATGGTCTCTGCCTGATCGTCGACCTCAGGATTGTTTGACTCGATATCCCAGTTGGTAGAGATACGAACAGTCTTACCATCGGTACCGAGGGCGATGACAGAAGTGTTAGCCTCCTGATTGGCCTTCTCACCCATGGTGTTGATGAAGGCACCGGCCATGGCCTGACGAACCTCCTCAACAGGAGTCACCTTGTCGAGGGTTACAACATAGTTGCGACCACCGGTGAAGTCGATGCTCTGGCTCAGACCGCGAACGGCAAATGAGATGCAGAACAGAATGGCGAACACGCCATAAACAACGAACGACTTCTTATAGGTGCCCATGAAATTGTAGTGGGCATTCTGCATCAGATTCTTAGAATAGCCTGTTACGAAAGTCAGGTTGGTCCACTTGTCCTTCTTCAGCATGTAGTCATAGACGATACGTGTGAGGTAAACGGCTGTGAAGAATGAGCAAACGATACCGATGATCCAAGTGGTAGCGAAGCCCTTTACAGGACCTGTACCAAAGTAGAGCAGAATGATACCTGTGATCAGTGAAGTGAAGTTTGAGTCGAAGATCGCGCTGAAGGCGTTAGAGTAACCCTTGTTGAGAGCCTCCTTAACACCCAGACCTTTCTTCAGCTCCTCCTTGATGCGCTCGTAAATCAGCACGTTGGCATCCACAGCAGTACCCAGTGTGAGTACGATACCGGCGATACCAGGCATGGTAAGAGCGGCCTGGAATGAGGTGAGGATACCCAATGTGAAGAACAGGTTGAACAGCAGAGCGATATCTGAAAGGATACCAGGAACGAAACCGTACAGCAAGATCATGTAGATCATCAGCAGTACGAAGGCAACGATGAACGAGATGATTCCCTGCTGGATTGACTGAGCACCCAGTGAAGGACCAACAACCTCCTCCTGCACGATGCGGGTAGGAGCCGGCATCTTACCGGAGTTCAGCGTGTTGGCCAGGTCTTTTGTGTCCTCGATAGTGAAGTTACCAGTAATCTGAGAGTTGCCTCCGTCAATCTGAGTCAGGATGCGGGGAGCAGAGTAAACTGCGTCATCGAGAACAATGGCCACGGCCTTACCGATATTCTGCTTGGTAATCTGACTCCAGCGGCGAGCACCGTCAGAGTTCATCTGCATTGATACAGAAGGGTGACCCATCTGGTCGAAGTCGTCCTTGGCGCTGGTGATGACATCACCCTCCAACGGAGCTCGGCCTGAAGGCTCTGTGATTTTCAGAGCATAGAGTTCGAAAATGTCTCCCTTAGTGTCCTGACCGCCGAAGTCCTCGGCCTTAGCACCCCAGCGGAGCTTCAGTTCTGAGGGGAAAATGCGCGCAGCAATGTCGCTATAGATAATCTTGTTGATCTCGGCGGTATCGCGAGCGTTGGCATAACCAACAACAGCGAGGGTGTTGCCCTGTGTGGGCTGGAAGACAGAGAACAGAGGATTCTGCTTCTTTGCCAGCTCGGCAGCCTTAGAATCGGTAGCCTTGTTGTCCTTCTTTGCCAACTTGGCAGCGAGGTCGCCAGCAGCGACAGCCTTGGCAGTGTCGACAGCTGTCGTGTCGGCAGCAACGGCAGCAGAGTCTACTACTTCGCCGCCCTGAGCAGCATAACGCTGGTTGAGCTGAGCCAACAGCGGTGTCACTTCTTGTGAGTTATAAGTCTCCCAGAACTCGAGGTTGGCAGAACCTTGGAGGAGCTTACGAACACGCTCAGGCTCCTTGATACCAGGCATCTCGACCATGATACGGCCGCTTTGGCCTTCGAGTTTCTGGATGTTTGGCTGAACAACGCCAAACTTGTCGATACGGTTGCGGACTACGTTGAATGAGTTGTCAACGGCGCTCTGTACCTCAGCACGCAAAGCGGCCTCTACCTCAGAGTCGCTTGACTGTGTGCTCACCTTGCCCTTCATCTGCTGAGTAGCAAAGATGGCGGCGAGGGGACGGCCGTTGCCTTCCTGCTTCCAATACTTTACGAAGAGAGAGATGAAGTCGTTCTGGCTAGTCTCCTCTTCCTTCTTGGCGAGCTCCATGGCCTTCTTGTAGGCAGCGTCCTGCTTGTGGTCGGCGAGCACGTCGACTACATCGGGTACTGAAACCTCGAGGATCACGTTCATACCGCCTTTCAGGTCAAGACCCAGGCCAATCTCCATCTCACGGCACTGCTTCAGTGAGTAGATGCCCATATACACCTTCTCGTTCTTGATTGAGTCGAGGTACTCCGCACCTGCCTCCTCGCCCATAGCCGCAGCCTTACTTTCGTAATGGCGCGTTACGAATGAGAAGGAAAGGTAGAAGCAGCACACGAGAATCAGAAGCACTGCGATAAATTTTACAATTCCTTTGTTTTGCATTTTGATTTTTGTTGTTATTTATTTATTATTAATTCTGTTCGCGTACATTTTTAGCGTGCAAATATAGGCATTTTTTTACATAATGAAAAATAAATCGGCGATTTTCGCTGATTTTTTATTGTTTAGGAGCCAATTTTAGGTTGCAAATGATGGGATAATGGTCGCTTGCGTCCATTTTGTTGTCAACTGTGCAGTTGTAGGGCTTAAAATGGTCAGAGCACAGAATATGGTCGATGCGCACAAAGAAACCTTTCTGATTATATGACAAACCGATGCCGCAGCCTGTTTCTTTATAACAGTCGGTAAGCCCTTGTGCAATAGTGCGACGGGAGTAGCTGATGGGGTTGTCGTTGAAGTCGCCACACACGATGATGGGGTACTCACGATGTGCCTCAATATAGGTATGTACGGCGTCGGCTTCAGGTGCTCGTTTGGCGGCATACCGACCTAGTTTCTTGAGTAGGAAGAAGGCTTCGGTTTTTACCGTGTCTTTTTCCATCTTGCCTCTGATCATGCGTTTGTAGTTGGCTCGGTCTTCATTTGAAAGATGAGTGCCTTCTAGGTGGTTGTTAATCACGATGACGGTATCGTCCTGTACTTTCAGGTAATAGGCTACAGAACCGTTGCCTACTGACTTGTACATGATGCGTTCCTTCTTCAGTATGGGGTATTTTGTGTGAATGCCCACGCCATTCATACTGGTGGAAGTTTTATGGAAGATGGTGGTGTCGTTATAGGCATAGATTTTCTTATACCAGTTGAATACAAATCGTCGCCAGGTGTCAACGTCTTCCTGTATACATACAATATCTGCATTCTGTTCTTCCAGGTAATGGTACACCGTCTCAAAACCATATTCATACTTGTAGTTGCCACCATACTGACACACGTTGTAGGATATCAGTTTGATGGTGCCATCGGGCATTTCTTGTGACTTGTGGATTGGCATATAAGTAGTAAGTGGCACATAGACAACGGCATAGCCCACAATGGGAATCCATATCTTACGCCACTTGAATGTGAGCCAGAAGAAGAGAAACACAAGATTGGCTATTAGGAATACGGGGAAGGTCATGCCCATCACCGAGAGGAGGGGATACTCCCGAGGGTCGAGATGGTCTGAATAGCCAGCCAACACCATCAACAGTACTGTTGCCACATTAGCACCGGCCATCAGGTTGATGGTAAACGACTTGAGTTGTTTAATCATCGCTCGTTGCTTGCGTCGAAGAGTTTTTTCTTCTCTTCCTTGGTCAAACTATCGTAGCCGCTTTTGCGAATCTTGTCGAGAATGGCGTCTATCTCTTCTTGATTCTGTTTCTTGCGGGCGTTAAACTCACGATCGGCCTCTTTTGAACCTCCTCGCTGAGCGTGCATATTAGGGTTGCTTTGATGAGAACGTCCCTGACTGTAACGACGCTGATCGAAGTTACGCTTCAGATTCTCGAAGAATTGCTGGCCGCGATTGCGGTCGAAACCTGAGCTGGGATGACGATTCCAGTAGCGGATCATGAGGAAACCGAAAAGCATACCTCCCAAGTGGGCTGTATGAGCAACACCATCGCCAGAAGAGCCGAGGGCCGAGAAGAACTCGATGGCTACATAGAACAGCACAAACCATTTGGCTTTAATGGGGAAAGGGAAGGGTATGATGAATAATCGCTCGTTGGGGAACGTCATACCGAAAGCCAAAATGACTGCATAAACGGCACCTGAGGCACCAATGGTGGTCCAGGCATTTAATTGCTGCCCCAACTGGTGGCCAATGGCGAAGATCTCGCCAAAGCTGACGCTGGGATCCTGAGCCGAAATGGTCATATAGAACGAGCCTAACTGTGCAAGTTCCTGTAAGAGCCCGGCACCGATTCCGCACGAAATGTAATAAAAAAGGAATTTTTTTGGTCCCCAAACATTCTCTATCACGCAGCCAAACATCCAAAGACCGAACATATTACTCAGTATATGCATGAAATTGGCATGCAGGAACAGGTAGGTGACCAACTGATACAGATGGAAATCATTGGCCAGGAAGAAGTGAAGGCCGCCGATATCGGCCAAGTCGATTCCTCGCAGTTGGAGTACAAATGTTGCAAAGAATGCAATCAGGTTGATGATAAGCAGATTCTTTGTAATAGGGGGTATGCGGAACATCATATCATTTACTATTTGACTATTTTCTATTTCGTATTTTCGCGTTTTGTGCCTTAAAGCACGATTTGGGCGCAAAATTACGAAAAATATCTCTTTTTTGTATCAAAAAAAGGGCGAATACAACTATTTTTCAATAAAAAAGTAATTTTTTCTGTTTTTTTGTTGTTTCTTTAAATACTTTCTATTATATTTGCCCTGAAATTCGACTATACATTAGTTATTACTATTAATAATTCATTAAAATTATCTTAATTATGAACAAAACAGAATTGGTAGAGAAGATTGCAGCAGGTGCTGGTCTCTCAAAGGTAGACTCAAAGAAGGCTCTCGACGCCACAGTAGCAGCTATTAAGGACGCTCTCGTAAAAGGTGACAAGGTACAGCTCGTTGGTTTTGGTACTTTCAGCGTAAACAAGCGCCCTGCTCGTGAGGGTATCAACCCCGCTACAAAGCAGAAGATTAAGATTGCTGCTAAGAAGGTTGCTAAGTTCAAGGCTGGTGCTGAGCTCACCGCTGCTCTGTAATCTTTGAATTGTAATAAAAATTTAAGGGGTTCCAATTTGGAGCCCCTTTATTTTATATATATGTACCTGCAGAATTACTTAGGCTGCTTGCCGATATAGGCCAGAATACCACCATCAACATAAAGCACATGGCCGTTCACTGCGTCGGAAGCGTGAGATGCGAGGAATACTGCGGGACCACCCAACTCACTGGGATCAAGCCAGCGGCCTGCAGGAGTCTTGGCGCAGATGAACGAATCGAATGGATGACGGCTTCCATCTGGCTGACGCTCGCGCAGAGGTGCTGTCTGAGGAGTTGCGATGTAGCCAGGACCAATGCCATTACACTGGATGTTGTATTCACCATACTCAGAACAGATGTTACGGGTCAGCATCTTCAGTCCACCCTTGGCAGCTGCATAGGCTGATACGGTCTCACGGCCTAGCTCAGACATCATGGAGCATATATTGATAATCTTACCCTCACGACGCTCCATCATCTCAGGAATAACGGCTGAAGAAACGATATAAGGAGCAACGAGATCGACGTCGATGACCTGCTGGAACTCGGCACGCTTCATTTCGTGCATAGGGATACGTTTGATGATGCCTGCGTTGTTGACAAGGATGTCGATCTGGCCTACTTCTGCGTGAATCTTCTCTACGAGTGCTTTGACGGCATTCTCGTCGGTAACGTCGCACACATAACCCTTTACATTGTCAATACCAGCCTCCTTGTAGTTGTCAAGACCACGCTGCAAGGCAGCTTCATTGATGTCGTTGAAGATAATGTTCTTGATACCAGCAGCAACAAATGCCTTGGCAATGTTGAAACCAATACCGTAAGATGCGCCAGTGATCCAAGCGTTCTTACCTTCGAGTGAAAATAAATTTGCCATAATTTGTTTTGTTTTAGAAGTTTATTTTAAATCAGTAATCTTCGAAAAGTCTTGATCGCCATAGTCGAGATTCTCACCGCCCATTCCCCATATGAAAGTGTAGTTGTGAGTGGCTGCTGCGCTATGAATGCTCCATTCAGGCGAGATTACCGCCTGTTCGTTGTGAAGCCAGATGTGGCGCGTTTCTTGTGGCTCCCCCATGAAGTGACAAACAGCCTGATCCTCGGGCAACTCAAAATAGAAATAGGCTTCCATGCGGCGACTGTGGACATGGGCTGGCATGGTATTCCAAACGCTGCCTGGGGCCAATTCGGTCATGCCCATCTGTAGTTGACAGGTAGGCAGTACCTGATTCACAATCATTTTGTTGATATTGCGCTCGTTCGACATCTTAAGATCTCCCATGTGGGCCACAACAGCATCCTGCTTGGTGATTTTCCTGCATGGGTAGGCGGTATGGGCTGTGGTAGAGTTGAAATAGAACTTGGCAGGCTTCTCGGGATCATTACTGCAGAAAACTACATCTCTGTCGCCGCTGCCAATGTATAGTGCTTCCTTGAAGTTGAGTGAGAAAGTGTTATCACCAACCTTCACTGTGCCAGATCCGCCGACATTATAAATGCCAATTTCGCGTCGGGTGGTGAAGAACTCGGCTTTTAAAGGGTCGATGGCCTCGAGTTTCAAAACTTCTCCCACAGGCATGGCACCTCCAACAATCATACGGTCATACATCGAATATATCATATTTACCTCGTTTATGGCAAATATGGTATCTATCAGAAAATCACGACGAAGTCGGGCTGTGTCATAGTGCCTGGCATCCTCTGGATGGGCAGCGTATCTTATTTCGTAGTTAGTTTCCATAAGCTTTAGTTGTTTGTTCTAGAGTTGGACGACTCGGATTCGAACCGGGAATGACAGAACCAAAACCTGTAGTGTTACCATTACACCATCGTCCAATTGCGGTTGCAAAGGTAGTGAAAATTTGGCATATAGCCAAATTTTCACATATCTTTCTTACTTTACTATCAGCAGATAGTAGTTCTTCTTGCCTTTCTGGGCCAGAAGATATTTACCGTCAATTAGGTCATCAGCAGTGATGGCCTGGTTCTGATCGGTGATTTTTTCCTTATTCAGAGAAACACCGCCACCTTGTACCATCTTGCGCATCTCGCCCTTAGAAGGGAACACGGGAGCTGCGGTAGTAAGCAGTTCGATAGCGGGCTGACCGAGCTGATCCTTGCAGATTTCAAACTGAGGAACGCCATCAAATACGTCGAGGAAGGTCTGTTCGTCGAGTTTCTCCAGACTTTCCTTGGTAGATTTACCAAAAAGGATATTAGAGGCTTCGATAGCTGTGTTAAGTGCTTCCTGAGAGTGTACCATAACAGTTACCTCCTCTGCCAGACGTTTCTGAAGAATACGACGGCCGGGATCTTGCTTATGCTCCTCGATCAAAGCATCAATGACATCCTTCTCAAGTGAAGTGAAGATCTTGATATAACGCTCTGCGTCGTCGTCGCTGACGTTGAGCCAGAACTGGTAGAACTTATACGGAGTGGTGCGGGCTGGGTCGAGCCAGATGTTACCACTCTCTGTCTTACCAAATTTTTTACCATCACTCTTGGTGATGAGAGGACAGGTGAGGGCAAATGTCTCAACCTCATTGCCCAATGTTCGACGGATAAGCTCGGTACCTGTGGTCATGTTACCCCATTGGTCGTTGCCACCAAGCTGCAACTTCACACCATAATGTTGATAGAGATACAGGAAATCGTAGCCTTGAAGCAACTGATAGGTGAACTCCGTGAAAGAGAGCCCATCGCGGGCTGTACCATTTAGGCGCTGCTGAACACTTTCCTTTGCCATCATATAGTTGACGGTGATGTGTTTACCAACCTCACGGGCAAAATCGAGGAAGGTGAAATTCTTCATCCAGTCGTAATTGTTGACCATAATGGCGGCATTGGGTTCCTTCGACTCGAAATCAAGGAACTTGGCTACCTGTTTCTTAATGCATTCCTGATTGTGGCGCAGGGTCTCGTCGTTAAGCAGATTACGCTCCTGACTCTTACCAGAGGGGTCGCCAATCATACCTGTAGCACCACCCACAAGAATAATGGGGCGATGGCCACAGCGCTGCAGATGGCGAAGCATCATGATGCCACAAAGATGTCCGATATGGAGTGAGTCGGCTGTGGGATCAGTACCCAGGTATGCGGTAACCATCTCCTTTTGGAGCAGTTCCTCAGTTCCTGGCATAATCTGTGCCAGCATGCCACGCCATTTCAGTTCTTCTACAAAATTCTTCATATGTCTTATTTTTAACTTTTACTCTTTTTCTCTTCTAGGGCACAGGATCATATCCACTACCTCCCCAAGGGTTACACCTTAATATACGCCAGATAGCTAATCCCAATCCTTTAATGGGACCATGTTTCATGATGGCTTCTCGGGCATATTCACTGCATGTCGGCTGAAAGCGGCACGAAGGCCCTAAGAGAGGAGAAATGCACAATTGGTAAAAACGGATAGGTAGTACCAAAAGGCAAGATATGATATGAGACAGCCATTTCATGATTTTGTCGCGATGCGTTGTAGAATACTGACTACGCGCTTTTCTACCTCGTTGGTAGGACAATGTCTGTCGGAAAGCCATATAAATGCAATCAGCAGTTGTTGATTTTCGGGCACATAGTTGCAGAGCAATCCTTTGTGGTGGCGGTAGGCCTCACGCACTTGGCGCTTAATGCGGTTTCTGTCGACAGCGTGTTTGAATCGTTTCTTAGGTACGCTGATCAGTATTTGTACAGGGGCGCAACCTTGACGTCGTTCTGTCTGGAGGTATACAGCTCTCAACGGAAAGGCTGCCAGCGATTGGCTATCACCTTTGCCGAAGAGCGTTTCTATCAGCAAACTGCTGACGATGCGCTCCTGTTTCTTGAAAGTAGGAGCCACCATCATTATTATTAATCTTGTGTCTCGAGCAGATAGTGCTGAAGAGCACCTGTCATTGAAGGATATTTCTCAGAGGGTGCTTCAATATCGAGGCGAAGTCCAGCTTCCTTAGCGGCTTTTGCTGTGGTGGGGCCAAATGTTGCAATGGCAATTTCTCCCTGTTTGAAATTGGGGAAGTTCTTGCAGAGTGACTCGATACCTGCAGGGCTGAAGAAAATCAGCATGTCATAATCGAACGACTTAACCTCCTCGGGCGTGAAGTCGTTGCTGACGGTTTTATACATAATGCACTCCTTGTGCTGCAACTTCTTTGAGTCGAGCAGCAGAGAGAGTTTGTCGTTATGCACGTCGCTCATGGGAACGAGATACTTCTCTGTCTTGTGCTTAACCATTGTGGGTACAAGGTCTTCTACTCGGCCTGTCTCTCCGAAGAAAACCTTGCGCTTGCGATACTGTACATACTTCTGGATATAGAGTGCAATAGTCTCTGTGACACAGAAATACTTCATGTCCTCAGGGATTGTTACTCTCAATTCCTTAGCCATATTGAAGAAGTGGTCGATGGCGTGACGTGAAGTGAATACAACAGCTGTGTAATCAAGGATGCTTACTTTCTGTGCACGGAAATCTTTGGAACTAATTGGCTCCACCTTAATGAACGGGCGGAAAATCAGTTCTACTCCGAACTTGTTCGCAATATCAAAATATGGCGACTTCTCACTAGTAGGTTTGGGCTGTGAAACCAAAATCTTCTTAATCATCTGTGTCCTAATAATTTACTTTCAAAATACTCGTGATGTCCAAGAGCCCGCCCCAAAGCAAGGCTAAAGGTATCATTTCGAGGGCACAAAAGTACAAAATAATCTGCAGAAACCACCCTTTTTGCTTAAAAAAGATGATGTAAGACTTGTAAAATGTTAGAATTTTGGCTAAAGAGAGTATGAAAATGCAGTAATTGATAGCATTTTGCATGGAAAGTTGGAAGTATGTTAGGAGTAATACCAAGGGGAACATAAAGAGGCCCTCTAAGGCTACTACGAACAACTGAGTACCTAGGAAATGTAAATTTTTCTTCTGATTAAAGAAGATATTGTTGACTATAGTATACAATATGACCTTTATCAAGAAATAGCAGACTATGACAATGGCATAGATTACTAAAAGCCCGTATTCTGATGATAGGATAAAGGTGTCAGATATAGTACGGGTGGCATAGAAAAAGAAAAGAAGTCCATAAAACAAGCTGGTAATCAGCAGGAATACCAACTGGAATTTAATTTCCGTACCCGTTTCTGTGAAACTCTGTTCTACTTTTGGAGTATAGAAAAAGTTCTTTGCCTGATGTATCATGAAACTAGAGATGCGTGACATTCCAAACATAATTAGCAGGAAGCTGCACAATAAAATGCCGGTGATGATACTATCGTTATGGAGTGCATAAGGTATTGGATCGCCGGCAACGCCAATACGACCACCACTCAACTCCGGATGATAAAGGGAGTCTGATGAAAAAAAATTCTCTCGATAATATTGGGGTAGACTGACTTCCTTTAAATCCCGAGCTACATCGTGCCCTGGTAAGTGGAGCGTGTCAGGTTGCTCACTATAATGAATCTCTGAAGGCTCGAACCACGATTGGATGGCTGAGTCTTGCTGGGCAGGTGTGGCATCTTTTGGCAATGACCGCAGCACCTGATATGGTGTCTGCGGTCTTGTCGAATGACTTGCCACCGTATCATCAACGATGGTTGATGGTAATGCGGTATGTATGCTATCCTGTGGCAGCATAGATTATAGTCCGAACTCTTTGCGAATATCTTCTATACGATCAAGTTTTTCCCAGGTGAAGAGTTCCACATCAATCTCCTTGGTTTCGTGGTAGTGACTGGTGAAGGTTTTCTTCTTTACTTCTGGTTGGCGCCCCATGTGCCCGTATGCTGCAGTCTCGCTATACATAGGCTGGCGTAATTTCAGATTACGCTCAATGGCCTTTGGACGCAGATCGAACAGCTTCTCAATCTTTTTGGCTATCTCGCCATCGCTCATCTCAACATTACTACGGCCATAGGTGTTCACGTAGATATTCATAGGCTTGGCTACACCGATGGCATAACTTACCTGAACCAGCATCTCGTCAGCGACGCCAGCTGCAACCATGTTCTTGGCAATATGCCGGGCTGCATAGGCTGCAGAACGATCTACCTTTGATGAGTCCTTGCCAGAGAAAGCACCACCACCATGGGCGCCCTTTCCTCCGTAAGTGTCGACAATAATTTTACGACCTGTAAGACCTGTATCTCCGTGAGGCCCTCCAATTACGAACTTACCAGTAGGGTTCACGTAATACTTGATGTCAAGACCAAATAGGTCAAGTACTTTCTGAGAGTGAATCTGCTGTTTGACACGAGGAATCAAAATGTTGATGACGTCGTCCTTGATCTTCGCAAGCATCTTCTCGTCCTCGTCAAACTCATCGTGCTGGGTAGATACCACGATAGTGTCAATGCGCTCAGGAATACCAGCGTCGCTGTACTGTATCGTTACTTGGCTCTTGGCATCGGGTCTGAGGTATGTCATCTCCTTACCCTCTTTTCGGATGTCGGCCAGTGTGCGCATAATCAGATGGGCCAAGTCGAGTGAAACAGGCATATAGCTCTCTGTTTCGTTTGTTGCATAGCCAAACATCATTCCCTGGTCGCCAGCACCCTGCTCGTCTTCATTGCCATTGTCGACACCGCGATTGATGTCGGCACTCTGTTCGTGGATGGCACTTAGGATACCGCAAGAGTCGCCATCAAACTGATACTCTGCTTTGGTATAACCTATACGTTTGATGGTATTGCGGGCAATAGTCTGCAGGTCAATATAAACATCACTACGTACCTCGCCCATAATAACTACTTGGCCTGTGGTGACAAACGACTCAATGGCGCAACGTGCCTTCGGATCGTATGCCAGGAACTGGTCTAATATCGCGTCGGAAATCTGATCCGCCACTTTGTCGGGGTGACCCTCAGAAACTGATTCTGATGAAAATAGGTAACTCATTCTCTCTAACTTTTTAATTATTTACAATCTGGGTGCAAAGTTACACCTTTTTTGCGGATTAGATGCAAAAAACACGTTAAAGCTACGTTAATTCTTTACTTTTGCTTGTTCCTTGGATGGTGTTCCAATATTTCGCGTCGAAGTGTCGAGGTGTCCAAATGTGTGTAGATTTCCGTTGTTCCGATGCTTTCGTGCCCCAATAGAACCTGTATTACACGCAGGTCAGCGCCGCCTTCGAGTAGGGCTGTAGCAAATGAGTGGCGTAGGGTGTGGGGCGAAATGGTCTTTTGTATACAGGCGACCTCTGCCAATCGCTTGATTATGATGAGTATCATCGTGCGTGTGAGGTGCTTGCCATACCGATTAAGGAATACATAATCCTCTTCTCCAGGCTTGATTGTCATGTGGTTACGGTCGTTGAACCAAAGCTCCAGCTCATGAATGGCTTTCTGCGAGATGGGTATCAACCGTTCTTTCGATCCCTTGCCCAGAACCCTCACGAATTCTTCTTCAAGATAGAGATTCGACAATTTCAGGTTCACTAGCTCACTCACACGCAGACCGCAAGAGAAAAGTACTTCTATGATGGCGCAATTTCTATGTCCCTCCCATTTTGAGAGGTCAATGCAGGCTTCTAGCTTATCTACCTCTGCTGTTGTGAGTACTTCGGGCAAGTGCTCACTTAGCTGGGGCGACTCCAGCAACTCTGTTGGATCATCGTCGCGATAGCCATCTAATTGTAGAAAATGGAAAAATGATCGTATTCCACTAAGAATACGACATTGTGAACGGGAATGAATGCCAATGTCGTGAAGTCCTGCAGCAAAGTATTGAAGATCCTTGAGTGTTACTTCAAGTACGCTTTTCTTTTCCATCTCCAGATAGTCGAGTAGTTTTCTGAGATCGCGCTGGTATGCGTCAAGCGTATTGCTCGACATGTTGCGCTGCAGCTTCAGGTAGCGCACATAACCTTTTACAATGTCTTTATCATTACCCATTAGGCGTTGAGCAGGCGTTTGGCAAAGTAGTTCACAGGGTACCAGACAGAAAGAAATCCAACAAGTAATACGGTGAAGAAAACCAGAATGATGTCTTCGGGATGCACACTGACAGGATAAGCATTGATAATAAACGATCCACTTGACGAGCCGAGAGCTACGATGCCGAATCGTTGTTGTGCCCAACAAAGAAACAGACCAAGGCTGATGCCGAGAATAGCACCGATAGCAGATATCAAACGTCCTTCGAATAGGAAAATACGGATAATCTGCTTGTCAGAGGCTCCCAGATTGCGGAGCGTTACCACGTCGTCTTTCTTATCAATAATTAGCATTGAGAGTGAACCAATAATATTGAAGCATGCCACCATTAGGATGAATGTCAGGAATATATAGGCAATAAGCTTCTCAATCTTCATGATCTTAAACGTGTCGTCTTGCTGCTCAAAACGGTCTTTTACTACATATTTGTCACCACAGATCTTTTTAATTTCTGTCTTTACTCCATCAAAATTGCTACCAGGTTTCAATCTCAGTTCCAAGGAAGAGAGCATTCCCTGTTGTCCGAAAATGCGACGGGCAAAGCCGATGCTGGTCAGAATATAGTTCTTATCGTATTTCGACTGCTTCACATTGAAGAGCACACCTGGTGAGTATAGTTCGTCTTCCTCGAATGCATCCTCGGGGTTCGAAATGTCGAATTGCCCCTCTCTTCGAGGAGCATAGATGTGGAGAGGTTCGTCGTAGGTGTAGCCTGTGCCCAATATTTCTGCTAGTCGGATGCCAAGAATGCCATAATCCATGTTAGCTGCATGCAGTCCGAATTCGCCGTCGCCCAATAGAATATCGCTAATATGTGTCAATTGTTCAAAGTTGTCTTCCACGCCTTTGACCACAACCATCGCTTGGCGTCCCTTATAAATTGCCAATGCCATATCCTCCACACTCTCTGTGGCGACATCTATCTGTGGTAGTTGTTTTATCTGTGTCAGAATCGGATCATCAGCAGCGACTGTTTTCCCTTCTGCAGGTACCACTTTTAGTTGTGGGTCGAAGTCGGTGAAGAACGATGCAACCAGATCATGAAAGCCGTTGAAAACAGAGAGGGTAACAACAAGTGCCATAGTGGCTACAGCGACACCTATAACAGAGATGCCGCTGATTACGTTGATGGCGTGTGTTGATTTCTTTGAAAAGAGATATCTGCGCGCTATAAAAAAAGGGAAATTCACCTTGTATTATTTTATTTTTTCAAGAGCTCGTCAATGCGCTCAATATAGTCCAAACTGTCGTCGATGAAAAATCTTAGTTCAGGAATGATTCTCAGCTGATTTCTTACGCGATTGCCCAATTCAAATCTGATGCTTTTGGTATTAGCGTTGATATTGTTGAGCATTTCCTCCCCCCTCTCGCTGGGGAACACACTCAGATAGGCTGTACAGATACTGAGGTCGGGAGATATCTTGGTACGTGTTACGGAAATCATCACACCGTGAGTGGCGCGAGTCTGCTGCTGGAATATCAGCGAGAGCTCTTTCTGAAGTAGTCTCGCAATTTTGTTCTGTCTTGTCTCTTGCATAATTCTATTTTTTTCTTATTAGTGTTAGCCCGTCGCGCAGAGGAAGTATTACTTGTTCAACTCTTTTGTCTTGGGCAATATAGTTGTTAAATGTCTCAATACCTTTCGTTTGGTGGTCATTGTCATAAGTGCGGTCTACTACATGTCCATCCCAGAGTGTGTTGTCGGCGATGATAAATCCTCCTGGTTTTAAAATATCCATTACCATTTCGTAACATTCGCGGTATGTGCGCTTGTCACCATCCATAAAGGCTAAATCAAATTCTATGCCAAGTTTTGGTGCTTCTATCAGTGCGTCACCTATTATGAACTCAATTTTGCTGGATACTTCACAACCCTCTATCCACGGACGGGTGAAGTCCTCCATCTCATCGTTAATTTCGAACGTATAGAGTTTTCCACTCTCTGGTAGACCTTCTGCCATCGATATGGCACTATATCCGCTGAATGTGCCAATTTCCAAAATGTTTTTTGGACGAATCATTTGTACCAGCATCTTCAGTAATCGTCCTTGCAGATGTCCGCTTGCCATCCTCCCATGAATAGTGTGGATGTTTGTGGCTCGCCACAGCCGATATAAGTATTCAGGCTCAGGCTCTGTGTGCTGAAGGATGTATTCGTCAAGTGTCATTTAGAAACTTTCAGTGCTTCGATAGCCAAGCGGTATGAATCGAGACCGAATCCACAGATTACACCTTTGCATGCACTCGATATCAACGACTTGTGGCGAAATTCTTCACGCTGGTGCACGTTTGAGATGTGTATCTCAACAACGGGACATTTCAGACTGCGGATACAATCATGAAGAGCCACGCTGGTATGGGTATAAGCTCCTGCATTCAGCGCGATACCATCGTAGCCACCGAAGAAGCCAGTCTCCTGCATTTTGTTGATAAGTTCGCCCTCAATATTACTCTGATAGTAGTCTATCTGTACATCAGGAAACTGTTTGCGTAATTCAGGCAGATAGCTGTCGAATGACTCTGAACCATAGATGCCAGGTTCGCGTTGCCCTAGTAAGTTGAGGTTCGGCCCATTGATAATCTGAATCTTCATTTTCACCTTATTATATAATACGGGTGCAAAGTTAGTGTAAATCAAGCGAAATACAAAGAAAAATGCCATTTTTCTTTTGTTTCAGAGGTGCAGCCTAACTTCGGGACCTTTGTTTCAAAGGTATGAAAAAGTGAGAAGAAAATCGGAATTTATATATTTCTATTGAAAGAATATTTGTTAGTAAAATTATGTGTGATGATTACAATAGTGCAGATGACGGTAGCACAGAAAGAAATTATCGTTTTCACACCTTAATGGACGGTACAAACGCAGTTCGCTGGATATTATGTGACCGAGACGAAGGGCTTTTACCGTGGAGTAGATCCGTGAAGAATTCTTTTGTCAACTGTCGATATGTAAATATTGGGGGAGACGAAATTAATGCATCAGCAAAAGGTCCCTAAGGTGATGTTGTCAACCTTAATAGATTCGTGGAGGAATATCTGGGCTGATTCCTTGAATCTCTCAGGATTCTCAGTTGTAAGGTAGTGGGTCTTCCCGTTTTTTGAGCAGCGCTGTTCTATCTGGGGATGACGTTCAAGGTATTGTTTCAAGCTCTTGGCCACGTATTCGCCTTGAGAAACAATGTGTACGCCTTCAGGGAGATATTTTAGAATTTTCGGCATGAGCAATGGGTAGTGGGTGCAGCCGAGGATGAGGGCATCGATTTGCGGGTCGAGCAGCATAATCTGGTCAATGCGCTTCTTGACGAAATAGTCAGCGCCAGGGGAATTAGCCTCGTTGTATTCTACGAGGGGGACCCAGAAAGGACAGGCTACACCACTTACCTGAATATCAGGATGGAGCTTATTTATCTCAAGATTGTAGCTCTCACTTTTAATGGTCCCCTCGGTGGCAAGCACACCTATATGGCGACTCTTAGTGAGATTACCAATGACTTCGGCCGTAGGTCGAATAATACCAAGTACACGACGTTTGGAATCCCACTTTGGAAGATCGTTCTGCTGAATGGTGCGGAGGGCTTTGGCTGAAGCAGTATTGCAACCTAAGATAACGAGATGACACCCCATCTCGAAAAGTTTTAATACTGCTTGACGGGTAAATTCGTAGACCACGTCGAACGAACGTGATCCATAGGGGGCACGGGCGTTGTCGCCCAAATAAAGATAATCATATTGGGGAAGCAGTTGGCGGATGCCATGAAGAATGGTTAGGCCGCCGTAGCCGCTGTCGAAGACACCGATTGGACCTGGACTACTTGAGAGCATTCTGTACCAGTTGGTTGATATCTTCACCCATTGCAGGGTTGATAAAAGGAAGTGCCTTGATGTCGGTGTCGAGGATAAAGGCGTAACCTTGCTCGCGACCGATTTTCCCAAGTGTTTCGATGAGTTTGATTCGCAATGGAGCCATTGCATTCTGCTCTGCTTGAGCTAACTCTTGACGCCCGTTCTCCTTGAAAGCGATGTTCTTAGCCATCAGTTCCTGTAATTCGGTTTGACGTTTTTGAAGAATGGTCTTTGGAAAATCGCGCTGACCTTCAAGAAAATCTTCGTATTTCTGGTTGAACTCGTCTTCTACTCGTTTGGCTTCTGCCTGATATTGGGCCTGAAGGTCTTTCATCTTCTGCTGTATGATGGCATAGTCTGGCATCGACTCCAGGGCTGCCTTATAGCTGAGAAAACCAAACCTGAAAGTGTTGTTTTCCTGAGCGAATGTACTCAGGAAAACAAACACGAATATCAAGATGCTTGCGAATCGCTTCATATTACTTCAATCCAAGCTTAGCCTTTACCTGTGCAGTAACATCAGTAGAGAGGGTTGAGCTGATGTAGGGCAGTGAGTTATCTTCCATGATGTAGACATAACCATTTGTTTGACCTACAGACTTGATTGCATCAAGTACCTTAGCCTGAATAGCCTGCATCTTTTCTTGAGAAGCCTTCTGGAGAGCTTGCTGGTTATCCTGGAAACTCTGCTGAATCTTCTGATACATATCCTGAAGTTCCTGCTGACGACGCTGCTTGATGTTATCAGGCAGTGTGGCTTGCTCCTTGTCGAAGGCCTCACCCTTTTTCTGCAGTTCATCCTGCATGCTCTTCAGGTCTGCCTCATATTGACTCTGGAGGGCTTTGATTTCTGACTCTGCTTTTGAGTACTCAGGCATAGCTTGGATGATTTCCTGAGTATTCACGTGACCGAACTTACTCTGTGCGTTGGCGGTTGTGAAACCGCAAATAGCGCAAATAGCGCAAATAATTAATTTCTTCATTTTCTTTTTCTATTGTTTTTAATTAATATGCTTGTAAAGGTTAGTAACCAAGTTTTCGAAGAACGTCTGAAGAGATGTCAATCTTGGGAGAACCGAAGATGATGCCAGAATTGCTGGCACGATCGAGTACCAACTGATAGCCACGCTGGTCAGCGATGTCCTTGACGGCATTGTAGACCTCATCCTGAATAGGCGACATCAAAGCTGTGCGCTTCTTGAAGAGTTCGCCCTCAGGCCCAAAATACTGTTTCTTTAAATCTGCAGCCTGCTTCTCTTTCTCAACGATAGCATCCTGCTTAGCTTTCTTCTGTTCTTTAGAAAGGAAGACAACCTCGTTCTGATAGTTCTTATAGAGAGTTTGGGCTTCGGTATTCAGGGCATCGACTTCTGCCTGCCACTGTTTGGAAACCTGATTTAACTGTTCGTTAGCACGTTCGTAGGCGGGGATGTTTTTGAGGATATACTCCATATCCACCACGGCAAACTTCTGTGCTGAGGATGACATGCAACCGCAAAAGGCACAGATTAAGCAGATTATCAATTTCTTCATAAGCTTCTTTCTTTTTATTGTTACACTTTAAAATTCCTGTCCGAGAATGAAGTGGAAGTTGCTGCCGCCGCGTGATTGTGCTCCTGACTGGTTGGTATAGACCTTGTCGAAACCATAAGCCCAGTCGATACCCATCAGACCAACCATCGGGAGGTAGATGCGCACACCGATACCTGCAGATCGTTTCATCTTGAAGGGGTTGAAGTTTTTGGCATTGGCCCATGCATTACCGCCTTCGAGGAAGCCTAGTCCGTAAATGGTAGTGTTGCCCAACATGAACGGATAACGCAGTTCAAGTGTGAAGCGGTCGTAGGCGTAAGAGTTGTATGACGAGATGGATCGTCCATTCATCATCTCCTCATAGGCCGAAGAGTAAGACAGTGAACCGTTTTCATAACCACGTAGACCGATGGTTTCCTCTGAGTAGCCGTATGAATATCCGCTCATACCATCACCTCCTACGTAGAAGGTCTCGAATGGCGAACGCTTGTCCTTGTTGTAACTGCCTAGCAGTCCCATTTCTACACGGGTCATCAGCACAAAGCATTTCTGTCCACCTGTAAGAGCAGTAAAGGTACGACTCTTGAACTTCCACTTGTGATACTCAATCCAGCGGTAAACATCCTGCAACTCGTCTTCGTAAGTTGCCGAGCTTGAGTTCTTGGCCAGATTGGCATAGTCCTTCTTGTCGAACAACGACCAAGGTGGCGTAACTGTCACCGACGCCATGAATTCAGAGCCATGACGTGGGAAGAGCTGGTTGTCGGTAGAGGTACGCGACAAAGTGAGGCCTAAGTTGATGTTGTTACAATTACCATTGTGGATATAGAAATAGCTCCAGTCGCGCAACATAT
Organism: Prevotella sp. FD3004; assembly: GCF_000746155.1. Classification (NCBI taxonomy): domain Bacteria; kingdom Pseudomonadati; phylum Bacteroidota; class Bacteroidia; order Bacteroidales; family Prevotellaceae; genus Prevotella; species Prevotella sp. FD3004. The sequence continues at coordinate 37,336 of NZ_JQKR01000012.1, read as the reverse complement.
AGCGTGTGTAGCCAAGTTGTGCAGAGAACTGGAAGAAATCGTCAGGCCAACGTAGGCGCTTGCCCCATCCGAGAGATGCACCGAATACTGTCATGGTCTTGTCGTCGTCGAGCATCGAATCGTAGTTCATATAGTAGGGGTTATAACCAGTATATCCGTAATTGTACATAGCATAGTTGTTGTAGAATGCATTGTTACGGTAGTAGCTGGAAATATCGCTTTGTTTGGAATAGAATGCTCCGATGCTCAAACTGTTCGGACGTTTACCGCCAAACCAGTTGGTACCATAGTTGGCACTCAATGAGCTATAATAGCTACCATTGGTCTGGAAACTGAATCCAAGCTGCTCTCCATCGCCATAAGGCAGGATGCCACGATGGAGTTTGTTCTTGCCGAAGAGGTTGCGGATAGAGAAGTTGTTAAACTTGATACCAACCTTACCGATAATACCCGTCTGTCCCCAACCAAGCGAAAACTCCAACTGGTCATTACTTTTCTGCTCAAGTGCCCAGTTAACATCTACGGTACCATCTTCATAGTTGGGCTTGATATCGGGAGCTACCTTCTCCGGATCGAAGAATCCCATGGAGGCGATATCACGGGCAGAACGTTGCAGGGCTTCCTTGTTGAATAAATCGCCAGGCTTTGTGCGGAGTTCACGACGTACAACCTCCTCATAAAGTCGATCATTACCATAGATACGTACATGGTTCAAGTGAGCCTGTGGACCTTCTATGACGCGCATCTCGACATCGATAGAGTCACCATCGATATTCACTTCTACTGGCTCGATGTTCGAGAATACGTAACCATTGTTGTAATAGTAGTTACCAGCAGCATCGTCGTCTTCTTTTAATCGTTTATTCATCTGCTTCTGGTTGTATACATCGCCTCGTTTCATGCCGAGCACGGCATTCAAGTAGTCTGTGGAAACAACGGTGTTACCTACCCATGTAATATTGCGAACATAGTACTTGTCTCCCTCGTCCACTTTTACATATACGTTGACATGTTTGTCGTCGAAGCCGTAGACGGAATCCTCAATGATGGAAGCATCACGGAAACCAAGTTCATTATACTTCTCAATCAATGCCTGTTTTGCTTCCTTGTAACGCTCGTCGGTGAATTTCTTCGATTTGAAGATGTTATTGAACTTGTTGGCTTCGTGAATTTTACCGAAAGCACCTTTGCCGAAGAGTGAACCCTTGATTCTTCCATCGGTAAGTTTGTCATTACCGTCGAATATAATCTGGTGTACACGCATTTTGTCTTTCTTGTCGATATTAACATCGAGGACAACCTGATTAGTTCCTTCTTGCTCGCGCTGGAGAATCTCAATCTCTGCATTCTTATAGCCTTTATCATCGAAATATTTCTTGGCAAGAATCTTGGCACGGTCAACGATATTACGAGTAAGACTCATACCTTTCACCATACCTAATTTTGCTTCCATGTCTTCGCGCTCAGCCTTCTTGATGCCATTATAGTTAATAGCACTGATACGAGGACGCATGCCTAAGTGTATGCAGAGGTAAATCTTAGAGCCAACGATAGAGTCTGCTGTGATACTGACTTTCGAGAATAGACCGTTGCGCCAATAGCGTTTGACGGCTTCAGTAATCTGACTGCCAGGCACTTCGATTTCCTGTCCGATAGTCAGACCGGAAAGGCCTGTAAGTACATAGTCTTCGTAGCCATCAACACCTTCAACAGCTATACCGGCAATCTCGCAGGTACGTGGTGTACCTGCGTATGAGATGTCAGGGCTTATAATTTTATCCTGAGCAGTGATGTTTAAAGGTAAAAAGGTAAAAATGCAAAGAGCTAAGACGCCTTTTATCATTGCCCGTACCTTATTAATAATATTATATGTCACTTTATGATTATACTTTTATCTTATTTATTTTTTCTCTTCTTCAGCCTCTACCTGTGCTTCGGTTTTCCCAAAGCGGCGCTGGCGACTTTGATAACTATATATGGCCTTATGAAGGTCTTCCTCCATGAAGTCAGGCCAATATGTATCGCAGAAATACAATTCAGAATAGGCAATTTGCCAGAGTAGATAATTTGAAATACGTAATTCACCTCCAGTACGGATGAGTAACTCGGGATCTGGCATGAAGTTTGTCCAAAGACGATCGTTGATGGTGTCTTCGGTAATATCGCAGATATTCAATTTCCCATCTTTTACTTCCTGTGCAATCTTGCGGGTGACTGCGGTTAGCTCTAACTTTGAAGAGTAGCTCAAAGCTACCACCATTGTCATTGCTGTATTACCTGCGGTGTGTGTCTCTGTTTCGGCCAGTTTTTTATTGACAGCTTCCGGAATGCGTGAACGGTCGCCGACAACGCGGAAACGCACATTGTTTTTCATGAATATCTCATCCTCAAGCGATGTAAGCACCAGTCCCATTAGGGCTGCCACCTCATTGGCTGGGCGATTCCAATTCTCCGTGGAGAAGGTATATAGGGTGAGGAACTTCACGCCTAAGCGGGTACATTCAGAGGTGATGCGACGTACGGCATCGACACCGGCCTGATGGCCGAAACTACGATCCTTACCCCGTTCGGTGGCCCAGCGGCCATTGCCGTCCATAATGATGGCAATGTGCTGAGGAATGCGGTTCATGTCCAAAAGTTCTTTCATATATCTTAATCTCTATCGTTATTACACGTTTTACATTTTGCAAAGAAGTCGTAAGTCAATGCTACTTGAAGAGTACTATAGCAGTCGCTGTTCTTGAAGAATCCGCTGCTCTTGATACCATAGACATCGCTTCTGCCGTCCAACTTGTCACTCGGTGTAAAGTGCATTACCCATTCTGCTGTCAGGTTCAGCCGTTGTCCGAGTTTGTATTTGATACCTGCGCCGATAGGCAGGTTGGCTGTTATACCATTCTGATCTTCTCCATAGAGGGTAGCTCCTAGCCCTACTGTGATGAAAGGTGTTAGCCGGCGTGCTCCTCTATACTCCTCTCCTGTCCCATATGCCCAGAAGTTGTATTCAAAGCGCAAGTCTGTTTCCGAAATGCGATGATTGAACTCATAGTGTTCTGTAGGATACCATGTGTTGACATCGTCAGTCGAGCCTTTAACCTTTCCTGTCCCTATATTTATGGCCACTGCCATTCGAGGGTTTAAGCGATACTTTGCGAGAATTGTTCCGTAAGACTGCATTCCTTTAGCAAGGCTGCTATTAAAATCCCCTACGTAGGTAATCAATCCGAGACCTGCACCCAGTTCCATCCTGTATTCAGGTTCTTCTTGAGCATGTGTGGCTATTGAGAGTGCCACCATGAAGATACCTACTATAAATTTTCTCACTCTATTCTATCATTTGGCCTCGCCATACTTCACCGGTATCCTTACCAACAAGCCAGAGATAACCATTGTCATCAGTCGTGGCAATGAGGTTATAGGTCCCGATTTCATGGGGGAGGGTGTATGTGTATGTTGTTTTCCAGGTGAGACCCTGGTCGCGACTTACGTAGATTTTACCGTCGTTACCAATGGCGAGAGCCTTGCCATTGAAATATACAAGGTTTAGGTTTTCCATTTTGGGCAGATAATATACATTGTTGCTTTCTACAGGCAGAAATACCCATTTGGAAGGCTGACTACGGAAAGAAAACTCGTTAATCTTACGCCATATTACGCAAGCTTTGTCGTAAAAGTCGTTTGTGCCAACCAACAACTGGTAGTCTGTAGAGTCATTAGCAGCAAAAGGCCATGAAGTAAAGGCGAAATTGGTGAATGGCAACAGCGAGGTGTTGTTGTCGCTTTCTTCTTCTTTCCAACTTGTGCCATTGTCTTTGCTGACCATCAGCTTTCCATTGATGTTGTAGGCGTATGCTTCTGCTCTGCCTGCACCGATAAACTGCTTGAGGCCTACAGCGGCTATACGCTGTTCCCAGATTGCCTTTTTGGGGTCTATAGGCATATCAGTAAGAGATTTCTGCTCCCAAATTATCTTGCTGCTTTCAACCTGATGTACGTTAATTGTCAATTGATAAGAGCGGAAGTTGTTACCGTCCTGAGCATAGACACGAATCTCTTTTGCCTTGGTCATGTCGATAGAATCGGTGTTGCTGAAGTACATCAGAGAGTCTGTTCCTGAATTTGCAAGGTAGTTAATAACAATCGTGCCGCTATTGATGCTAGTAATGTTGGCTAGAACATGTTTTATATCACAATCAGATGGCAACGAGTCTGTATTGTATATCTTGTGCTGATACTGGTCGATAGTGAAAACAACGGGGTTTGTCAAGGTCTTCTTATATACAGAGTCAGTACCTAACGATGAAGTCGTATGTATATAACGGTTTACTACCGACAGAGAGAAGGCGCTGACGGCTGTATCACTATAATATTCCTTGTCGTTGTCGTCGTCAGAATTGAGACATGAAGTGCATATAAGCATCCCCAACGTTAGGAAACAGAGCATTTGGATATATCGTTTCATTGAATCTAATATCAATTTTGTTGCATTTTGGCTGCAAATTTACCAACAATTCCTCAAAAATAAGTCATTTTCACCTTATAATTAAAGAAAATATGCCATAATTTGACCGATTTTAAGTTAGTTTTGTTTTTCTGTCTTTTATTTTTTCATTTTTTCATTAAAAAAGAGTGTGGTATGATCCCTCACCCCACACTCTTTTTCAACGGAAATTGGCTTCACCCTCGCTTTTTTATCGAACGCTGGTGTGCATTAATGTTATAATGCTTAGCACGGAGGCAATAACAACCGCCGCCAACATGACCGTTGTTTGAAAATCTAATAACATAATCTTTACCTTAAAAATCTAACTACTAACCTAATGAATAAAGAAATAATCTCACGATTACATATGCAAAGGTAATGGTTTTTGTCGAAGCGTGCAATGAAATAAGGGTGATTTCAGAAGAAACCACCCTTTATTTGATGTAAGTCAAATTCTCTATTAGAGCTTAGGACCAGCAGCTACCAGAGCCTTACCAGCCTCGTTGCCCTCGTACTTCTTGAAGTTCTTGATGAAGCGTGCAGCCAGATCCTTAGCCTTCTCCTCCCACTCAGCAGCAGTAGCGTAAGTGTCGCGAGGATCAAGGATAGCAGGATTTACGTTAGGCAGCTCTGTTGGAACCTCGAAGTCGAAGAAAGGAACCTTCTTTGTAGGAGCCTTCAGGATGCTTCCGTCCAGGATAGCGTCGATGATACCACGTGTATCGGGGATAGAGATACGCTTACCGGTACCGTTCCAACCAGTGTTAACGAGGTATGCCTTAGCACCGCTCTTCTCCATCTTCTTAACCAGCTCCTCAGCATACTTTGTTGGGTGCAGCTCCAGGAATGCCTGGCCGAAGCAAGCAGAGAATGTTGGAGTTGGCTCTGTGATACCACGCTCTGTACCAGCCAGCTTAGCTGTGAAACCAGACAGGAAGTAGTACTTGGTCTGCTCTGGAGTCAGGATAGATACTGGAGGCAGTACACCGAATGCGTCAGCACTCAGGAAGATTACGTTCTTAGCATCAGGACCAGCGCTCTTGCCGTTTACCTTCTGAGCAATCTTCTCGATGTGGTCGATAGGATATGATACACGAGTATTCTCGGTTACGCTCTTATCAGCGAAGTCAATCTTGCCGTCAGCAGCTACAGTTACGTTCTCCAGAAGAGCGTTACGCTTGATAGCGCCGTAGATGTCAGGCTCGTTCTCCTTGCTCAGGTTGATAACCTTAGCATAGCAACCGCCCTCGAGGTTGAATACACCCTCGTCGTCCCATCCGTGCTCGTCGTCACCAATCAGCAGACGCTTTGGATCGGTTGACAGAGTGGTCTTACCTGTACCAGACAGACCGAAGAAGATTGCGGTGTTCTTACCCTCCATGTCGGTGTTAGCAGAGCAGTGCATTGAAGCGATACCCTGCAGAGGCAGATAGTAGTTCTGCATAGAGAACATACCCTTCTTCATCTCACCACCATACCATGTGTTGATGATGCACTGCTCGCGGCTTGTTGTGTTGAAGGCAACACAAGTCTCTGAGTTCAGACCCAGCTCCTTGTAGTTCTCAACCTTTGCCTTAGAAGCGTTATAGATGACGAAGTTAGGCTCGAACTTCTCCAGCTCCTCAGCAGTTGGCTGGATAAACATGTTCTTTACGAAGTGAGCCTGCCAAGCAACCTCAACGATGAAACGAACAGCCAGACGTGTAGCCTCGTTAGCACCGCAGAAAGCGTCGACTACATAAAGCTCCTTGTTGCAGAGCTCCTTGATAGCGATCTCCTTAACCTTGGCCCAAACCTCCTCGCTCATGGGGTGGTTGTCGTTCTTGTACTCCTCAGTTGTCCACCATACCTTGTCCTGGCTCTGTGCATCCTTAACGATGTACTTATCCTTAGGTGAACGGCCGGTGTAGATACCAGTCATTACGTTAACAGCGTTGAGCTCGGTGTTTACGCCCTTGTCGAAACCCTCGAGTCCAGCCTTGGTCTCTTCCTTGAAAAGCTCCTCATACGATGGATTGTGTGCAATTACGGTAGAACCTGTAATGCCATACTGAGTCAAATCTAACTTTGCCATATTACTAATCTTTATTTTAAGTTGTGAATATTATCCTTTTGTTATATATAACTTTTTTGAAAAGCGCTGCAAAGATACAAATTATTATTGAATTGACAAGTGGCATTTAGCAATATTTTGTGCGCACACGATTCTTTTTAGGTTAAAGAAGCTAAAAAAAAACGTCGGAGTAGCGCTTTTGCCACTCCGACATATCATTTTCTGATTTTGGATATTTACTTTTTTAGCTCATCTGGAATCACAGGCATGGCGCCGTTCTGGGTGCATACAAAGGCACTTACTCTGACGGCGATTTTATGGGCTTCCTGAACAGGCAGACCGTTGATGATCGAGGCGCAGAACGAACCTGTAAACGAGTCGCCGGCACCTACGGTATCGGCTACCTCCACCTTTGGTGTTTCCTGGAATGAGCACAGACCATCGTCGGTGAAAACATACGAGCCATTGGTGCCACAGGTCAGTACCAGCATTTTTAAGTGGTAGTCCTCTACAATCTGGTGGCAAGTGTCGCGCATGTCCAGACTGTCGTAGCCAAACATGCGGTTGACAACAACTAACTCTTCATCGTTGATTTTTAGGATGTTGCAGATGCAGAACGAGTCCTCGAGAATCTCTTTCGAGTAGAACTGCTGACGCAGGTTGATGTCGCAGATTTTTAAACAGTCTTCTGGCGTGGCGTCCAGGAATTTACGGATGTTCTCTCGGCTTATCACGTTGCGTTGTGCCAGTGATCCGAAACAAACGGCACGGGCATTCTTGGCTATCTCCTCCATCTCATTGGTAAAGGGGATATTGTCCCATGCTACGTTTTCCTTAATGTCATAGGTGGGTATGCCGTCGCCCGTTAGCGTCACTTGTACCGTACCGGTAGGATAGGGTACCTGGGGCATCAGGTAGTTTAGGTTGTGCTCTTTCAGCGCCTCAATGGTCTCCTCGGCCAGCGCGTCGTCGCCAAGTGCGCTGATGGCAATAGTGTCCAATCCGAACTGTGCTGTATGATAGGCGAAATTTGCTGGTGCACCACCCAGTTTCTTGCCTTCGGGCAGAACATCCCATAAAGCCTCGCCGAGGCCAACGATATATCTCTTCATAATACTTATGATTTTAAATTCTTACCTTTTTACTTTTTTACCTTTTTATTTTTTTACCTTTCCAACGTAGGTAAACAGATAAACCACGCCAATAGCCATGACTGCTACTGCTCCAGCCTGTCCGATGGCATCGCTGGCAAATCCCATCATCAGTGGGAAAATCGTACCTCCAAACAAGCCCATAATCATCAAACCCGACACCTCGTTCTGCTTCTGTGGCATGGCTGTGAGTGCCTGTGCAAAACAGATAGAGAAGATATTTGAGTTGCCGTAGCCCACCAGGGCGATAGCTGTATAGAGCGTCCATTTCTCAGTGCCAATAAACAGTCCGCACATTGACAGTGCCATCATGATCACACTGATCACAAAGAAGGTGCGGTTAGGCAATACACGCAGGAAGAAAGAGCCGGTCAGGCAACCGATGGTACGGAAGATAAAGTACAGGCTGGTAGCGAACGCAGCATCGTTCAGGGTCAGCCCCAATCGCTCCATCAGGATTTTTGGTGCTGTGGTGTTGGTACCTACGTCGATACCTACATGGCACATGATTCCGAAGAATGACAGCAGTACGATAGGGGTACCCAGTAGTTTCAGGCACTCGGTGAATGTCGAAGCCTTACCTTCGCTCTTCTCCTCTTCCTCAATTGGGGTTACTGCCAACAGCGCTGCTGCCAGGATACCTACGATGAAGTAGATGGCAAAGAGTACGCGCCAGTCATATCCGAATGAGGGTAGAACCTGTGTGGCACCCCACATGGCCAAATATGGTGCCAGGAACGAGGCGATGGCTTTGATGAACTGCCCAAAGGTGAGTGTCGATGCCAGGTTGCCACCTCTCATCACGGTTGATACCAGCGGGTTCAGCGATGTCTGCATCAGGGCGTTTCCAATACCCAGAAGCGAAAACGCACAGAGCATGATAGCGAAAGTCTCGCCAAATAGGGGTAGCAGTAGTGATATGATCGTTACTGCAAGGGATAGCAGTACGGTGTTTTTTCTGCCTATTTTGTTCATCAGCATTCCCGTGGGCACGCTGAAGATCAGAAACCAGAAAAAGACGAGTGATGGGAACACGTTGGCTACAGAGTCACTCAGTTGGAGGTCTTCTTTTACATAGTTCGATGCGATGCCAACCAGGTCAACAAAGCCCATGGCAAAGAAGCAGAACATCACAGGGATAAGCGCAAATTTCTTCATATGTCTTTACTTTATTTCGTAGATTGTTACTTTGCCACCTTTTACCTTAATATTATTATAAGGCTCGGATGGGAATACTAAATTGGTCATAGCCATTTTTCCCTCGGCATCGAAAGCTTCAATGCTGCAGCGGTCGATAAACAGGCGCAACTGCTTGATGGTGCCGTATGTCGGGGCTGTGGTCACGCAAGGGAATGCTTCGCTAAAGTTAACGATACCGCTCTTGGTACGGTCCATCTTGAACGACTGTCTGGGAGCGTCGTAGGTCATCACTACCTGCTCACCTTTAGCGTTCGACAGTATGATTTCTGCTTGATTCTTGAGGTCGATCACTATTTCACAGGCATCTGTCGGTTTCTTTATCTTTGCGCCACGAACGGCCAGCATCTCTTTTGATGGCGTCACACTGACGTAGGTTTCTTCGCCGCAGGTAAAGAGACCTAAGTCGCGGGGAATAGAGTTGGCTGAGCGATATTGCTTGGTGGGTACTTGATTGGCATACTGCCAGTTGCTCATCCATGCCAGCACTACATGCCGCTTCTCCGGGGCATTGTAGAACGATACCGTGGCATAGTGGTCTTTACCATAGTCGAGCCATTTCGTAACCTTGGGCATCGACTCGCAAGTAAACTTATGGCCGTCAAACTGACCCACGAAATACTGTGTGGCGCTGCCGCCGAAGGGGCCTCCGGGGTTGATGTTGCAGATAAGCACCCACTTGTCGCCAATCTGAATCAGGTCGGGACACTCCCATACGCCACCGTGATTGCCATACTCCTGACCGAAACCTGACTCGTATTTCCAGTCTTTCAGGTTCTCTGACGAGTAGAGCTGCATCTCCTGACCTACTGCCAGAATCATGATCCAACGTTTGGTGCCTTCAAACCAGAATACATTGGGGTCGCGGAAGTCGGGCTTGTCGCTGGTCAGTATAGGGTTCCCTTCATATTTCTTAAACGTCATTCCACCGTCGTTAGAGATAGCCATCGACTGTGTCTGGTGGTGACCGGCTGAGGTGTAGAAGGCTACGACATCATCTCCGTTGGTGGTACATGAGCCACTGAAGATGCTACCCAACCAGTCGGGCTCGAAAGTCAGTGGCTGTGCTTCCCAATGCACCAGGTCTTTCGACGTAGAGTGCCCCCAGTGCATGTTCTCCCATTGTGAACCATAAGGGTTGTACTGATAGAAGAGATGCCATACACCATCTTGATAGAACATCCCATTCGGGTCATTCATCCAACCATAAGCTGGGGTGTGATGATATACGGGGCGGAAATGCTCACGGTTTGTGGTGTCATATGTATCGGAGTATTTGATTTCCTTCCAACAGGCAAACTCAGCAACAGCACCTTTGAGTCGGCGATCGCCATGAAACTCGACGTCAAGCAGCTTGGCATCTCGCAACTCGTAGGGCACATAATAGTCAACACGATCAACTGCCAGTTTCACATTGATGCGTTGCATCATCTCGTTCTTCCCGTTCAGTACGGCAATCGCCGCAATGTCTTCTGTCTCCTGTACAGGCAGCAGCAAGTATTTGCTTGGTTGTTCCACTCGTAGCATCGCATGCTTTTCGCCAAGCACCATAGGTGTTACCTGTGCCATTGCCGATACATAAGTCAGCACTGTGGCAACTGTCATGAGTACTGTTTTTCTCATTTTGCTATTCATTATTTGTTGTACGATTTTAGATTTTTGCTGCAAATGTACTATAAATCATATTTATACCCTATAATTTATGTTACATTTCCTACGAAAAATCGTTCATTGCAACATTTTTCTGTGCAATGAACGATTATTGATAGATATCTCTCTTCAATCTGATACCTCTGGGTTCATCCAACTCTGATATGAAATTAATCGCCACAAAATTTGGATATTAACAGAAAAAAGCCTATATTTGCGACATGAACAACAGTCAAAAGATTAAAGAGGGATATATGCCCTTTATGGGATACAAAACCTACTACCGCATCGTGGGTGAAGTATCAGAGAAAGCGCCTTTGTTGTTACTTCACGGTGGCCCTGGGAGTACGCATAACTATTTCGAGGTGCTCGATAGTATCGCCGACACGGGGCGGCAGGTCATCTCCTACGATCAGATAGGTTGTGGCAACTCCTATCTCGATGGTCACCCTGAGTTGTGGACCCAGAAGACCTGGATCGACGAACTCATCGCCATCCGTGAATATCTGCATCTTGACTCTGTGCATATTCTTGGTCAGTCGTGGGGCGCCATGCAGGCTATTGCGTATGTCGTTGACCATCAGCCAGCAGGTATCAAATCGCTTATTCTTTCTTCTGGTCATGCTTCCAGCAGTCTCTGGGCCAGTGAGCAGCATCGACTTATCAAATATCTGTCGGCCGAAGACCAGGCTGCCATCAGTCGTGCTGAGGCTACGGGCAAATGGGATGATCCCGACTACCTGCGCGCCAACGAGCATTACTTCGAGCAGTTTGTGATAAGTGTAGATGAACATTCGCCCGAATGCCTCAAGCGTCCGAAGCGTTCAGGTACAGAAGCCTACCTCTATGGCTGGGGACCTAATGAGTATCAGCCCCTTGGTAGTCTGAAGGACTTCGAATATACGGATCAGTTAGGTCAAATCTCTCAGCCAACCCTCATCTGTAGTGGCACGCGCGACATCTGTACCCCCGTGGTAGCCGCTTCGCTTTACGAGCATATACCAAGCAGCAGTTGGCATTTGTTCCGCCACTCCCGTCACACCTGTTTTATTGATGCTCACAAGGAGTATTGTCAAGTGCTCACCTGCTGGCTGCAAGAGAATGATTGCTAGAAAGCGATCATACTTGTATTTTTACCAAATTCTGCTGAGTTGACGGACTTCAGCCTCGTAATCAGCACCAGTAATATTCAGGTTGTTATAAATACTCTGGGGGAAGACGAGATTGGTCATCGACATGGTACCCTCCTTCGTCAAAATTTCCACCGACGACTGATCGACAAAGAGGTCGAGTGTCACCTTATTGCCATCGGTATTGAGTGGAGCCTGCATCGAAGGAATGGAGAAACTGCCATTGAAATTCGTTCGGCCAGTTGTGGCATTGCGATGAACCTTGAGCGTGCGGGCTGTAGCAAGGATGTCTATCACGTACTTCTCGTCGCTATTATTGCTCAGCGTTATCGTCGAATTCTTATCGAGATTTATCGTCAGGCGTAGCTGATAGGCATCTTTGGCGTCAATAGTGGCATTAGCCTTCTGCCAACTGCCTGCAATCTTGTCAATCTCGTTCACTACAGGACAGCAGAGCAATGGTTTGCCTGCATATTCAGTTAGCTTCAGTTCACGAGGCAGCGTCATAGCCGAGCGCCAAGGCGAACAAGGCACATCGCCTGCATAGCTCCAGTTGTTCATCCACCCCATCAGCACTTTCCTGTCGCCGGTATTGCTCCAGGTCACGCCTGCATAGTTGTCCATACCATAGTCGAGCCAAAGCGGATAGTCGAGTGCGTCGGCTTTGAATTCCTTGCCGTCGAACTGTCCTACGAAGTACATGGTGCCAGAGCCCAATATCGGACCTCCTGGGTTCACGCTAACTATGAGCACCCACTTATCACCGAACTGTAGCAGATCAGGGCACTCCCATTGCAGGTCGGGACGACCAGGCAGGTCCATCACAAACGTGCTTAGCTTGTTCCATGTTTTCATGTCGGTAGAGCCAAAAAACTCAATGCCTTTGCTCCAGCCTTTGGCCAGCGACATAATCCATTGCTGTGAGTCGGCATGCCAGAATACTTTGGGGTCACGTTGGCGGTCATCATTATTTTTGATAACGGGGTTGGCGGTGTAGCGTGTAAAGTTCTTACCTCCATCGGTAGAGTAGGCCATACTCTGCTGTTGTCCAGCATCACTGGCCGAGGTGTAGAATGCTATCATGGCACCTGCACCGAAACCTGCGGTATTGTTTGCGTCGATGACTGCCGAACCAGAGAAGATGTCGCCTAATTCATCGCGTGTCAGGGCTACAGCCTGCTCAGTCCAGTGAATCATGTCGGTACTGGTGGCATGGCCCCACGACATGTTGCCCCAGCTGTTACCCTGTGGATTGTATTGGTAGAACAGATGATATACGCCATCTGCATACACCATACCGTTGGGGTCATTCATCCAGTTTTTAGCTGGTGTGAAGTGTATCTGTGGACGAAATAATTCTGTGTAACTGCTTGGTGTAGGTGCAGGAGGGGGCACAGGATCCACGGGCGTTGGTGGCTCGGGAGCAGGTTGTTCTTTCTTGGGATCATCACTTGAACAACCAAGAATGGTAACCGCCATACCAGCGGTTACCATCATTGCAGAAAAGAAATTCAAGAATTTCTTCATGATCTTTATCACTAACTCAAATTATTATCGTGTCTTCAGATATTCAAGAGAGTTCTTGGCGAGCGTAAGGACATTGTCCTGATAGATATTGTTCTTTGGATGAGCACTCTTGTCAGGAGTACCGTCGGCATTCTTCATCGAGAACTCGCAACCACCGTTACCGATACAGAGCAGTGTGCCCTTGAACTCGGTGTTGCCCTGCTGAGCCTCCCAGACATTCATCTGACTTACCCACCAGATCTGACTGTCCCATGTGCCGAGTGGATATACGCCAAAGGTGCTGGTGCACTGGGCATAGCAGGCTTCCTCGGTGTTGCCGATACCTGTCCACAGACTAGGCAGATTGAAGTACAGACAGTTGTGGTCCTCAGTCCAACCTGGTCCCTTGAAGGCAATGAGTTTGGTGTCGGGAGTGATTTCTACTTCCAGACCCTTATAGATGGGGTGAGAAGAGTGATCTTTCTTGAACTTGTGATCGGGATTCAACTCAACAGCCATCTTCCACACGTCGTTGTTGATGCCACCCTCACCGAATCCGAAGGCATGGTCGTTGCCCTTCATCTCATCGAGATTGATACGTCCCAGGTGTCCTGCATATACGGTGGCATGACTCCACAGCAGCATGCTTCCGCCGTTCTTATACCACTCCTTGATGATAGGTGTGGCAGCTTGTACGTCGGTAGGAATATTCCATACGTCACTTTCGCTGACACCCTCAAGGTCGCGCAGCCAGAACAGCACACGGAATGGCTCAATGACGTCGGCAGACGTGATGCTTGCGAATGGAACAAACTGTGCTGTAGGATAGGTCTCGTGCAGCCAGAGCCAAGCCGAAGCCTCGTCGTCGTCGCCCTTCTCTACTAGCTCATCTGGAGTGGCGTAGATACTCAGGAAGCCGATGGCGGTCTTACCGATACGGAGCGATGATGTGGTTGACAGCGATGTGCCCTTTTCGTTCTGGGCTACCAGTTTCACCTCCCAAGTGTCGCCTGTCTCAACGTCCTTAATGAGATATTGGGTGTCGGTACCAGCCAGCGTTTCTGTAATGGTTCTTACACCGTTAGTGGCAGTCAGTATGATACTTGTGGCATCGGTTGCCTTGTTCCAAGTAACCAAGGCATCGTAACTGCCGTCTTTGTCAAGCTGACTCATCTGTACGCCACTGATGCTGCTTGCACCTTCGCGGGTGTAGTTCTTGACAACACCGGCAGATACGTTGCTGCCATCGGTCAGTTTGAACACATACTCAAATGCCACGTTGGTGGGCACATTCTTATGTGTAAAGGTATTGCCGCTGACGGTCTCTGTATTCGAGATGGTTCCATTGCGGTAGATCGCAACTCGCATCTGAGCGTTCTGGGCTGGCCACGACCAGATGTAGTCGTCGCCCGACTGTTGACCTGTGATCTGTGATGCATCGGGAGCACTGAGCTTCATGGCCTCACGGTCGATGTCCTTGTCCTGACAGGCGGTCAGGACTAAGGCAAACATCGCCATTATAATGAATGATATTTTTTTCATAACGCTATTTTTAGACTCTTAATTCTTAACTCTTAACTATTAACTCTTAACTATTAGTTGTATCCCTTGTTCTGGGTGTAAAGACCAGGAACGTAGTAGAGCTGGATGTAAGGCAGTGGGAAGTACTCATTCTTGCCTGGCGTAAAGTGGGCATCCTTATAATATTGGGCGTATGTCTGTTCGTTGTAAACAACATCTTTCTCGGTCTCAAAGAATGCATTCAGGGTCTTCGAAGCAATACCCCAACGGCGCAGGTCGAAGAAGCGGTTGCTCTCCATGGCCATCTCCAAGCGACGCTCCCACTGCAGACACTTACGGGCAGTCTCCTTATCTTGGAAATACGAGGTAGGATAGAGGGCAATCTCGCACTGGTCGGCAGCGTATGCAATGTGCTTGGCTACAGAATTCTTAGCACGCTGACGGATATTGTTGATGATGGTACGAGCCTCTTCCAGTGAGCCTGTTTCAATCAGTGCCTCTGCACGCATTAGCATCACGTCGGTATAGCGCAGTACATAGTCGTTCATGGCGAATGCCTGCCATGGGTTGTCGAATGTCTCGCCCTTAGAACGCTGTGGCACTTCCTTCAGAGAGGCATAGTAGCCATAGGTGTTTGGTGTACGAGAGTTGTCGGTAGTCATGGTGTACTGAGCCTCGTATTTGTATGGGAATGTAGGCATACCTACTGTGTGGAACAAACGTGGATCCCACTTCTGGGCTGTTGGCACACCGTTGATAGGATAGTCGATCTGATCGTTATAATTATCAAACATGGGCAGACCGTCCTTGGTCTTGAATGCGTTCACCAGGTTCTGTGTGGGCTTGTGGAAGTCCCAACCGCACGACCAGATACCCCAGCAGCCATTCAGCATGTTACTCCAGTTGGCGCGTCCATACAGGGTGTTGTCGTCCTGATAGTCAGAATGCTGGACAGCGAAGATGCTCTCTTTTGAATTCTTGTACTCAGGCAGGAAGATATCGCCGAAGTCCTCCAGATAGCCATACTGTGAGTTGGCAACCTCCTGTGTGTATTTCAGTACTTCCTGCATATACTGACTGTTGATATGGCTTACGCCGGTATTGGCCTCGTAGCCGTCGCCCCAAGCCATGGTCAGGTAGCACTTAGCCAGATAAGCTGCAGCTGCTATCTTGTTGGCACGTCCACCCTGCTGCTGTTGTACAGGCAGTACATCGTAGGCGGCCTTGAAGTCTGCTACAATCTTCTGCATCAGCTCTTCGTGTGAAAACTCATCGTTACGGGTCTGCTCCTCAGAGTGAACCTTGTAAACCTCTTCGTCGATCCAGGGCACCTGATTCCAGAGCTGCACCAGCTTGAAATAGAAGTGGGCACGGAGAAAACGAACCTCGCCTTCGCGGATGGCCTTTGTTTGTTCGTCCATAGTCGTACTGTTGGCCAGTGATACCAATGCACGGTTACAACGGCTGATTGAACAATAGAAGTGATACCACAATTCGTCCATATGATCGGGCGTAGAAGCTGTCAGGGTTGACCATACCTCTACTGGGTGGTAGTTTGTATCTGTAGTACCCGAACCGCCTTTCATGGCATCGTCTGATGATACGTCGCCATAAGGCCAGAGGTTAAACGGATAGGTGTACCAGTCGTCGCCCAATTTGGCGTAAGCAGCAGTCACCATCTCTTCGGGCTGACTCATGGCAATGTCTTCATTGATAACACCCTTTGGAGTTACGTCGATGAAATCGTTGCACGATGTGAGCGTACCGCAAACGATCAGACCTGCGCAGATTGCTTGATATATTGTCTTCATAATTGTATTGCTATTAAAAACTTTAATCCTTCAATTCTTTAATCCTTCAGTTCTTCAATCCTTAGAAACTTGCCTGGAGTCCAAGTGAGATGCTGGTACTGTTAGGATACATCCAGCGTGGGTTCTCAGGATCCGAACAGGTGAGTGAGCTACTCTTGATGGTGAGCAGGTTATGACCTGAAACATATACACGAGCGCTCGACATGTTCAGCTTGTTGATAAAACTCTTTGGCAGATTGTAACCCAACTGTACCTGACGTAATTTGGCGTAAGAACCATTCTCTACAAAGTAGGTCGAGGTGCGGTTCTCATTACCAGTGTTGTTGGTTGTCAAGGCTGGGATGGTACTGCTGGTGTTGGCAGTGGTCCATGCACCCAGCATACGGTTACCCTTGTTCGAACCGGCATCGGTCAGACTGTAGAAGTCGGTTTGGAACTTTTGGTCGTTATATACATCCTGACCAGCTACGCCTTGCCAGAACATGTTGAAATCAAAGTTCTTATAACTCAGGTCCACATTCAAACCCCATGAGTAGTTGGGTACTGGATTGAAAATCCAAGTCTGGTCCTGCTCGTTGATGACACCATTACCATCCAGGTCGGCATACTTCAAACCGCCTACACGGGCATTGTCCTGACCGCTTGCGATAACCTCCTCACGGGTCTGGAATAATCCGTCAACCACGTAACCAACGATAGAGCCATAGGGCTTCTTCGATTCTACCAGATTCTGCTTGGCTGTGTGAACGTAAGAACCCGTTGTGGTCTCAGGCAGATAGGTCACCTTTGAACGGTAGAAATCGATGTTTCCATTGATATTGTACTGCAAACCGTATTGTGTCGTATGACGGTAGCCGAGTGCCAACTCCATACCCCAGTTCTGCAGACTTGGACCGTTCAGCCAGCTGGCACCACCTTCACCCATCGAACCCAGATAGGCAGGGTTGATCAGCATATCTTTCACCTTTTTAATATAGGTATCGAATGTACCATAGAGTGAGCTGCCGAAGAAACGGAAGTCGAGACCAGCGTTCCACTGCTCGGTAGTCTCCCACTTCAGGTTGTTGTTCTGGGCCTGTGTGGCACGGAATCCTGAAGGGAAGATGCCGCTGCCGGCCAGATTCAGGTCGTAGGCAGTCGATTCGTTACGTCCACCACCGTAGGTAGCAGCATAAAGACCGTAGCGTGCATAGTTCGAGATAGCCTGGTTACCAGTCTGTCCCCATGATGCACGAATCTTCAGATCGTCAATCCAACTCTGTTTCAAGTGCTGTGAGATACGATAACCGAGTGTGGCAGCAGGGAAGGTACCGTAGCGGTTGTTCTCACCAAAGCGGCTAGAACCGTCGTGACGGATAGTGAACGAAGCCAGTACCAGATCCTTGAAGTTATAATCGAGCTTGCCGAAGAATGATACCAGATTGTAGCCCTCCTGCATACCAGTTGCACGCTGTGTACCGGTGGCTGCGTCGGGATACATATAGTCGTAGTTCTCAATGGCAAACATCTGTGCGTAGGCATTCGACCAGTCATTGATATCTCTGTGGAGCTCCATACCACCCAGTACGATGAACGAATGGTCGGTACCAAGTGTGAAGTTATAGTTGGCAGTGTTCGACCAGGTCCACTTAACCGATGTCTTAGCACCCATGTTGGCTGATGGGGTAGAGTTGTTTACCACGTCAGAGTGCCAGGTGTATGTCACGCTGTGGATATTCTCCGACCAGAGGTCGAGACCGAAGTTAGAACGTAACAGCAGACCCTTGATAGGCTCCACGTTGACGTAGGCGTTGCCAAAGATGCGCCACATCTTCAGGCGGTTGTCGCGGTTGTGATACAACTCACGAAGTGGGTTCTGACGGTCGCTCATACCACCTACTGGCCCCGAGAATGTTACATCGTCCTCCTCATAAACAGGCAGTGTTGGCGACATCTTCAAGGCATTCTCCAGAGGCTGACAGTCAACCTGGTTAGAATATGTGATAGTGGCATTCTCACCTATGGTCACCAATTTGTTGACCTTGAAGCTGGTGTTGATACGACCAGAGAAACTCTCAAAATCGGTGTATTTCAGAATACCCATGTTTTTCTTGTATCCGAATGAGAACAGTGCCGACGACTTCTCGGTAGCGTTCGAGATAGACAGGTCGTAGTTCTGTGAGAAACCGGTGCGCGAAATCTCCTTCAACCAGTCGGTATTGCTGAAACGCATGGTTCTCTTAGCGTTCATAAATCCGTCGTACAAACCGTTCACGGTGAAACTCTCCATCTGTCCTGTGGCGGGGTTGTAAGCCGAGATGGGTGTGCCATTGGCTGCATGCAGTGTCAAACCATAGTTGTTGGCGTATGCCTCAGGATTCAGTCCGTCGTTCATGGCAGCCTGAGCCATAGCAGTCGCATATTCGGCAGTGTTCGACAGCTTCATCATGCTCTGCTTATTGTAGAACTGAGCTGTCAGGTTGGCCGAGAAGTCCACTTTTACTTTGTCGCCCTTCTTGCCGCTACGGGTAGTGATGATAATCACACCATTGGCAGCACGGCTACCATAGATAGAGGCCGAAGCAGCATCCTTCAAAACCTGCATCGACTCGATATCGTTCATGTTCAGCGTGTTCAGATTGGTCGTTGTGGGCACGCCGTCGATAACGAACAGTGGGTCCTGTGATGAATTGAACGATCCGATACCACGGATACGAACAGTACCTGCTCCTACAGGTGAACCATTGCTCGTGATGGTCATACCTGGCACCTTACCCTGCAGTGCTCGCATGGGGTCGGTGTCCGACGAGGTCTTGAGGTCCTTGGTCTCTACTACTGATACCGAACCAGTCAGATCGGCCTTACGCTGGGTCTGGTAACCGGTTACTACCACCTCTGCCAGTTCCTTGGCATTGTCTTTCAGTGTAACCTTCATGCCATTCTTGGCGGGATGCTCCTGTGTCTCAAAACCAATGTACGAGAATACGAGGGGGGCACCCTCAATCACCTTTACACTAAAGTTACCGTCGAAATCGGTAATTGTACCGCTCGTGGTACCTTTCACCATCACTGTGGCGCCGATAATGGGCTCGCCAGTAGCATCGACCACAGTTCCGCTAATCTGCGTTTGCGCGTACATCATAGTTGTACACACGAGCATGAGTGCAAAACTCAGAAATCGTTTCTTTAGTTGTTTCATTGTCGCTTGTTTTAATTGTTAGTACTCAAATCTGATTTTAAATTCTGCACAAAATTACTAATATATTGTGCGTGCAGCGTCAAAATTTCGTTCATTGCGTTCTATTTTTGTTTCAATGAAACATTTTTGCTAATTTATGAACGATTATTCTTATAATCTCTTGGCAAATATACAAAAAATATCAATTTGTTCCCGTGTTTCGCAATTATTTCGTATATTTGCCTGCATAAAACAAAGAAATATGATGAGAAACTCTTTCATTTCCATTTTAATGTTTATGGTCATCCTGTTCATGGGATGTGAGCAGGCTGAGCCCAAATATATAATAGGTGTATCGCAATGCTCTGAGGATATCTGGCGCGATTGGCAGAACGCCGAAATGAGAATGGAGGCCAACTTTCATGAGGGGGTAGAACTCCGTTTTACTGCTGCTCACGACGATTCTGAACTTCAGAGCAACCAGATAGACAGTCTGGTGGAAAGTGGTATCAATCTGCTGATTGTGGCTCCCAACCAGCTCTCGACGGTGTCGCCTGCTATCGACCGTGCCTACGATAAGGGCATCCCCGTTATCGTGTTCGAACGTAAAACCGACTCGCGAAAATATTCTGCCTTTGTGAGTGCTGATAACTACGAGATGGGACACCTGATGGGTGAATACATCGCTACCCAACTTGGTGGTAAGGGGCAGATAATGGAAGTGAAAGGACTGAAAGGTTCATCGCCTGCCGAGGAGCGTTATAATGGCTTCCATGTGGCTTTGGCAGCCTTTCCAGGTATCAAGGTGGTGGCCGAAATACAAGGCGACTGGACTGAGCCGACGGCTTATCAGGCCGTTAAGAACTGGAAGGGCGATATGAACAGTATCGATCTGGTTTTCGGACATAACGATCGCTCTGCTATTGGGGCCCGTAAGGCCTTCGAAGAACGAGGCGCCAAACTGCCCATGTTCTGTGGTATCGATGCCTTGCCAGGACCTGGTGGTGGTATCCAGCAGGTGCGCGATTCGCTTCTCGATGCCTCGTATATCTATCCTACACGTGGCGACCAACTGCTACAACTGGCCCTCGACATCCTCGACGGCAAAGAATATCCAAGAGAAACCTTGCTTACCTCGGCTTTGGTAACCCGCGATAACGCTACGGTATTGTTACTTGAAAGCGACGAGGTGGTGCGCCAGGCGCATAATCTGAATAAGCTTCAGAAAAAGGCCGCAAGCTATCTTGAACAACTGTCAACACAGCGCACCATCTCGTTGCTGGCACTCGTGTTGTTGGCATTGCTGGTACTTATATTAGTACTCTTTATTCTCTATCATCGTTCCAGAGTGTCGGCCCAGCGCGAGCGTATTGTCAATAACCTGTGGAACATGAAGGCACCAGCTGAGCCGGTACGGCCTGCCGATCAACAGCCTGCGGCTGCACAGCCCGTCGTACAACCCGTGGATGAGGCTGCTGAATCGGCCAAGGAGCCGCTATTCATTGTGCGCTTCAAGGATGTGGTCGAGGCCCGTCTCTCCGACAGTGATCTGACTGTTGATGATTTGGCTGCTGCTATGAACCTGAGTCGTGTACAGCTGTACCGTAAAGTTAAGGCCATCTCTGGTTCGTCGCCTGTCGAGCTGTTGCGTTCTGCCCGATTGAATCGCGGCTATCAGTTACTGGTAAAAGGTGATAAGACCATCGCCGAGGTTGCCTACGAGGTTGGTTTCACCGCCCCCAGCTACTTTACCAAGTGTTTCAAGGATGAATTTGGAATCAGTCCTTCCGATCTGTCCTAACTCAGCATGTTTTTCCTATTAAAACTTGTCACTGTCATTTTAAATTTGTACTTTTGCCGCAAAAATGTAAGTATATGATTGAAGTAGTAGATTTTAGCAAGACCAATTCGGTTATCAATTTGTACATGTCGGAACTGAGAGACAAGAACTATCAGAAGAACCGTCTGTTGTTCCGTCATAACATCAAGCGTGTGGGCGAGATGATGGCCTACGAGTTGTCGAAAACCCTGGAGTATCGTCCCAAGACCATTACAACACCATTGGGCACTATCGATATCCAGCTGCCAAAGGAAGACCTGCTGATTGCCACTGTGCTGCGTGCCGGTCTGCCTTTCCACGAGGGTTTTATCAATGTGTTCGACCACGCCGACAATGCTTTCGTATCGGCTTATCGTATGTACACCAACCGTGAGCATACCGAGGTGGGCGTACATACCGAGTATCTGGCTGCACCCAGTGCCAAGGGCAAAACACTGGTGATTGTCGATCCGATGCTGGCTACCGGCGGTTCTATGGCTGCCAGTATCGAGGCTTTGGTAAAGACAGGCAAACCTAAGAAAATCCATATAGCCTGTGTTATCGCTGTGCCCGAAGGTCTTGAGGTCGTTAAAACCGTGCTTCCTGAAGATAGTACCATTTGGTGTGCAGCAATCGATCCGGGAATGAATGAGCATAAGTATATTGTGCCTGGCTTTGGCGATTGTGGCGATCTCTGTTATGGTGAAAAGCTCTGATATATGCTTCAGATTCGTTGTAAGAACAATCATATAACCAAGAGTTTCCCTGAGGGTACTTCGTTACTTGATGTCTATCAGGAGTTTGCTGATGATCTACAGATGCCCTATCCTGTTGTATCGGCAAAAGTCAACAATGCTTCTCAAGGTTTGAAATTCCGACTCTTCCAAAATCGTGATGTAGAGTTTCTTGATGCTCGTGAAGGCTCTGGTCGTCGCGTCTATGTGCGCTCTCTGTGCTTTGTGCTTTATAAGGCCGTTAGTGACTTATTCCCTGACAGCAAACTATTCATAGAACACCCTCTCTCGCGTGGGTACTATTGTAATTTTAAGAAAAAGAATGGTGACCCGTTGATTGATGAAGACGTAAATCGTATTTGTCAGCGCATGAAAGAGATTGTCGACCTTGACATGCCTTTCCGTCGTACCGAATCAACTACAGAGGAGGCTGTTCGTGTGTTTACAGAGCGAGGTTTTTTTGATAAAGTGAAACTTCTTGAAACGAGTGGCCAGATTTATAGCGACTATTATATGCTAGGCGATACCGTTGATTATTATTATGGTCCATTGGTTCCTTCGGCTGGCTATTTGAAAGTATGGGGCCTGGAACGTTATCAGCAAGGTCTGCTTCTGCGGGTTCCTGATAAGAAGAATCCATTAGTTTTGGCCAAGAAGGTTCCCATGCCTCGTACGTTTGAGGTGTTTGCAGAGAAAGTCCGTTGGGATATCATTATGCGCCTTTCCAATGCTGGTGATGTAAATAATGCAATACTTAAGGGACATGCCTCGGAGCTTATTCAGGTCAGTGAAGCTTTACAGGAGAAGAAAATCGTACAGATTGCAGAGGAGATTGACCGTCGTTTTCATAATCAGGAGAATCCTATACGTTTAGTGCTGATTACGGGTCCTTCCAGTTCTGGTAAGTCCACCTTCTGTAAACGCCTTTCCGTGCAGCTTCTGGCTTGTGGTCTGCGGCCTTTTTCTTTCTCAACAGACGATTATTTCGTGAATCGTCTCGATACACCTAAATTGCCTAATGGGCAGTATGATTTCGATAATATTGAAACAGTCGATTATCAGCTTTTGGGTGACCATCTCTCACGTCTCATGAAAGGTGAGACTGTGGAGGTCCCTGAATATAATTTCGTTACGGGTAAGCGTGAGTATAACGGCAAAAAGGTGCATTTGTCTAGCGATAGTGTTCTCATTATTGAGGGTATCCATGCTCTGAATCCTTTGCTGACGAAAGGTGTCAACGATTCCTTGAAATATAAAATTTATATATCAGCACTGACCAGTATCTCTCTTGACGATCACAACTGGATTCCTACGCAAGATAATCGTTTGCTGCGTCGTATTATCCGTGATTATAACAAGGGTGCATATACAGCGCGGGAGACCATCAGTCAGTGGAAAAGTGTATGCGAGGCAGAAGAACAATGGATATTCCCATATCAGGAGACGGCCGATGTTATGTTCAATTCTGCGCTTAATATAGAATTTGCAGTATTACGTACACATGCAGAAGTAATCCTTTCTTCTGTACCCAAAAATTGTGATGAATATGCCGAGGCGCATCGTCTATTGAAATTTCTCCATTTCTTTATCCCCATTAGTGATAAAGAAATCCCACCCACTAGTATCATGCGTGAATTCGTAGGTGGCAGCAGTTTCAAATACTAATAAAGAATCCCCAGCTAGTCGGCTGGGGATTCTTTATTAGTATTTAGATGAGTTTCAGCGTTCCCATCAGGTAAACCAGACCGAAACCTAATACCATCGAAACAATACCCATGATGATACCAACCTTCGACATGTCGCTCTGCTTTACGTAGCCCGTAGCAAATGCCAGTGCATTTGGTGGGGTAGAGATGGGCAGAATCATGGCTGATGAAGCTGCAATAGCCACACCGATCAGGATGGTTGATGTGCCGCCGATAGGTGCCAGCTTGTCGCCCATAGCACCGCAGACCATTGCCAGAATAGGCATCAGCAGAGCTGCAGTAGCTGAGTTTGAGATGAAGTTACTGAGCAGGTAGCAGATAGCACCACCAATCAGCAGAATGAGCAGGGGTGAGAACTCACCGAAGGGAATGCTCTCTACAGCATTGGCGGCCAGACCGGAAGAGTTAAGACCATAACCCAGTGCGAAACCACCGGCAACCATCCAGATAACACTCCAGTTAATCTGCTCAAGGTCGCGTTTATTGATAACGCCGGTCAGGGCGAAGATACAGAATGGAACCATGGCCACTGTGTTGGCGTTGATGCCTGTGATCTGGTCTGAAAGCCAAAGGAGTACAGTAACGATGAATGTAATGATGACTACTGTTGACTGGAAACCCTTCTGCATGCCACCGTCGATCTTCAACTCTATCGTCTTCTGACTGAATGGGAAGAACTTAAGCAGCAGGCGCCAGCTGATGAACAGCAGCAGGATCACGAGTGGGAACATGAACATCATCCACTGTCCGAAACCAAGACCCATATTTAATCCCTCAGGATCGTTCAGATACTTCAGGGCGATAGAGTTTGGAGGTGTACCGATAGGGGTACCCATACCACCAAGGTTGGCAGCAACAGGGATACTCATGGCCAAAGCAATACGACCCTTTCCCTCGGGTGGCAACTGGTGGAACACAGGGGTGAGGAATGTCAGCATCATAGCTGCTGTGGCAGTGTTAGATACAAACATTGAGAAAAGACCTGTGATGAGCAGGAAGCCCAAGAGTACCATCTCACTACGTGTGCCGAAGGGGCGGAGCAGAACTTTTGCCAACTGTGCATCAAGACCAGTCTTGGTTGCGGCAATAGCCAGTACGAAACCACCGATAAACAGCATGATGATAGGATCGGCAAACGAAGCCATCACGCCTTTGTGCGAGAGAAGTTTACCTACTTCATCAGGGTTAACCATTGGTGCAATACCACTATCAGAGCAGAATAGCAGCATCAGTACGATGATGGCGATAGATGTGGCCCACGAACTGACAACCTCAAGAATCCACATCAGCGTGGCAAAGGCAAAAATGGCGATGACGCGCTGCTGAATGACGGTGAGGTTCTGGATGCCGAACCACTCGGATGGCATATTCCAAAGTAATAAAGTAACGAGCGCTACCAAAGCGATCTTGATAGCACGTTTGGTACCATCAGCAGGATGGTATTTACGCTGGTGACGCATTTTGTGGTACGTCTCAACGAGATGAAATCCTTCGTAAATGTGAAACATATTGTTGTAAAGTTATTATTTAATATTTGGTTTTAAGTGAAAAAATTCGAGCGCAAAGGTAATCATTTTATTAATAATTAGAAATTAAGTGTCAGAAGAAATATCGGATAATGAGTGTATATTAACACAAAATCATCCCCATAGCCATCTGCCATGGGGATGATTGATATGTGGAGTTTACAAACTCGCGGTTTATTCTACTGTCCAGATGTCGTTGGTCTCGAGCAACTCCTCGAAGTTGTGGTATTTCTTCTGAGCAGCGACCTCAGCCAGCTGTGCGTGAACAGCATCGTTGTAGGTAGGAGCCTCAACGTCGCGAATCACACCGAGGGCGATGGGGAAACCATCCTCAGGAGTCATCATAGCGAGTTTCAACTGCAGGGTGTTATCCTCGCAGTGAGCATCGTGAACCAGTACATCGTCGATGGTGTAACCGTCCTTGCCAATCTCTACCACCTTCAAACCAAAGCCCTGCTGTACAAGTCCGAACTCATTGTTCTCACCGAATACGAGCTTCTCGCCGTGACGTACGTAGATGGCGTTCTTCTTACGGCCCTCGTTGTTGTAAACCACATCGTGGCAGTGGTCGTTGAAGATGACACAGTTCTGCAGTACCTCGGTAACGCTGGCGCCCTTGTGCTCATAGGCTGCCTTCAATACTTCAACAGTACCCTTGGCATCGGTAGCCACGCAACGGGCGAAGAAGTGTCCGCGAGCGCCGAAGCAGAGCTCTGCAGGGCGGAAGGGATCCTCAACGGTACCGTAAGGGCTCGACTTTGATACGAAGCCGCGGGGTGAGGTGGGTGAGTACTGGCCCTTGGTAAGACCGTAGATACGGTTGTTGAGCAGGATCATGTTGAGGTCGATGTTACGACGGTTGGCATGGATGAAGTGGTTACCACCGATAGCCAGTCCGTCACCATCACCAGATACCTGCCAGACAGTCAGGTTGGGATTAGCTACCTTAGCACCGGTAGCGATGGCAGCGGCACGACCGTGGATGGTGTTCATGCCGTAGGTAGCCATATAGTGAGGCAGACGGCTTGAACAGCCGATACCAGAGATGACTGCTACGTTCTCGGGAGCTACGCCAATCTCGGCCATGGCCTTATGGAGTGAAGCCAGGAAGAAGTGGTCACCACAACCAGGGCACCAACGAGGCTGGCCTTTCTTGAAATCTTGTGCTGTATAACTCATAATCGTTTACTTCTTTAAAATGTCCTCGAATGCGTTCACTAACTCTTCTACTACGAAGGGCTGACCCTTTACCTGATTGAACTGGTAAGGTACAAAGCCATCAACCTTCATGCGAAGGTAGGCAGCCAGCTGACCCATGTTCTGCTCGGCAACTACCACCTTCTTGTACTTCTTCAGTACG
Source organism: Prevotella sp. FD3004 (assembly GCF_000746155.1). Taxonomy (NCBI): domain Bacteria; kingdom Pseudomonadati; phylum Bacteroidota; class Bacteroidia; order Bacteroidales; family Prevotellaceae; genus Prevotella; species Prevotella sp. FD3004. The sequence continues at coordinate 10,532 of NZ_JQKR01000012.1, read as the reverse complement.
TCGGCAGTGTTCTTTGGTAGTGGGTTTAGATACTTGAACTGAGCCTGAGCAACCTTGTAGCCCTTAGCTTTCAGCTCATCCATAGCAGAGTGCAGATGACCGTAGGTAGAACCGAAGCCTACAATCAGCAGGTCGGCATCGGCGTCGCCATCAACTTCGAGGTCGGGCACCTGGATATTGTCAATCTTCTGCTGGCGCAGACGAGTCATCAAATCGTGGTTCTCTGGGTTGGTAGAGATAGCACCGGTGTTAGAGTCCTTCTCCAGTCCGCCCAGGATGTGAGCAAAGCCCTCACGACCAGGAACAGCCCAGTAGCGGGTGCCGTTCTCTGCACGCATGTAAGGTGTCCACTTGCCCTTCAACTCCTCAGGAACGTATGGCGGATTGATGGCATCGAGCTGAGCCATCTGTGGCAGCTTGAATGCGCCAGAGCCATTAGCGATATAAGCATCGGTGAGCAGTACTACAGGTGTCATGTGCTCGAGAGCCATCTTAGCAGCCTGATAAGCAGCGTCGAAACAGTCGGCAGGACTGGTAGCGGCCATTACTGGCATAGGGCTTTCACCGTTACGTCCGAAGAGGGCCTGTAACAGGTCGGTCTGTTCGCTCTTGGTTGGCAGACCAGTAGCAGGACCACCACGCTGTACGTCGAGAACAACCAATGGAAGCTCCATGATAACAGCCAGGTTCATAGCCTCGCTCTTCAGGCAGACGCCAGGACCAGAGGTCGAGGTAACACCGAGAGCTCCGGCAAACGAAGCACCGAGTGCTGATGCACAACCGCTGATTTCGTCCTCGCACTGTACGGTGATGACACCGCATGACTTGTGCTTAGAGAGCTCGTGCAGCACGTCGGTTGCAGGCGTAATAGGATAAGAACCAAGGTAAAGGCGCAGACCAGCCTTTTCGGCAGCAGCGATGAAACCGTAGGCGGTAGCCTTGTTACCAGTGATATCCATGTAGCGTCCAGGGGTCTTCTCCTTGGTCTCTACACGGTAAACGTTGATGGCATTAGAGTGAGTGTTGTGACCGTAGTCCCAACCGGCCTGAATGACCTTAATGTTTGCCTCTGCAATAGCGGGCTTCTTGGCAAACTTCTCGCGCAGGAAGTTTGCTACAAGGTTCAGATCGCGATCGAACAACCAGCATACGAGTCCGAGAGCGAACATGTTACGGCACTTCAGCATAGCTTTGTTGTCCATGCCGCTGTCGGCCAGACAATCCTTAACCATGGTAGTCAGTGGGCACTGGATAACACGGTCGGGGTCGATACCCATCTCACCTAAGTAATCCTCTGTAGCGAACTGGGCCTTCTCCAAATCCTTAGGACCGAAAGAATCGGTGTCGATGATAATCGTTGCACCGGGCTTAGCATAGCGATACTGAGTTTTCAGCGCTGCAGCGTTCATCGCTACGAGCACATCGCACTTGTCGCCAGGGGTGTATACCTTACCAGCGCCGATGTGAACTTGGAAGCCACTCACGCCTGTGAGCGAACCTTGCGGGGCACGAATGTCTGCGGGATAGTCGGGGAATGTCGAGATGCCGTTTCCAACGGTGGCACTGACCGTCGAGAAGATGTTTCCTGCGAGCTGCATACCGTCGCCGGAATCACCAGAGAAGCGTACAACCACTTGGTCGAGCTCTTTCACTTCTAATTTTTCAGCCATAACAATATTTGTTTATTCTAAAACTTTGCGGCTGCAAAATTATTCATTTTTAACCAAATAGCCAAAGAAAACCCCTAAAAAATGCATATAATCTTTTTGAATTCTTGCAAATTCTTGCATTTATGCATTTGTTTTGCAATATTTATGCAGAATATTCATTCGCCCCTTCTCCTATTTCTGCTTTTTGATTGCAAATTGTCAGCAAGAATAATCCTTTTCGTATTGACTGGGGATATTCCTGATGCTCTGTAATTTTGTGGCTCCGATACCGTAAATTCTTGCGGGACGAGAACTATCTCTGTTTCAACTAGTCCACACGGGAGACTCCACGCACTCAATGACAAATGACAGTTTGTGTTTGTAGTAAAGTCAAATCCAGATTATTTATAAATATGTAATAAATCTCTTTTCTCTCATTTCCAATAACTGTCATCTGTCATAATTGTTCTGTTCAACTCCAATATCAGGATCAAGTTTCTGAAGAACAAAAACTCAATACTTGAATGAACTGCCGCCAAGGAACTCGCGGAGGAGCGAAGTGGGTGGTATTTGTGTCTCGGGGATGGGCTTGATGTAGCGGAGAAACTTTAGCAAACGGTAGGCCTCGGCATGCTCCTTACAGTTCTCAGGTACCTGTTCCAATAGTGGCTCTGCCTGACTCTTAATAACGGCTAGCTCAAATAACATGGCGGTGTTGAACATGGCATCGGCATTCTCTTGATAAGGGAATATCCACTTGTTTTCGCCAGCGCGCACCGAAGGCCAGCGGCGGATGGTTTCCTGAGCAGAGACAGCACGGTACTTGTAGTCGCGGATGATGCGACGCAGCAGGCGGTTGTCGGTGGTAGGGATGTAGTTGTGGTTATCGAGCAGCACAGTGGTGAGTGCCGAGGCGTAGACGCGGAATATTTGATTGCTGGGGATCTGCGAGGTGAGTTCAGGGTTTAATGCATGGATGCCCTCTACCACAAGAATTTCGTTGGGACCTAAGCGTAACTTCCTGCCACTCTTCTGGCTGGTTCCTGTGGAAAAGTCGTAGCGTGGCAATTCTACTTCATCACCACGGAAAAGGGCGGTGAGCTGCTCGTTAAGCAGGGGAAGGTTCAGGGCATGGAGATGTTCGAAGTCGTAGTCGCCTTTTTCATCGCGTGGTGTCTGGTCTCGATCGATGAAATAGTCATCGAGTGAGATGGGTACGGGCTTGATTCCATTAACGGCGAGCTGCACGCTGAGACGCTTACAAGTCGTGGTTTTACCCGAAGAGGAAGGGCCTGCGATGAGTACCATCTTGATGCCCTTGCGCTGGGCAATCTCATCGGCTATTCCTGCAATTTTCTTCTCTTGCAAAGCCTCAGAGATTTGTATTAATTGGGGGGAGTAGCCTTTCGTGATGACCTCGTTCAGGTCGCCAAGCGTGCGAAGCCCAAGGATATCCTGCCACTGATGGTGTTCCTTGAAGATGCCGAACATTTTGTCCTGATGGGTCATCTCTCCCAATTCATCGGGATGTTGCATGGATGGTATGCGGAGCAGCAAGCCATCGTAATACTTTTCAAGCCCGAAGAGGTATAGTTGCGAAGTGTTTGTCAGAAGTGAGCCATAGTAGTAGTCCTTGTAGCCGTCAATGTCATAATAGGTGGTATATAGACTACCCGTACTCTCGAGTAGTTTGACCTTTGAGCGGTTGTGCAGGTTGTCGAACATGGTAATAGCTTCTTTCGTAGTCGTTTCGTGACGATGGATGGGCAGGGCGGCATCGATAATCTCCTGCATGCGGCGGCGGATGGTGCCTGCATCGTCGAGAGTAACGGGGCGGCCGATGTTAAGGTTCACGTAATAACCATTGCTTACAGGAATGTCTATCGCGACCTTACAAGGGCTGTAGAGATCGTGGACTGCTTTGCAAAGCACGAAGAAAAGGCTGCGGGTGTAAGCACGGCTGCCGCTGGGTGAGGTGATGTCTAAGAACTCAACCTCCTTTTGTTTGTAGACACGGAAATGCATGCCTTCCACCTTATTATTTACGCACGCAGAAATAGGACCGTGCTTCAACTGGATTCCTGAAAGTTGATAAACATCTTCGAGGGTGGCACCCATAGGTGCTTCGATTGTTTTTTCGTTGTTACGGATGAGGATCTTTATAGTCTGTTCCATGATGTTTTCTATTGCTTTAAGTTGTTTTTGTGGCAAAGATATAAAATAATTATGAATTATGAATAATGAATTAAGAACTTTTTTGTATCTTTGCATCCGAATTATCGAATCAAAAGAAATTCTTATGCTCGTATTATTCAAACTACTAGGCTCACTCGCATTGTTGATGTTCGGTATGAAATCGATGAGTGAAGCTCTGCAGAAAATGGCAGGTCCGCAACTGCGTCATGTTTTGGGCGCAATGACTACCAATCGTTTCACGGGAATGTTGACTGGTATGCTAGTGACTGCATCGGTACAGTCTTCAACAGCTACCACGGTGATGACGGTTTCGTTTGTAAATGCTGGATTGCTTACACTGGCACAGGCCATATCTGTAATCATGGGCGCAAATATCGGAACGACGCTGACGGCGTGGATTATGTCGGCAGGTATGTCGTTCGATATCACAAGTGCTGTATATCCGGCTTTTTTTATAGGAATCATTCTGATTTATCTGAAAAAGTACCGCTATATCGGTGATTTCCTGTTCGGCTTGTCGTTTCTGCTTTTAGGACTGGGTACACTCCGAATGACGGGAGCAGAGATGCATTTGGGCGAGAACCAGGCAGTACTCGATTTCTTTGCCTCGTTTGATCCGGACTCTTTCCTCACCACACTGATATTCCTCTTCCTTGGAGGGGTGCTGACTTTCTGCGTGCAGTCGTCGGCAGCTGTAATGGCCATTACCATGATTCTTTGTTCGAGTGGTGCGTTGCCTATCTATCAGGGTATTGCGCTTGTGATGGGTGAGAATATCGGAACTACCGTTACTTCAAACCTTGCCGCTCTCTCTGCCAATACGCAGGCTCGTAGAGCTGCTTTGGCTCACATGTTCTTCAATGTGTTCGGTGTTGTATGGATTCTGTTTGTCTTCCGTCCGTTTGTTGATGCCGTTTGCGGTCTTGTGGGCTATGACGTGACAATGGTAAAGGGAATGGCTGAAACGAAGTTGTTCCTGGCTAATGCTGCTAAACTGAGTTTTGTGTTGGCTGCCTTCCATACTTGCTTTAACGTGGTAAATACTTTTATTCTTATTTGGTTTATTCCGCAAATCGAACGTTTCGTATGTTGGGTTATCAAACCCAAGAAGATCGATGAGGAAGAAGATTTCCGTCTGCACTTCATTACAGCAGGTTTCATGAAGACCCCAGAACTTTCCGTGCTTGAGGCTCAGAAGGAGATTCAGGCCTTCTCGGAACGTATGCAGCGTATGTTTAATATGGTGCGTGAATTGCTAACCCTTTCTAGTAGTGCAACGAACAAGAAAGATAATAAAGCAGGTGATTTCAATAGGCTTTATACGCGCATTGAGAAGTATGAAGGAATCAGTGATAATATGGAATTGGAGATTGCAAAATATCTCGATTCCGTCAGTGATGCACATCTCTCTGATGATACAAAAGGTAAGATTCGTGCCATGCTCCGTGAGATTTCTGAGTTGGAATCGATAGGTGATGCCTGTTATAATATGGCGCGTACCATCTCTCGTAAATATAATGGAAAAGAAGACCACTTCATTGAGAAGCAGTATGAACATATTCATCAAATGATGGAGTTGACCGATCAGTCACTCTCGCAGATGAACCGCTTGATGCTAGGACGCAAGGAGTCGTTTGATGTGAACCGCTCATTCAATATAGAGCATGAGATTAATAACTACCGTAATCAGCTGAAGACGCAGAATATTACTGATGTCAATAATCATGAGTATACTTATGCTGTTGGTACCATCTATATGGACTTGATTAATGAATGCGAGAAACTGGCCGACTATGTGGTCAACGTAGTTGAGGCTCGCATGGGTCTTAGATAAAAAAATGGGGAAACGCTTTGTTTCCTCATTTTTTTTGCTTAATTTTGCCGCCGATTTCAAGGGGTGCCTGCGGGTGCAGGCTGAGATGATACCCTCTAACCTGATCCGGATTATACCGGCGTAGGGATGGAATAAAGGATTAGTCAACACATTTCCCCGTTACATCATTTTTTTAGTATTCAAAAGAGGTATGAAAAGATTGGCTTTTAGTGTGACTGCGCTGATGTGCGTAATAGGTGTCAATGCACAGAATCGTTCAGCGCTCTATGATTCTACTCAGGTAGAGCAGTTGCAGGAGGTCGTCGTCAAGGGTGTTAGAGCCCAGAAGAACGCACCTTTTGCCGTGGTAAACATTAAGAAACAGCAGCTTAATGAGTTTTCAAAGTCAGGAAAGGAGTTGCCTATGCTTTTCTCACAAACGCCAGGCGTTGTTGCATGGAGTGAGAACGGACTTGGTACAGGAACGACCTATATGCGCATTCGTGGCGCAGGTGATTCCCGTATCAATGTGACACTCGATGGTGTCCCCCTCAATTCGCCTGAGGATCAGTGCGTTTTCTGGGCAAATATGAACTCTTATGGTTCACTGCTCGGTAGTGTGCAGATACAGCGTGGTGTGGGAACATCAACCAATGGAGATGGTGCCTTTGGCGGCACTGTAGCCCTTGCATCGGCAACCCCATTGCAAGAACCAAGCCTTGAGGTTTCTGCTAGCTATGGATCTTTCAACACATATAATCTGGGTGGTAAGTTCTCAACAGGAATGTTATGGAATCACTTGATATTTGACGGTGCTTATCATGAAACGCATACCGATGGATTCATCCATGGCACAAGTGGCCGCTCAGGTTCTTATTATGGTGGCTTGACATGGTTAGGCAATAACTTTCAGATACGTTATAAGAACATCGGCAACTTCGAGCGTACGGGTCAGGCTTGGAATGGAATTACCGCAGGTAATGACGATTACTCGTTAATGGATGGCTGCTATGATGATGGAACATGGAGTTATAACTCAAAGACAGGCATCAAGGATTATCAGGATATGTGGAATGTGGGACTTGGAAAGTATAACTCACTTTATGAGAAACTTGTCACGGGAGAGGATGGCCTCTTTGTAAAGGATGCTAATGGTAATTATCAGGTGGAGCGTTACAAGATGGCAGATGGTACCTGTTGGGACAAAACCACAGATAACTTCTGGCAAAACCATAATATTCTTTCTGCAGCATGGACTATTAGTGACCATTGGAGCTCTACGGCCTCGTTACACTATACTCATGGCTATGGCTATTATAAGGAGTTCCGTCCGCAGAACAAAATCAAGAAACTGGGATTGCCTAACGCAGATTTCAATGATGAGGACATAACGAAAGTGAAGCGCACCGATTGGATTCGCAAGAAGGGACTCAAACAGGATACTTATGGTCTGGTGTGGAATATGAACTATAAGGATGAAGAGTGGGATGTTATCGGAGGTGTCTCGCTCCAGAATTTCGACGGCAATCACTTCGGCTATGTTACCTATCTCTCAGATGAGACCCTTAGGAGTCGTCTGCTCAATAATGGTGATTATCAGTATTATGATTCTGATGCCCATAAATTCGATGGGAATGTATTTCTGAAAGCCGCCTACCATATCACAGAACAGTGGGATGTCTTTGCTGATATGCAGTATCGGCACGTAAGTTATAAGACTGATGGCTGTAATGATAAGTTTGCCTACAACGAGAAAACGTATCTCTATGAGAAACATATTCTCGATATCGACAAGAAATACGATTTCTTCAACCCGAAGGCTGGTTTCTCGTGGCAGTTAGACGGGCATCGTGTTTATGGTTCTGTGGCACTGAGTCATCGTGAACCTGAGCGCAACAATTTTACCGATAATTACATCTATCCCGCACCTAAGGCAGAGCAGTTGCTTGATTATGAACTTGGTTATACTTATAATGGTGACATTTGGCGTGTTGGCGTGAATGGCTATTATATGGATTATACCGATCAGTTTGTGCAGACTGGACAAACTACTGACATCGGTGAAAAATTAACAACGAACATCAAAGACTCATATCGTATGGGTGTTGAACTGCAGGCTGGTATCGATCCTACGTCGTGGCTCACCATCGAGGGTAACGCTGCTCTGAGCAAGAATAAGATTAAGGACTTCGACGAGTTTGTTGAGGACTGGGATGACTGGGACTATAAAGATGATGTGGCTGGTCGGCGGGCAGCTATGGAAAAGTATCATATTGACGGTAATGGTGATGGATTTAGACAGTTCCATTATGACAATTCTACACTGGCTTTCTCGCCCTCGATGATTCTCAATGGATTTGTTAGGTTGCATTATAACGGATGGCAGGCAGTATGGCATACGAACTTCGTGTCACGTCAGTATCTTGATAATACCGAGAATACTGAGCGTTCTTTGCCTTGCTACTCTGTGTCGAATGCATCAATATCATATACCCTAAAGCCCAAGAAAGCAGTGAAAGAGGCTGTCTTTGGTTTGAACTTTGGCAATATTTTCAATCGCAGATATGCTGCCAGTGGCTGGGTCTATTCTGCTATTGCCGAGAGTTATGCCCATGCCAACGACAACCGTTACTATCAGCTTGGTTTTGTCCCGATGGCGGGCTTTACGATGGCTGCGAATATGACGCTGAGATTCTAAAGAGAATACAGACATGGAATTTCTGACAGCGCATTGGCTTGATATCGTAACGACAGTGTTGGGATTGGCATATATCCTGCTGGAATATAAAGCCAGTATTTGGATGTGGCTCGTAGGATTCCTGATGCAGTCGCTGGGCATTGTACTCTATTACCAAAAGGGGCTCTATGCTGATTGCGGCATGGAGTTCTACTATTTGGCGATGACCATCTATGGCTATTGGCGATGGATTCGGGGGTCGGCATCGAAGGAACCATTACCCATCCGTCATTTCCCTAGTCGGTTAGTGTTGCCATGGACACTACTGATTTTGGGTCTTTGGGGAATCATGTACTGGTTTCTCAATACCTTTACCGACTCTACCGTGCCGATGATCGACAGTTTCACAACGGCTTTGAGTGTTGTCGGTATCTGGGCCTTGGCACACAAGTATTTGGAGCAGTGGTTCATCTGGATAGTCGTCGACGTGTTTACCTGCGGGCTCTATTTCTATAAAGATATTCCTTTCAAGGCATCTCTTTATGGGTTGTATGTCGTCATTGCCGTGATGGGCTGGTTCAGATGGAAACGAACCATGGCAGAAGCGCAATGTTGATGATATAAAAAACTATAAAATCCGAAAACAGGTGTCTGCTTTCGGATTTTTTTTATACCTTTGCATCCGTATCAATCTAAGCATTACTTTTTAAACTCAGATGAATATGAAAAATGTACCTGTAATTAAGGTCGGAATCGTCGCCGTAAGTCGCGACTGTTTCCCTGAATCACTGGCTGTTAACCGCCGTAAGGCTGTTATTGCCAAGTATGTAGAGAAGTTCGGTAAGGATGGTATCTACGAGTGCCCTATTTGTATTGTTGAAAGCGAGATTCACGCTCAGCAGGCTCTTGAGGACGTAAAGAAGGCTGGATGTAACGCCCTCTGCGTATACCTTGGTAACTTCGGTCCTGAGATTTCTGAGACCATGATTGCTGACTGGTTCCAGGGCCCAACCATGTTCTGTGCTGCTGCTGAGGAGACTCAGAACGACCTGATCGACGGTCGTGGCGATGCTTACTGTGGTATGCTGAACGCTAGTCAGGCTTTGTCTCTGCGTAAGACTCGTGCTTACATCCCTGAGGAGCCTGTTGGCGACGCTGCTCAGTGCGCCGAGATGATTCACGAGTTCCTGCCTATCGCTCGTGCTATCGTTGGTCTGCAGAACCTGAAGATCATCAGCTTCGGTCCCCGTCCTAATAACTTCCTGGCTTGTAACGCTCCTATTCGTGCCCTCTATGATCTCGATGTTGAGATTGAGGAGAACTCAGAGCTCGACCTGCTTGAGGCTTTCCAGAAACATCAGGGCGACCCACGTATCGACGAGGTTGTAAAGGATATGGCTGCTGAACTCGGCACAGGTAACAAGATTCCTTCAGTTCTGCCTAAGCTTGCTCAGTACGAGTTGACTCTGACCGATTGGATCGAGGGTCACAAGGGCTCACGCCAGTTCGTAGCTATGGCCAACAAGTGCTGGCCTGCATTCCAGACCATGTTCGGCTTCGTACCTTGCTATGTTAACAGCCGCTTGACAGGTCGTGGTATCCCCGTAGCTTGCGAGGTTGATATCTATGGCGCTCTGTCAGAGTATATCGGAACATGTATCACCGAGGATGCTGTTACTCTGCTCGACATCAACAACTCTGTTCCTCAGGATATGTACGAGGAGAGCATCAAGGGCAAGAAGTTCGAGTGCGACACATACACAGAGAAGGAAATCTTCATGGGCTTCCACTGTGGTAACACCGCTTCAAGCAAGGTTTGCAACTGTCAGATGTGCTTCCAGCGCATTATGGCCCGCGCTCTGCCTGTAGAGGTTACTAACGGTACTCTCGAGGGTGACCTGAAGCCAGGTAAGGCTACTGTATATCGTCTGCAGTCTACAGCTGATACTAAGCTCCGTGCTTACATCGCTCAGGGTGAGATTCTGCCAGTAGCTACACGCTCATTCGGTTCTATCGGTACCTTCGGTATCAAGAACATGAGCCGCTTCTACCGTCACGTGCTCATCGAGAAGCACTACCCACACCACGCTGCCGTTATGTTCGAGCACGCTGGTAAGTACCTGTGGGAGGTTCTCAAGTACATGGGTATCCCCGTTGAGGAGATCGACTACAACTTCCCCAAGGGTGATTACTACCC
>NZ_JQKR01000011.1:0-285477 GCF_000746155.1 Prevotella sp. FD3004 | reverse complement strand
AATATTGGTAGAATCAGTCAGTCCCAAGGCGTTAACCAACTGGTAGTAGTTGGTGTAGCTGTCGCTGGCCGACTTGCTGTCGCCGTCGCTCCATCCGCCATTCAAACGCAAGGTAATGTTCCTGCCCGAGTTGTTCAGACGGCGGTTCACCTGTAACATACCGTTCACGTTCTTGGAGTCACTATACGAAATGCTCTTCTGGATACGGTTGTTGACGGCAATGCCCTTACCAATCAGTGTCTGGAGTTCATCCAGCGGATTGACGACGTAGTTGTAGGGATCTTGACTAAATGTGGCCTCATCGCCCGAGTTGTTGCCATCGTTCGTGTTATAGCGGAATGTGGGACGGAACAAGATGTTGGTCATCGAGTCGGGAGTCCACTCCAGTCGCATCTGGGCATTCCAGTTGTTAGAACGTGAGAAATTCTGGCTGATGCTGTTGCTGAACTGGGATTTGGTCTCACTATAGAATGTCTCTGATGACTTCTTAGAGAACGCATCGCCATCGCTGTGGTTCCAGCGCACACTTCCGTCGAATATCAGCTTACCAGTATTCTCATAGTTAAAATTCACACCGGCCATCTTGTTGGCGGTGAGGCCTTGGCGTCCCCCACCAAATCGGCCTCCACCGCCACCACCGGGGAATCCCATATCATTTGTATTGTTTGCATTGGTCATCAGGAACACCTTCATATCGTTTCTCATCACACCTCCGAAGATACGACCGGAATAGCGATGCTCAGTACCGGCAGCCACGTCTAGGTTCATCATCGTGCCTCTGTTCATTCCCGCTTTGATACCAAAGTCGAGCACCGTCTCCTCTTCGCCGTCCTCAATGCCCGAGACACGAGCCAGGTCGCTCTGCTTGTCGTAGGCCTTGATGCGATCGATAATATTGGTTGGCAGGTTCTTCATGGCGGTCTTCGTGTCGCCCGTCATAAACTCCTTTCCGTCTACAAGGATCTTCTTAACCTCTTTACCATTAATCTTAATGCTTCCATCATCGTTAACCTCAGCACCGGGCAGTCGCTTTACCAATTCCTCGACTACCGAGCCCTCTGGCGTACGGAATGCTGCGGCATTATATACAAAGGTGTCAGCCTTCAGGGTCACCTTCGAAGCACGTGCTGTAACGGTGGCGCCCTTCAACATGATGGCATCAGGAGACAGTGTGATGGTTCCTGCATGATAGTCCTTATCATTCTTCAGGGTGAATTTCTTGGTATAAGGCTTAAATCCGACGTAGGTTACTTTGAGTGTGTAGCTTCCTTCCTTCGGGGCTTTGATTGTAAAAGCACCTGATGCGTTTGTCACGGCATTAGCCACGACCTTCTCACCTTGGAGAATAGCGGCCGTGGCTTGAATCACTGCTTCCTGCGTATCCTGTTCAACAACCTTACCTGTCACTGTGCGCTGTGCACTAACTAATTGAGCCACCATTAATACGGCCATTAAGAGTAATAATCTTCTCATTGTATTTTTATCAGTTTGTGCCTCTTTGACGCAGAAAAACAAGAAAAGTTTAATAAGATTCCAAAAAATTTTGCCTTTTCATGATAGTTTTTAATTTTTTTGTGTACCTTTGCACCATAATCATATATAAAAAAGGCTGCCTGCAACCATTAAAATGAACCAGCAAAAGGTTATCATATCAGAACAGATAGGCCTCACACTTCAAGAGGCAATCTCGGAATGTGAGCACGACCTGACGTTCATTCTTGCAGACGAGACAACAATGCGATGCTGTCTGCCTATCGTCGAGTCCCTGCCCTGCCTTCAGGGTGCTCAGCTTATCACCATTGGTGCCACCGACACCCACAAGACACTCGAATCAGTAGTCCATGTGTGGGAAGAATTGGGAAAGAACGGCGCCACCCGTCACACCTTATTAATAAATATAGGGGGCGGCATGGTGACAGACTTGGGAGGCTTCGCCGCCTCTACCTTCAAGCGAGGCATCAACTACATCAACATTCCGACGACCTTACTATCAATGGTCGATGCAAGTGTTGGCGGAAAGACGGGCTTTAACTTCCGGGGACTGAAAAACGAAATTGGCGTGTTCCGCAATGCCAACTGCGTAATTCTCGACACTGAATTTCTGAAAACCCTCGACACCGAAAACATTCTCTCCGGCTATGCAGAGATGCTGAAGCACGGACTGATTGCCAACGAACCGATGTGGGCCGAACTGCTCAACTTCGACGTGGAGCATCCCGACCTTAAGCAGCTGAATCGCATGGTAGCCGACAGTGTAGCCGTGAAACAGCGCATCGTCACTGAAGACCCCACTGAGCGCGGCATCCGCAAGGCACTGAACCTCGGACATACTGCAGGTCACGCCTTCGAATCGCTGGCACTACAAAGAAAACCCGTACTGCATGGCTATGCTGTGGCTTGGGGCCTCATCTGCGAACTTTATCTCAGCGCTATCAAAACAGGCTTCCCCACCGACAAGATGCATCAGACGGTACGTTTCATACAGGAACACTATGGTAAAATGCCTATCACTTGTGATGACTATCCTACCTTGTTGGAACTCATGACACATGACAAGAAGAATGTGGCTGGCGTGATTAACTTCACCCTACTTGGCGGTATCGGAGACATCCGCATCGACCAGACAGCTACGAAAGAAGAGATATACGAGGCGCTCGACTTTTATCGCGAGGGCTGACAACGTAAAAAGAGTAACCAATCAACTTAATAGACCTAATCATATTACTAACTAATCGCAGATAGGGCCGCCCGCGAGGGTAGCCCTATCTCACTTTTACCAAGTCTGGATGCTTTTCTTATTCTGTCGGTCTCATCTATCTTTCTGCTTCAAAGGTTCCAGATGAGACAAGGGGGCTTCCATGATATTCCAAGAGAGCACTGCCCCATCGAAGCCGTGGCTCAGCACAGCCTTCAAGGACTCGGAGATGTATTCGGGCGAAGTCGGAGCGACAACGGGGCGGTAATTGATTTCAATGCCAGGATACTTAGCGCAGGAATAAGGCTCCATGGCCTTGAGCTGAGTATGCAGGAAATCAACGTCCATCTTAAAATCAGGGTATCCTGTGGCGGCGGGAAGGGCTTTGCGAAGCAGATCGTACTCAAACCCCATTCCAGCAGGAGCAAAGGTCTGGCGATACAGCATCGGCTTGATGAAATCCGCATGACCAGCAAGGATGGTATAATCCTGTCCAACGAAGGGTGCCATGAAAGGAGCATAAAGATCCATACCCACTTCGAGACCACGGCTACGGAGAGAGTCGGCAATAGCCGCTACAGAAGAGCTGACCACTTGACCTTTAGCCTTGAAGAAGGCTGCTGCCACTGGATTCTTAAAGCTGAAGCCTTCGACCGGTGTATAACCACTGACAGAGAAGAAAGCATCGCCCTGAGTTTCAAATTCAGCTTTCACCGCTTGAATGTCGACCCCTTCAGCAGCAAAGCGCTCGACGCATAGCGGACAACCGCAACCAAGCACGCCACTAACCCCACTGACAAACGACTGAGTGCGGATGCGATCGATGAACACGCCGTCGAAACCGCAATCACTGAACAGACTGTCATAGACGGCCACCACATTAGCAGCATTCTGAGGGTCTGACGGGCAGTTGAAACGGAATCCCTCGCCCGCGGCCAGGTCATAATTAGTAGGCACCTGTCCCCACAGGTCAACAGCTGGTGTGTTTTCGCATACCTCCTCCGTCTCAGCAAACACAGGCAACCACAGCAGCATACGGATACCTCTGTCGTGCAGATAGTCACCCACCTGACGGTAGATTTCTTTGTCCTGACTCCAACCGATGATAACCTTCTTTACAGGTATCAGCTGACTCACTGTGTCGATGCGGCCAATCACCTGTTCTGCCGTATAATCTGGCGAATGCCACCCGCCCAGCGATACCTGGACGACATACTCGGCCTCATGACTCTGCTGTTTCTGACAAGCCAGCAAGGCCATCACGCCAACAATCATGTATACAATCTTTTTCATCTTTTTATATTTTGTTTTAGGTTTATATTCTTAGTTACAAAACTGTTTCGGCAAGACGTATAGCTTCTTGACGGGCAGGTTTACCTGTCTCTGTGAGAGGAATGCGAGCCACATGGAGATAATAGCGAGGCTGGTGGTATTTGGACAGCATGCGCTGACAGACCTCACGAGCCTCTTCTACAGATCCCTCGGTGAGTAACACCGCGACCTCACCAAACTTTGGGTCGTGACGCTTCGTTAATAAATAAGGTACATGCAAATGCGGACGCAAATGGCGCTCAACTTCCTCTATCTGTATCTTTATACCACCAGAACAGATAACGTTGTCTCTTCTCCCGATAATCCGGAATTTTGAATGATCAGACGAGAACTCAACAATATCATTGGTAACAAGTGGTTCTTCACAAACCTCAGGAGCATTGATAACAAGACAGCCTTCATCGTTATGAGTCACCCGTACAGAGGGGAACGGCGTGTACCACTCGGAAGTGTCCGGACCACTAATCCGACGAAGAGCTATATGCGAAAGGGTCTCGGTCATGCCATACGTACTCCACACCGCATTGGGGAAAGTGCGCAACTCTGCTGCCATCTGATCGTCGATGGCGCCACCACCGATAATGAGGTGACGGATCCGCATGAGACGTTCACGTTCTTCAGGAACCTGTAGGGAGTTGTAGACCTGCATAGGTACCATTGCGGCAAAATCGACATATTCCACATTACTAAGCGGATGACCTGAGGGTTCGACGGAAATAAGTTTCAGACCACGTTCTATGGAACGGACGACCATCATCTTACCTGCGATATAATCGAGCGACATGCACAATAAAGCCGTATCGCCAGACCGAAGACCAAGGAAATCGCACGTGATACGGGCAGAGGCCAACATGCGGCGCTTCTCAACCAACATAGGCTTGGGAGCACCTGTACTACCACTGGTCTGCACATGGACAAACTCTGAGGCATCATTCCATTCAGACAGAAATGCTTCTAATGTCATCGCCATAATTGATCACCACGTATTTCGAGGGACATAGGGATGTTGTCGGTGAAAAGCTGACCTGTACCGAGCCCCTGAGGCATGAGCACAGGAACTGAACGATAGACGTCGGAAGTAAACTGGGCAATGGCATTAAGCCCGACATTGCTCTCAAGGGCAGAGGTAATCCAATGGCCAATGCCCAGATCGTCGGCTGCGGCAATCCACTCCCGGCAACCTTGCATACCTCCATGAAGTGAGGGCTTAAGCACAATATAAGCAGGTTTAATGGTGCTGAGCATGTGATGCTTCATCTCAGGATCGTTGACACCGATAAGTTCTTCATCAAGGGCGATGGGCAAAGGCGATTCACGACAGAGCTGCGCCATGAAGCCCCATTGCTGAGCCTTGATAGGCTGCTCAATACTATGGATGGCATACTGCGAGAGCAGTTCAAGCTTATAGAGGGCATCTTCAAAAGGAAAGGCGCCATTGGCATCGAGGCGTAACTGAACCTCGTGGAAGGAGAATCGCTCACGGATACGCTTGACGAGGTCGAGTTCCTGATCGAAATCGATGGCACCGATTTTAAGTTTCACGCATCGGAATCCCTTGGTCAGCTTCTCTTCCATACGCTGGAGCATCTCATCATAGTTTCCCATCCACACAAGGCCATTGATAGGGATGCCTACCTCACCACGACTGAAAGGGGTATCGAAAAGCAAGTCACCATGCTGGAGGTTAAGCCAAGCAGTCTCCAGTCCAAAGAGCATAGAGGGATAGGGGCGCATAGCCTCATAGTCGATGGTGCCAGACTGACAGAGAGCCTCACAAAACTGATGTAGTTTAGCCGTATAAGCCTCATCGGTCATCGCATCACAACTCAAGTCAGGCAATGGCGCACACTCTCCAACCCCGACATGATTGTCATCCGACAGATGGACGAACCAGCTCTTCCGAGTCAGATAAACGCCACGCGACGTTCCTGCAGGCTGTTTGAAATGGAGCAGTCGCTCCTCTATCTCATAGGTCATGGCATCTTAGGGTATTTCTTGAAATCAGGTTTACGCTTTTCAAGGAAAGCTTTTCCACCCTCCTGGGCTTCGTCAAGGAAATAATAGAGCATGGTGGCATCGCCAGCCAACTCCTGAATACCTGCCTGACCGTCGAGTTCTGCATTGAGACCTGCCTTGATCATACGCAGAGCCAAAGGCGAGCGTTCCATCATGATCTCTGCCCACTCTACACACTCGTCTTCAAGTCGCTCGATGGGCACCACCTTATTGACCATGCCCATTTCCTCGGCCTCCTTTGCACTATACTGACGGCAGAGGAACCAGATTTCACGCGCTTTCTTCTGACCAACGATACGAGCCAGATAGGAAGAGCCGAAGCCGGCATCGAAGGAGCCCACCTTAGGACCTGTCTGTCCGAAGATGGCATTCTCAGAGGCGATGGTGAGATCACATACCAAATGAAGCACATGACCTCCACCAATGGCATAACCATTCACCATAGCGATGACAGGTTTGGGCAGGCGACGGATCTGCATCTGCACATCGAGCACAGAGAGACGGGGCACACCCTGTTCGTCGACATAGCCACCACGTCCCTTTACATGCATATCACCTCCGCTACAGAAAGCATGCTTCACATCGCCAAGCGTTTTACCTTCTGGCACATCAGACATCGCACCAGTAAGCAACACCACAGATATGTCCTGCATCTCACGAC
Source organism: Prevotella sp. FD3004 (assembly GCF_000746155.1). Classification (NCBI taxonomy): domain Bacteria; kingdom Pseudomonadati; phylum Bacteroidota; class Bacteroidia; order Bacteroidales; family Prevotellaceae; genus Prevotella; species Prevotella sp. FD3004. The sequence goes on along the minus strand of NZ_JQKR01000011.1, from coordinate 278,773 downwards.
ATAGAGCGAAAGCCTGCGACAACTCCCAGGTGGTCTTAGGCGTAAAGGCATTACGATACTGCGGACGATTAATGGTAATCTTAGCAATACCGTTATATTCTTCGAACAGAATCTCTTCGAACTTCTTGATTTCTTTCCAGTTTCTCATTATCTTAATGTTTTATAATAATCCTTGAATACCCGCTCATCCTCACTAGCGTCAGTAAACACCTCGAGGAGCACGGGACGACTGCTTTCCATATTCAATAAGGTGTCGACACCCTTCAACATCTCTCCCATATTCTCCGCCTTCAGATACCGCACATTGTTCTGTAGACAGATACCCTCCGCGGAGGTATGGTGTTCTGCGGCGACAAACCTGTCACGAGCCCCACTCTGCTCCAAACCTTTCAGCATGTTAAAGATACCTCCTTTACCATTGTTGAGCAGCAGAATACGCAGGTTGCCCTGCAGATTCTGATTCCAAAGGGCGTTCTGGTCATAGAAGAAACTCAGGTCACCAATGATACAGAACACCTGTTCATCAGTAACACAAGAGAAACCTGCTGTTGTAGAAAGTGAACCCTCAATGCCATTTACGCCACGATTACACCACACTGGATGCCGGGCATAGATATTGGCCAGACGGATGGCAGTGGAGTTGGCATAGTGTACCTCAGCACCAGTTATACGTGACTCGAAGGTTTTCACAACAGCCATCTGGGAATAGGCGGGCTCGTAGCTTTCTGCATGAGCGCGCACACGTCTGAGCAGTTCATCCCACATCATGACAAACGGATGAGGATGATCTTCGAGCAGATGCTGCACATGGTCGGCTACCAGTTTGCCATCACCCTGAATCACCTGCGTAAGATTCATAAACGTATCGGTCACCTCACCTGTTTCGTTCACCATCCACACCTCACGAGCCTTGCGCAGGAAACGCTTCAGGCGTTTGCTCACGATGGAGCCACCGGTGCATAGCACGAAATCGGGCACGTAACTATCATCATTTCCCACAAGTGCCACAGCTTCATCGAAACCAGGATTCATTGGCTGACCGCAGATGAGCATAGGACGCTTAGCCGACATGAACATGCGTTCCACATGACTGAGTGTGGGTGCGGTGATATCGGCAGCCGTCATTCTGATACAACGTTCTTGAGGTAAAGCCGAGACAGTATAGTCGAACAGGGGTTCGCTGATAGGCACATTGATATGTACAGGTCCACAGCCCTGATTAGCACAAGCCAACAAGGCTTCGTTAACTAAGCGATTACAATACCAGTGCTGTTCTTCGTCTGTTGGTTCTGGCAGCGAGACGGCTTTCTTCACGAAATGTCCTAAGGCATCGGGCTGAGGAAGCGTCTGACCATCAAGTTGGTCAATCCACTGCTGAGGACGGTCAGCTGAGATGGCTACAAGGGGCACATGCTGGTAATAAGCCTCAGCCACCGCAGGAGTGAGATTGAGCAAGGCCGTACCGCTGGTGACACATACCACGACAGGCTGTCTCAATGCCTGTGCCATACCCAAGGCATAAAAACCTGCAGAGCGCTCATCGGTGACGGGATAACACACGATGTCGGGACATTCGTTGAGATTATGCACGATGGGCGAGTTACGGCTTCCCGGACAGACCACCGCATGTCGTATGCCATGAGCCACTAACAAGGTTGTGAGTATATTGACGTTATCCTTATTACTATACATAGAATATATTCATTTTTCTAAAATCTTACGCATGGTCTGGAGCTTGGCCTCAGTCTCTTGCCATTCCATTTCCTCGCTACTGTCTTTCAGCAAACCGCCTCCTGCATAGAGATGGTAAAGACCACCTTCTATATTCATACAGCGCAGAGACACATAAAGATGGGTTTCCTCTGTCCCCAGCATTCCCATGAAACCACTATAATATCGGCGCGAGGCATACTCGTTATGGATAATAAAGTGGTGGGCCGCGCGCTTAGGCAGTCCACAGACAGCAGGCGTAGGATGCAAGGCATGTAAGAGATCGCCTATATGTCCGTTATCGGATAACGAGAACGTGAAGTCGCTACGAAGATGGACCAGATTAGCGGCACGAACTGTACAGGGTCCTTCCTCATGAAAGTCACTGGTAAACTGTTCGAGACACTCTGTGATATATGTAGCCACAATCCGCTGTTCCTGAATATTCTTCGTGCTCCACGTAATCGTCTCACCTTCACCCGAAAGTTGCTCGCCTTCGAGCTGCATGGTACCGGCAAGGGCGATGGTACGCCAATGGTTGCCCACACCTTCGAGCAATATCTCTGGTGTAGCCGTAAGCCAACAGCCACTCTTCTCAGTCCATACGAGCGCAATGAACATGCGAGGGTATCGCATGCAGGCACGACGGAAGAGTTCCAGAGGCGGAAGAGGCCTGTCAACCTTGACATCAGTACAACGGGCTAAGACGATCTTCTGGAAAAAGCCAAGGCTCAGTTGGGAATGGAAGTTGGCAAAATCGATGGCATAGGTGCCGCGCGAACCAGAGACATTGGTACAGACAGATGAGCCCTCAAAAGAGGGCATATCAGGAATATGCATCACGTCATCCACAGCCATGGTCTCTATATAATCAGGATGAATAAGGAGAATGGGCTGCGAGGGGGTCACCTCAAAAGGAGCCACGACAAAACCTGAACGTCCATTGAGTTCCTGGCACGATCTGAGTTCTTCAGGCGTGCCTTTCACCTGACGGACACATGTCACCTCAGAAGCATGAGGCAGACGAAATATAGCCAGTCCTGTCATTCTTTCTTCTGTTTAATGATATAGTTGGTGACGCGTACATTCGAGATCAGGTCACCAGCGGTATCTTTGATATCTACATTCCACACATGCAGTGTTTTTCCTTTATGAAGCATACGTGCGAAAGCCGTAACAGTATCTCCTTCGGCCACAGCCTTGACATGACTTCCACTGACCTCGATACCCACACAGGCACAACCTGGGCAAAGGGCTGATGAACCGACACCTGCCACATTCTCAGCCAGGGCCAGCGAGGCTCCTCCACTAAGAAAGCCGAAGGGCTGACGATTTCGCTCATCAACCCTCATGCGTGCCATACAAGTATCTTTCTCTGGCGTGGAGATGAACTCCATCCCGAGCGCAGTACTCAGATTCGGCTTCTCTTTAATAATAAAGTTTATTCTTTCTACGTCCACTAATTCTCAATATTACTGATTCTTAACTACTTAAAAAGCGAGTATTCCGGTACGCTCCAAGCAAGGGCACTGGCACCGAGCACATCGCGTTCACGATCGTCGAGCTTCGACAGCAATATCTTTACCTTACCTTTCAGATTACCGAACACATGGTCTTCAAACGACTCGTAGGTAGGGTTAAGCAACCACTTACCGGCATGCGATATGCCACCCGTGAGGATGATAGCCTCAGGATCGACTATCGAGGCATAATTAGCAAGGCCAATACCCAGGTAGTAACCCGTTCGGCGGTAGGTCTCTATAGCCAGTTCGTCGCCCTTCTCGCAGAATTCACAAATGATACGTGGGGTGAGACGTGCCGCATCGCGCATCAGCGAGGGCTTATCCGACTCTTCCATAATCTCACGTGCCGTACGCACGATACCGGCAGCACCCACATATGCTTCGAGACACCCCTCATGACCGCAGCCACACTCACGGCCACGATCAGCAATACAGGTATGTCCGAACTCACCTGCATAACCCAGATGACCTCTGTGGTCATTGCCTTCAGAGAAGAAACAACTGCCGATACCTACGCCAAGGCTTATAACGACAAAGTTCGACATGCCGTGAGCACTACCGAAAGTATGTTCACCAAGGGCTGAGATATGAGCATCGTTTGCAAGTCCTACAGCCAAGCCTATTCTATCGCGAAGCATAACTGCCAAAGGAACGATACCTTTCCAAGGCAGATTGGCAGCATTCTCTATACAGCCGGAAACAGAGCTGGCGCTCGGACAGCTGACACCGATAGAACGGATGGTCTCGTAGCCGCCATTGTTCTCAACGAGCATCACGAGCTTGTCGCTAAGTGCTGTCACGAAGTTGTTGACATCAGGATAGTCTTCTGTTGAGAACGACTCTTCCGCCAATACGTTACCACGAATATCGACGATGGCATAAGTCGTTAGCTCATTACTGATATCAACTCCGACAACTCTGGTTTTAAGATTATATTCCTCCATAAAGTTTTGTTTGTATTGTTTTTATTTGAATAATGAATATTCCTTCACATCCCACGCCAAGGCACTGGCACCCAGTACATCGCGCTCACCCTCCTTCAATATCGACACGAGGATACGTGTCTTGTTTTTGATGTTACGGAACACATGTCTTTCAAACGAAGCGCGCATGGGCTTGAGCAGCCATTTGCCTGCCTGTACCATGTCACCCGTAAGGATGATAGCCTCGGGATTCAGCACCGAGGCATAGTTCGCGAGACCTAAGCCCAGCATATCACCTGTAAAGCGATAAGCCTCAATAGCCACCTTGTCCCCCTTGTCGCAGCACTGAGCGATAGACAGGACATTCATATCCGGCAATTCACTTAGCAGCGAGGGTTCCTTGCTCTCGGCGAGAAGCTCTTCAGCCGTTCTCACCAGTCCTGCCTTAGAGCAATAAGTCTCCAGACAACCTTTGTTGCCACAGCCACACTGACGACCATTCAGGACCACACAGGTATGTCCCACCTCGCCAGCGAAACCATCACAGCCCAGATGAGGCTGACCATTGGAATAGAAGCAACTGCCAAGACCGCCATGACTGAGAGATACGATTACGAAGTCTTTCATGCCGTGAGCACTGCCATACGACTTCTCGCTCAAAGCTGTGATATGCGCATCGTTGGCCACAGCGACTGCCAGTCCCAACCTGTCGCGCAACATGGCTCCCAAGGGGATAACGCCCTTCCATGGCAGATTGGCTGCATTTTCTATACAATTGGAAATCGCGCTGGCACTGGGCGCACTGACACCCACGGAGCGGACAGTCTCAATGCCACCGTTCTCCTCGACAAGCATGATAATCTTCTCACACAGCACTGTCGCGAAGTCATTGATGTCACCATAATCTCTCGTATCGAAATAATCTTGTGCTACGATATCCCCCCTGATGTCAACTACGGCAAAGGTTGTTCTCTCAAGGCGGATATCTACGCCCACAACGCGGGTCTTGATTTTGTCTACGGTATCTACCAGTGGGTTATTATCCATGTTGATTGTTTTTAGAATATTTGCTGTCTATGACTCTTTCTGCTGACGGTTTTACGTTGCAAATATAATTTTTTTTTCCAAACCATACAAATCTTTGAGTTATTTTTTGCAAATATTTACCCTATCCTTGCTTTTTTCGGGATAAATTCGTAACTTTGCAGCCACAAAAGTAAGATATTCGAATATTTGAGATGAACATTCTAGAGTTAAGCGAACAAGAAATCGGCAGGCGCCAGAGCCTGCAGGAGCTGCGCAACATGGGTATTAACCCCTATCCTGCAGCAGAGTTTCCCGTAAATGCATGGAGCACAGATATTATTGAGAACTTCGAGGACCTGCCCGTCATTGGAAAAGACGAGGAAGGCAACGATGTGCGTGAGACGGCCACACCAGAGAACAGCCGTTTAGTGAGCATTGCCGGACGAATCATGAGCAAGAGCGTCATGGGTAAGGCCGCCTTCGCCAAGTTGCAGGACTCCAAAGGCCGTATTCAGGTGTACGTACAGCGTGACTCCATCTGTCCCGGCGAAAACAAAGACCTCTATAACATTGTCTTCAAGAAGCTCCTCGACCTGGGCGACTTCATTGGCGTGAAAGGTTATGTCTTCCGCACAAAGACAGGCGAGATCAGCGTTCACGTGATGGAGCTGACCGTGTTGAGCAAGAGCTTGAAGCCACTACCCGTGGTAAAGACCGATGCCGACGGCAAGGTCTATGACGCATTCGACGATCCTGAGCTGCGCTATCGCCAGCGCTACGTCGACCTGGTGGTGAACGCGGGTGTGAAAGACACCTTCCTCAAGCGTGCCACCATCATCCGCACCATGCGCCGCATTCTCGACGATGCAGGCTATACAGAGGTTGACACCCCTATCCTGCAGAACATCGCCGGTGGTGCATCTGCCCGTCCGTTCATTACCCATTTCAACGCTCTGAATCAGGATATGTACATGCGTATTGCCACAGAGCTCTACCTGAAGCGCCTTATCGTGGGGGGCTTTGAGGGTGTGTATGAGATGGGCAAGAACTTCCGCAACGAGGGTATGGACAAGACCCACAACCCCGAGTTCACCTGCATGGAGCTCTATGTGAGCTATAAGGACCTGCTGTGGGGTATGACCTTCACAGAGAAGATGCTGGAGCAGATCTGCACAGCCGTAAACGGCAAACCCGAGGTTGAGATCGACGGAAAGGTCATCTCGTTCCGCGCGCCTTTCCGCCGTCTGCCTATCCTCGATGCTATCAAGGAGAAGACCGGTTTCGACTGCGACGGCAAGAGCGAAGACGAGATTCGTGCGTTCTGCCTCTCTAAGGGTATGGATGTAGATGAGACCATGGGTAAGGGTAAACTGATCGACGAGCTCTTTGGCGAGTTCTGTGAGGGAACCTTCATCCAGCCCACCTTCATTACCGACTATCCCGTTGAGATGAGTCCTCTTACCAAGATGCACCGCTCTAAGCCCGGACTTACTGAGCGTTTCGAGCTGATGGTTAACGGTAAGGAGCTGGCCAACGCCTATTCTGAGCTCAACGATCCTATCGATCAGGAGGAGCGTTTCATCGAGCAGATGAAGCTCGCTGACAAGGGCGACGACGAGGCCATGATTATCGATCACGACTTCCTGCGCGCATTACAATATGGTATGCCTCCTACATTTGGTATCGGTATCGGTATCGATCGTCTGGTGATGCTGCTCACTGGTAAGTTCGCCATTGGCGAGGTGATGCTGTTCCCCCAGATGAAGCCCGAGAAGAAGATGCCACAGAGCAGTCCCGCCGAATGGGCAGAGATTGGTGTCACAGAAGAGTGGGTACCCGTACTCCGCAAGGCTGGTTTCAACCTGATCTCAAACATCAAGGACGAGAAGCCTCAGGGCCTGCAGCAGAAGATCGGCGACATTGTCAAGAAGTACAAGCTCGACATGCAGAAGCCCTCTGTCGACGAAGTCCAGCATTGGATAGAGAAAGCCAACGTATAAAGATTTGGCACGGATTCCTGGACAAGCCAAGCGGCAAAGCCGAGCGAACACAGCTTTATAGATAAAGATGCAGCTGGATACGCAAAAAGCAGTGTTTCATAAAATAAGAGCCGTGTTCATCCGTGCCTGAAATATATTGCTTATGTACGATTGTGGTAAGATAGCGATTATTGGTGGAGGCAGCTGGGCAACAGCCATAGCCAAGATTGTGGTAGGACACACCCACCACATTGGCTGGTATATGCGCCGTGACGACCGCATCGAGGATTTCCGTCGTCTGGGACATAACCCCGCCTATCTGACAAGCGTTCATTTTAACACCGACGAGATTCACTTCGACAGCGACCTGAATCGTATCGTTTCCCAGTACGACACGCTTGTGTTCGTAACACCTTCGCCCTACCTGAAGAGCCATCTGAAGAAACTCAAGTCGCGCATCCGCGATAAGTTTATCCTCACGGCCATCAAGGGCATTGTGCCAGATGAGAACCTCGTATGTTCGGAGTACTTCCATCAGGTTTACGACGTACCTTACGAGAATCTGGCCTGCATCGGCGGTCCTTCGCATGCCGAGGAGGTGGCACTTGAACGTTTATCCTACCTTACCGTAGGTTGTGCCGACCGCGACAAGGCCCAGGCCTTCTGCGATGTACTCTCAAGCGAGTATATCAAGACAAAGACCTCTTCCGACGTGGTGGGCATCGAGTACGCCTCTGTCCTGAAGAACGTCTATGCCATCGCCGCGGGCATCTGTAGCGGTTTGAAATATGGCGACAATTTCCAGGCGGTACTCATGGCCAACGCCGTCCAGGAGATGAACCGTTTCCTGACAGCGGTCTACCCCCAGGAGCGTAACATCTACGACAGCGTGTATCTGGGCGACCTGCTGGTAACAGGTTATTCCAATTTCTCACGCAACCGCACGTTCGGTACGATGATTGGCAAGGGCTACAGCGTGAAGTCGGCACAGATAGAGATGGAGATGATTGCCGAAGGTTATTTCGGCACCAAGTGTATGAAGGAGATCAACCGTCACTGTCATGTCAACATGCCGATTCTCGATGCCGTATATAATATCCTATATGAGCGTATCGCTCCACAGATTGAGATAAAACTCCTAACAGATTCATTTAGATAAAGTATAACAAAACAACGATTATGAGCAACATCAAATTAGACATCACCAAGGCTGCCTGCTTCCTTGAGGCTGGCGCAGTAGAGGCTTTCGAGCCCAAAGTAAAGGCCGCCCAGCAGTCACTCGAGGACGGCACTTGTCCTGGTAACGATTTCCTTGGCTGGCTCCACCTGCCGTCAAGCATCACACCTCAGTTCCTCGACGAGCTGCAGGCATGCGCCGACGTACTTCGCCAGAACTGTGAGGTTGTGGTTGTAGCAGGTATCGGTGGTTCTTATCTTGGCGCACGTGCCGTGATCGAGGCTCTGGGCAATTCTTTTGCCTGGCTCGTTCAGGATAAGGCCAATCCGACCATCATGTTCGCAGGCAACAACATCGGCGAGGACTACCTTGCTGAGCTGACCGACTACCTGAAGGACAAGAAGTTTGGTGTTATCAATATCTCCAAGAGTGGTACAACCACCGAGACCGCCCTCACCTTCCGCCTGCTGAAGAAGCAGTGCGAGGCCCAGCGCGGCAAGGAAGAGGCCAGGAAAGTGATTGTAGCCATCACCGACGCCAAGCGCGGCGCTGCCCGCACTTGTGCCGACAAGGAGGGTTACAAGAGCTTCATCATTCCCGACAACGTAGGTGGCCGTTTCTCTGTGCTCACCCCGGTAGGACTGCTTCCTATCGCCTGCGCAGGTTTCGACATCCGCGAGCTCGTTGCCGGTGCTCAGGACATGGAGAAGGCCTGTGGCAAGGACGTACCTTTCGCAGAGAACCCCGCAGCTCAGTATGCTGCCGTCCGCAACGGTCTCTACCAGAGTGGCAAGAAGATTGAGATCCTGGTCAATTACCAGCCTAAGCTCCACTTCATGAGCGAATGGTGGAAGCAGCTCTACGGCGAGTCTGAGGGTAAGGATAACAAGGGCATCTTCCCCGCCTCTGTCGACTTCACCACCGACCTCCACTCTATGGGTCAGTGGATCCAGGACGGCGAGCGCACCATCTTCGAGACTGTTGTCAGTGTCGAGGAGCCCGAGAAGAAGCTGCTCTTCCCCAACGACGAGGAGAACCTCGACGGTCTGAACTTCCTCGCAGGCAAGCGCGTCGACGAGGTGAACAAGATGGCCGAACTGGGCACACGTCTGGCCCACGTCGACGGCGGTGTTCCTAACATCCGCATCACCATGCCGCGCCTCAACGAGCGCTACCTCGGCCAGCTCATCTACTTCTTCGAGATTGCCTGTGGCATCAGCGGCAATGTGCTGGGTGTTAATCCGTTCAACCAGCCAGGTGTGGAAGCCTATAAGAAGAATATGTTTGCCCTCCTCGAGAAGCCTGGCTACGAAGCCGATTCCAAGGCCATCAAGGAGCGTCTGGCAAACGAGAAGTAAGCATGTACACGCTTGCGATTAGAAAATATCTGGAGGAACACGGTTTTGAGGCCCTAAGCCCCAAAGCCGTGCTCTTTGATATGGATGGTGTGCTCTACGACTCCATGCCCAATCACGCCATTGCCTGGCAGGAGTCGATGGCACGTTTCCACATCCACATGACGTCTGAAGACGCCTATGCCACAGAAGGCGCCCGCGGTGTCGACACCATCCGCATGATGGTCCGCCTGCAGCAGCATCGTGAGATTGACGAGGCAGAGGCTCAGCGCATGTACGATGTGAAGTCCGAGACTTTCCATTCCCTTCCCGAAGCCCCCATCATGCCGGGCATCCTCAGTCTGATGGCTCAGATCGACGCCTGTGGCATCCAGTGCGGCGTGGTGACAGGCAGTGGTCAGCGGCCGCTCATCCAGCGCATCCTGCGCGACTTCGGCCGGTATGTCGACGAGGCTCATATCACCACAGCCTACGACGTCAGCCGTGGCAAGCCCAATCCCGACCCCTATCTTGTCGGTCTTGAGAAGGCTGGCGGTCTCAAGCCTTGGGAGGCCATCGTCGTCGAGAATGCGCCGCTTGGCGTCCGTGCCGGCGTGGCAGCCCGCATCTTCACTGTTGGTGTAAACACCGGACCCCTGCCCAACGAGCAATTGCTGCAGGCAGGAGCCCATCTTCTTTTTCCAAGCATGACTGAATTCAGCGATGCCTGGAAAGGTTTCTCGTTTTAGTCGTCGTTGTCTTCCTCCTCGTTGCCGAAGGTGTCGAGATCAGAATCCCGTCTGATGCCCACCTCACCGGTAGAGCTGAGCGTCACCACCAGCGGGATATACTCATCCGTCTGCGGATGACATACACTGGCGGCAAACACCAGATGGCCGCCATCCACCTTGTCGAACACGAATCCCTCTACGATACCCGTCTTGCGGTAGTCGTTGTCCAGACAGTTCTCGAAGGCAGCCTTGGTAAAACCACCCTGGTAGAACACGCTGCCGTCGCTGCGCAGCACACGCAGTGAGATGCGGTTGTCAACGAACTTCTGTCCGTCCTCATCCTTCACCATCTGCAGGCTGTCGTCGGCCGTTCTCAGTATCTCCACCTGGTAGTTCTTGCCGAGCCACTGTATATCCTTGGTCTGTTTGTAGTCCTGCATACGTACGGGCCCCTTAGGCGCCTTCACCTCCTCCTTGGGCACGATGATGTCCTCTGTCTTTTTCTTCTCGCTGCAGCCAGCCGTCACAAGCCCCGCCAGCGCCACGAATATCAATACTCTGTAATTTCCCATCATACAATATATTTGTGGCAAAGGTATACATTTATTTCCATCCGTGCAAGCAAAGTGGCAAAAAAAGCGCGGAACGGCTTAATCAAAAAACAAGAACCGTTATATTCTGTTAATTACTTGTAAATGATTTGAACAACCCAAAAATCTTTCCATGCACAGAACACATATAAAAAAAGACATTTAACCAAAACTTTAATTAATATTTTGACGGGGTTTCGGAGAATTGTTGTAAATTTGCACCGTCATTATATTTTGACGATGAAAAGAATACTCAAGTGGATCGGGATTGCGGTGATGACGCCCGTCCTGCTGTTTATCATACTCGCCGTGTTGCTTTACCTGCCACCCGTTCAGAACTGGGCGGTGAAGAAAGTGGCTGCCATCGCCTCGGAGAAGACGGGCATGGAGATCACGATAGAGCATGTTAACCTGGAGTTCCCGCTTGACTTAGGTATCGAGGGCCTCCGCGCCCTGCATACGCGCCCGGCTTTGCCGTCCGGCTCGTCAGGCAGCGACTCTCTTCCTGACGTAAAAGACACGATTGCCGACATCAGAAAGCTGGTGGTCGACGTGAAGCTGCGCCCCCTGTTCCGCCATCAGGTGATCATCGATGAGCTGTCACTGCAACAGGCCAAGATCAACACCAACGGCTTCATCAGCGACCTGCGCATCAAAGGTGAGATGCAGGAGCTCTGGCTGAGTTCGAAGGGTATCGACCTGAAAAAGGAGACGGCCATGGTGAACGGTGCGAGGATGAGAGACGGATGGCTGGACATCAACCTGACAGACACGGCTGCCGTAGACACCACCGCCTCGACAGCCAAATGGGTGATCAGGGCCGACAGTATCTCGCTGAGTAATACCAGACTCACCATCAACATGCCCGACGACTCTCTCCACATGGCCACCCACTTCGGTGAGGCCGTGGCAAGGGACGTGAGCATCGACATCGCACAGAAGACCTATCAGGTGGGCGATATCGACTGGCAAAACGGTTCTATTACCTATAATAACAGTTGGGCACAGAAGATTACCCGTCTGAAAGGCGGCGTGAAGATCGACTCTACCAGCGTAAGCCTGCCCAACCTGATTCTGAAAACACCTGACTCTGACATTGAGGGAGAGCTGGCGATGGACTTCAACGCCTTCGACGAGCAGCACCCAGGACTGATGAAGATGCGACTGAACGCACAGGTTGGCAAGCAAGACCTGCTTCAATTCATGGGTGAGATGCCTCGGAAGTTCACGGAGCGCTTTCCCGACCGCCCGCTGAGCATCAAGGGCTCTATCAACGGCAACATGAAGCAGATGGAGTTCACCGGACTGAACATCTGTCTGCCCACAGCCCTGCAACTGACAGCCGACGGCAGTGCAGAGAACATTGCCGACCCGAAGAACCTCAAAGCCGACATCAGACTCAAGGCTAAGGCCGAAGACCTGAACTTCGTCACGGCCCTCGTCGACCCGAAACTACAGAGAAACTACCGCATACCCTATGGACTGACGCTCGACGGCAGCATCAAGGCCGACGGTACGACATACGGTGCCGACCTGACCATGCGCGACGGTAACGGCACCGTCAGGCTGAAAGGCGATGCCGCCATCCCACGCAATGCCAAGGGCGACATGGTTCCTAACGGCATGACCTATGATGCCGACATCAAGGTGAACGGGCTGAACCTGCACCACTTCATGCCAAAAGACTCTATCTACACCATCACTGCCGATGTCAAGGCCAAGGGATACGGCACCGACTTCCTCTCGGGCAAGAGCCGACTGACTGCACGTGCCAGACTCCATCAGCTGCGCTACGGCAGCTGGAACCTCAGGAACATGAGTGCCACCGCCAATCTGCAGAACGGGCGCGGACAGGCGGAGCTGACAGGCGACAACGAGCTGTTCTGCGGAACGATAGGCATCGACGCGCTGCTGAACAGCAAGAAGATCGAGGCCACCATCAGCGCCGACCTGGCAAGAGCCGACCTGTACAGGATGCGAATCATGGACAAGCCGCTGACCATCGGTCTCTGCGGCGACATGGACATCAGCTCGGACATGAGACTGACCCACCATGTGAGCGGTCTCTTTACCGATCTGTATTTCCAGGATGACAAGGACACCTATCACCCCGAGAAGGTGGGACTGCTCATCAACACACGGCCCGACACGACTTACGTCAGAGCACAGAGCGGCGACCTGATCGTGAAGCTCGACGCCAGCGGCGACTATGAGCGGCTGCTGCGACAACTGACAACCCTCGGCGACTCGGCCATGGCGCAGTTTGAAAACAAGGTGATCGACCAGCCTGCCATCAAACGGCTGCTACCCACCATGAGACTGCACCTGGAGAGCAAGCGCGACAATCCCGTGGCCAACCTGCTGAAGAGCAGTTGGAACATCGACTTCAAGGAGCTGCTGCTCGACGTGGACACCTCGCCGCTCACAGGTATCAACGGCACCAGTCACCTCTATTCGCTCAACTACGACAGCACACGCATAGACACCATACGGCTGAACCTGACACAGAAGGGCGACCGGCTGAGCTATCAGGGACAGATACGCAACAACAAGCGGAACCCGCAGTTCGTGTTCAACGCCCTCATCGACGGTCATATACATGAACACGGCGCCTTGGCAGGGGTGCGCTATTACGACGACAAGGACAAGCTGGGCGTGAGACTGGGGGCTACGGCAGAGATGGAGAACGGCGGCATACGCTTTAAGCTCATGCCCGACCGTCCGACGCTGGGATACAAGGAGTTCAACCTGAACAAGGATAATTACATATTCCTAGGAAACGACAAGAAGATACAGGCCAAGGTCGACCTGATTTCCGACGACAGGACGGGCATCAAGCTCTATACCGAGAACCAGGACTCAACCATGCTACAGGACCTGACGCTGAGCATCCACCAGCTCGACCTGGGCGAGGTGACTTCGGTCATCCCCTACCTGCCCCGCATCACCGGACTGCTGGACGGCGACTATCATATCCTCCTGGACCAGCAGGAGCGCATCTCCGTGGCATCAGACATGGCCGTGAGACAGATGACATACGAGGGCTCGCCCATCGGCAATATCAGCACCGAACTGGTTTATCTGATAAAAGAAGGCGACAGTGAGCACCCGTCGGCCGACATCCATGCCGTAGAAGCCCGACTGATGCTCGACGACGAAGAGTTCGGCCTGTTCAGCGGCACCTACCAGAGCGAGGGAGAGGGGTATATCGACGCCCGACTCGACATGACACGCTTCCCGCTGTCGCTGGCCAACGGTTTCATTCCCGACCAGATCATCGGTTTTGAGGGCTACGCCGAAGGAAGCCTCAACATCAGAGGCTCGCTCTCGAATAACGACATCGACGGCGAAGTATATGTGGACTCGGCTTATCTGGTGAGTATCCCCTACGGCGTGAAGATGCGCATGGACAACGACCCGATACGTATCACTGACTCGAAACTGCTGATCGAGAACTTCGGACTCTATGCCTACAACGACGAGCCGCTGAACCTGATGGGCGAGGTTGACTTCAGTCATCCCGACCACATCACCACCGACCTGAGAATGAGGGCACGCAACCTGTTACTGATCAATGCCCGACAGGAGCCCAAATCGATAGCCTGGGGCAAGGCCTTCGTCAACTTCATGGCGCGTATGCAGGGCCCGCTCGAGGAGCTGAAGATGAGAGGACGACTCGATGTGCTCGGCTCGACGGACCTGACCTATCTGCTACTCGACTCGCCCCTTTCGCAGGACAACAGACTCGACGAGCTGGTGAAGTTTACCGACTTCAACGACTCCACACAGACCGTCGTCAACCGTCCTACCCCATCGGGACTGGACATCGACCTGAACATCAACGTGGCACATGGCGCCCATATCATCTGTAACCTGAACATCGACCAGACCAACTACGTGGACCTGACGGGTGGCGGCGACCTGCGCATGAGATATCATGCTGAAGGCATCAACCTCACCGGTCGCTACACGCTGGCCAGCGGTGAGATGAAATACTCACTGCCCGTGATTCCGCTGAAGACCTTCACCGTGAAGGACGGCAGCTACGTTGAGTTTACCGGCGACCCCATGAACCCGAAGCTGAACATTACGGCGACAGAACACACGAAGGCTACCGTGAACGACGAGACGGGAGCCACCAGAAGCGTGGCCTTCGACTGCGGCGTTGAGATTACCAAGACGCTCAACGACATGGGGCTGCAGTTCATCATCTCGGCACCTGAGGATAACCTCATCAACAGCGAGCTGAGCGCCATGTCGGTAGAGGAACGGGGCAAGATTGCCGTGGCCATGCTTACCACGGGCATGTATCTGAACGGCGGCACATCGGGCAACTTCTCGATGAACTCGGCCCTGAGTGCCTTCCTGCAGAGCGAGATCAACAGTATTGCGGGCTCGGCCCTGAAGACCATCGACATCAGCTTCGGCGTGGAGAACTCCGTGACAAGCTCGGGACAGGAGACTACCGACTATTCGTTCCAGTTCTCCAAGCGATTCCTCGACAACCGTCTGAAGATACAGATCGGCGGTCTGCTGGCCACGGGCAGCAATGAGCAGACGGGACAGAAACAGTCGTTCTTCGACAACGTGATGATGGAATACCGTCTGAACCAGGAAGGAACACAGAACCTGAAACTGTTCTACAAGCAGAACGTATACGACTGGCTTGAAGGCTACACCAGCGAATACGGCGCAGGTTTCGTATGGCGCAGGAAACTCGACAGTCTCCGCGACCTCTTCCGCCCGAAGAAGCAGACGCCCCTACCGATCCCTATGCGACAAACAACGACTGACAGTGTAAAGGTGGAAAAGTAAAAAGGAAAGAAATATGAAAAAGAACAGTTGTCATAACACATGGAAACAGGTAAAGGCAGGAATCCTTTTACCTTCTTACCTCCTTACCTTCTTACTTTTCCTTTCCTCCTGTTCGATGACAAAGAACATTCCAGAGGGCGAGCAACTCTTCACGGGACTGACCAAGATGGCATACGATGACGAACAGAAAGGCGGTCCCTATGCAGAACACCTGGAGCTGATGAAGGAGGAGCTGGAAGCAGCGCTCGCCACGGAGCCCAACGGCTCACTCTTCGGCAGCAGCTACTACACCGTGCCCTGGTCGTGGCATCTGTGGGTATACAACAAATACGCCGGTAAGGACTCGGGCTTTGCACGATGGATGGTCAAGAGCTTCGGAAAGCCTCCCGTGCTGATGAGTCAGGTGAACCCGGCCCTGAGAGCATCGGTAGCCCAGTCGGTTCTTCGTAACAACGGTTTCTTCAGAGGCTACGTGAACTATGAGACCGTACAACAGAAGAACCCGAAGAAATGCAAGATAGGCTACACCATACACCTCGACTCGCTCTTCACCCTCGACTCGGTAAGTCACAGGAACTTCCCTGAGGCCATGAACCAGCTGATCGACTCTACCCGCGAGGAGAGCCTTATCAAGAGCGGCGAGCCCTTCAGCGTGGCTAACCTCGACGGAGAACGGAGCCGCATCAATACCCTCATGCGTAACAACGGCTATTATTTCTACACCCCGAACTACGCCTCATACCTGGCCGACACGTTTGCAGTAGACAACAAGGTACAGCTGCGCCTGCAACTGGCCGACGGACTCCCGGCAGAAGCCCTTCGCAAATGGTATATCGGACATATCGACGTGCAGTTCCGTAAGTCGATGAGAGACCAGCTCACCGACTCCATCCAGCGGCGACACCTGACAATCCACTACAGCGGCAAGCACTCGCCCATCCGCCCTAGTGTGGTATTGAGGAACCTGCGTTTACGGCCGCGTCAGGAGTTCAACTACGACAAATACATCGAATCGGCCAATAAGATCAATGCCACGGGCGTGTTCAGCAGTACCGATTTCCGTTTTACGCCACGCCCCGATACCGACACGCTCGACCTGAGGCTGAGCTGTGTGTTCGACAAACCCTACGACTTCTATATCGAAGCCAACGCCATCGGGCGCACCAACGGGCGCTATGGCCCTGAGGCGAAGGTCGGTTTCACCAAGCGCAACCTTTTCAGAGGTGCCGAGAAACTCGACGTCAACCTGCACGGCGCCTATCAGTGGCAGGAAAGCGGCGGCAGTAATACAAGCACTTATGAATATGGTGCCGACGCCTCGATTGAGTTCCCGCGCATCATTGCCCCGTTCTATAACAGCGACCGCCGACGCAGAAGTCGGGACGGGCGTCCCCGCCAACGCAGGTTCTACGTGCCGCCGACCACCTATGCCAAGGTGTCGACCGACGTCATGAGAAGACCCGACTTCTACAAGATGCACGTGGTGAGCGGTGAGTGGACCTATCGCTGGCAAACGTCAGAGAGGAGCCGTCACGAGTTCTCGCCACTCACGGTGAAGTACCAGTTCAAGAACAGCACCACAGCCATGTACGACTCTATCATCGGTGAGAACATGTATCTGGCAGCTGCCATGGACGACTACTTCATCCCGAAGATGCGCTACACCTATACCTACACCAGTCCGCGCACCCGCTGGGAGACCACCGTGGAAGAGGCGGGCAATCTGGTGTCGCTCGTCGATGCCGCCTGCGGCAAGTCGATTAACGAAAAAGGGAAGAGGCTCTTCAAAGCCGCTTACTCACAGTTCCTGAGACTGGAGACCGACCTGACCAAGACCTGGTCGGTAGGTATGTCGTCGAAGCTGGTGGGACATGTCAATGCCGGCATCATCTGGAGCTACGGCAACAGCGACGACGCACCTTTCAGTGAGATGTTCTATGCAGGAGGTGCAAACAGTATCCGCGCCTTCAGCGTGAGAGACATCGGTCCGGGACGCTTCAACGATTTCGACATGAGAGACAGGCAGTTTAACTACATTTTCCGCAATGGAGAGACGAAACTGATAGCCAACCTGGAATACCGCATGCCCCTGTTCGGCAACCTGCACGGAGCCGTGTTCCTCGATGCCGGTAACGTGTGGAACCTGAAAGGCAGCGGCATCACCGATGACGACATAAAAGGCATGGAACCGGAAGACGCCCTGACCATGATGATTATCAAGGAATGGGGCGACCAGTCGAAGTTTGAGGCCAGGCACTTCCTCAACGACCTGGCACTGGGCACCGGTATCGGCCTGCGCTACGACCTCGGTTTCCTCGTGGTCCGTGTCGACTGGGGATATGCCCTCCACTGTCCGCAAGACACAGGTAAGAGCGGCTACTTCAATGCCCCGCGCTTCAGACATGCCCAGACACTGAACTTCGCCATCGGCTATCCGTTCTAATTGTTAAGGCGCGTTAATACGCCGCTTAATCAAAAACTTTTTAGTACCTTTGCACTCTGTTTATTCAAACTCTAATATAAATTTAACTTATGAAACCAACTCTATTTCTGCTTGCAGCAGGTATGGGAAGCCGCTACGGCGGTCTGAAACAGCTCGACGGTCTGGGACCTAACGGCGAAACCATCATGGACTACAGTATCTACGACGCCATCCAGGCTGGCTTTGGCAAGATCGTATGGGTAATCCGCAAGGACTTTGAGGAGCAGTTCCGCACACAGATTCTGGCCAAGTACGAAGGTCAGGTACCCTGCGAGCTCTGTTTCCAGGCTCTCGACGCCCTGCCCGAGGGATTCAGTGTTCCCGAAGGTCGTCAGAAGCCTTGGGGCACCAACCACGCCGTACTGATGGGTAAGGACGTGATCAAGGAGCCTTTCTGTGTCATCAACTGTGACGACTTCTATAACCGCGACGCCTTCATGGTTATCGGCAAGTACCTCAGCAACCTGCCAGAGGGTGCCCGCAACCAGTATGCCATGGTAGGTTTCCGCGTAGGCAACACACTGTCGGAAAACGGCACCGTGGCCCGTGGTATCTGTTCAAAGAACGACAAAGGCCATCTGACCACCGTTGTCGAGCGTACGGAGATCGTGCGTTGCGCAGCCGACGGTTCTAACGCAGGCGCAGCCTCTGAGCCCATCCGTTATAAGGATGAGGACGGCAAGTGGGTTGAAGTAGCCGACAACACACCCGTGTCAATGAACATGTGGGGCTTCACCCCCGACTACTTCGAATACTCTGAGGCATACTTCAAGGAGTTCCTCAGCGATCCGAAGAATATGGAGAATCTGAAGGCCGAGTTCTTCATTCCCCTGATGGTTAATAAGCTCATCAATGAAGGTACCGCTACCGTCGAGGTTCTCGACACCACCTCAAAGTGGTTTGGCGTGACCTATGCCGCTGACCGCGATGCTACCGTAGCCCGTATCCAGCAGCTCGTAGATGAGGGCGTTTATCCTAACAAGCTTTTTTAAAGTAAAAAAGACAAGAAAGTGAATATCGACATCTTGACACAAGAGCAGCTGGTCCAGTTGGACCAGCTGATTTCTACATCACAAAACATCATTATCACCTGCCACAAGAGTCCCGACGGCGACGCCATAGGGTCCTCGTTAGGCTGGGCAGAGTACCTGCGCTCACGTGGCAAGGAGCCTACCGTCATCGTGCCCGACCAGTATCCCGACTTCCTGTTGTGGATGCCCAATACGGAGAAGATCGTGCGCTACGACAAGCACCGTGAGAAATGTGACATGCTCTTCAAGATTGCCGACCTCATTTTCTGTCTCGACTATAACACCCCCAGCCGTGTCGATGAGATGGAGCAGGCCCTTGTATCGTCGCCTGCCCAGCGGGTACTGATCGACCACCACCTTGACCCTGACGTGCCTGCCGTGCTGAGCATCTCCCAGCCCGAGGCCTGCAGCACCTGCGAACTGGTGTTCCGTATCGTCTGGCAGATGGGCGGCTTCGAACAGCTCGACAAGCATTATGCCATTCCCATCTATTGCGGTATGATGACCGACACTGGCGGGTTCCTTTACAACAGCAGCCGCTCGGAGATCTATTTCATCATCGGTGAGCTGCTGACCAAGCATATCAACAAAGACAAGATCTACCGCAACGTCTACCACAACTATTCTGAGAGCCGCATCCGTCTCATGGGCTATGTCATGTATCAGAAACTGGTCTACAAGCCCGAATACCATGCGGCCTACTATACCCTGACAAGAGAAGAGCTGAAGAAGTTCAACTATATCAAGGGCGACGCCGAGGGACTGGTAAACATCCCCCAGCAGATCAAAGGACTGAAGCTGTCTGTCTCGCTGCGCGAAGATACCGACAAGCCCGACCTTGTATGGGTGAGCCTGCGCTCTGTCGACGACTTCCCATGCAACCAGATGGCAGAGCAGTTCTTCAATGGCGGCGGTCACCTGAACGCCTCTGGTGGACGTCTGAACTGCAGCATCGACGAAGCTGTGGAAATCGTCGAGAATGCCCTCAAAGCCTACGAAAACAAGTTAAAGTAGGCAAATATTGACGCTGTTTGAAATATTTTTCGTATATTTGCACCGCAATTCATAGTATAAGAAGATGAAGAAACTGTTATTCATATTGATAGCCTTCTCTGCCGTTCTCGCCAGTTGTAACGACTACGAGACCTACGGCGACAAGAAAGAAAAGGAGCGCAATGCCGTTGCCAAGTTCATTGCCGACTCATCTATCGTAGTCATCTCTGAAGACGCGTTCAATCAGCAGGGGCATACCACCAATCTCAGCCGCAACGAGTTCGTCAAGCTCGACAAGACCGGTGTCTATATGCAGATTGTGCGCGAGGGTTGCGGCACGAAACTTGAAGACGGTGAGAACACCAATCTGGTGTGCCGTTTCGAAGAGTTTGACATCATGAACGACACGTTAAGTCTCTGTAATAACAGAAACAACCTCACCTACTACGGGAAGAACCTGACAGCTATTCCCGACATTATGAAGATCTCACGCACCAGCGGTTCCTATACCGCCAGCTTCACCAGCGGTATGATGTATTCCGTCTACGGCGCTACCGTTCCCGCCGGCTGGCTCGTGGCCCTGCCCTATATCAAGGTCGGGCGTCCGCAGAGTGCCGACGAGGAGTATGCCAAGATAAGGCTCATCGTTCCTCATTCTCAGGGGCATGCCAACGCTTCGAGCAATGTAATACCCTATTATTACGTCATTACATTCCAGCGCGAATCATAAATCACAAATTATATTCATCAACATGACATTGATCAAATCCATTTCCGGCATCCGCGGTACTATCGGCGGACAGACTGGTGACACGCTGAATCCATTAGATATCGTTAAGTTTACCACCGCCTACGCTCAGTTTATCGGCGGCCAGAGAAATAAAGGAGGTGACGTCAGTGGCCGTAAGCCACTGATTGTAGTGGGTCGCGATGGCCGCATCTCAGGCCTGATGGTTCGCAACGTTGTTGTCGGCACATTGATGGGCATGGGCTACGATGTGATTGACATCGGCTATGCTACCACCCCGACTACCGAACTGGCAGTACGCATGTCAGGTGCCGACGGCGGCATCATCATCACAGCCTCACATAATCCCCGTCAGTGGAACGCCCTGAAGCTGCTTAATAGCGAAGGTGAGTTTCTCACAGCAGCCGATGGCGCCGAGGTACTCCGCATGGCTGAGGAAGAGAACTTCAACTACGCAGAAGTCGACAAGTTGGGCTCTTGCACCATCGATGACACCTTCAACCAGCGTCATATTGACGCAGTGCTTCAGCTGAAGCTGGTTGATGTCGAAGCCATCAAGGCGCGTAAGTTCCGTGTCTGCGCAGACACCATCAATTCCGTCGGTGGCATCATCCTGCCCGAGTTGTTCAAGCAGCTGGGCGTAGCGTTCGAGATCCTGAACGGCGAGTGCACTGGCGACTTCGCCCACAACCCGGAGCCACTGGAGAAGAACCTCCAGGGCATTATGGACAAGATGAAGAAGGGCGGCTTCGACCTTGGTATCGTTGTAGACCCCGACGTAGACCGTCTGGCCTTTATATGTGAAGACGGCACCATGTTCGGAGAGGAATATACACTTGTAAGCGTGGCCGACTATGTACTCAGTCACACCAAAGGGAACACCGTGTCAAACCTCTCTTCGACCCGTGCCCTGCGCGACGTTACCGAGAAGCATGGCGGACAATACACCGCTGCTGCTGTAGGCGAAGTGAACGTGACCACGAAGATGAAAGAAGTAGGCGCTGTGATTGGCGGCGAAGGCAATGGCGGTGTCATCTATCCTGAGAGCCACTATGGTCGCGACGCCCTGGTAGGCATCGCCCTGTTCCTCTCGTCACTGGCTCAGAAGGGCTGCACCGTATCTGAGTTGCGCGCCACCTTCCCCAACTACCAGATTGCCAAGAACCGTATCGACCTCACCCCTGAGACCGATGTCGACGCTATTCTTGTAAAGGTGAAGGAGATGTTTGCAAAAGACAACTCTGCTCAGGTGAACGATATCGATGGCGTGAAGATCGACTTCCCCGACCGTTGGGTACATCTGCGCAAGTCGAACACTGAACCGATTATCCGTGTCTACAGCGAGGCCCAGAGCATGGAGAAGGCCGACGACCTCGGCAAACAGCTCATGCAAGTGGTCTACGATATGCAATAAATCACATCATCCCTCAGCTACACCAGCTGAGGGATGATTGTTTTCTCAATGATCAGTTTCTCGATTGGAGATGTGTCCAGACCTTGATATGTACTTACGATGTATCAAGAACTGTATGCGCAGATAGCTGTTTATGGCTGACATTATCCTCGGATATCCTTATCGACACCAGCCTTATGGTAAGGTCTTAAAACTCTTAATATCAGAATAGTACCAGTCTGCTCTGCCAATCTCCAGTAAAAAAAGAGCCTGACCACGGTAATAATAGGTGGTGTTGGGCTGAAGACCTGTGAGAGTAACGGTATAACGATCACCATTCTTGGTGGCCATCGTCTCATTAATCTGGTTGTACTTGTCCTTACCATAATATATGTTGCACCACTCTTCGTCCTCATAGCCTTCAGCAGTAAGACGACAACTGATTGTGGCAGAGGTCGATGTAATGTCAGTGGCATCATCCATCTCTATGTAGTCGCTCGGATTATCTGTCTTGAGTTCCTTTTTCTCGCTCTCAGCATAAATCTCTCCGTCTTTTATAGCCGTAATCCAACATTGGTATTTACGATTCGGCCATAAGTTCCGTACCACAGCAGTCAATTTATCACCATCCACATTCATCTCCACTTCAGTAGGCCAAGGGAGAGGTTCGTTAAGCATTTCATATACTAACCTGTATGTTACACCCGTCATCGAACTCGGTAACTTTGTGGTGCCCGCCACTTCTGCGAGAATGAATTTTGCATCGATAGCATCGATCACCAATAGTCCATCACGATTTTCGGTGGTGAAACTCTTTACCGGACCGAACAGACAATCCGTCTTACCGTCAGTGCAAGTGAAAGCACAATAGTAATAAGTCGTGTTAGGCTGAAGATTATCAAGAGACACAACCTGACCGTTTGATGAGTACGGGGCATGACAGAGTATGATACCGGCGCCATTGGTATCGAACGATACGTTTGGGTTTATTTCGCTAAAAAGCGACTTATCCGTAGTATAGGCCACTCCATAATATACACTCAGATCCTCTGGTGACAATGAGGCAGCCACATTATTGAAGTTCACTGGAACTAAAGCCGATCTGAAGCTGACGTCAATAGCATCGTCCACGCTGCAGGCCAGCGATAAACCTAAAGTGGTAAATGATTTCTTTTCACCGTAGTATGTTAAGTCGTCGATATCGACAAACGAGCGATAGTAGTATTTTGTATTGGGAGAAAGTCCGTAGACGGTCATCGTCATACGGTTATTCTCAATACCACTAGCACCTGAGTGCAACGTCATCCCAGGTGTAAAACTCTCCGTCAACGATATCTCAATGCCTGGTTGCATATATCTGCCCGAAGAATTATAGGCCTTTGGCATCTTGTTGGAATAAAACTCGCCAGAAAGTTCTACATAAGTTACGCCCACGTTCTCAACAGGGTTTGTCACAATGTAGTTTCCTATCTCCTCTTCTTCGCTTTCATCGTTACTGCACGACGCAGTAAGCCCTATCAGTATTAAGGCCATAAGACATAGTGCACACTTTTCCTTAATCAGATTCTTTGTTGTAAAGTTCATAGTTGATAACTCTGTTATTTCATTATTCGCCTGCAAAGGTAAGAAATAAAACCGTAATCAGACCAGACGTTGTGGATTATTATGCTTCTTTGGTATAAAAAAACAAAAGGCGAGCCAAACGGCCCGCCTTTATAATCATACGACTATACTATCGCCAATGCTTGAGCATCGACAGATGGGAGTCGTAAAGTTTACGACGTTCTGCCACAGACTCATTATTGGGGTTGGGCATGTGACTTACGAGGAAGTCGAGCAAGGAATCTTTGTCCTTGTATGTGAAACTACCATCAGCATAACACCATTTACAATAGTCCTCGTTGAAACTACCATCCACCTCACGGCTAATCACTGCGTCGTCCGACAACGGCATTCCACAACATTGGCAGTACAGAGTTTGGGGTGAGCCGAGTAGCGTATTGATTGATATGCCAAACTCTCTTGATAATGTCTTCAACTGTTCTGTGTCTGGCAGAGTCTCCCCATTCTCCCATCTACTTACGGCTTGACGGCTTACATAAATCCGTTCAGCTAACTGCTCTTGCGTCAGGTTGTTTTTCTCTCGAATGCTTTTTATTACATCTTTTGTCTCCATAAGAAAGTTTATATTGATTTGACGGTGCAAAGGTAGCACAAAAAACAATACCAGTCAAGAAACAGGAAGTTGCTTATTCTTAATTCATGTTAAGGTAGTCCATAAGACCGCAACTCAGATAACATGCAGGCCGAGGAAGACCATGAGGCCGTTCATCAGAATCCAGAAGATGGCGAAAGGCATGGTCTTACGCATGATATCGCCATCCTGGCCCTCCATGTCACAGGCTGCCGTGGCGATGGCTATCGACTGGGGCGAGAGCAGTTTACCGCCCTCAGAACCGGCACAGTTGGCGGCAGCCAGCCAGTTGGTCTCGTTACCCGTCACACCAAAGAACGTACCCTGGTTAACCAATCCGAGGTCGCTGGCTGCGGTGGCCTGGAGCTTACCAAACAGGATGTTGGCATTGGTGGCACTGCCCGTAACGAAGGTACCGATAGAACCGATGAGAGGAGCAAAGAACGGGAAAGCAGCACCTGTGAGCAACACAAGGCCCTTGGCAATATCATTTGTCATACCCGTATTATTCATCAGCATGGCCATAGCCACCAAACAGCAGATGGTGACAACCGTCTTCTGAAGATTAAGCGTGGTCTTGGCCAGCAGCTTCATCAGACTGCCAAAGCTCATGCCCTGAATCAAGCCTCCAATCACGGCACCAAGGAATATCATCAATCCCGCATTAGACAACCAGCCGAACTTAAAGGTGTTGCCAATAACGGGCAGGTCGAACTTAGAGACGAGGGTGCTTCCAAGCAGTTCGTTGACGGGAGGCACTATCTTCGAAGATATCAGGATGAAGAAAATGATAAGACCGTAGACACTCCAAGCCTTAAGCGTCTTGCCAACGCCAAACTTCTTCTTATCAACCTTCACCTCGTCGGCAGGATTCTCTTCGCGGATGAACAGCTTGTTATAGATAAGCATGGCGATGATGGCTGCTACAGAGCCAAGAATGGCGGGAGTCTCAGGACCAATCCAATGGGCACAGCAGAACTGCACCACGATAGAGAAGGCGCCGACAAACAGGGCTATGGAGAGATTCTTCAGCACCTTAGTCCGATCGGTCATCATGAGGATGAGGAACGGGGTGATGAAGAACATCAGCGACAGCTGTAATATAATAAAGGTGGCCACCTCGCAGAGTTCCTCAGGCGTAGCGACGCCACTGGCAGCTACCTGATTGGCCAATGTGGTGGCAGGAAGACCTACGGCACCGAAGCCAACGGCAACAGTATTGGCAACCAGACAGATGACAGCCGAGAACATCGGCTTGAAGCCAAGGCCTATCAGGATGGCTGCAGGAATGGCAACCGCAGTGCCGAAACCTGCCATACCCTCAAGCACACCACCAAGACCCCAAGTCAGAAGCAGAACCAGCAGGCCCTTGTCGGAGGTCATCTGGATGAACTGCGCCTTGATGGTCTCTATCTCCTTGGTCTCGCAAAGGATGTTGTAGCTGAAGATGGCACAGATGATGATCAGAATAATGGGGAAGCATGCCTTAAGAAGCCCCTCAACCACCGACCACAGGGTGATGCCATAGACAGAGAGACCAGCATACTTCTCAGGCATGATGCCCATGGCCGGAACAGCAAACAGGGCCAGAAGAATCGTTACAACAAGCGTGACAATAGCACTCTTGTAACCAGACACCTTGAAGCCCATCATGAGGACAATGAGCAACAGAATAGGAATAACAGATACTAATGCTGTCATAGGTCTTTAGTAATTTGATTGTTATTATTATATAGAATTGTTTCGAAGTTGTTGGATTTCTGCGGACAAATATACGATAATTATCCGACATTCAGGGATTCTTTTAGTGAAAAAAACGAAAATGAAGAGAATCTTTTCACCTTTCACTTCTCATTTTACGCTTCTTTTTGTATATTTGCCCCATAGTAATACACAACTAACAAATACCTATAACGGCCTATGATCAGTCAGTTTTTATCAGACCTCAGAGGATTTATGCCTTCTGACCGTATTTACACCGATGAACTCCGCACGTTGGCATGGGGCACCGATGCCAGTTTCTATCGTCAGATTCCGAAAGTCGTGATTCGCAGCGACGGTGAGGAGGAGATTGCCAAGATCGTAAAGACATGTAAGAAACATAACCTACCCTACACCTTCCGCGCAGCAGGCACCTCGCTCTCAGGACAGAGCTGTACCGACTCGGTACTCATCGTAGCAGGCAAACACTGGGAAGGTTTCTCTCTTTCGCCAGACGGCGAAAGCATAAGACTTCAGCCTGGCATCGTAGGTGCCAAGGTGAACGAGATACTGAAGCCCTATGGACGTGTGTTTCCACCCGACCCCGCTTCGATAGGAAGTGCAATGGTGGGCGGCATCGTCATCAACAATGCCTCGGGGATGAACTGCGGCGTACACGCCAACAGCGACCGTATGCTTCTCTCCGCAAGAGTCATCCTGACGGATGGTACTATTCTGGATACCGGTGATGCCCAGAGTCGCGAAGCCTTCCGTCAGAGTCATCCTGACTTCCTGAAGAAGATTGAAGACCTCCGCGACAAGGTGCGCGCAGATAAGGAGCTGGCCGATCGCATCAGTAAGAAATACAGTATTAAGAATGTGACAGGTCTTAACCTCCGTCCGCTGATTGCCTATGACGATCCTTTCGACATCATCGCACACTCAATGGTAGGCAGTGAAGGAACGCTGGCTTTCCTCTCTGAAGTAACGATGAAGACACTCTCCGACTATAAGTACAAGGCCTCAGCCATGGTGTACTTCCTTACAATGAAGGAGAGTTGCGA
Source organism: Prevotella sp. FD3004 (assembly GCF_000746155.1). Taxonomy (NCBI): domain Bacteria; kingdom Pseudomonadati; phylum Bacteroidota; class Bacteroidia; order Bacteroidales; family Prevotellaceae; genus Prevotella; species Prevotella sp. FD3004. The sequence goes on along the minus strand of NZ_JQKR01000011.1, from coordinate 251,359 downwards.
GGCTGTGGTGGCCATGAAGAAGCTGAAAGCAGGCGACGAAGACGTGAAGATGAGCGCAGAACAGCTGATGGTGAAAAGTGCTGAGATGCTCGACTACATGTCGCTGAGTTCGGTGGATGACCCCGTGTTCCTGCAATATAAGAAAGATGTGGATGCCGGTAAGATAGAGGGTGTGGAACCTGGTGACTATCACAACTTGACAGCTATCCTTACTGAGACAAAGGGTATCACCCACGAACAGCTCCTGGAGAAGATCGGGAAAATCAAGGAGTGTCTGGGGCAGTTCAGGCTTTACATACCTGCTGACTTCACTGAGGACCCCGCCGTATACGGAAAGTACTGGGCCATCCGTTCAGGAATCTTCCCCAGCGTGGGAGGCACACGCCCTGTAGGCACATCATGTCTGATTGAGGATGTGGCATTCCCCATTGAAAGTCTGCCTGAGGCAACGGTGAAGCTTCAGAAACTGATAGCCGATCACGGCTACAACGACGCATGTATTTACGGACATGCCTTCGAGGGGAACTACCACTTCATTCTGAACCAGAGCTTTGCTGACGAGCACGAGGTGGCCCGCTATGCTGAGATGATGCGCGACGTGGCCAAGTTGGTCGTGGAGGGATACGACGGTTCGCTGAAGGCCGAACATGGCACTGGGCGCAACATGGCACCGTTTGTGAGATATGAGTGGGGCGAGAAAGCCTATGAGGTCATGAAGGAACTGAAAGCCATCTTCGATCCTGAAGGACTGCTGAACCAAGGAGTGATATTCAACGATGATCCCGACTGTTTTATCAAATGCCTGAAGCCGCTGCCTGTGCTCGACTACGATTTCGACAAGGTGCCTGATGGCGGACATTACCTGATGGACCCGAAGCTGTCAACATCAAAGGAGACCATCGAACAGGTGAAACGCGCCAACAAGTGTATAGAATGCGGATTCTGCGAAGTGAACTGTATGTCGTGCGGACTTACCCTGTCGTCGAGGATGCGCATCGCCGTACAGCGTGAGATCCGCGAACTGGAAGCTACAGGACGCGATCCACAGAGAGCCGCCACCTTACGCAAGCAATACAAGTATTATGGCGACCAGACATGCGCTACGGACGGGCTCTGCTCAACCTCGTGTCCAATGAAGATCAATACAGGAGAACTGACCCATCTGATCCGTCAGATGGATATGCTAAACAACACTGTAGGTTATCAGATAGGTGAGTTTGCAGCCAACCACATGGCGGGCATCAAGAGCGGCCTCCGCGTGGTGCTCGACGTGGCTCATGCCGCCCATGTCACATTAGGGCCTACGCTCATGACCACCATCTGTCGGACGATGAACAAGATGGGACTGCCCCTGTGGACCACGGCCATGCCCCGCAAGAAGCGCCAGCCTAAGAAATCAGACCTTACGCAGTTCATCATCGAGAAGTCTGTGCCTCAGCATGAGAAGGAGCACTCCGATTTGAAGGTCGTCTACTTCCCCAGTTGCATCAACCAGACAATGGGACTCGCAAAGGAGGCTCCCGTAAAGCATGCGCTCGTCGACGAGGTGATTCAGCTGATGGCTAAGGCAGGCTACGAGGTGATATTCCCAGAAGGTATGGAACGTATGTGTTGCGGACAAATCTGGGAGAGTAAGGGTATGCTCGACATTGCCGACCGCAAGAGCGCCGAGTTGGAAGCCGCTCTATGGAAGGCCTCCGAGCAGGGGAAATACCCAGTCCTCTGCGCTCAAAGTCCATGTTTACACCGCATGCGCAAAGTGATGATGAAGGCTGCGAATGAGCGAGAGCAGGCTCGAGCGAAGCTCAAGCTCTACGAACCTGCCGAGTTTATCATGACATACCTGGTTGACCGCCTCGATTTCCATCCTATCGACAAGCCTGTAGCCCTGCACCTGACATGCTCGACACGGCAGATGGGTGTCGACAAGGATATGGTAGCCTTGGCTAAGCTCTGTTCTTCCAACGTCTTTCTGCCCGAGGGAGTGGGCTGTTGCGGCTTTGCCGGTGACAGAGGATTCACCTTCCCGGAGATGAACAGCTATGCTTTGAGAAAGTTGCGCCCGCAGATTGAGAAGAACAAGATAGAGGTAGGCTATTCGAACAGTCGTACGTGTGAGATCGGTCTCGAAACAAATACCGGCATCCCCTACATGAGCATCATCTATCTGGTGAATCAATGTACAACGCCCAAAAAGTCCGGAACATAACAAATCGTCACTTTTTTGTCTGATTTTGTGTTAATCTGATAACAATTAGGGCGAAAAATTTGGTTATTCGCTCTTTTTGCACTATCTTTGCGGCCAAATTTAGGCAGTTAGTAATATTTTTATAATAAAAGATGTCAAACAATAACTCATTCGTTGGTTCGAAAATCAAGGGACTTCGTGAATCAAAGAATCTCTCTATCGAGGAGATTGCAGAGCGTAGTGGTCTGACGACAGACCAGATTAATACAATCGAGAACGGCCAGACCATGCCTTCGCTGGGGCCGCTGATCAAGATTGCAAGAGCTCTGGGTGTCAGACTAGGAACATTTATGGACGATAACGATGCCCTAGGCCCTGTGGTTTGTCGTGCTGAGGATCGCGAGAAAGACAGCAGCATCAGTTTCTCTAATGGTGCAACCGATGCCCGCAAGCACATGGAGTATCACCCACTGGCACAGCAGAAGGCCGGACGCCACATGGAACCGTTCGTTATCGACATCAACCCCGAAAACAGTCCGGAGTTTCAGCTCTCAGCCCATGAAGGCGAGGAATTTATATACGTGATGCAGGGCGAGGTAGAGATTGTCTACGGCAAAGACACATACAACCTGAAAGAAGGCGACTCTATCTTCTACGACTCTATCGTAAAGCACCATGTGCACGGTGCCCCTGGCAAGAGCGCAAAAATCTTAGCAGTAGTATATATTCCTTTCTAAAGTATGAGCAACGTAAGATTAGACATGGCGGGCAGACCATTGCCCGATAGAACATACCCGGCAGAGACGGGATCGGAGGGATATAAACTATGGGAAAGGACACTCGGAGAGTGGCTTGAGTACTGGGCAGAGACCACACCTGATAAGGAATATATCGTTTACTCTGATCGCGACCTCAGATTTACATGGTCGAAATTCAACGAACGTGTGGACAATCTTGCCAAGGGTCTGATCAGCATTGGTGTGAAGAAGGGTTCGAACGTAGGCATCTGGGCAACGAATGTGCCCGACTGGCTGACTTTTCTCTATGCTACCGCAAAGATCGGCGCCGTACTGGTAACGGTGAACACCAACTACAAGCAGAATGAGTTGGAGTATCTGTGTAAGGACTCTGACATGGAGGTGCTCTGTATCACCGATGGCACATGGGACTGTAACTATGTTGACATGACCTACACCATGCTGCCCGAGCTGAAGACCTGCGAGCGCGGACACCTGAACAGCGAGCGATTCCCCTACCTTAAGAACGTAGTATATATAGGTATGGAGAAGTATCGCGGTATGTACAACACCGCCGAGCTGCTGTTACTTGGACAGAACATCGAAGACGAGACGCTGAACGAGATGAAGAAACAGGTGAGCTGCTACGATGTGTGCAACATGCAGTACACCAGCGGCACCACGGGATTCCCCAAGGGCGTGATGCTCACCCACTTCGGTATCGCCAACGACGGCTACTTCACTGGCGAGAACATGGGCTTTACACAGGACGACAAGCTTTGCGTCTGTGTGCCTCTGTTCCACTGCTTCGGTGTGGTACTGGCAACAATGAACTGTCTGACACACGGATGTACCGAGGTGATGGTTGAGAAGTTCGACCCACTGGTAGTGCTGGCCTCTATCCACAAAGAGCGTTGTACCGCCGTTTATGGTGTACCCACGATGTTTATCGCAGAGCTTAACCATCCTATGTTTAATATGTTCGACCTGACAAGTCTGCGTACAGGTATCATGGCAGGCAGTCTGTGTCCTATTGAACTGATGAAACAGGTATCAGAGAAGATGTATCTTACCATTACCAGTGTGTATGGCCTTACGGAGTCGTCGCCCGGCATGACGCAGACCTGTCTGAACGACACCTTCGAGCAGCGTTGTACCACCGTTGGTCGCGACTTTCCGTTTGTAGACGTGAAAGTGCTTGACCCGGAAACAGGCGAGGAGTGTCCCGTGGGCGTACAGGGTGAGATGTGCTGTAAGGGCTTCAATGTGATGAAGGGTTACTACAAGAACCCAACAGCTACAGCCGAGGTCATCGACAAGAACGGCTATCTGCACTCGGGCGACCTGGGTGTAAAGGACGAGCAGGGATTCTACAAGATTACAGGCCGTATCAAGGACATGATTATCCGTGGTGGTGAGAATATCTATCCACGCGAAATAGAGGAATTCCTTTATCACATGCCTGGCATCCGTGATGTACAGGTGGCAGCTGTGCCATCGAAGAAATACGGTGAGGCCGTTGGTGCCTTCATCATTCTGGAAGAGGGTGTCAAGATGGAACCCGAGGACGTACAGGAGTTCTGCCGTGGCAAGATTGCCCGCTACAAGATTCCCAAGTACGTGTTCTTCATCGATCAGTTCCCTCTCACAGGTTCTGGCAAAATTCAGAAGTTCAAGCTCAAGGAAATGAGTCTCGAACTCTGTAAGAAGCAAGGAATAGAAGTGATATAATCATAAAAAAGGAAGCCGTTTAAAGCTTCCTTTTTTTAATGTCTGAGTGTCATGATCTTCGATGGACAAGCCAGAGTACACTTGCCACATTTGATGCAATCGGGATGCAAGTAGCCGACAGCCTCACCACGACTGTCGTAAGGTGTGAGTTGCATGGGGCATACACGAGCACAGCTCTTACACTTCATCTGGCATGCACTCGAAACGTGGATGTTCGTGAACGCCTGAGGCAATGGCGCATTTTTTGGGGCCACCCAACTGGAGATGGTTCCCATAGGACAAAACGAGCACCAAGTGCGTGGCGCATAAATGAACGAAAGTATTACGCCCACGATGGTGGTCATGACAATAATGGTCCAGAACACACGACCGATATCTCCCCAAAGCGCCCATCCGCCTTCACTCCAACGAGCTTGACTCAGCTGTATGCCAAACATGGTAAAGATGAATATCACCATGAACAGTCGGAAACCAAACGTACGCACAAACTTAGGTATTTCGCGATGAGGCGAATACTTTGAAAGCAGTCTGTCGTACATATTGCCACGCGGACACACGTGTCCACACCACCAGCGGCCCTTCCAGATGCTGGTCAGTACAGGCCCTATCATACAGATAAGTGCCAGAAGTCCTATCACGGGAAAGAACCAGCCTAGGATGATATATGCGATGATAATCCAATAAAGCGGAATCCCCGGACTTTCAAAATGACGGTGAAAACGTTTCTTATTTGCCATAATCTCATCTTTTATATCGTTTGCGATGCAAAGGTAAGAATAATAATTTATATCGCAAGCGATTTACCTAAAACTTTAAGAGACTTTAACTATATATCGTTTGCGATATTATAAGATTATATCCCCTTAGTATTTCACAAAACTTATTAAAACATTCAGCCAAATGATGATTATTAGCAGAAATATCACTATATTTGCTACCACAATCACAAAACATTTAATTTCACATTAATTATCATGAATAAGAAACTAGCTTTCGGTGCCTTTGTCGCACTGTTAACCATGGCAGGATGTTCTGGTAAGACAGAGTCGGCCCCAACAACATCACCGTCGTTCGACGAAGTATTAACATCAAGAAGAAGTGTCCGTAGTTACGATGCCACCAAGAAAATATCGGAGGCAGAAGTACGCGAACTTCTCACCGCAACTCAGGAGGCCCCTTCGTGGGCAAACCAGCAGCCAACAAAGTATTATGTGGCTATTGGCAAAGAGAAACTGGCAGCAGCCATGGAAATGATAGGAGGTAATAAAGAGCGTGTGGCGGAAGCCCCCGTACTGATTGTCTCTACCTTTGAGCGTGGCAAGTCGGGCTTCTTTCAGGGTCATCAGACTAATGAAGTCGGTGACGGTTGGGGAGCATACGATAATGGTCTGAGCAACTGTTATCTGATATTGAAAGCAAGGGCCATGGGCTTCGACACACTCATTATGGGTATGCGCGACGCAGATAAACTAAGAGAGTTGTTCAGTATTCCAGAAAACGAAACCATTATGGCTGTTATCGCTTTGGGATACAGAGCTGGAGAACCCAACCGTCCAGAGAGAAGGGATCTGGATGATATCGTGAAATTCTTCTGAATATTCAGAAAGCATGAAGAAATAATCTTCATGCTTTCTTTTCTTTTGCATTCTTTGCGAATTCAAACAGCGACAAGGGCAAATGGCAGTAGCCTGTAGGATTCTTGTCGAGATAATCCTGATGATATTCTTCTGCTGTATAGAAGTTCTTCAAAGGCAACTTCTCAACAACAAATGTCTGCTGATAATTTCTCTGCTCTTCATCATACACTTTATTAATAATATCAAGGTCAGTTGCTTCTGTGTAGTAAATACCCGTACGATATCGGGTACCCTCATCATGCCCTTGTTTGTTCAAACTCGTAGGATCAATAGCCTTGAAGAACATCTGCAATAGGAATTCAAGGCTTATCACATCGGGGTTATACTTCACATGCACCGTCTCAGCAAACCCTGTCTGATCGGTATACACTTCTTTATACGTAGGATTCTCAGTATGTCCGTTGGCAAATCCAACCTCAGTTTCTACTACGCCCTCAATCTGTTTGAAGTAATGTTCAGTACCCCAGAAACAGCCTCCAGCAAGGTAAATGTCTTTTGTCATATTAATAATCTTAATTTAATCCGACGCAAAATTAAGAATAACCAATGAAATATTGCCATCTTTACCCCAACAATTACGATACTTTATGATTTGAATAGAAAAAGAGCAACCCATCAAGGTTGCTCTTCTCTATTTAACAGGCGCATGGCACGCTTATAGTTTTCACTATCTCCCATCTGTTCGATGAGCACCTGATCAACACGTTTAATCCTTTCATTATAAGCATTGAACGTTTCCTCCTGTTTCTCGGGGTGGTAAGTCAGCCGCAATGGTGTAGCCTCAAGATAACCGAAGTCCTCAGTATAAACCATACCAGCTTCGTGCTGCTTATAGTCCCTCACCATCGTTTGAATGTGGCGGAAGTCTGCCTTGACGCCATCCACCAAGACATAGTCGGCAGGCATCTCAATATCGACTGTAACACCAGAGGCACAGTCAACCATACCCAGGTCGATTGTGGTTTCGAGATTCATACCATCATAGGTAAATGGCAACTCCTTACCTTGACAACTTATGCTGACTGGTGCCTTCTGACAAGGCAGCGCCATATAGTATTGACGTTGAACAGGCATATCCTTGTATTGTCCCTTACGTGGGCCAATTGTGACACTCAGCTTGTTCCCTTCACGAGTATACGAAAGAGGCGTTGTAGCATATTCCGTCACATAGTTTTTATCCTCGCCATTGTCTTCATAGAGTTTAAAGAAGCCGTTTTCCCCACCAGGGAACACACGTACCGTTACAGCTTGATTAGTGCCTGACAGATTCTTAAGCTTACCAAAATATGGAATAATGCTTCCAGCCTTGATATAGACAGGGTATTCATCCATCGTAAAGCGGCGTTCGTAGATTCTGCCTCCTTGTAGCATCTTACCCGTCTCGTACTCCAACCACTCTCCTGCTGGCAACCAGACCTTCACTGTTGCATAGCCGTCATTGGGGTTCACCTCGTCAGTGACAGGAGCAATCAACATATGATCGCCAAACATATACTCTTCTTTGAACTCATAAGACTCCCGAACCTCCGGATAGTCATAATACAGTGGACGGCAGAGCGAAAGTCCTTCTTCGTAGGTCTTACGCGCCATTGTATATATATAAGGTACGAGTGCATAACGACCATTGATAACATTAGCCAGACGCTGCTGAGTGTCTTGTCCGAATGCCCAAGGTTCCTTGTTCAGACTTGGGTCTTTGGTACTATGTGAACGGATGATGGGCAGATACTGTCCCATCTGCATAGCACGCGTATAGAGTTGAGGTTCCACGGGCGATCCCCACTGTTTGCTCTGATGTCCGCCAATATCATGACTCCAGTAGCCGTATAGCACATTCGATGCTGTAGAGTTGAAATACGGCAGGAACTTCAAGCTCTCCCAAGTGATGAACGAGTCGCCAGAAAAGCCAACCTGATAACGGTGATTACCCAATCCGCCCCAACGATGATATAACATCGGACGTTTATTACCATTACGTTCCATATCCGTGAACCAAATATAATTGCACCAGAACACATTATCAAGGTCTTTTACAGCACGGTCTTTCTCCCACTGCTGCCAGTCGAGCCACCAGAAGTCAACACCCTCATCCATATAGTTATGGAGATACGTATCGAAAATGGCCTTCACATATTGCTTGTCAGAGCCAAGCCATTCATGGGCCTTACCATCGTCCTTGCCCAGGCGCTGCATAAACTCCTTATACTTCTTCTCATAAGGGCGTACACCATCTGCCGGATGCAGATTCATTGTAGCTTTCACACCTTGTTCATCAAGGTACTTCAAGAATGCCTTATAGTCAGGGAATAGACGTTCGTTCCAGTCCCATCCCGTCCATCCCCCGCCAGCCTCAGGGCTGATGGGATGCCAGTCCATATCGATGACCAGCACATCTAATGGAAGATCCAGACGCTGGAAGTTACCAATTAAATCACGGAAATCCTGATCACTATAGCTCCAATAACGGCTCCACCAGTAACCGAATGTGTAACGTGGCGGCAGAGGAACCTTACCAGCAAACTTCGTGTAAGAATTAAGCGCACCTTTGTAATCGTGTCCGTATGCCATGAAATACCAGTCTTGGGCCCCTTCGGCACTCTTGCGCTCTGTCACCCAATCCCAATCCTTAGCTCCATCGAAAAGCAGGCTCTTACTATCATCGATGAGCGTCCAGCCATCGGTTGCCAACAAACCATCCTCGATAGGCATCTCATGCTTTGGAGTACTATATTGATACTCTGAGCCATCATAGCCGTCAAGCGTGCGATATGTTCCTTTCAGGTTACCCGTCTGTTTCATGCCTGGTTTCCAAACGAAAGACTTTGAGATAGTCTTGGCACTACTAATCGTCAGGTTTTCCTTGCTAAAAGGCCCTGTTCCCTTCTTGTAAACCAACTTCAACTTAGAGGTGTTGATTACAACCTGTTTTGTATTATTCTTGATGTTGTAATTCACTTTGGGATACTCACGTATCACGGCCATGAAACTCTTGTTATCAACAAACTTGCCATCTGGCGCATATTCCAGACGAAGCGTACCTTCATCAATTAAAGTAAAACGAACATTGGCATCCTGATACACAACATTTGCCAAAGTCTGCAAACTGCACAACAGCAGCAGTACACCGCAAAAGACCTTCCTGATATTCATTCTCATAATTACTTCTGATTAAACAACGGACAGCGACTCTCGACAGAAGACTGACCACCAGAAACCAAGGGCCACCCATCGTACCACTCTACACGATCCATCAACACCTGTCGACCGGCATCTGGATCTTTACGCATATAACCATGATAAATCATCCAATCCTGACCTTCATCGTCGGTTATGAACTCGGCGTTATGACCAGGGCCTGCCACATTGTTACTGCCATGCAGCAGCACATCGAAGTTGCCATCAAGCATACGTTTGCCGTCCTTTGTAACGTACGGGCCAAACAGATTCTCTGAACGTCCGTAGATAACCTGATAGGTACTGTTGTTACCCTCGCAGCAAGAACCGTTTGAACCAAAGAGATAATAATAACCATCACGACGATGGATATATGTAGCTTCCATCTGGTTGCCAGCTATCTGCACAGGCTTGGCACCGGGTTTAAGCGTGAGGCCATCGGCACTCAGTTCTATACCATAGATACCATGGAACGAGCCCCAGAACAGATACTTCTTACCACCATCCTCGATATAGAAGGGATCGATACAGTTCTGTATGCCGATATCTTCGCTGATAAACAGCGCTCCATGATCAGTGTAAGGTCCCTGTGGCTGGGTGGCAGAGGCAACACCAAGTCCGCAAGTCCACTCACCACCCCATGTCGATTTAGAGTAATAGAGCATATATTTACCATCAACATAGTTGATATCGGGTGCCCAGATACCACCACCAGGGTTCCACTTGGGGCGACTCTCATCAGTAAAAGCCGTACCTACATACTGCCATTTAAGCAAATCGGTTGAACGATAGATGGGCAGGTTGCGGACATCCTCGGTAGCAAAGAGATAGAACACACCATCGGGCGACTTTACTATAGAAGGATCTGGCAACGACACAGGAATAATGGGGTTTTGATATTTCTTCACTATAGGTGTGGGGGTAATATCACGAGATTGCCCACCGTCCGAAGACGGTGAGCATCCCAAAACAGGCATTATACTAACAATTATACTAACTATAGAAAACATGTAACTTCTTTTTTTTATTACTAACATATTACCAACCAGGATTTTGTGTGAGATTAGGATTACGCTCCAATTCGCCCTGTGGCACAGCAAACAGCTTCACGTGCTCACCAATGTAGTTATTGGTGTAGCGCTTGGTACCCCATATCTCAGTCATACCATTAGCACCATTAAGCTGTGAAGGCTCGCTAACCAGTGTGCGGTTGGTGCCCAACTTACGATCGAGCCATGTATCCCAACGCAGCTGCTTCCAATAGAGCTGACCTTCGCCACAAAGTTCCCAGCCATACTCGTTACGGATACGCTCACGCATATTATCCTGACCGGTTACCTTGGTGTACTCGTTGCTATTGAGTAAAGCCAGTCCGGGGATACGGGCACGAACCATGTTGATGTACTTAACAGCCTCATCGGTCTTTCCCTGCTCGTTCAAAGCCTCAGCTAATGAAATCAGCGCACCGGCATAACGGAAGATTGGTGTATCGATATCACTGTTCAAGCCATTCTTGGTTTCGCGACCCTCGGGCACAAACTTACGCCACAGGTAGTAGAAGCGGTCGTTGGTATCGGTACGCAGATCGTAAGGAGCGGCATTATCCGAACCAATGTAAGGCCAGCGCAGGGTGTAATCCCAGCAGTCGGCAGTTGAACCACCTTTATAAGTAGAGTATGGAGTGATGAAGTTCATCAACATACGTGGGTCGCGGTTCTGATAGATAGCCAGGATGCGAGCCTCGTTGCCATCCTTATCATACTGACTCATGTCGGCACCATAGGTTACCATCTGCTGGTAGCCAGCCTTCAGCTTATCGCTGGCAGCATTAGGATCAAGACCATCGCGGAGGAAGTAAACCGAACGGGCCTTGGGATCCATCTTTGAGTAACCGGGGAACACCTCGTCCATATTGAATGGCTTACCATCGGCATATTCGTATGAGTCAACAAAGTAAGGATTAGGAATCAGGTTGTTCCAGCAACCAAAGCCATCGGCTGTATAAGTGTTACGGTTACCGTGTGTACGACCTAACAGCGATCCCATACCCTCCTCGTCGGTATACTGATACTGGAAGATATACTCATCGTTGCGCTCATTGGCAGCCTTGAACATATTCTTATAATCAGGGAACAGCTGGAAGCCCATGGTAGTGATGGCGGTGAAATCAGCAGCAGCTTTATCCCAGTCCTTCAGCCACATGTAAACCTGACCACGCAGATAGTAGGCACAAGCCTTGGTTACACGACCGTAGTTTTTATCAGAGGTAGCATATTTATTAGGCAGACTGGGCTCGTTGATAGCCTCAGAGCAATCCTTGATAATCTGCTGCCATACCTCATCGGCAGTGTTACGGGGCTTGGTGTCCTCACCATACTCTACGGGTTCGGTGTAGATGGGCACACCACGCCACAGCACGTTAGCACGATAGTAAGCCCAGGCACGCAGGAACTTGCACTCAGCAATATCGCGTGCACGCTCGCTGGCCGACATAGCCTCGCATCTATCCAGATTATTTATCACGTTGCTGGTACGATAGATTTCCTCGTACAGGCGCTTCCACCAGTCGTTGAATCCCCAGTAAGTAGCATTACAACGGCCACGGGCCCAGTCGTAGCCACCCCAGTTAGCATCCAGATCGCAAACATCGGTGGCAGCATCAAAGTTCTGCCAGTCGGGGCACTCGCCCTGCTGCTCCCAGTAAAAACGTTCGTAGGCACCATTCACCACGGCATCAGCCATGTTATAGGTACTCCATACCAAGTCGGTACCTACACGGTCGGAAGGTTGAGTATCCAAGAAGTCGGCATTACAAGCCGTGAGTGCGACACTCGAGGCAGCCAGTATAAGACTGCGGCACATTTTATTGATTATTTTCTTTTCCATATTGGTTATTCATTGTTGATGGTTAAAATGTTACATTCAGTCCGAATGAGAGCTGGCGCATAGTAGCATAACCCTCACCAGAGCGCATTTCTGGATCAAGTCCGGGGAAGCTAGTGATAGTCCACAGGTTCTCGCCCGAGAAGTAAACACGCAGGTTCTCGGCATAGATCTTTCTGCTGATGTTCTTTGGCAATGTGTAACCGATAGTCAGGTTACGCAGCTTCAGGTAATCACAGCTATAGAGATGGAATGTATTGTCAAGCGCATCACTCATACTTGGATTCTCGAGCGACATACGTGGATTCTTCGAAGTGATGTTGGTACGAGGATCGTTGGGGTTGTTAGGATCATAGTAGTAGTGATCATCGGCAATCCACTGTGGGATGCTCAAACCAAACACTACGTTAGATGAGTTCTGGCCAATCTCACGCCAGTAGGTTGAGAAACCTGTGGCACCACCCCAGTTCATCGAGAGGTCGATGCCCTTCCACTCTGCATGCATCTGCATACCGAAGGTGAACTTAGGCACGTTCGACTCGCCCATGAACTTCTGGTCATGACTGCCACCATATACTTTATCGCCATTAGTGTCGGCGTAGATATATTCACCATACCAGATTGCATTCTGAGTTACAGCGTGCTGTGGCTCAAACGAGTAGCCGGCAGCAATCATATCCTGTACCCACTTCAGATCCTCGGGAGTACGAATCATACCATCGCGTGGACCACCATTAGGGTTAACCACACCGTTGGCATCGTAATAAGTACCTGTACCACTATAGATAGGATATACATAGAACTCGTTCATCATGTGTCCTTCAACCAGGCGCTGTGTGCCACCCGACGAAACCTCACCAAGGTTAGAGTAGTACACGTTAGGATCGGGATTGTTAGGATCGGCACCCCATCCTTGGATGATGCCACCCTTATAATCAGTTACAAGGTTCTTGTTGAACGAACCATTGACAGCTACGCCATAGGTTACGTCGCCAATCTTATCCTCCCAACGGAAAGTTGCTTCAAAACCGCGGTTGCTTACACCGGCCAGATTCTGTAGAGGAGCCACTTTATCACCGAAGATAAGTCCGATTGATGGACGGTAGAGGATACCTGAGGTCTGCTTGTCGTAGTAGTCGATGACACCCGACAGACGACCACCAAGGGTACTGAAGTCGAGACCAACGTTGAAAGTCTTTGTTGTCTCCCATGTTACGTTCATATTAGGCAGATTCTTCAGATAGAAACGCGGTACCTTTTTGCCACCCATGGTGGTATAGCCTGTCTCGTACCACGACTGATAAGCATAATTATCAACCGATGAATTACCCAACTTACCATAAGAGGCACGCAGTTTCAGATTGTCGAACACATTGAGGAATGAGTTCTTTGCAAAGTTTTCTTCACTGATGCGCCATCCTGCCGATGCTGAGGGGAAGAAGCCCCAACGGTTGTCGGGTGAGAAGCGTGACGAACCGTCGTAACGGAAGTTAGCCTCCAACAGGTAACGTGAATCGTAAGCATAGTTCAGTCGGCCGAACCATGAACGATAGGTATAACCGGTAAAGTTACCACGTGTGTATTCCTCAGATGTCAGGGTGTTCAGGTCGGTCAGTGTGGCATCAATCATACCCATCTTCTTCACATCGGTATTACCATCGCTGTTCTTACCTTCCTCGAAACCTACCAGTGCACCAACATCGTGCTTCTGGGCAAAAGTATGTGCCCAGTTCAGGGTGTTGGTAATCTTCCAGTTATAGTAGTGATGATAGTACATATAGCTTGAGAGCGCCTCGAGTGCAGCAGGCGATGCTACTACCTCGTTACGGCTGAAGCTATAACTCTCGTTCTGACCGTCGGTATACTTATGACGGGTATTGAAATAGTCGTAACCAAAGGTTGTCTTGAAGGTAAAGTCCTTCAGGAACTTAACCTGAGCATAGGTTGTGGTGTAAGCGTGGGTCGTCTTATAATAGCTGTCACCATCGCCATTCAGCAACTGCATGGGGTTGTGGGCAGCACCATCCTCAACCGAAGTCTCGATTCCGCCGAACTTACCATCGTAGTAAGGATAGATACCTGGAACGGTCTTCAGAAACTCCCAGCTCGACAGGGCATCTACATTATTACGGTCGCGGTCGCTGTGTGTACCCCATACCTGAGCACCCAGCTGTAACCAGTTTGTTACATCCGAAATCAACTTCAGGTTGATAGAGTACTTTTGCTCGCCAGAGCGAACAATCATACCAGGATTATCGAGATAGGTTAATCCAAGGTTATAACGTGTGCGGGTATCCTTACCCGACAGAGAGATGGCATGCTCCTGCATCACCTTGGTCTGGTAAATCTCATCATACCAGTCGGTGTTTGGATAAGCCACGTAGTTGGGATAGCCCGACTCGGCAATGCCATTGGGATTAGCCTCAGCCTGACGCCACTGATCAATCACGCTTTGTGGATATTTTCCTGCAGTACCGATGTTCTCGCTGGCCTCGTTCACCATCTCCATATAGTCGGCATAGTTCGACATAAAGCGAACCAGCTTTGAGGGTTTATTAATTGACAAACGACCAGTATAGGTAACACTGACTTTGCCTTCGGTTCCGCTCTTAGTGGTTACAAGAATAACGCCATTAGCACCACGGTTACCATAGATAGCACACGAGGCAGCATCCTTCAAAACAGAGATGCTCTCAATATCCATCGGATTAACATCCGAGAGACTCATCTCCATACCATCTACCAATACCAATGGACTGGCGTCGTTCATGGTTCCTACACCACGAATGTTAACGGAGAAGTTCTCAGCGCCAGGCTTACCAGAGCCCTGCAGAATATCAAGACCTGCAGCCATACCCTGAAGAGCTTGGGCAACAGTAGTTACAGGACGTGATTTTGTTTCTTTAGCCAAGTCAACAGAAACCACCGAACCTGTAAGGTTGACCTTTTTCTGAGTGCCATAACCAACAACCACGATTTCGTTAAGTTCGTTTTTATCCTCTTTCATCGCGATTGTCATGTTGTTGGCTGCTCGGCTGGTAACATCCACATAACCAATATAAGTGAATGTAATCTGAGCATCAGACTTACTGAGAGTCAGACTAAACCGACCATCCATGTCTGTAACTGCAGCATTCTTTGTACCGAGTTCCTTGACTGTGACGCCAATCAACGGTTCACCACTTTCATCAACGACGCGACCACTGACAGCCCTCTCCTGCTGGGTGACAGAAACGACGTTGGAATGAACCGACATAGCCAGTTTACGTTCGGCTAAGGTTGGCGAAGCTGTCATCAAGAGAGCCGCGCCTGCCAACGAGACAATTAATCTTTTTTCCATTTTGATTTTTAGGTTTAATGTTTGAAGTTATTTTATTAGAAAGTCATCTGTTCGGGTTGGTGAATACATCTCCCAAAGTGAGGCTATTGTCCAACCTGGTGCAAAGAGATTGTTATAGAACCCCTTGCCGTTCATACCGTAATCCCATGTGGTGTGCTGCACCACCTCTGGATAGAAACCGGGGACGGCGATACCACAAAGGCGCTCGGGTGTAGGCATCAGCTGTGAGAGTGAGTTAAAGATCACGTCGTGCATCTGCAGGAAACGCTGGTTACCCCTCTGCTGTCCAAGCCAATTCACGATGTGTGGCAACTCGAATACAAACACATCAATATGGTTGTTCTCTACCGATACGTTACTCCAGCCACGGGTTTTCAATCCTAAGTCGCCTAACATCTGCCCCTGTGCAAAGGGCACATCCCACATGTAATACCACGACAGGGCAAAGTAGGCAGCCTTTTCGCACAGATCGATATAACGCTGACGCTCCTTGCCTTTGGTTACAGCTGCCAGGTAATAGGTAGCGGTAACGGCAGCAATAGCGGCCTCTTTATCCTCGCAGTTTGCATCGAGGGTTGATGAGAAGTAATCACTCTTTGAGATGATATTCTTCTCCAGATAGTCAACAGTGCGGCGGGCAGCCTCCAGGTACTGTTTCTTACCGAAGTAGCGATAACCCATCACCAAGGCTGAGGTAGATGATGGTGTGCTACCACCAGTACCATCCACATCGGTACCATCGTCATGATATTTACGGGCAAAGCTACCATCGGCCTTCTGCAGTTTCAGAAAACCATCCAATATACCTTTGATACGTGCCTCCCACTGAGGATGGCGACGACCATGTGCCTTCTCGTACTTAAGATACAACAGAATGGCATAAACGCCCTCTGACTGCTGACGGATAGAATGAACCACCTTATCATCGGTTGGGAAACCGCGAGTAAAGTTCACGTTATCATAGAAGTAGCCAGCACTAGTAAGACCATGTTGCAGATAACTCTCCAGGATTTCGTCACCCATGGTTACGAGATCCTGCTCGCCATGAAGTTCGCCATATTCGATGGCATTGAAAGCATTGAGCAGCACACGACCACAGAAACCAACCTGTGCCTCGGGGAAAGGCTTGCAATCGCTGGTAAGCAGGGTGTGTCCCGAGTTGTACTTCAAGGGATAGTTGCTTACATACGACTGGCGGAAATAGTTGGTCAGACCCTTCTTCATCTCCTCAGGCGTAAAGAGTGGCTTCAGGGGCTGTGGATTCAGGTTGTCGAAGCAACGCTGCCACATCAGTGTAACGTGCTCGCCAAAGCTCTTAGCTTCGGTCTGACTGATGCGCCACTGGATAGTCTTGGTCTCACCTTTTTCGATTTTGGCGAAAGCAAATACAGGGGCAGCGAGAGTAAGCTTACGGATGTAGCGTTTAGGCGTCTCAATGTAAGGATAGCCGAAAGTAAGTTTGGCCTCAGCCTGTTCACAATCCAGACCTAAGTAGCCTAACGATGTTTCGCCACTCAGGATAATCTCGCCAGCCTGATGGGTGGTCATACACTCCTGCGGACGGTCAAGCGTACGCATCACTGCTACCGACTTTCCGTTAGCCTCATCATACAAACTGGTCATGGGCGACGACAGACGATCCTCGCGGAAGTTCCAGCTCTTCGAAGTGTGGAAAGCAGGTGCCTCCTTAGGCGAACGCAGGTTGCGATGATACCAGAAACCTGGCAGATAGAACTCACTATCGGCCGACTTGATGCCTGTAGCAAGCTGAGCACCGAAGTTGTAATACGTTGTAGCATCGGCCTTGATGGTTACCGTGTAAAGCTGGTCGGCCCCATCGGTTGAGAGCTGTGCGCTGATGTGCAGAGGCAGCGCCTCGCTCTTAGCAGCTTTCAACTGGTTACCATCGGCATGCAGGCTGATAACCTTTGCCTCATTGCCTGGCTGTTTGATACTGATCTGCGTCTGGATATTAATAGCAGATGCACTCATAGTCAAAGCAGCCAAGGCTGTTGTTATGAATTTTCTTTTGTACATATGAATAGGGTTGATTTATAAATTCTTACTTCTTATACAGATAATAGAAACTACCTGCTTTAATGGTAAATGTACCTGCGTCTTGAATCATTTCAACCAAGGCAGTCTTCCTCGGGCTCACCTCGGTCAGACTATTATGGGTATGAAACACATAATTCCAATGACCTTGCGCATCCTTGAACATATCGCCATGACCTGTCCCATAACGGCCAATATTTGCTCGGTTAATAACAGAATAGTCTGATTTTATCCATGGTCCGTAAGGCGACGATGCGGTAGCAATGCCTACGGCATAGTCGATATTACGGAAATCATTGGCCGAGTAGAACATATAATAAGTATCACCTATATGAAGAACAGTCGGGCCCTCTGTCACCCCCCATGTGACATGTTGTGTGTTTTCCCATTCTTCAGTAGCACTGATACACTCTGTAGCAGTCTCTTCCCTGACATTCATCAAATCATCAGTCATCTCTGCAACAAAGATACGATTTCCATTTTGTAGCCGTACATGATAGAGGTATGCCTTACCATCAGAGTCTATAAACACATATGGATCGATAGCCTTGCATGGCATTTCAATCATTTTTTTCACGTTCTGGGAAAATGGTCCCTGCGGTGAAGAAGCCATTGCAACGGCAATCTGTTCATTAGCAGTATAGAACATATAATAGGTATCATTACGCTTCATCACTTGAGGGGCCCAAAAGCCCATAGTACCAAACGATGTTTCACCAGTAAGGCAGAATCCACCATTCCGACCAACAGGTCCCTCCCAAGTTTTCAAGTCATTCGAATGATAGACAAGAAAGCCTTTGTCTGATTGACTTCCAGTACCATACAAATAATAGGTGCTATCGGTATCCATAAAAATAGTCGGGTCGGCCTCTGTTAAGATATTCTGTTCTTGAGATGACGGTTCGACTTCTACTGGCAATAGGTTATTGCATGTTTCATTCGTACTGCATGATGGCAAAACTGAAATAGCGGCCATCATGGCTGTCAATTTTAACTTTCTTCTCTGATACATTTAATTATATTGGCTTTAGCGTTTTTTCTGCTGCAAAAGTAGTAAAAAAGCAAATTGGCAGCGGGTAATTTTGTTTTTGAAATCTGTATTATTGTTCAAAATACAGAAATCATGAACAAAAATCAAGATTCTCTCGAAATTATTCATTATATTTGCACTCAGAAAACAAATCTGAAAGCAAATGAGACATCTAACGGTTATCTTAACATGGCTCATAATAAGTATGGCAATACAAGCTGCCGATTTCAAGTTCCAACACCTTAATACCTCTTATGGACTACCCAACCAGCAAGTAGAGGCTATCGTGCAGGATCAGGATGGTTATATATGGATAGGTACGCGTAACGGATTGGCAAAATTTGACGGATATAATGTTGAGACTTATTATCATGTGGAGGGGCAATACAACTCGCTCGTCCACAATTTTGTGCATGGACTCTTTGTTGATTCGAAACACCGACTATGGGTTAGTACCGAAAATGGCGTGAGCAGATACAGACCTGAGACAGATGATTTCCATAGTTATTACAACGTAAGAGGATACTGCACCAGTTTTGTAGAGACAAACGACGGTCGCGTCATGACTGGATATGGTCAACTGTTTGCGTACGATGAGCATGTCGACTCGTTTCTGGTGATTCCTTCGCTTAATGCCGGAACAATTGCTTCGCTGTCAAAGGATAAGACTGGAAACATCTATGTATCGGCCAGCCAGATGATATTCTCACTGGATGCCAGCCTTACCAAAATACAACCACTTGATGTTACTATCAATGGCGGACTGCCTGTAAGTCATACTGCCATACTGCCGTTGTTAGTTGATTCCAAACAGCGGCTATGGATAGGATGTAACGATGGTAGCGTTATTTGCAAAGATTTGAAAGCTCATACTCAGCAGCATTATGCTTCCAACAAACTCACAGGCGGCATTGTCAGAGTGATTGTCGAGGATAAACAGCACCGTATATGGTTTGGAACTGAGAATGGTATTTTGACGATGAATCCTGATGGCAGTACCATCCTCACACAGAAAGGCTATGATAGCGACGGGCTCTCTGACAATGCGGTATACAGCATCCTTTCCGACAGGCAGAATAACATCTGGATTGGCTCTTATTTCGGCGGCGTCGACTACCTGTTGAGTCAGAAACCTCAGTTCAGACAATTCCAACCCAGCGCCGCAAAGGGTGAACTGAAAGCACGCATACCGCGAATGATTACCGAGTCATCACCTGGTGTGTTTTGGATTGCAACAGAAGATCAGGGTATAAACATCTACAATTCTATATCTGGTCAGTTCACGTCGTTTAATGACATTCCCAGTCTTGATAAGAACACACATAGCATCTATTATGACAGAACTGCAAATGAGGTTTGGATCGGAACCAGATTCAAAGGACTCTTCAAGTACAATCTACTGACTCATAAGACCGCACAATACTTCTGCACCAAAGGTTTAACCTCTGAGGGAATCTTCTATCTCACCCGCGACAAAAACGGACGATTATGGGTGGCTACCATGGAAGGACTGAGATATTATGACGATAAGACAGACACCTTCCGCACATTGGGACACGACATTCTTGACGGTACCTTTATATACTCCCTGTTTGTCGACCGACACAACCAACTATGGGCATGCACTGTGGCCGACGGACTCTTCTGTATCAGCAACGATAAGATAACGAACTATACCCGACAAAGCGGCTGCGGACTGAACGACAATTATATCATTACAGCTCTTGAGGACTCTAGAGGACGCTTATGGATTGGAACAAATAATCATGGACTATTCTGGCTCGACAGTAAAAGCGGCAAGGTTCACCAGGCTGGAACGTGGATGCCACTGCAGGCAACGATATGTAGCATCGTTGAAGACAAGTCAGGTTGCCTTTGGATAGGAACCGATCGTGGACTCTTTTGCCACCGTCTTTCTGATGAGCACACACGACGCTTCTCGGCTGGCACCGAATTACCTGTTAATCAGTTCAATTTCACTTCTTCATACCTGGCATCTGACGGACATATTATCATGGGAACATTTGATGGCCTCATTTCATTTCACCCCATGAAGATGCACACTGAAGCAAGAAATCTGCAGGTACACTTCAGGAAACTCATTGTAAACAACCAACAGGTAATGCCCCTCAGCCAAGTCATCGACTCTCCCCTGAGCACTCAGATTGACTATGCTGACCATATCACACTCACCTATGAAGAATCACACTCTTTCCATATTGAATACGGAGTCATCAGGCCCGAGAGTGTACAGGGCGTACAATATCAGATTCGTGTAGACGGCATTGACAACACATGGCGCAATGTAGGCTCAGAGCGCAGTTTCTTCGGATATCTGCTCAGCCCTGGTACCTATGTCCTGCATGTTAGGGCAAACACAAGCGACAGCGATTGGGACATGTGTCCGGAGCGCACTTTGAAAATTATCATCAAAGCGCCCTTTTACCGCTCAACCCTCGCCTACATCATCTATCTGCTATGTCTCGCTGGCCTGGTTGTTGGAGCACTTCTTTTCTACAACATGCGCATGAAGGAACAGGCCAAGATACGCTACGCAACGATGGAGAAGACAAAGGTAGAGGAAATCGACAAAGCGAAATCAAGTTTCTTTACAATGGTTTCACATGAGTTAAAGACACCTCTCGCGCTCATCATGGCTCCACTAAAAAGCATCCGTTCCAACCAACTGGATAAAGAAGTGAGTGAATCGCTCAACATGGCTATACGCAACTGTTCAAAGATGGAACACCTGATAAACCAGCTTGTAACGTTCAATAAAATCGAGTCTGACAATTTTCCTTTCTATGTTCAGCAAGGCAATCCCGTGGAGTTTGTTGCAATGATGGCCGATAATTTCAATGAGG
Organism: Prevotella sp. FD3004; assembly: GCF_000746155.1. Taxonomy (NCBI): domain Bacteria; kingdom Pseudomonadati; phylum Bacteroidota; class Bacteroidia; order Bacteroidales; family Prevotellaceae; genus Prevotella; species Prevotella sp. FD3004. The sequence continues at coordinate 229,720 of NZ_JQKR01000011.1, read as the reverse complement.
CTATCGCATCAAAGGGACAGAACCTGATAACCAACTGTATGGACAATGGCGAGGAGGGGTGGTTCTCTCCCTCATATATTGAGCATATTCTCAATAATCTCATGTCAAACGCCATGAAGTTTACGGGGCATGGAGGAACCATCACTATTAATGCCGAGATAATCCAATTGCCAGAATCTTCGGACCTTTACCTTAAGATGCAAGTTTCTGATACAGGCATTGGCATCATCAAGGAAGAGCAGGAGAATATCTTCAGTCGTTATTATCAGACCAAACGCGGTTACAACACGAATAGCAGCGGATGGGGCATAGGTCTGGCACTCGTACGCCGTTTGGCTGAGATACATAAGGGATCCGTGTCTGTTGAGAGTGAATTAGGCAGAGGGAGCACATTCACCATATTACTTAACATCTCAGGCAATGCATTCTCTGAAAAAGCCAAAATCTCGTCCGACAACGAGTTGGTGTCTGTCAAGAATTACCTCAGCAATTTGGATATGAATACAGAAGCTATCTCCGACAACGCCATATCAAAGGCCAAGGTTGCCGTAGAAGCTACAAGACACAAGCACACCTTGCTTGTCGTAGAAGATAATGACGACATGCTTAAATTCCTCGAACAGCTATTTACCACCCAATACAATGTAGTGACAGCATCTGACGGACAGCAGGCTTGGGACATTGCCATCAGTCGCCATGATATTGATTTGGTTGTGTCAGATGTTATGATGCCCAACATGACAGGAGCGGAACTCTGTAACATGATGAAAAGCAACATGGGTACATCCCACATCCCTATCATTCTACTTACCGCAAAAAGCGATCCCGAGGATATCAAGGATGGTTACCGCAACGGTGCCGATATCTATATTTCCAAGCCTTTCGATCCTGAAGCACTATGCCTGCAAATCGAGAATCTGCTACGCCTTATACAGAATCGTCAGAAGAGAATCTTCGATGGAGGTGAGGAAGCAGTGAAGGACAATGAGAGCCTGACACAGATTGACAAAGACTTTATACAGCATCTAATAGAACTCGTAGATGAAAACATCGGCAATGCAAACTTCTCGGTAACAGACATCACCATACAGTTAGGCATGAGCAGAAGTCTTCTGCACACAAAGATGAAAAGCCTGATGAACATCTCGGCAGGAGACTACATTCGCCACAAGCGTATCCAAAAAGCCTGCCAGATGATTGCAGAGGGACACAATGTGTCAGAAACGGCTTACAGTTGTGGATTCTCTGACCCCAACTACTTCTCAAAAGTATTCAAAAAAATGGTTGGCACTGCACCCTCCGATTATCTAAAAGGATAAAAATAATTTTTACAACAATTAAAGACATTTAATTATGAAGAAAGTGCTATTTGTTATCGGCTCATTGCGAAAACAGAGTTTTAATCGCCAAGTAAGTGAGTACGTAAAAGATCTTCTCAGAGACAAGGCTGAAGTCACAGAACTGGATTATACCAGTCTACCATTTATCAATCAAGACATTGAGTTTCCAACGTCTGATATTCTGGCACGTATACGTCAAGAGGTGCTTGCCACCGATATTCTCTGGGTATTCTCACCAGAATATAATTTCAGCTATCCTGCAGTAATAAAGAACCTCTTCGACTGGTTATCACGTCCCATGACGACAGAGCGTGACAGTGCCATAGCCATCCGTGGGAAGAAGGTCGCGCTTACAGGCATTGGCGGTCGTAACCAGACAAAAAACTGTCGAGAAAAACTTACTAGTCTGCTTGAATTTATAGGCGCAGAAGTCATGCCGAATCAAGTAGGATTGATGGTTAATGCCGAGGCTTGGGCAAATAATATAGTTATTCTCACTGACGAACAGAAGACTCTGTTGAAACAACAAGTAGAAGACATACTTGGATAGTCTTAACGACTCAGCCTGACTATCAGAAGCCACTGACAATCTTCTGATATGCCAGTCGTTCGTCACCTGACAACAGATGAATGATGCCACAATAGACGAAGCCGTGCTTCTGTATGTTGTGCTGCATAATCTTGTTGTCACGATGGGTGTCTATGCGGATATTCGTATCATGCATGAAACAGAAGTCCATAATACTACTGAACACTCCATGAACATCAGGATAACTGGCTATACGATGAACGACATGGTATGGCAGCGATTCTTCGAACCAATTTCCTTCATAAATCTTATTATAAGTAGGTTCTGGAGAGGGAAGGAAAGCGAAATAGCCAACCACCTCATCATCGTCTTCAATAACAAAAGCACCATTCTTCTCCATATCATTCATAATGACAGTCTCCGACGGATAGCCATCTCCCCACTGGTGCATATTACCAGATTGTCGCATAATCTTCTTTGCAGCTTCCATGACTTTCAATATCTCAGTCATGTCACCCGCTCTTGCCTCTCTGATAACCATATTTACATATTTGTCATATGATATCCCATCCGCTTCAACTGCATGGCGGCTCCCATCAGATAAAGCTGATGCAAACAAGCCACATAAGCATAGAAGGCCTCTTTTGTGCCTGGTTCCAAACGTTGACGCATCAGAGCATTATAGACGCGTGAGGCACACTCACCCACCATCTTTTCCAAGACTGTGTAGTCATTGCCTTGAAGCAGTAAGACATCTTCACGGATATATTCATCCATACTGTCATATCCCCGCTTGTCGCGCATATAAGTATAGAGATCGTCAATTTTTGAATAGATTTCCCATTCCGTGTCCCACATTTTGGCTAGAGCCATACCAATATACATCATCCAACCAAGCGAGGCTGAGGGATAGTCCTGAAACTCACGGATACCGTCAGGAATATAGGCCTTAGCAATCTCTTCCCATTTCTCTTCCACATCGGGACACTCTGGCAGACGTTCATCCACCTCATTCATACTCAACAGAAACTGATGCAGGTCTTTACGCAATTCTTGCTCTAGCAAGCATTTTCCATCGCTGCCGAGCGGTTCTTTAAAAATCTCCATATTCGTTATAGCATCTTCTCAAGTATCTCTACAGCCCTGGTAATATCCTCCTGAAAACATTTGTGATCACGGAGGAAGCAAACCTTGCCACCACTGATGGCATCATACAGTTCCCGACTCATGTCATCTGCATAGCTAGCAATAGCCATCTCTATGTCATCTCTCTGCCAATCAAGCGTTGAATGAACATAGATTCGCTGTTTCTGATGCAGGAAACTATAAGCGGTCTCGATACTATCCTTTGTTATCATTTTAAGAATCTGACTGGCAAAGGTACTCATTTTCGCTCAACTATTCATAATTTTGCTTTCATAATTAACAAAAGTTGAGCCTTTAACAATGGCAATAAGATAACGCTCCATGCTACAAACGACTTCTCGCCAGAAGAAACAAGGGCATAGTGTTTCTTAAAAAATGAATTGCTATATTAATTCGTGTAAATTAACGCGATTCGCAGCAGAAAAAGTTGTAACTTTGCAGCCATGAAAGTTAAGATACAGACAATGTTTGGCGACATTATTGTTCGCCTGTATGACGAGACTCCCATCCATCGTGACAATTTTATAAAATTGGCAAAGGAGGGATATTATGATGGTACGTTGTTCCATCGAGTAATCAAAGACTTCATGATTCAGGGCGGTGATCCAGACTCTAAAGGGGCTCCTGCTGGGAAAATGCTGGGCGTGGGTGGTCCAGACTACACACTGGAAGCTGAGATAAAACCTGACCTGCTACATAAGCGCGGGGCTCTGGCCGCTGCACGACAGGGTGACGAGGTGAACCCCGAACGTCGTAGCAGTGGCTCACAGTTCTATATTGTATGGGGACAGGTTTACAATGAGGGTCAGCTCCGCCAATTCTCCAAACAACTAAGAATGCAGAAAATACAAGATGCCTTTAACGCCCTTGCCTCTGAGCATCGTACTGAGATTATGCAAATGCGTCGCGAAAGGAATCGTGTAGGACTCCAGGAGCTTCAAGACAGACTAGCTGTAGAGGCAGAGAACAAGGTGGGCAAGGAAGGACTGACAGACAAACAGCTGAAACAATATTCGACCATTGGCGGAACGCCCCATCTAGACGGTCAATACACCGTCTTTGGAGAAGTCGAAGAAGGTCTTGAGATTGTAGAGATGATACAAGCTACAGCCACGGGACGCGCTGACAGACCAATAGATGACATAGAAATGAAAATGACCGTTATTGAATAATAACAGCAAAGTTATTCATGGTCTGAACACATATCTCCCTACTCGTTTCTTATAATCAAGATATTCCTGCCCGAAGTCCTTCTCCAACCGCTGTTCTTCACTACGAACTTGAAGCGTTAGCAAAATAACCTCTGCCAAAACAATAAGCAGCGGCAACAGCGACCAAAGCCAGATGAGAACCCCCACATCATAGATATAGATACCTACAAGCATTGGATTACGACACAGACGATATGGTCCGTCCGTCATCAGATTCTTCGTTCGCGGAGCCACCTCATGACCATAGGCATCGAAAGGATTACCTTTACCGACAACACGCATATAGACTATGCTATAAATGCTCAGAGCCAGTCCGCAGACGACGAGTAGCACGGAAGCAACACACAATAATGCGGAATCAGGAACATATGGCCATGCTCGTCCTGACACCAACCACATCAATGCAGGAATGCCGATTACAAAGACAAGCAGTCCCAGCAGGTAGCCAAATAAATGTGACTTGTTCATCATTAATTCTTTATAATCTCAGTATTTTACTTGCAAAGATACTTATTATTCCTATTATTTTCGTATTTTTGCAGCGAGAATTAGGATAGTTTATGATTATGGCAAAGCGAGAATACATACAGGCCAACAAGGATTGGTTGGAGATGAAAGCTAAGGAAGAAGGTGTGGAAGCACTTCCAAAAGGAATTTACTACAAGGTTCTGAGAGAGGGCAATCAAAATAGCGCAAAGCCAACAGCTCGAAGCATTATAACAGCCCATTATACAGGCAGGACTATCGACGGTAAGCAGTTTGACAGCAGTCGTGGCGGAGTGCCTTTAGCATGTCGTCTCTGCGACCTCATTGAGGGGTGGATCATCGCCATCCAACAAATGCACATCGGAGATAAATGGGAGCTCTACATCCCAGCCGAAATGGGCTATGGTAAATTCTCCCAGCCTGGCATTCCCGCAGGCTCAACACTTATTTTTGAAATAGAGCTAATAGCTATCGCATGAAAGACTTACTTTTAGTTTGCATCGGAAGTTTCTGGGGTGGTGGCGCACGTTATCTGGTTGGCAAAATCGTTCTTTCGCTGATGCCGATATCCTTTCCTTGGGGGACAATGATTGTTAATGTTATTGGCTGTTTCATAATTGGTTTACTATCAGGGCTATCGTTCGGAGGACGGATTTCGTCTTCTGCCAAACTAATATTGGTAACAGGTTTCTGTGGCGGTTTCACCACGTTCTCAACGTTCATGAACGAGAATTTCCTTTTAGAACGCGATGGTGCTATTATCTCTGCGATTCTATATACATTGGCAAGTTTTGCTCTCGGTCTCATAGCCGTCATACTGGGATATCAAATTGTGAAGCTATGACCCTTCAAGAACTTATCTTATCCGTAGATTCAGAACAATACAGCAGTTCGCCGCTCTTTAAGATTCTCTGCGAGACCAAACCCGAATATGGCACTAACAGACGTATTAAGGTTAGGTCAGTAAATGGTGATATTACCATTACGAATACTCACATTGGCTCATTGGGCGACATTCTAACTTACCCCATCGATGTGGATCAAGATTTAAATATATCAAAGGTACAACTCTTGGATTCCATTCTCCTCGAGCTTTCATCTAGAGGCTTCAACGACGTAGAGGCATCTGAATTCTGGGACGACATGACAAACCTTCAAAAAGCGAAGATAATCAGATAATATTCCCAAAACAGGAATAACGACAGGCGGGCACTTCTGGCCTGATACAGTTACCCTATCCTTTTTCCAAATATCTCACAGACTAAGAATTTCTCATTACCATCGCTGATTCTTACGTTTTCCCAATGAAAACTGTCTTCTGTTATGTCAGAGAAAATCCAGAAGGCATTCTCCTCAGACAGCACTTTACCAACGAGTTTGTCACCCTGCTTGGTGAAGCATAGTCTTTTCATCGAATGATCGCAAGTATAAACAACGTCATAACACCGATCAACCTTGTTGAACATTCTAAACGAAGAGCCGTATTCTCCATCGGGCTGCGGCTCGTTTTCTTTGGTGGCACGCGACGGGAAAATAAATATATCCTGTACGCCTGTGCCCTCTAGGATTCTGCGGAAAAACCACTCTCCCTTGACGTGTCGTTTAAATCCCTTCTCGGGTTCGTCATAATAATCACAGGCCCAGTCTCCTATTAGCGGTGCAAACCAATCGTATTCTGCTGGTATTCTATCAGTCTTCTCGCTCAGTAATGCCTCAATGAAATTATCCATAATAATATAACATTAAGAATGCCTTATTTCAACTTTTGACCATCTGAAAAGGCCTTACCAACGGTCTTACCAAGCTGAATATATGTGTGATGTATCGGATTGAAGGTTATCAGATTCATCTTCTCCACATCGGGTTTTCCATCCTCAGCCAAGAACTTCTCGTCACAGAGGATATTCACGATTTCAGCAACGAGATAATAGCCTGTCTCGCTTTCATCGATCTTCTGTTTTACGCGACATTCAAGCGTCATCGGGAACTCCTTGAATACGGGAGCATTCACGTTGGGAGCCTTTTCTGCTATCCAGCCAGTTTTCTCCATCTTATTTGGAGTTTTTCTACCACTGACAATACCCACATAGTCAGAAGCAACTATCGTCTCAGCAGTAGCAAAGGCAACTGTGAACTCTGGATTAACAGCCAGATTATCGGTTGTCTGGTGAGAGCCAAGCGAGATAATGATTTCGTGCATATCCCACTGACCGCCCCAGGCAGCATTCATGGCGTTGGGCCTACCATCCTTGTCATAAGTACCGATAATCAGCACAGGTTGTGGCAACAGCCACGCAGTAGATTTGAAACTCTTCATAATCCTATTTGTATTTTGTCACGGGCAAAGATACAAATTATTCCTCAATTATTCATATTTTCGTATTCACATTTACAATACTTTATGATTTGGCGTTAATCGGAATTTTACTCCGAGGAAAGTATGACTTTACAAGGTTTAAAGTCGGAGTTTACTCCCCATCTGATGATTGTCCGCTTCCCGAACATAAAAAAAGAGTCCAACGATTAACTCATTGAACTCTTTGCGGAGAGAGAGGGATTCGAACCCCCGGTACCTCTCGGTACGGTAGTTTTCAAGACTACTGTAATCGACCACTCTACCATCTCTCCAGTGCTCTGATTGTCTCGAAAGCGGGTGCAAAGGTACATGTTTTTTTCGGAACAAACAAATTTTTCGGCAACTTTTTGCATCTCCAGCTTAAAATTCGCACCTTTGAGCATGGTTAGAAGGCACTCTCGCTCGGATTTTCCCGAATAAATTTGGATAATCGCTCGCTTATTCGTACCTTTGCAGCGTGATTTACCCTAGCAATTTTGAGCACAAGCTCGGTTTCGATGAGATAAGAAGGCTGCTGAAAGAGCGTTGCCTGAGCACCTTAGGCAAGGAGAAAGTTGACGAGATGGCTTTCTCTACTGATTGTGATGCCATCAACGAATGGCAGACACAGGTAAGAGAATTCCGCAGGCTGAAGGAAGAAAAAGACGATCTCCCCATGCAGTATTTCTTCGATGTAAGGGCTGCTGTGACCAGAATACGTATGGAGGGTACTCACTTGGAGGAAGACGAGGTATGGGACTTGCGTCGCTCACTGGGCACTATCGTCAGCATGGTGAACTATCTGGAACAGGGAGCAGAAGAGTCGGCTAGCGGAGAGATGAGATACCCCTACCCTGCCTTGCACAGACTGACAGAGGGCGTAATGACCTTCCCCGCAATGATACGCAGGATAGACTCCATACTCGACAAATTCGGAAAAATCAAGGATTCGGCCTCGATGACGCTGGCAAGCATACGTCATGAGTTGGAAAAGACTCAGGGTAGCATCTCGCGTACATTATATAGTATATTACACAGTGCCCAGAAAGACGGATTGGTCGACAAGGATGCCGCCCCCACCATGCGCGACGGCAGACTGGTAATTCCTGTGGCTCCATCGATTAAACGCAGAATAAGCGGTATCGTACACGACGAATCGGCTACTGGAAAAACGGTATTCATTGAGCCAACAGAGGTGGTTGAGGCTAATAACAAGGTGCGCCAGCTGGAAGCTGAGGAAAGAAGGGAGGTAATCAGAATCCTGACCGTATTTACCGATGAGGTACGCCCTCATGTGAAAGATATCCTTGACTCATACCAGTTTCTGGCTCTGATAGACCTGATACAAGCCAAGGCCGAGTGGGCACGACTGACAAAGGCCTTTGAGCCAATGGTAGAGAACAAGCCCCACATAGACTGGATCCGCGCCATACATCCACTCTTGCAGCTTTCGCTCGAAAAACAAGGGAAACAAGTGGTTCCGCTCGACATCACCCTGACACAGCAAAAGCGCATATTGATTATCTCTGGTCCGAATGCTGGTGGCAAGTCTGTATGCCTGAAGACCACAGGATTGCTACAATATATGTTGCAATGCGGCCTTCCCATACCCATTGGCGACCGTTCTACATGTGGTATTTTCAAACACATCCTCATAGACATAGGCGACGAACAGAGCATTGAGAACGATCTCTCGACCTACTCAAGCCACCTGATGAACATGAAGCAGATGATGAAACAGGCCAATGGCCAGTCGCTGCTATTGATAGACGAGTTCGGTAGTGGTACTGAACCTACCATTGGTGGCGCCATCGCAGAAGCCATGCTGAACCAGTTCTGGAAAAAACAGACGTTTGGCGTGATAACCACTCATTACCAGAATCTGAAACATTTTGCAGAGGATCATCCAGGAGTTGTAAATGGCGCCATGCTGTATGACCGTCATGAGATGCAAGCACTCTTCCAGTTAGCCATTGGACAGCCCGGTTCTTCATTCGCCATCGAAATAGCTCGAAAAACAGGCATTCCTGAAGAGGTAATCCGCGAAGCCTCAGACATCGTAGGCTCAGATTACATCCAAAGCGACAAGTATCTGCAAGATATCGTGCGCGATAAACGCTACTGGGAAGGCAAACGCCAAACCATACATCAGCACGAGAAATCACTGGAGAGTAAGATCAACCGTTACGAAGACGAACTTAATGAGATTGAACGCCAGCGTAAGGAAATACTGCGCAAGGCTAAGGAGCAAGCAGAAGAACTACTGAGGGAAAGCAACAAGAAAATCGAAAACGCCATTCGTGAGATCAAGGAAGCACAAGCTGAGAAAGAGCGCACACGACTGGTGCGCGAAGAGCTGAACGCCTTTAAAGAGGAACTGACAGATATTGACACGAAAGACAACGACGAAGCAATAGCCCGCAAGATCCGTCAGATACAGGAGCGCAAGGAACGTAGAGAAAAGCGTAAGCAAGAGAAAGCCAACAAGGCTGACAGTCCCGTATCTGCACCAGCCCCAAAAGCAAAAGTCGAGGATAACAAACCTATAGTAGCTGGCGACACTGTAAGAATCAAAGGACTCTCGTCTGTTGGTGAAGTAGAATCCGTTGATGGCAAAATGGCTACCGTCATCTTTGGTGGTATGAAAACAAAGATGCGTGCTGATCGTCTGGAACACGCAGAGAAACCCAAACAACATACAACCAAGGCAGAAGAGCGCAACAATAATATTGCGGGATCATACGCCACCGTATCACGAGACACACGCGACGTGATAGACAATCGAAAGATGAATTTCCATCAGGATCTTGACGTTCGTGGTATGCGAGGCGATGAAGCCATCAATGCCGTGACCTACTTTATCGACGATGCCATACTCGTAGGCATGTCGAGAGTAAGAATTCTGCATGGCACGGGAACGGGCGTATTGCGCCAGTTGATACGCCAATATTTAGGCACGATTCCCAACGTTTCACACTTCCGCGACGAGCATGTCCAGTTTGGTGGAGCAGGCATTACAGTAGTCGATTTAGACTGATTTTACCCTCTTGACATAGATTAAGCGCATACTCGCGATTTATTAAAAAAGCCAAAAATATTTGGCTAACTGCCTGATTATTTGTACCTTTGCCCCCGAAATACGACGCGACGTCGTTAGTTTGAGTAAGAAATCTAAAGGATAACGCGGGTCTCGCAAGAGTCCGCCTAAAGTATAGAGAATATGAATCAACTAATTAAAAAGGCAAGTGTCAGCTTGATGGTTCTTATGATGACAAGTTTTACAGCTTTTGCATCTAGCAGCGGCAACAAGAACACAAAATCATCAAGTTTTGACTGGAATCCAGTAATGGATGCGATTATTCAAGTAGAAAGCGAAGGAAATCCCAGAGCCGTGAGTGGGAACTCAGTAGGCGCGATGCAGATTACTCCGATACTTGTACGAGAATGTAATGAGATTCTGAAAAAGCAAAAGAGTAAGAAGCGCTACACGATGGACGACCGTTATAGTGTCGAGAAGTCAAAGGAGATGTTCCTCTTAATTCAGAAGTACTTCAACCCTGAAAATAGCATTGAGAAAGCTATACGTTCATGGAATGGTGGTGTTAAGTACAGTGTCAAAGCTACCAACAGGTACTATAAGAAAGTATTGGCACGAATGAAGTAAGGATACAGAAAACTTCGCAGTCGTTTGTATAACGAGAACTATTTGCAAGACTGATAATCCGATTGTCAAGGGCAAAACCTGACGATCGGATATTTTTTTCTCCCCTCCTCTTTCTTAACTGTCTGGATGAAAATAAAAAATGCAAGCTTTTCAGCTTGCATCCCTCTCTTGTTGCGGAGGCAGGATTCGAACGTGCGACCTCCAGGTTATGAGCCTGGCGAGCTACCAACTGCTCCACTCCGCGATGTTATTTTTTCTAAGCGGGTGCAAAGGTACTACTATTTTTTGAATTACGCAAATATTTGCGCTTTTTTTTTGTATTTTCTCGACTCAAGGCATATTTTTGCCCTATTTTCTTGTTTAATTCAAAGAAAAAAATTAATTTTGCACACTGTAATTGCTGTGTGCAATTCATAAAAAAGAGGAGGAAGTAATATGTCAATATCAAAAACCAGACAGAAACTAGTTGACGTGGCTCGACAGCTATTTGCCAAAAACGGGCTCGAGAACACGACGATGAACGACATCGCTTTGCAGTCAGGCAAAGGACGTCGGACGCTCTACACTTATTTCAAATCGAAAGAGGAAATTTATTATGCCGTTATCGAAAGCGAGTTGGAACGCTTAAGCGACAAGCTCGATGAGGTAGCAGCCAGAAAGATACGTCCACAAGACAAAATCATTGAGCTGATATATACCCATCTGAGTATGATTCGTGAGACGGTGGTGCGTAATGGAAATCTGCGTGCAGAGTTTTTCCGCAACATCTGGATGGTCGAGAAGGTACGCAAGCATTTTGACGATGCAGAAATAGAACTCTTCCGCAAAGTTTATACGGAGGGAAAGGAAGACGGTGAATTTGACATTGACAATGTAGACCTTGTGGCAGACATCACCCACTATTGTATCAAGGGTTTGGAAGTACCTTATATATATGGACGCATTGCCCACGGTATGAAGGAAGAGGACACCAAGCCACAGGTGGCCAAGGTCGTTTATGGCGCCTTAGGCAAGTTCCAGAAGAAGTAAAAGAATAAAGTACAAACATATTTAAACAACAAGAATTTTATTATGGGATTATTAGAAGGTAAGACAGCACTGATCACAGGTGCTGCACGCGGTATCGGAAAGGCTATCGCACTGAAATTCGCCGCCGAGGGCGCAAACATCGCATTCACAGACCTCGAGGTTAACGAGGATACTGAAAAAGAAATTGCCGCTCTGGGCGTAAAGGCAAAGAGCTACGCCTCAAATGCAGCAGATTTTGCTCAGACTGAGGAAGTGGTTAAGGCTGTGAAAGAGGAGTTTGGTTCAATCGATATCCTCGTGAACAACGCTGGTATCACCAAAGACGGACTGATGCTTCGTATGACAGAACAGCAGTGGGATGCCGTTATCGCTGTAAACTTGAAGTCGGCCTTCAACTTCATCCACGCTTGTGTGCCCGTGATGATGCGCCAGCGTGGTGGTTCAATCATCAACATGGCCTCAGTAGTAGGTGTTCACGGCAATGCTGGTCAGGCCAACTATGCAGCCTCAAAGGCTGGTCTGATTGCACTTGCAAAGAGTATTGGTCAGGAGATGGGTCCCAAGGGTATCCGTGCTAATGCTATTGCTCCTGGTTTCATTGATACAGCTATGACTCAGGCTCTGCCTGATGATATCCGCAAGGAGTGGATCAACAAGATTCCTCTGCGTCGTGGTGGTCTGGTAGAAGACATTGCCAATGTAGCCACATTCCTCGCTTCAGACATGTCGAGCTACGTAAGTGGTCAGGTGATCCAGGTAGATGGTGGTATGAACATGTAAGCTGATGGATGTAGTTTACGAAGACAACCATATCATCGTAGTCAACAAACAGAGTGGGGAGATCGTTCAGGGCGACAAGACTGGCGATCGCCCCCTTTCTGATATTGTAAAAGACTATATCAAGGAAAAATACGCAAAGCCCGGAGCCGTATTTCTGGGCGTGGTGCATCGTCTGGATCGTCCTGTTTCAGGCCTAGTAGTCTTTGCCCGCACCTCAAAAGCCCTGACCCGTCTGAACAAGATGTTTGCAGAAGGCGAAGTACACAAGACTTACTGGGCTATCGTAAAAAACACGCCACGCGAACCCGATGGAACACTCACTCATTGGTTGGTACGCAATGAAAAGCAGAATAAGTCGTATGCCTACACCTCGGAGAAACCAAATGCCAAGAAAGCGATCCTGAAGTACCGCGTTATCAGTCACTCAGACAACTATTGTCTGTTAGAAGTCAACCTGATGACGGGCCGTCATCACCAGATACGTTGCCAACTTTCAGCGATGGGAAGTCCTATTAAGGGCGATCTAAAGTACGGCTTTCCCCGTAGTAATCCCGATGGAAGCATCTCGCTGATGTCACGAAAGGTCGAGTTTGTCCATCCTGTTTCAAAAGAAACCATTGTTATTGAGGCACCCATACCCCACGATCCTCTCTGGCAAGCTTTGGCACCACAATCACAAAACAGACAGAAAAAGACATAAAAAACCTGGGTGTTATCGAACATCCAGGTTATCGTGTTTTGCCATCCATACACTGAACAGCATGCCAGCTAAAAGCATGGCACTCATGGTCATTGTCATTATCATTATTCTCAAATGTATAATATATCTTTACTAACTAATCTTCTTATTCTTATTGACGGTGCAAAATTACTGCATTTTTATGAAATAAGCAAGGAATCTTTAAGAATTGTGTGCGGTAACAGAAATTAGTTGATACATGTCAATTCGGCAGCAAGAATAACAATTCTATCTTTTTTCTTCACTAACCAATGGACATATCGGAATTATTTCTTACCTTTGCCACATATTTACAATGACAAGAATATGAAAGGAAACAAGATTATAGGCTTCATTGCAGGAGCGTTCATCGTGGTAGTAGCACTCTATATGTGTGGCGACTGGCACATTCAGAGCAATGATGAGGCAGAGAAAAAGGAAACCTATCTGGCAGTCGACTCACTGCCTATGCTCATCATGCAGATTCAGAAGTGTTCTAAGCTCTACACAGCAGAATACAAGGTACATAAGATCGTAACCCACGACGATGCCCTGCGCCTGAAAGGCTCACTTCTCCAACGACAATTCAACTTAAAGGTTCCAATGGCTGATCGCAAGATTGCCATTCCCATGGACGCCAAGTTGAAAGCCTGGATCGACTTCAGTCAGTTCTCAGAAAAGAACGTTGAGCGCGAGGACGACAAGATTACCATCATCCTGCCCGACCCCAAGGTCACGATGACAAGTTCGAAGATAGACCAGAAGAACATGAAACAGTATGTGGCTATGACCCGTTCGAACTTCAGCGATGAGGAACTGGCTAACTATCAGCAACAAGGACGTGCAGCCATCATCGAGAGCATACCAGAAATGGGTATTTTGGAGACAGCCCAAGCCAACGCGGCGAAAGTACTCGTACCCATGCTTGTAGAGATGGGATATGAAGAAGAGAACATTACGGTTGCTTTCCGCAAGCATTATGGTCCGAAAGACATCCAGACACTGATAAGAATTGACGATTAGAAGGGAAATTGACTTATGAAGACAAGCAGTTATATTAAAATAGGTATAAGCATCATAGTCGTTGGACTACTCATTGCAGTTATCATGTGGGTGAAAAGTATCACAAAAGGCAACTATGTAGCCTTCGGAGCAGATACAGCCATTGACGTGACCCCGACACAGATTCAGAGCATAAAAGCCATTGGCGAGTGGGAATTCCTCTCCTTAAGCGCAGAAGAATTAGTTGACACCGTACGCAAGGGATTCTTCACCAACGACGAACTGGTACGCATCTACTATGGCACATTACGACTAGGTGTCAACATGCACCAAGTAGAACCCGGATGGCTCACCACGAAGGGCGACTCCGTGATCATGAAACTACCCAAGATAGGACTTCTCGACAAAGACTTTATCGACGAGGCACGTACGAAGTCATTTTACGAGAGCGGTTCATGGAAACCTACTGATCGCGATGCGCTCTATAAAAAAGCCTATCGACAGATGCTGAACCACTGTCTGACCAAGGAAAACCTTCAGGCAGCAGAGGTCAACGCAGACCAACAACTACGCAACATGATGCAATCAATGGGGTATAAAAACATAAAGATTGTATTCAAGAATTAGCGCTCAGAATTCAGGCACAAGGATTAGCGCACAGGGAGCACAAACTCCATACGTGTTCCCTTCTGGTAATGTTCGTCGTAACGAAGATAGCCACCTATCTTCTCAGCCAGTCGATTAGCCACACTGAGGTCGAACTCTATCTCATCCGTCATATCACTGGGATTGTCGAACCACTTGAAAAGAACCTTTTTCCTATCCTCAGGAATACCTCCGCCCGTATCTTCCACATAGAACGTAATCATGCTCGACGACTTGTCGCGATAGCATCCAGCGGCCACCTCGCCCTCGCTGGTAAAGCGACAAGAGGTAAACACCAGTTTATTAAGTACCACTTCTACGATATGACGATCAGCAGACACGAACACATCGTCAGGCAGATCATGACGGAATGTCAAACGCACGCCATTCTGCACAAATGGGCGGTTACCGTCCAGACAGCGCTGAATCAGCTGGTTAGGACTGAAGCGTTCGTCCTGGAGATGATGCCCATCGCCACCTCCCGAATATACAGCCACCTCGTCGAGCAAAGTAGATATCATACTGGCATTATACTGAATCTTACCCGAGATACTCTTTTTCTCGCTTTTCGACAAATACAGATCCTCACGGGCAATAATCTCAGCCATTCCAGAGACAGAGTGAAGAGGAGTACGGATCTCACGACCTAATGCACGAATAAAAGTAGTCTTCATGACATCAAGCTTCTCCAATTCCTTAATTTTGGAATTGAGCGATCTGATGCGCATGAAAAGGTAAATGCACATACATAACAAAATGACCAAACAAACTACCAACATCATTGTACTACGCTTCTCTAAATATATCTGACATTCGTCGAGAGATTGCAAAATTATAAAATATCTGTTAAATGGCAAACTTTTCGGCTACAATTTCGCAAAAAAGGGTCAATTTTTGATAATTTCGGTAACAATCAGGCTTCTTCCATCCACCCTGAAGCGAATATCCACATTAAGGAAAGGCATGCCATAGATGCGCTGTGGATCGTCATGGAAACGTGGGCGCGGGTCCTGAGCCAGCGTCGCCCTCAAGGCCTCCAACTCGCCAGCAGGAACCATAGCAGCCAGTTCGTCAGTCATCTCCACCTCAAGAGGCTTCCACTCTGTAGCGTCCACGAAACCACTACGCGCCTCAGGATGAGCATCAGCGTATGCCACATAGGGTTTCACGTCGTAAATAGGAGTACCATCCATGAGGTCTGCGCCAAGCACATAAATCACAGGCCCCAGACGCGAATCCATCTCCACCCTGTCCATGCGCACACACGAAAGTCCTAAGTTATTAGGGCGGAAAGGCGAACGCGTGGCGAAGACACCCAGGCGGGTATTTCCCCCCAGACGGGGCGGACGCACAGTGAGGCTCTTCTCTGCATCCCGATTGGCAGAGAATTCCCATATCAGCCACAGGAAGTCAAACCCTTCGAGGCCTCTCACAGCCTCTTCCCTGCGATAAGGCGGTTCAAAGACAATACGCCCTGAGAGTTGCTCCACAAGTCCACTTTGCCTCGGGATGCCGAATTTCGACTTCAGGGGCGATTCGAAATAAGCTATCGGTTTTATTTCCATAGGCGCAAAATTACCATTTTTCAGAGAAAAACACAAAATATTCACCCAAAAACTTTGAGAGAATGGATATTTTTCTTATATTTGCAAAGGAAAATAGAGCTAAACAATTTTTATGAGGTTAAAGACTATCCTTTTGACAATGGCTTTAACACTGTCTGGTAGTATATTATACGCTACTGAGGACTATAAGAGCAGCGCCGAATATACTGCTCTGCGCGACTCAATGAGCCATGCTTTCAACGATGGCGACAGCGCCCGTTTCTTCCCAGCCCTGAAAAACCTTCAGAGCTATCTGCTGAAACAAAAGGACATGCACGCCTACTACACCCAGCGATGCAACGAAATTGTGTTTCTGATGAACCAACAACGCATCTACGAGGCCTACAAATGTGCTCAGGTGATGGCCAAGGAACTGCGTGAGAAGAAACTCGACAAGGAGATGTATATGGCCGTCAACATGCTGGGCCATATCAATCGCTATTGCGGCAACGAGAAAAAAGCGAAGGAATGCTGGTACGAGGCGCTCAGCATGATGGAGGAGCAGGGCTACTACTCCAACATGCCACCAATCTACATGAACATCGTCAACGTGGCGCTCGACAATAACCCGGCAGAGGCCGACAGTCTGCTGGAAAGAGCCAAGTGTATTGCGGAGAAGCACTCCAAAGAGCGTGTGTTCGACATCGTGACCCGTCGTACTGCGAGTTACTTCACACGTGGTGATATGGACAAGTTCCTTGAGGGCTATAAGGCATACAAGGAAGGTGAGGCACGTGGCGAGTCGTCAGTCCATGGTCGACTGCTCGAAGTCTATTATCAGTGCTATCTTGGAAACACTGACGAGGCCGTAAAAATGGCTCGTGAGGATTTAGGCGACGAAGGTCTGGACGCCATAGTCATGATCTACGAGAAAGCCGGCAGGTGGAAAGAGGCCTACGAAGCCCTTAAACAAGACTATGCCACCAGCGACTCAATCGACAATGTGGTGCTGACCAACAGCATGCTGGGTATCCGCGAACAAGTCAGGATGTACGAGATGGAACGCGAGGCCTCGAACACCAAGATGATCACCCTGACGGCTACCATGGGTGCGCTTCTACTATTACTCATGGCACTCTTCTATATCGTACAGGCACGCAAGCGCCATACCCTCGAACTCGAGAAGGCCTACAAGCGCGCCATGGAATCAGAGGAGATGAAGCGGGCCTTTATCAGAAACATCAGTCACGAGATACGCACGCCGCTCAACATCATCAGCGGCTTTGCCCAAGTCATAGCCAATCCCGATCTGGTAGAGAATGTGTCTGATCGTCAGCACATGGCTGAGGTCATGCAGCAGAATGCCCAGCGGATGACCCAACTCATCGACGAGATTATCGGCCTCTCGCTTATAGAGTCGACAAAGAAGATGAATCAGGAAGACCACACGCACATCAACTCGCTGCTCAGATCGCTCATCAAGCATCATGCGAAAGAGGTTCTTCCTGATATCGAAATGAAATTTGAGACCACGCTATCTGACAGCTTCACGCTCAGGACGAACAAGAACATGCTGAAACGCATTCTCAACAGTCTGCTCGACAATGCGAGGAAATATACCATTGAGGGCTATATCAAACTATCGGCAGAGAGCGACGGGCGAATGCTGTCCATCTCTGTAGAAGATACAGGAAGCGGCATACCCGCCAAGGAGGCGGAACACGTCTTCGAGCGCTTCGTGAAGCTCGACTCCTTTAAGGAAGGTATTGGTCTCGGACTGCCTTTGAGCCGCAAGTTCGCAGAACAGCTGGGAGGCACTGTCACACTCGACACCAAATACACCAAAGGTGCGCGTTTCATAGTCAGACTGCCCATTCATACATAAGCAGCAAAAAAAATCCCTCGCCAGAAAGCGAGGGATTATCTTTTTCCTTATCCTAAATATTTTATCAGGATGCGGGCATAGCCACTGTCGTGCAGTTTAGCGATGCTCTTTTCGCGAATCTGTCGCACACGCTCACGTGTCAGTCCCATCTCCGCACCGATTTCCTCAAGTCCGCGCTCCTGGCATCCTATACCAAAGCACTCCTTCACGATTTTCAGTTCACGGTCCTTCAACACGTTGCGCAACACGTTATCGAGATCGCTGGTCAGCGACTCATAGTCCACGTGTTTGTCTGTACGGGAGTCATCTCCCGAGCTGAGCATATCTGCCATCGAGTTGTCGTCGTCCTCGCCAAAAGGAGCGTCGATACTCATGTGGTGGCTATCAGCCTTAGCTGTCTGCTCGATTTTCGACTCATCGATCTGAGTCAGTTCCGCCAACTCTGTCACAGAGGGGCGACGCTGATGAATCTGCTCGAAACGGTTAATCTCCTGATTAATCTTGCTCAGTGCTCCGCTCTGGTTCAAAGGCAGGCGAACGATACGGCTCTGCTCTGCGATAGCCTGCAGGATGCTCTGGCGAATCCACCATACGGCATAAGAGATAAACTTAAATCCTCGCGTTTCGTCAAACTTTTCAGCAGCTTTTACCAGTCCGATATTACCTTCGTCGATCAGGTCGGTCAGTGTCAAGCCCTGATGCTGATACTGCTTAGCCACAGAAACGACAAAGCGCAGGTTGGCCGTCACCAGGCGTTCCTTAGCTTTCTCTCCTTCCGGGCCACCCTTACGGATAGCCTGTGCCAGTTCAATTTCCTCATCAATGGTTACAAGGGGTTGACGACCAATCTCTACGAGGTATTTGTCAAGTGCTTCACTCGATCGATTGGTAATACTCTTTTGAATCTTTAATTGCCTCATATATATTCTGTTACTCTGAAAAAGTGTGCAAAAGTACAAAAAATATCGGTTCGTTGTTACTTGGGCTCTTTCTTTTTAAGAGACGTTAACTAAATTTCGTTCGTTATTGATACAAATCATTGCACTATTTCCTGCAGTCTGGCGTCACCAGGCTTAAAGAGCCATCCTTTACAGGTCTTGGCGTCAGCCTTGTAAGCCTTCATTTCCACCCTGCTCCAGTCTATCTGGTCTGTACGCTGAGCCAGAGGGGCATGAGGTATCAGACTGCCGTCACGCACCAGGATAATGGCAGGAATCTTCCCTGCCTCGATGGTCTGATAGCCACCCTCATAAACCTTACCGGTCTGATAGTCGATCCACTTACCCTTGGGCAGATAGACCTCACGCTCATGACCACTCTCCATGAGCGGAGCCACCAGCATCTGCGAGCCGAACATATACTCATCTTCAACGAGCCAGGCACCCGTGTCGTGTGGGAACTCTACTAACAGGGCCCTCACCATAGGCAGTCCGCGCTCAGAGCAGTCCTTGGCCTGAGCATACACATAAGGCATCAGTTTGTATTTCATCTCCGCACAATCGCGGAAAGCCTCTGTAAACGATTCCGAGATGAGCCAGGGCTCCGTAGGAGGCGCACCATGGGCTCGTGTGTGAGAGCTCAGGAATCCGAAGGGCAGCCAACGACGATAGATATCCTCAGGCGAGGCCGTCACGAAGCCACCCATGTCGTGACTCCAGAACGAGAAACCGCTCAGTCCGAAGCTCAGTCCGCCCCGCAGGTCTCCCAACAGCCCTGTGTTCGTGGTAGCAGCATCGCCGCCCCAGTGTAAGGCATAGCGCTGACTTCCTGCCCAGGCACTGCGCGCCCAGATGATGCCCTCACCAGGATGGTTGCGCTCCACAACCTCCCAGAGAGCCTTGTTGTAGCGCAGGGGATAGAGGTTATGCTCGTAGAGTCCGCCCTTGCCGCTATGATAGAAGCCATTATAGGGAGCAGCCTCGCCGAAGTCACACTTGATGGTTGAGACGCCCTGTTTCATCAAACCTTCGATTTTCGACTGATACCAGCTGACGGTCTCAGGGTTCGAGAAGTCGAGCACGGCATCCTCTACAGGCATACCGCCCGTAGCATTCACCACGTGAAGACGTTTCTCAATAATTTCAGGGAAGAAACGGTTCTTGGGCGTAAAGTAAGGCAGTTGCCACAGACAAGTATGGAATCCGTCTTTCGAGAGTTGTCTGAGCATCTTCACGGGATCCTCGAAGCGGTCCTTCGCGAACTGATAGTCGCACTGCCAGTCTACGCCGAACCAGCCAGTATCGAAGTGAATCACGTCTGAAGGAATTCTGTGTGCCCTCAACTGACGGGCTATCTCCAGTCCCTCATCTTGCGAGAAGTAAGTGATGCGGCTCATCCATGTGCCAAAGCTCCACAAGGGCAGCATAGGACTCTTTCCCGTGATGTTCGTGTACTCGTCGAGAATATCCTTAGGCTCACCAAGGAAGATGAAGAAGTCCATCTGCTCGTCAGCCATAAACAGGCGGTCGGCCCCAATATACGAGGCACCGAAGTCGCACGTCACTGGGGCTGAGGTGTGCATGAACACACCATAGCCGCGGTTCGAGAAGAAGAAGGGCACAGGTTTGTATTGTCCGTCAGTCTCAGGCCCCTGAGGGTCAGTCACGGAGAGATGCACCTTCTGCCCCACCTTGTTCAGCGAGGTGAACGACTCGCCACAGCCATAGATTCTCTCCCCTGGTGCCAGCGTCAGCACAGGGTTCATGCTCCTCGAGTTGTCGCTTCCGCGCTTGATGAACGAGAAGGGCAACAGCTTCACCTGACTCGAGTCGTTATCTATGCTGTGTCGCGTCTGCGTCAGTATTCTGCCCTTGGCATCCTTCACCACGATGCGCCAGGGATATTGCCTGATTTCGATGGTGCCATAGTCCGAACTGTAGGCAATGGCGCCCTCCTTCTGCGAGACCTTCCACATGGTGCCCGCCCCTTTTTTCTTAAAGGCGTCGCAGAACATCACGTCGTCCTCGTCCGACACCTTGGGCTCTACGGGGGTTGAGAGCATGCGTACCCTCACCGTTCTGGGACTGACGAACTCCACCTTCAGTTTCAGTTCCGGGTCGTTCTCATAGGCAGCGTCAGGAAAGTCGAGCATCTGCATTCTCACGGGCCAGTAACCGTTCAGGTTGAACGCCTGGCGCGGACTCATCCTGTAGCGTTTCCACTGCACCAGTCCCTCACCTTTCGCCGCATCGAAGCTCACCAGCGAGTCGGCCAGGAAATAGGTATTCGACAAATCATAAAAGTCTGTCGACACATCCTTCTGCATAGCCTGCAGATACTGGATACCTGCGTTGGTCTGTATCTGTGCGCTGACAACCATTGAGCTACCCAGCAGCAACATTGCACCAAAAAACTTCTTCATATTTCTTGAACTCCTTGTATTCTTGTCTCCCTAATTAAAACTCTATCCACGTTGGTTTCAGCATGGGCGACTTGGCAGTAATCGAGCCCTTGCCCGTTGCCACCACCATACATTTGCCGTGGAAGGCCTTACGCTGCGGCGCCTTGAAACGCTCCATCGACGTCTGGCATCCATTGTCGGTACCAATCACCTTTCCGTCGCCCTCATAGATGAAATAAATCATATCCTCGGCCCATGGACACAGGTTGCCGTCCTTGTCCACCACCTCAGCAGTGATGAAGGTCGTCGCCTTGCCCTTATAGTCTATCGACAAACGGATATGGTCGGGCGCTCCGGCAGTCTTGACAGTCTGCTCGCACACCACCTTACCGTTCTTTCTCGATACGGCCTTCACCTCTCCGGGGTCGAACGTCACGCGCCATCCCACGTGATACTCCGTGCAGAGTCCGGGTTTCCAGCCTTCAGGCTGGTGGTCTGTCTTCCTGCGCACGCCCTGACTCTCGCCATTGATGAAGAGTTCCACCTCGTCGGCCCCGCTGTAGTAGCACCACATATCGATATAGTCGCCTGCCACCCAGTTCCAGTGAGGGAAGAGGTGCAGCATGGGCTTCTCCGTCCACTCGCTCTGATACATATAGTATGTGTCTTTCGGGAAGCCTGCCAGGTCTATCAGTCCAAAGTAGCTCGAGCGCGCAGGGAATCCGTAAGGCGTAGGCTCACCAATGTAGTCGAAGCCCGTCCAGATATACTGTCCGCCCACGTATGGCGTGTGTTTCACCACGTCCCATGTCTCCTCGTGCGTACTCGACCACGAAGCATGCATATTGTCATAGGCCGAACACATATACGTAGGGTCTGTATAGGGCAGCCACCACTGTTTCGGTGCCACGTATGTCGAGTCGCTGGGCATCATATAGTAGCCACGCGTTTGCAAGGCACTCACGCTCTCCGAGAAGATAAAGGGCTTGTCGGGAAAGTTCTTCGGCACGTCCTTCACCCACTGGTGGTGGTAGTTGAAGCCTATCAGGTCTATCGCGCCGCTCTTGAAGAGATGGTTGCCTGGCGACGGCTCGTTGCAGCCCGCCGTAACGGGTCGTGTCGTGTCGTAGCGCTTCACGATCTCCGCCAGATGCTGTGTCAGCAGCGACTGTACGCTCAGTTCGCCGTCCTTAGCCAATGTCGATGCATCATGACCAGCGTTCAGAATCAGGTTGGCCTGTTCCAGCGTCAGCGTGTCAGCCTCCGCATCCGACCACTGTTCGAGCACCTCGTTGCCAATACTCCACATCAGCACCGAGGGGTGGTTCCTGTCTCTCAGCACCAGGTCGGTGAGGTCTCTCTCATGCCACTCGTCGAAGAAGCGTGCATAGTCGTTCTGTGTCTTCTTGCGCCGCCACATGTCGAAACTCTCGTCCATCACGATCAGTCCCATCGTGTCGCACATATT
Organism: Prevotella sp. FD3004; assembly: GCF_000746155.1. Taxonomy (NCBI): domain Bacteria; kingdom Pseudomonadati; phylum Bacteroidota; class Bacteroidia; order Bacteroidales; family Prevotellaceae; genus Prevotella; species Prevotella sp. FD3004. The sequence goes on along the minus strand of NZ_JQKR01000011.1, from coordinate 206,598 downwards.
CAGCAGTTCAGGCGCCGGGGGATTGTGCGACGAGCGTATCGAGTTCACGCCCATGGCCTTCAGCTTCGTGAGCTTGCGGTGCAGGGCATCCTCGTTGAGGGCTGCGCCCAGACAGCCGAAGTCGTGGTGCTCACACACGCCGTTCAGCTTGAAGTTCTTGCCGTTGAGCCAGAAACCCGTCTTGGCGTCGAACCTGAAGTCGCGGAAGCCCGTGGTTGTCTCTACCTCGTCGACCACCTTTCCGCCTGCTATCAGCTGTGTCCTCACCGTGTACACATAGGGGTCTTCGAGGCTCCACTTACGGGGCTTCCTGATACTGACGGGCTTTCCGCTGGCGTCGAGCCACGTGTTCTTTACCGTCACCTTCTGCCCCGTGGGATTCTCATAGTCCACCTCCACGCGCCCGTTGTCTACCTTCACGCCCCAGTGCTTCACATGGATGGCGCTGGTCTTCGTGAGCCACACATGGCGATAGATGCCACAGCCCGAATACCAGCGCGAGTTGGGCTGGTCGCTGTTGTCCACGCGCACCGCCACCACGTTCTCGCCCTCATGGACGTATGGTGTGATATCGTACTCAAAACTCGAATAGCCGTAAGGTCGGAAGCCCACTTCCTTTCCATTCACATACACGGTGGAATTCATATACACGCCGTCGAACTCGAGAAACACCTTCTCTATCTTATCGAGCGCGAAGTGCTTGCGATACCAGCCTATGCCCCCTGGCAGCGCTCCCCCGCCCGCTCCGCTGGGGTTGCCCGCCTGGAAGTCGCCCTCGATGGCCCAATCGTGAGGCACGTCGAGTCCCCGCCACCACGAGTCGTTATAGTCTGTGGCAGCCATCTGAGCCGAATCGCCCAGCACGAACAGCCAGTCTTTGTCGAAACACAGTCTCTCCCTGGCCTGCGTTGTCAGTCCCATCAGCACCGCAGCCACCGTCAGTATTGTTTTTTTGATCATGAAAGATTTGGTTGTCTTTAAGTTCTTTAAATCCCCGCCCTAAGTGTTCAGAGCGGAGATTGTTGTTTTTTTGTTGTTGCGCAGCGGTTCTTATTCTGCAGCTGCGATGGTCCAGCCAGCGGGGATGCCGCTATCGCCTTTTATCCAGGGCACATTCGTATTGATCTGGTCATCATCAGCTGTACCTTCCAGATTGCCATTCATATCTGCTATATAATCCGAATAAGCACTGCTGATATAAATCGTCTTTGTCGTTACGGATTCATCCGTGCCAGCATCCCAGAGCCAGCCAATAAGGCAACAACCTGCACTGAGATTCGTAGCCTTGCAGGTAACGCTGGACAATTTCTTACAGTCATTGAACATATTATTATAGCAGTCTTCTGCCAGCGTCGTGGCGGGCAGCTCTGGCGCTGTGGTCAGGCTTTCGCAGTAAGCGAACATGCCATGATAGCACCCTTCTGCCAGCATTGTGGCGGGCAGCTCTGGCGCTGTGGTCAGGCTTTTGCAGCCATTGAACATATCATTATAGCAGTTTTCTGCCAGCGTCTTGGCGGGCAGCTCGGGCGCTGTGGTCAGGCTTTCGCAGCCCGCGAACATACTATTATAGCACCCTTTAGCCAACGTCTTGGCGGGTAGCTCGGGCGCTGTGGTCAGGCTTGTGCAGTAAGCGAACATCCAATAATAGCAGTCTTTTGCCAGCGTCTTGGCGGGCAGCTCTGGCGCTGTGGTCAGGCTTGTGCAGTTCGAGAACATGCCATAATAGCAGTTTTCTGCCAGCGTCTTGGCGGGTAGTTCGGGCGCTGTGGTCAGGTTTTTGCAGCTCCAGAACATGCCATCATAGCAGTATTCTGCCAGCGTTGTGGCTGGCAGGTATATCTGGTGATCAGCATCCTTGTTCTTCAGCATATCTTGACCATTGAACAATCCCATGAAGGCATAGTCGGCTGTCAACGTCTTGTTGGTGGGGTAGTTGTCTTTGTTTATCAGACTCATCACGTTGCCATAAACATAAGTCTCGTTTGAGAGTTTGAATTGATAACAATCATAATAATCATCAGCTCCGTACGCCTCGTTCGTGCCTCGGAACGAGATCTTGTCGCCCGCGGCAGCCAGCGTAACACCATCCGCTGTCAGGTCATCCTTCCATGTGATGCCGCCATCGAGCGAATATTCTACGTTTGGAGCAACGATATCCTCATCATAGTCATTAAACTTGACGGTCGCGCCATCCGCAGCGGCCTCGAAGGTGAGCGGCGTCTCCAGGTTGACCACCACGCTGACGTCGCATGTGGCCTTCTTGCTGCCCGCCTTGGCGGTGATGACGGCTGTTCCTGCGCCCACGGCGTGAACCACACCCTCATCGTCTACCGTGGCGACACTCTCGTCAGACGACGACCATGTGACATCAAAGTCTTCAGTGTCTGCAGGACTTACCGTGGCTTCGAGCGTCACGTCTTTACCATTGCCATAAACCATCTCAAGTGTCGTCTCGTCGAGCGTGACGTCCGATACGGGAGGCGCCGGATTATCCGTTTCGCCCAACAGTTCGTCGCACGATGTTTGCATCATGGTCATTGCCGTGAGCAACGCCATACAGGAAAGTTTCTTGATTGATAAATTCATTTTGTTCGGTTTGTTTTTAGTTTCAGTGTGCAAAGATAATTAAAAATGAGCGAATTACCAAATTTTCACGCAAGAAAAATATCAAACTTTACTCCGAGGAAAATCCTGCTTTCACCTATCGGGAGTCAGGTTTTCCTCGGAGCAAAGTCGGGGCCATTTGTTGCAGTTGTTGCAGTGTTGCAGTTGTTTGAGAGCTTTGCGCACCCCTAAAAAAAGGTCTATATATTTATATATATAATATATATAATATATAGTATTAACTTTTCACTTTTTCCACTTCATGATTCGAACTGCAACACTGCAACACTGCAGCAAATCAGAGCCGGATGGTGACGGGTTTACCGTTATAGCTGACCATCAGACCATCGGGGTTGTCGAGATCAAGGGGCTTAGCCTGATCGCTGCTGACGAGCACGACGTTGAAGCGGCGGCTCTTGAGCATACCGGGGAACTGACCCTTGCGGGCACCGAACGAGAGCGTACGGGTGGCATCGTCGTAGGTAATGTCGATGGTGGCATATTTGCCGCGCTCATAGTTGTAGTTGGTACCCTCGTCTTCATAGAGCTGGAAACTGCCGTTTTGTCCGGCATAGACGTAGAGGTTGATGAGCTCGGCGGGGCGCTCGTCGCTCCACTGCATCTCAGGACCGAAGGGGATGATGGCGCCCTCGCGCACGAAGACGGGAATCTGCTCGTAGGGAGCATCGACCACGAGGCGCTGACCACCTTCGAGGTGCTCGCCTGTGTAGAGATTGTACCAGCCACACTGCTCTGGGAAATAAACAGAACGGTTGCGGGCCTTGTAGTAGCCTACGGGACAGGCCATCAGCGCGGGACCGAACATCCACTGGTTGCCGATATTCTCTACCTCCTTGTCGCCATTGAAGTCCATCACCAACGGACGCATCAAGGTATAATCCTTGAAATGAGCCCAGCCAGCCATTGAGTAGAGGTATGGCATCAGGCGATAGCGCAACTTATCGTAGTAGACAAACGACTTATAGGCAGGATGCTCATCGGGGGCGATGTTCCATATCTCGCGCAGGGGCCACTGGCCGTGTGAGCGGAACAGGGGGATGAAGGTGCCGAACTGGTTCCAGCGAGTCTGCAGCTCGCGCCACTCCTTGAGGTCTTCGTTCTCCACGCCGCTATGGTCGAAGAGCTGCTGGGCAGCCACGTAACGATTCTCCACGCAGAAGCCGCCCTGGTCCATGCCCCAGAAGGGGAGACCCGAGATGGAGTAGTTGAGACCTGCCGTCATCTGGGCGCGCATGTCTTCCCAGCGAGTACCGATGTCACCGCTCCATGTGGCGGTTGAGAAGCGCTGCTCGCCAGCGAAGCCGCTACGGGTGAGGAGGAACACGCGGGGCTCGTTCTGCTTGCCTTTCCACACGCTGCGCTGGCCGTTATAGATGGCGTCGGCATTGACGGTGCTGTAGGCGTTGAAGTATTCGGTAGAGGTACCTAAAGCGGTGGGGCCGCTAAGGGCCTTGCGATACCACATGGGGGTACAGTCGCGCACGTTGGGTTCTGAGGCGTCCATCCACCAAGCATCGACACCAGCGACACCGTTCTTGTTGAACTTGGTATAGAGGTTCTCGTCCATCTGGCGCCAGAACATCTTGCGGGCTCCCGGGTCGTAGGCGTCGTAGAAGCCGTTCTTATAGCCGGGCCCCACCCAGTCGTGGATATCGTCGGTGGGCGACTGAACGTACATCCAGCCCTTGGCATCGAGCTCTTTGTAGTTATCGGTATTGCAATAGAACTTAGGCCACACAGAGATCATGAAGCGACCGTGCATGGCGTGTACGGAGTCGAGCATGGCCTGAGGATTGGGATAGCGCGAGGCCTCGAACTGATGGGAGCCCCACTGGTCCTCGGGCCAGTAGTTCCAGTCCTGCACGATGTTGTCGATGGGTATCTGGCGCTTGCGGAACTCGGCGAGGGTCTGTTCCACCTCGTCAGAGGTCTTGTAGCGCTCACGGCTCTGCCAGAAGCCCAGCACCCACTTGGGATAGAGCGATGCCTTACCAGTCAGAGTACGGTAACCAGAGATGACCTGGTCGAGGTTCTGGCCAGCGATGAAGTAATAATCCATGTCCTTGGCCATCTCGCTCCAGACGGAGAGCTTGCCACGCTCCTCGGCACTGCGGGGCTCAGCCACGCGCAGTCCGCAATAGCTCTCGCCGCCATCGGGCTGCCACTCTATGCGCAACTGGGCTTTGCGTCCCTTCTGGAGCTCGCAGCTGAACTTATAGGCGTTGGGGTTCCAGGCTGTGCGCCAGCGCTCGGGCACGACTTCGCGGCCATCGATATAGACCTTGATGTAGCCGGCATAGTAGAGGATGAACTGGTAGAGCTGTGTCTTACCAGCACATTTGCCACAGCATTCGGGTTCGATGAAGCCTTCGTAGGTAACGTTGGCGCCTGCCAGCTGGAAACCCTGAGGCAGGTTCTTGATGCCACCGTTATCGGTCTTCAGCGCAATCTCCGACTTGGCTGGCGTACCGTATTCGTAATAGATGGAGTCTTCGTCGCGCACGAGCTTCTTACCCATACGGTCGATATAGGTGCCCGTGAGGTGGCCCTCCCTGCCTTGTCTGTCGTAGAGTTTGAAGGCGCGGTTGAGCTGGAGATAGTCGTTAGGATTGCCAAAGCGACAGAAGGAATAGGAATCCCACAGCAGACCGTAGTTCTTGTTGGACAGGACGAAGGGGACAGACACCTTGGTGTTGTACTGGAACAGGTCCTCGTTCTTGCCTTTCATGTTGAACTCTTCGCTCTGGTGCTGACCCAGGCCGTAGAAGGCCTCATCGTCGGGCGAGTCGAACTTCATCTGCCACGTCAGACCATGCTTCTGCTCCTCGGGGACGGAATAGCCCGTCTTCATGCCCAGCTCGCGCTCTGGCACGGTGAAGGGCCAGAACTGCTTGCCGTCGCTGGCCTCGCTGAGGAGCTGACGGCCCTCTGCGTCGAAAAACGACAGCTGGCCCGTGGCCTTCGACACCACAGCCTTGACATTGCGGGCCTTGACGACCACCGTCTCGCCCTCGTCGCTCACACGGTAGGAGCCTTTGGCCGGAGCCGTCTGGGGGACAATCATCAGCGAGGCGGGCTTCTCGGGCAGGGCCTCGGCAGAGGTGGCTCGCACACGGATAATGTTGTCGTTCATCACTTCCAGGCGGATTACTTTTGCCTGACCTCCGTCAGGACGAATAGTCACAAAGTTTCCACTGGTCTGCACCTCGGCCGCCATCGACATTCCCGTCGTGAGCAGGGCAGACACCAGGATTAGGATTCTTTTCATACGTTTTAATTATATTATTGATGATATCAGTTATTTATTTCATCGTCATCGTCCATCAACACGGCTTCCTCGACGTCGCCGGCATCGTCGAGCGGAATGGTGATGGTGAATACGGAACCGCCTCCCGCGTTGTTGTCGCCAACAACCGTTCCGCCATGGGCTTCCACGATATCCTTCACGATGTGCAGACATATACCCGGGTCGTCGTCGTTCACCACAGAGTCGAACATGTGAGCCTTGGCCTCCTCGGGCAGCCCGACGCCATTATCCGAGATGCGGATGGTACCATGGTTGTCGGTCTTGTCGACGAACACCTTGATGCGACAGTCGCTGGGTGAGAACATCACGGAGTTGTTCAGCAGTATCTGGATGGCCTGAGCCATCATATCGTGGTCGAACTCGAGCCTCAGATCCTGAGCCAGAGGGAAGAAGGAGAACTTCACCCGCTTGCCGTCAGGAGCCTTGTACTGGGCACACTGCTCCTTCATGAACGCCTGGAGGTCGTTCTCCTGGCGGTGCAGTGTCAGCGCGCTCACCTCCCACTCGGGCTGCCGGGACTCTGCATTCTTCCGGGCGGTCTGCTCCTCAGCCATCATCTGGGTCTTCATCTCGTTCATCCACTGCTTCTTCTTCACCTCCATGCGCAAGCGCTCACGCTCTACGTGATCGGCCTGACGCTTCAGGAAGAAGTGACGCCACAGCCATACTGCAGCAGCCACGAAGAGGAGGAACAGCAGCAGTATCCAGCGATTGCGCAGCAGCGGGGGCGTGATGGTGATCTTCAGCGTGGCCTCGTTCTGTCCCATGGTTCCGTCTTCGTTGAGCATGCGCACATGAAGCACGTAACTGCCATGATGGAGCGACATATAGGTGATGTTGGGATCCTGCTCTTCTGTCTTAATCCACTTGTCGCTGAAACCTTCGAGCATATAGACGAAGCGCGAGGGGTTGTGGATTTCGCCCTTATCGGTAGCCAGCTGGATAGTGAACTGGTTCTCGTAATGACGGAGGGTCAGCTCGCGACTGTCGTTGAGTGCCTTTTTCAGAATCACGCGACCTTCGTATTCATCGCCTACGCCCAGTTCCTGTCCGAAGAGTTTCAGACCACTGAAGATGGGCTTCTCCGTATTGTGGATATTGGCCACAAGCTTAGGATAGATAACGTCTACACCTCCAAGACCGCCCACCAGGATCAGACCGTCCTTAGTGCGAGAGATGGAACGCTGGTTGTAGGGGCCTTCCTGCAATCCGTCGCGGCTGCTGAAGCTGCTCACGGTGAACGTCCAGTCGCCATCTTCCTCTTTCTTAGGAACGACACTCGAGACGCCGTGCTCAGTAACAACCCACATGTTATGCTGGAGGTCTTCGGCAATACCCACGACACTCGAGCCCAGAAGGCCGCTGTTCCTGTCGAGAAGGGTCTGCTTGCCTGTCTTTCCGTCGACGACACAACAGCCTGCTGTAGAGCCATGCCATACAAGGCCTCGGCTGTCTTCGATGACACAGGTCGTCGACGCCATAGCTGCCGGCTGTCCGGGGATGGCGGGGATGGTGATGTTGACAATCTTTCCGCTCAAGGGATTGATGAGCGAATAGTACTGCGAGTGTCCCACCATGAGCCAGCCTTTTGCCGTCCACGTGGCCGAGGTCATGAAGTTCTCTGGCAGATTGGAGTTATAGGAATTGTAGGTCTTGAACTTTCCGGTCTTGACATCCAGTTGCTGCACACCGTTGCCCAGCGTACCCAGCCAGATGTTGCCCCACTTATCCTCGGTGACAGACCATACGTTGTTGTTCAACAGGCCGTCCTCGGCATTCGAGGCGGTATAGTTGGTTGCATGACCATTGGCGATGCGGATGAGACCGCCGTTATAGGTTCCGAACCATACGGAACCGTCGCTCGCGCCATACGAGGCCACCATGATATCGGAAGCGAAGCCACAGCGAGCCTTGTCGTAGACCTCGGTCTCACCCGTAGATGGCACGTACTTAACGATACCGCGATTGTCTGTACCCAGCCAGTAGTTGCCGTAGATATCCTCTGTGGTGGTGTTGACATCGCCCAGTTCGAGGGTCTTGAAGCCCAGCAGCTTCTCGATATACTGGTTCAGACCATTACGATAGCATGCTATCCATACGCCGCCATTCTTATCGATCAGCAGATGCTTGGCCGTGTTCTCGCTCAGGGTGGTGGTATCATACTTGTTGTTGACGAACTGCTTCACCTCCTTGCTCTTCGGGTCGACCACGAACAGACCTTCATGATCCGTCGCAATCCACAGCCATCCGCGATGGTCCATAGCCACATCCCAGATCTGCATAGGACTGGGCAGTGCGGGGATACCGTATTCTGCGAAATAGCTGTTGACAGACGTGTGCCACTTCTTCTCCTTCTGGTCGAAGATAAACACCTTACCGCCTCCGGTGATGACCCAGTAGTTGTTGCGCTTGTCGACAAAAATGTTATAGGCATCGCTAGGCTTGCCACCATTGTTACGCATATAGCTGTCTTTCGAGAGCACCGTTCCATGGTCGCCATCGATGGTCATCATGTCGCCATCGCTCGAAGCCATGAGCAGACGACCGTCAGACTCGCCAAACGAAGATACCCAGAACTCTTTCGAGATCTCGTCCTGGGCATAGCCATACTTCACCAGCTTGAGTTTCTTCTTCTTGGGATTGTAGCAATAGAGACCCTCATCATAGGTCTTCACCCAGATGCGCTTCTCGGAGTCGATATAGAAGCGGTCGATACCGCCCTTGATGCCCCACTTGACCAGTTCGGTAGTAGGGTTACGGTTTACGCGCTCTGTGACGGGGTCGAAAATACTGTAGTTCATGCCCTGCTTCAGCCAGAGACGACCTAAGTGGTCTTCCCATATCTGATCAATATAGTTATTACGCAGCGAGGTGGTGTCGCTCGGGCTGGAATAGTAGGTACGGAAACGGTAGCCGTCGTAACGGTTCAAACCATAGGACGTGCCTATCCAGATAAAGCCCTTTGAGTCTTGGAAAAGGTAATTGATGGTTGAGTTAGAAAGGCCATCGCGCGTATCCAGACGACGGAACTTCATATCAGGAATCACGGTAGAAGCCGCGCTCATTCCGAGGCTGAACATCAGGAGCAAAGAGGTCAGAAGCTGCTTCATAATAGTTATCGGTTATGATTCATATTTCGTTATTGCGCTACAAATGTAAGGGTTTTCCACGAGAAAAACAAATAATCTGCAAAAAAATTGCAACTGAGTTGCGAAACATTCTTCATACCTTTGCACCCAGAAAGTAAAAAAGTAGAGAATATGGCACATCAACATCATCACGAAGCGTGCAGCTCATGTGAGCATAAGCATGAGCACCATCACGAGCACGAACACAGTCTGAAAGAACAGCTGGCACTCATCATTGTGACTGCTGTATTGCTCATCGTGGCCGTTATCATCGAGAAAAACACCAGTCTCACCACATGGCAGTTGCTGCTCGTCTACCTGGTACCCTATCTGCTCATCGGGCACAACACCCTGAAAGAGGCCGTAGAGGGACTGCTGAGCGGTGACGCCTTCAACGAGCATTTCCTCATGTCGATAGCTACCATCGGAGCACTCTGTATCGGATTCCTGCCCGGAGCCGAAACGGAATTCCCTGAGGCGGTATTCGTGATGCTGTTCTTCCAGATAGGTGAGCTCTTTGAGGGGTATGCCGAAGGGAAAAGTCGTGACAGCATTGCCCACCTGATGGACATCCGTCCTGACGTGGCTCACGTAGAAATTTCAGGAGACAAGGAGACAGGGACACATGGAGTCCAGGACGTATCTCCGGAGGCAGTGGCTGTTGGTTCAGTGATCGTGATTCGTCCAGGCGAGAAGGTTCCCCTCGACGGTACGATTATCGAAGGCAGCACCTCGCTGAACACCATCGCCCTGACGGGCGAGAGCCTGCCTCGTGAGCTGGAGACCGGCGATGAGGTCATCTCCGGTTGTGTGAACCTCTCTGGCGTCATCAAGGTTCGCGTAACGAAAGCCTTTGGCGAGAGTACCGTCTCAAAGATACTGAACCTTGTGGAGCACGCCACCAACAGCAAGTCGAAGAGCGAGACGTTCATCACACGTTTCGCCCGTATCTATACGCCAGTAGTGGTGTTTGCAGCTATTGCCCTGGCAGTCATCCCTACCCTGTTCGGAGGCGCTTTTGCCACTTGGCTCTATCGTGCGCTGATGTTCCTGGTGGTGAGCTGTCCCTGTGCTTTGGTAATCAGCGTTCCCCTCACCTTCTTCGGAGGTATCGGCGGCGCTTCGCGTAAGGGTATCCTCATCAAGGGCGCCAGCTATATGGATGTGCTGGCACAGACTAAAACGGTTGTGTTTGATAAAACCGGTACGCTCACCCATGGACAATTCGCTGTCGAGGCCGTTCACCCCGACCAATACGACGAACGGCAGCTACTTCATCTTGCCGCCCATGTGGAGCACTATACCACCCACCCTATTGGCGCAGCCCTGCGCGACGCCTTTCCTGAAGAGGCCAGCGACGGCTGTGAGGTGACAGAGGTTGAGGAAATCGCCGGTCACGGCATACGTGCCCGTGTGGGCGACAAGATGGTGAGTGTGGGCAACACGAAGATGATGGAAAGCATCGGAGCAAAGTGGCACGACTGCCATCATGTGGGTACCATCATTCATGTAGCCATCGACGGACAGTATGCCGGCCATATTGTCATCAACGACAAAGTGAAAGAAGACAGTGCTGAAGCTATTGCATCGCTCAAGGCGCTGGGTATCAGCAAAGCCATTATGCTCACAGGCGACCGTAAGGAGGTGGCTCAGCACGTGGCCAGTCAGCTGTCACTGACGGGATACCATGCAGAACTGCTACCAGCCGACAAGGTGGCTTTCATGGAACGCGAGTTGGCTGCTTCGGAAGCCAAGGTTGCCTTTGTCGGCGACGGCATCAACGATGCCCCCGTTCTGGCTCGTGCTGACGTAGGTATTGCTATGGGCGGTCTGGGAAGCGACGCGGCCATCGAGGCAGCAGACGTGGTACTGATGGACGACAAACCTTCGAAGATAGCCCTCGCCATCCGCATAGCCCGACGCACCTTGGCCATAGCCCGCCAGAACGTGTGGTTCGCCATCATCGTCAAGATAAGCGTACTGATTCTCGCCACCTTTGGTCTTGCCACGATGTGGATGGCCGTTTTCGCAGACGTCGGCGTCACGGTACTGGCTGTCCTCAATGCTATGAGGGCGCTGAAAAATTAAGGGAAAAAGCTATCGCTTAGCACTCGTGTCGCGGATAACAAGCTTCTGCGGCACGATTTTCTTATAGATCTTCGTATCGCCGTTGATGTTCTTCAACAGGAGCTTGCATGACTCGATGCCCATCTCATGGCTCTGATCTTCGATGGCCGACATGCGTGGCGTCACATAACTGGCATGCACATCGTCGGTAAAACCTATCAGTGCCACATCGTCGGGAATACGGAGCCCCTTGTCTTTTATGGCAGAGAAGGCTGCGAAGGTAATAATGTCATTGAAGGCCAATATGGCGTCAGCATGATTGTCCAGCAGCTTTTTCGTGGCCTCATAAGCCCAGTCGTAGTCTATCTTCTCACATATCACCAGGTTGCGGTCAATGGGGATTTTATTCTCCCTCAGAGCCTCCAGATATCCGTGCTTGCGACGACGCACCATATCCAGATGGTTCGGGCCACCGATAAAGGCAATCCTCCTGCTACCCGTATCAATCAGATGCTGGGTGGCCTCCTGGGCTGCCACGTCGCCATTAGCCATCACGCTCGAGAACCGGTCCTGCAAACAAGTACGGCCAAAGAACACCAGGGGGATACCCATTTGGGCTATCTCTTCAAAATGGCTGTAATCTGTGGTGTTTTGCGACAGACAGGCTATGATACCCTCTACGTGAAGACTGATAAAGTTATCAATAGCCCTCACCTCAGCCTCGCTGTCTTCATGGGTATTGGCACTAATCACCGAATAGCCCGCCTTACGCGCCTCATCCTCAATACCGTCGAGCACAGCAGCATAATAATGGGTCACCAGATTGGGAACCACCACACCAATAACTCTCGGGGCTTCTTTTCTCAAGCTCTGGGCAAAGGGATTAGGTCTGTAATTCAACTTCTTGGCAAGCGCTTTTACTTTTTCCTGCATCTCCATGCCAATCTCTGGAGAATTACGCAGGGCTCGGCTAACAGTAGCTATACTCACACCCAGTTCCTGGGCAAGGTCTTTCAACGATGTACGACGCTTATGATTTGTCATATGTTGATTACAAAAAAAGATGGTTCGGATGCAAAGATACAAAAATAATCTTAAATTGCAAACGTTTACGTGTAATTTTAGTTTAAAACACTTGCATTTTGAGAATTTTCGTCGTACCTTTGCACCAGCAAAAATGAATGAGTAATGAATAGTTGATAATAAGTTAGTTAGAAAAGGTAAAAGCAAGACTGTCGTGATGACACTCTTGCTTTTTTATTTTTCTATGAGAAAACACTCAAGTACTCTTACTTATAGCACTCAAAGATGCTGGCAATAGTCTGTTGGGGAAGCTTCTTCGTCATCAGACTGACAATCCATACTACAGGGAAACCGCCAACCATGGCGATAGCACCACAGTTAATGGGGTTGATAGGATTGCCGATGAGCATATTGACAACCGTCAGACCTACACCCCAGACGAAGCAGGCCCATACGCTCTTCGGAGTAACGCCACGCCAATAAAGGCCCAACATAAAGGGAGCCAGGAAAGCACCGGCAAGAGCGCCCCATGAGATACCCATCAGCTGAGCGATAAACGTTGGCGGATTCAAGGCTATCAATAATGAGATGGCAATGAAGAACATGATGAGCACACGCATCACAATCACCTTACGACGCTCTATCTTCTCTGCCACGATATCGTCGATACTACCATCCTCTACCTCACCAGGCAACGATTTCTTGTCGCGATATATCAGGTCGAGGGTCATCGTTGACGATGAGGTGAGCACCAGAGAAGCCAGCGTAGACATAGAGGCCGACAAAACCAGCAAGACCACAAGGGCAATCAATATGTCAGGCAAAGTGATAAGCATGGCAGGGACAATCGAGTCGAAGGCTATCTTGCCATTCGCTCCGATAACGGGTTCATAGAGACGTCCGAAACCTCCGAGGAAATAACAGCCGCCAGCCACGATAAAGGCAAAGACCGTTGAGATGACTGTACCACGCTTGATGGCGGCTTCATCCGTAATAGAATAGAACTTACCCACCATCTGTGGCAAGCCCATCGTACCAAGCGAAGTCAGGATGACCACGCCGAGCAGTCCCCACGGATCAGGACCGAACCACGAAGCGAATCCGCCGTTTACAGCAGGATCGGCATCCGAGGGAATCAAAGCCAGTTTATCCACAGCGGCCAAGAGACCGCCCTGAGCATTGAGAACGGCTACGATAACAGCAACAATACCGAAGAGCATAATGATGCCCTGTATGAAGTCGTTCATGGCTGTGGCCTTATAACCACCCAGAATCACATAGACAGCCGTCAGAACAGCCATAATCACCACACAATACTCGTAGGGAATACCGAATCCCATCTCGAAGAGGCGTGAGATACCGCTATATACACCAGCTGTGTAGGGAATCAGGAACACGAAGGCAATAACGGATGCGACAACACGCAAGCCCTGATCGCTGAAGCGGGTACCAAAGAAGTCGGGCATCGTACGGCTCTCGATATGCTGGGTCATCAGTTTGGTTCGTCGGCCTAAGATGATCCATGCCAGAAGCGAGCCGATAATGGCATTACCAATACCTATCCACGCACTCGACAATCCGTATTTCCAGCCAAACTGTCCGGCATAGCCGACAAAGACTACTGCCGAGAAATAAGAAGTACCAAAGGCGAAGGCCGTGAGCCAAGGACCAACGGCACGCCCGCCTAACACAAATCCGTCAACACTGCTGGCCTGCTTACGGGTATACAACCCCACACCAATCATCACGGCCAGGAAGATGATGGTCAGAGTAATCTTTATAATCATAGTTTCTTAGTTTCTATTTAGAATGCGACTTGGACCTGGGCCTGAAGCCAGTTATAGTCCTTTGAACTGATATTCTCACCACAGAGGCAGCGGGTGTACTGTAACTGCATACGGCACTTCTTGTAGAACCAGTACTGCAGACCGAGTGTCAGATTGGTCTGTTCCCATCCGTCCACCTTAGTATTACGGTCGAAGGTCTCACCGCTGGCTACGACATCAAGTGCGTCGACTACAGGAATACAGACGGTAGCATAACCACCACGCGAGCCAACCTCGCCATCCTGACCACCGAGCCACTCTGCACGGATAGAAGCAGGACGGGCCTCCTTGTATTTACTTCCTGTGTAGGCCTGAGTCTTATACTCTACGCCTACGCTGTAACGATTGCGCTTATAGTTATCGCCTACCTGTATATCAGGATTCCAGGCAGCATTACCTACAGCACAGCCTGTACCCAGATAGCCCGATGTCACGAAACGGAGTCCTGGCATGGGACGCAGTTCGAGTTTGGCAATAAAGTCTTTCTGATTGTTCTGGTCCTTACGATTGATACCCTGACCGCTCATCAGGGCCAGTTCGTAGTGTACCGCTCCCTTAGCCAGATCACCATACACCTCAAGTCCCATATCACGACCGTAGTTCACGCCGTTCAGCGGATCGGGGCCTTCACCAGCCAGATAGAGCACGGCTTGTGAATAGACATCAATCAGTTCCAACTGTGTGGGCGAGAGCGGGTTCTCCATCGAGTAAGAGTGCTTGAACTGTCCCAGACGGACAGTCATCTCATTGCCTTTTGAAACTCTGTAATCGGTATAGAACTCCTGAACAACACTCGAGAAGTCGTGCATAAACAGGAACGACCAGCGGTCGGTGATACGTGCCTTTGCCCATAGTAGCGTACGTTTAAGGTTGTAGGCATTGGTTTTCTTGCCATTAGGATCCTGGTATGACCAGCCTCCCTGAGCATAACCATTCAGTGTGATACGACTGGTGAGGTCGTCCATCCAATTCACTTCGCCATCTTTCTTCTGTTGCCCCATAGCGGCAACACTGCTGAACACTGCCAACATCATGGCGAGTGTCCTACGCTGAGCGATACGGCTTATCCGAACGCTCAATCCGCAAGTTTTCTGTTTCATTTTGTCATTGTTTATGTTGAAATTTAGGTCCTTGCGGCGGCAAAAGTACAATAAATCTATCAAACAGACAAAGATTTTGGCAAAAAACTTATCATTTAAAAGAAAACCCCGCTCAAAGGAGCGAGGTTTTTACTTTAGCGGGGAAGACGCTTCTACTTGAATATCTTCTGAGCGAACATCGTCAGGTAGATACGCCAGTTACGCCAGATATGTCCGCCGTCGGTCTCTACATACTCATACTTATAGCCTTTGCTGTCCCAATAGTTGCGCAGGTCGACTGTGCTCTGGTAGAGGAAGTCGGTCTTACCCATACCCATCCAATAGAGCTTGGGCTTGCTACCGAAGAGCTTTGCACTCTGCTGAGCAAAAGTAGGACTGTTCTCAATCTGCTTGGCAAACGAAGCCTCATATGTACCATTCTCCAAGTGCAGGCCAGCTGAGAAAAGACCGAAGTAATCGAACTTATTAGGATAGAGCAGACTTACATGGAAGGTATGTCCACCACCCATCGACAAACCGCAGATAGCACGATGAGAACGATCCTTCAGGGTGCGATAGTTGGCATCCACATAGTTTACGATATCCATAAAGCTCTCAGGGATAGAAGCTGCGGCAGGAGCTGTAGGACCTGTGCCTCCGTCGCGGAAACCTGGTGTGTACATACCCCATGACCACTCGCCAGGAGCAGCCTGACAGTTAGGATTACCATTAGGCATTACCACAATCATGGGCTTGGCCTTTCCTGTAGCAATCAGGTTATCGAGAATCTGTGCGGCACGTCCGAGTTCGCTCCAGGCATTCTCATCACCACCAGCACCATGCAACAGATAGAGAACGGGGTACTTACCACCCTTATCGTAGCCGGCAGGGGTATAGATAGTCATTCGGCGCTGCATCTTCAGCGTAGGACTGTTATACCAAACCTTGCTCAGGTTGCCGTGGGGCACCTCGTTCACCTTATACAGATCGCCCTTGTCGCCCTTCTGGTCGCTTACGATGAAGATGTTGGTAAACGAGACGATGTCGCGGTTCACATAGATATTGGCAGGGTCCTTCACGCCAGACATACCGTCGATATTGAAGGTATAGCTGTACATCTCAGGAGCCAGCTTATCGGTGGTATAGCTCCACACACCGTTCTTTCCCTCCTTCAGTTCTGCCACGCCAGGAGCATCATAAGTGCCATAGCCAGGCACCTCAATAGCCTGAGTGGGCAAGAAGTCGCCCGTTACCTCAACCTTTACGGCTTTAGGAGCAAAGAGATTGAACGTAACTGTTCCATCGGCGTTAACGATGGGTGATTGTACACTGGCACTGTTGAAGAGTTTCTCCTGTGCCTGAGCGCCAACGCAGCACATAGCTGCCAGCGCTAGAGTCATGATTTTTTTGTTCATACGATTGTTACAATGCTATTTAAAAATACGTTGTGCCAATTGATGTAAATTATTGCGCCAAGTGTACCATGTATGACCGCCAGGAGCGGTGTAGTACTCGTATTTAACGTTGGCAGCATCGAAAAGTTTAAGCGTAGCCAAACCATTCTGATAGGCGATATCCTCAGGATCGCCCTGTGTAAATACAAGCTGGCGCACATTCTTCTTAATACCATCGGCAGCTTTGTTAAGACGCTGGCGATAGCCCTCGAACTGCTCCTTCTGGGCAGGGAACCAACCAGCGCTCAACACCCAGAAGTATGCAAACTTATCGTTATCGTTAAGAATCGTCTCCATCGTTTCCATACCACCCATCGACAGACCGGCCATCGCACGGTGGGCCTTATCTGCAACTACACGATAGTTATCTTCGATATAAGGAATGATGCTACCTACAAGGTCCTGCTCGAACAAAGGCACCTCGTCCATCATGTTCTTAACAGGGATTGAACCATTAGGCATCACAACCACCATAGGTTTCATCTTGCCTTCGGCCATCAGGTTGTCGAGGATGTTTCCTGCACAGCCCACACCAGGCCACGAAGCATCGTTGTCGCCACCGCCATGTATCAGATAGAGCACAGGCAGCTTGTCGGCGTTTTTTTCATAGCCGGCAGGTGTCCATACATGCAAACGGCGCAAGCCCTTTAATACCTTACTATAATAATAGCGCTGCGCAATGGCACCATGAGGGATGTCGGCACGCATATCATAGAACTGCTTGCCATCGCCGATATTTGCCAAAGCTGATGTCTCAGCTGAAAGTGCGCCTTTAGGATCCTGTACCTTCACCCCATCGATGGTAAAATTATAGCGATAAACGCCATCCTTCAAATCGCTTACTACAGCGGTCCACACACCATTATCGGCCTTAGTGAACTGCAAGGGTTTGCCCCAAGGCATGGCATCGCCGCCGAAGCCTACCTGCTTGGCATTAGGGGCATAGATACTGAAAGCCACATTACCATTACCCAGGTTGCGAACAGGTTGTAGTGTATCGTTAGGTGTTGCCTGCGTCTGCCACTGTGCCATCATAGGCACAGCGCAGAATGCCAGCGTTATTATTGAAAAGAGATGTTTCATTATCGTTTTAATAAGTTCAGTTTCACATTGGGTTGCAGCACGTTGTGTACCTTCTGAGTCCATGCCTTCACGTTGGCCGACACCTTGGCCTCTACGTCGCTGGCCGATGAGCAGATCAGGAAGTCATAACGTCCGGCATCGGTCTTCCAGGCTGAAGCCTTCTCGTTGAACGAGGCCATATCCTGGGTCTTCAACTGCATGGTCACCACCTCGCTCTCGCCTGGCTGCAACAGACGGGTCTTGGCATAGTTGCGCAGCTCCTTGGCGGGCTTGTTCAGCTTCTTGCTGTTGGGGGCTGCCACGAAGAGCTCAACCACGTTGCGTCCCGCACGGTCGCCTTTGTTCGTCACCTTTACCGATACGGTATAGGTGTCGCCCTCAACCTTCACAGCAGCATCGCTGTAACCAAAGGTGGTATAAGAGAGACCGTAGCCGAAGGGATATGCCACAGGCTTACCAAACGAGTCGAAATAGCGATAGCCCACATAGATATCCTCTTCGTAGTTGGTGAAGTCGATATTAGCCTGAGGCTTACGCTCCTTCTGAGCCTGGTCCTTGTTGTAGCCCCACATGAACATGGCACCCAGCGTCTTATCATCTACCTCGCCAGGGAAGTTCTTATCTGCATAAGCGTCACCATAGTTAATCTGGAAGGTCATGGGCAGCTTGCCGCTGGGGTTCACCTTACCGCTGAGCACGTCGGCCACACTGAAGCCGCTCTCCTGTCCGCCCTGCCAGGTACACACCAAGGCGTCAATCTGACTCTGCCATGAAGCCACGTCGATAGGACTGCAGATGTCGAGCAATACAACCACCTTCTTGCCTTTGGCGTGATAAGCCTCGCTCACCTGCTTGATGAGCGCCTTCTCACCTTCCTTCAGATAGAAATCGGTAGCATTACGGTCGGCAGCCTCTCCACTCTTACGACCCAACGAGATGATGGCCACATCAGAGCCATCGATGGCAGCAGCCATTTCCTCGGCAGTAAAGCTCTTTTCCTCAGCACGGGCTGGGGGCATCAGCGAGAAAGCGGGACGGCCATTGGGGAACAGGCGTTTCTCCTCATCGGCGATGTGTTTCAGATAGGTACTGATAAGGGGCTTGTACACCTCATAGCCGGCACTGCGCAGACCTTCGACAAGCGACACTGTGTAGTGACCTACTGTAGTACCGCCGAAGCCAGAGCCGCCCGATATCCAGTCATAACTTGTGCATCCGAAGAGAGCCACGCGTTTGCCTGTAAGAGGCAGAATGCCATTGTTGCTGAGCAGCACGATACCATCGGCACCCACCTCACGCACCACCTGGGCATGAGCCTTCAGGTCGGGTTCATTACTATACTGATAGCCCTTGAAGTTATGTGTCTTCACGATATACTCAAGAATACGCTTCACGTTGGCGTTGAGCACGTCCATCGAGAGTTCACCGCTCTTAGCAGCCTCCAGAATGGCCTGATACTGCTTGTCGTTACCCGGCTGCAGCATATCGTTGCCTGCCTGCATGGCGGCCACAGCATTGTCGCCCGCATTCCAGTCGCTCACATACATACCCTTC
This sequence comes from Prevotella sp. FD3004, assembly GCF_000746155.1. Lineage (NCBI taxonomy): Bacteria > Pseudomonadati > Bacteroidota > Bacteroidia > Bacteroidales > Prevotellaceae > Prevotella > Prevotella sp. FD3004. The sequence continues at coordinate 187,452 of NZ_JQKR01000011.1, read as the reverse complement.
CAACCCCACTCGTCGCGAACGATGGTTGTCAAGAGGTCGCGATTCTGCAAGGTGTAAGGGCCGTTCAGCTTATTATATGATGTCATGATGGTCCAGGGTTCACCCTCCTTCACAGCAATCTCGAAGGCTTTCAGATAGATTTCACGAAGGGCGCGCTGCGACATCTGCGAGATGTTGCTATTACGGTTCGTCTCCTGGTTGTTGGCAATGAAATGCTTCGGACAAGCTGCCGTTCCCTCGCTCTGCACGCCACGCACATATCCGGCGGCAATGGTACCTGAGAGATAGGGATCCTCTGAGTAATACTCGTGGTTACGACCACAGAGGGCATTGCGAATCAGGTTCATCGAGGGAGAGAGAATCCAGTCGAGTCCGAACTCACGCACCTCGTTGCCGATGCCCTGTCCCACTTTGAAGGCGGCCTCACGATCCCATGTCGAAGCAAGTGTCATCGAGGCAACGAAGTCGGTGGGATAATAGTCGCGATGATCCCAGTTGCGGTGATCCTGCATGCGCAGTCCCTGCTGGGAATCGGCACAATAGGTTTCGGGAATACCCAGACGGGCAATGCTGAAGGTGCTACCAGCCGTACCAGGGAACTTCGCCTCGTCGTTGAAATGCATGCCACAACCAAGCACCAGATGACACTTCTCTTCAAGCGTCATGGTGCTCAGTACTTCGTCAATGTTATCCGCTCTTAGCTGTTGGGCAGACAGACGAAGGCTGTAGCCGCTCAGAGCGACTACAGCCACAACTACCAAATTAATCTTTAGAATCGAATTCTTCATTTGTTGTTTTTATCGTTTTTGTTATTATATGATTGTCGACGCGCTTTTATTCCAGCTATCGCAGACGACTGCAAATGTACGAAATCTTTTTCGATCGGCGATGCAAAAGTAGATAAAAAACAAAAAAAACGCATTCTCATGTGTTCTTTTGTTTTTCTGCCCTGTTCAAAAGCGTCTCATTTCTTTCGTATTTGTTCAAATCTGTTTCAATTCGTTCAAATGCGCTCCGTCCGGCGTCTGTTTTTAACGATTCTATTGAATATATAGAGCAATACGTCGCCCAATACCGCATATCCGGTTAACACGCCATCAAAGGGTGGCAAGAATAATTGTTATGGCCGACAGAAATAAACCTTCACTATGACAAAGATAATCCTATCAGATGTAATATAGATTATTTTGCCGAACAATTTAGACTAAATTGCAGAGTAAAATAGACTAAATTGGTCGGCAATTTAGTCTATTTTGCATTCAAAGAGATAGTCTCTGTCAATAAGCGGGCCGTTCCATGCCAGCCAAAGCGCTATGATATGACAACACCGCAAGCTACCTCATCAATACATGATACAACATAGAAACGCTAAAGAGAGCTAATCAACAGATGCTTTATATTGAAAAAAGAAAAACAGCCCCCACTCAACATGAGCGGAGGCTGCTATTATAAAGACGTATAAACGTTGACTTAGCGTTTCAGGAGGTTCATCGGGGCCTGGGGCTTCAAGACGTTGTGAACCTTGGTCTGCTGGCCTTTAATGGTTGCAGGGAGCGTGGCCTTGATGTCTTGCGATGAAGCAGCGACATGGAACTGGTATTCTCCTTCGGCAACAACCCAGGCAGAAGCCTCTGCATCGAAAGAAGCAAGATCGGCAGCCTTGACCTTCATTGTCACCATCTCGCTCTCACCAGGCTTCAAGTCCTTGGTCTTGACATAGGCTTTCAGCTCCTTGACAGGCTTATTGGCGGCTTTGCTGTCGGGGGCAGTAGCGTAAAGCTCAACAACCTCCTTGCCTTCATGACTGCCCGTGTTGGTAATCTTCACTTTGACGACAATATCATCGCCGTTTACCTGACAGCTGGCACCTGTGTAAGAGAAGGTCGTGTAGCTCAGACCAAAGCCGAAAGGATAGCTCACAGGAACATCGAAAGAGTCGAAGTAGCGATAACCCACGTAGATGTCTTCTTCGTAGTCGGTATAATCGACATTCTTCACGTTGGCACTCTTTGAGCCCTGGTTAGTCATATCGATGCGGGGATCCTGATCAATGGGGAAGTTCTTTGAGCTATAAGCGTCGGAGAACTTCACGGGCCAAGTCATGGTGAACTTACCAGAGGGCGACTGACGACCGCTGAGCACGTCAACCACACTGTTACCACCTTCCTGACCAGCCTGCCATGCACAGAGAATGGCATCAGGAAGAGTGTTCCATGAAGCAGTCTCAATGACGCCACCGATGTTGAGCAGTACTACCACCTGCTTGCCTGCCTTGTGATAGACATCACACACTTGGGTAATCAGCTGGCGCTCCGAGCTGCTCAGATTGAAGTCGGCAGCCTTACGGTCCATGAACTCACCAGAGATACGACCCAGAGTGATCACAGCGATATCGGAAGCCTCAGCCTGCTTGGCCAGTTCATTAGCAGAGAACAGCTTCTCGGCAGGTAGCGGACGTGGCATGAAGCGGAGCAGCATAGCATTCTTGGGATCCTTCTTAGCAGCCGCCTCAATCTCGGCCTCAACCTTAGCCTTCTGCTCTGCAGCATAGGTAGCGTAGGCAGTCTTCAGTTCCTCAGAAACAGTATAGCCACCATTCTTCAGACCATCGAGCAGAGAAACGACATAAGCGTGGTTTACATTACCAGAACCTGTGCCACCAGCGATGAAGTCGTAAGAGGTGTTACCATAGAGGGCTACGTTCTTCACACTCTTGGCAAAGGGCAGAGCCTGATTATTCTTCATCAGCACCATTCCCTCGGCAGCACTCTGACGAGTTACCTGAGCATGAGCCTTGAGGTCGGGCTTGTTAGAGTACTGGTAGCCCTGGAAGCGCGGACTCTTCTCCACAAGATTCAGCGTGCGCTGGACACTGAGGTCAAGATCAGCCTCAGCCAGTTTGCCACTCTTCACACCAGCCACAATACTGTCGAACTGCTCTTTCTTACCAGGCTGCAACATATCGTTACCTGCCCACATCTGCTTGGCACCGTCCTTACCACCAAACCAATCGGTCATCACGGTACCCTCGTAGCCCCACTCATCGCGGAGGATTGTCTCGACTAGATCCTTGCTCTCTGAGGTGTAGACTCCGTTAATGTAATTATATGAGGTCATCACTGTCCAAGGCTTACTCTCCTTGATAGCTATCTCGAAGCCTTTGAGGTAGATCTCGCGGAGGGCACGCTGGGAAATGTGCGCATCGTTGTTCATGCGGTTGGTCTCCTGATTGTTGGCAGCGAAATGCTTGATGCTGGTACCGACATCGTTCTTCTGCACACCAGTGATATAGGCAGCTGCTGTCTTACCTGCCACAACAGGATCCTCACTGTAATACTCGAAGTTACGCCCACAGAGAGGGTTGCGCATGATATTGAGAGCAGGAGCCAGAAGTACATCGGCACCATATTCCTTCACCTCCTCACCGATGGCCTGACCTACTTCCTCTACCAGCTGAGTGTTCCAAGTAGAAGCCAACAGGGTTCCGATGGGGAAATGCGTACAATAGTAGGTGGCAGAATCGCCTTCACGGGTTGGGTCGATACGAAGACCAGCAGGGCCATCGGCCAATACAACAGCGGGAATACCCAAAGAGTCGAGAGGATAAGTAGTACCTGCAGCACCAGGTACGAGACTGCGGGTGGCACCAATCACAGCATCATTGCCGCTAAAGCCTGCCATACCAGTACCAATGACGAAGTGGGCTTTATCTTCAAGTGACATCTTTGCCATCACCTCTTCCTGGTTGATAGTGTACTTAGGAGCCACCTTGTCAGCAGTGGTACAACCCACTGCCAGGGCTGCAACTGCAAAAAACAGAATAGATTTGTTCATAGATAAAAAATTTTAGGAGACAGGGAGACAAGGAGTACAGGGAGTCCAAGACATTACTTGATGAACTGTGGGAAGTGGCAGAGCTATTGTCCTGCACTCGGCTTAGCCGCTTTGCTTGTCCAAGAACTCCTTGAACTCCCTGTACTCCCTGTCTACTTGTCTCCTTATTAATTAATTATTTAAAAAGTAACGGAGTGAACTCTGAGAGATAGATACGCCAGTTGCGCCAGATGTGACCTCCCTCTGTCTCGAGATAGGTATACTTGTGCCCCTTAGAGTCGAGATAAGCACGCAGGTCGTTGTTGTTCTTGATCAGGAAGTCAGTCTTACCAATACCAATCCAGAAGAGGTTGGGCTTCTTGGCGAAGAGAGCATCGATCTTCTTGTCACGGTCTGCGTATATCTCAGCATGGCCGTTAGGATCGGGCTGATTCTGATCGACAGCTGCAGAGAACAAGCCTACGTAACCGAACATATCGGGATTGTTGATAGAGACGAAGAGGCTATGAAAGCCACCCATCGACAGACCCGCGATGGCACGATGGGCTTTGTCCTTTTTCACGCGATAGGTCTTCTCAATGAAATTAACCACATCAGGGAAGGCGGTCTCAAAGCTACCTTCCATGGTCTTGGGAAGCATCATGGTAGGTACACGGAAGCCTTCAGAGGTCTCACCTGGGCAAGCCTCCTGCGAGATATTACCATTGGTCATCACCACGAGCATGGGCTCAGCCTTGCCCTGGGCGATGAGGTTGTCGAGAATCTGAGTGGCACGGCCTAGCTCACTCCAGGCATTCTCATCGCCACCGATACCGTGAAGCAGGTAGAGCACGGGATACTCCTTACCGCTGGTCTCATAGCCAGCAGGGGTGTAGACTGTACAACGACGTGTAAGACCGGCGGTAGGACTCTCATACCAAACCTTGCTGACAGTGCCGTGAGCCACCTTATTGACCTTGTAAAGATCGGAACGGGCATCACCACCGATGAGCAGCACGCTGAACAGGTTGTTGATGTCGCGGATATTGTAAACATTCAGCGGATCGATAATCTTTACGCCATCTACAATCATATTATAGGTGTAGAGTTCTGGAGCCAGGGGGGCAGAAGTAAAACTCCACACGCCCTTATCATTCTTCACGAGGTCTACCACACCTGGAGTCTCATAGGTATTGCCACCGAATTCAACCTTCTTAGCAGGCAGGAAGTCGCCTGTAATCTGTACCTTCTGGGCCTCGGGGGCTATCAGGTTAAAGCTAACGGAGTTGTCTGCATTAACCACGGGGGATGCCACCTGTGGGCCCTGTCCCCAGCTGAGGTTCTGCTGAGCCTTTGCTGCCATTCCGATAAAGCAGAAAGCAGCGATTACAAAAAGTTTTCTCATATTACTAATCTTATTTAGTTATTGAATGGTGCAAAGATAAGAAATTTTTCCGATATCCCTGCACCATTCTATGTTAATAATTACCAACCCGCGTTGGGCTGCATGTTTGGATTGAGCTCAAGTTCCTTCAAAGGAATAGGCAGAAGCATGTTCTTATCCTGGAAGCCATACTTGTCGTTATGCCAGTTCCACTGAACGCCAGATGCAGTGAAGGCAGGCACGTCCTTACCCTGATTTCCCATAGCAGTCTTGGCATCACCCCAGCGTACAAGGTCCTGATAGCGCACACTTTCGTTACAGAGTTCCAAACGCTTTTCTGTCTTGATATCTTCGAGGATTACACTGGCCAGAGGAGTCTCCTTGGCACGTATACGAATCTGGTTGACATACTCAAGAGCCTTGGTGGCATTGCCTGCCTGCAACTGTGCCTCAGCAGCCATCAGCAGAACCTCTGCATAGCGCATCACCTTCAGATCGATGAACTGAACGCCTTGGAAGAACATCTGATCGACAACACAGTCTTCTTTAAGCGACTGGTTCTTCCAGAAGAAGTATCCCTCACTGCCATAAACGCTGGCACCCGGCTGTACGTCAACACCGAAAGCCTTGAGCTGATCGTAGGTCATGATCGACTTGCTGAGGCGATAACCATCAGCACCCTCCCAGGCAACGAAAGCATCATAGAGCGACTTGCGGGGGTTAGAAAATCCGTAGGTACCAAGAGCCAGTTTCATCATAGCCTCACCACCATAAGTGAGCACACTGGTGCGCCAACCCTGCATGAGGTAAAGCATGTCGAACTGGTTCCACATCTGCTCTGGATCGTAACGCTTCTGGAGTTCGAAGAGCGATTCGCAGTTATTGTTAGCAGCTGCATGGAACTGGGCGTCGTACTCACCCTGATAGAGGGCATACTTGTTTGAGCCAATCACATTTTCGAACATAGCAGCGGCCTCGCTGTACTTACCCTGGAAGAGATAGGCCTTACCCAACAGCGCCTGAGCGAACTCTTTGGTTACACGGATACCCGTCTCCTGATCGTTTACACCGCTTTTTGAGGGCAGCGTTCCACTGTTAATAGCCTCTGTGAGATCCTGCTCAACGAAAGCCCATGTGTCAGCAGCAGTGCCGTTAGCCTGACGATATTCGCTGGCAGCCAACAGATGATCAACCTTTGGAGCCGTGCCCCAGAGGGTAACGAGTTCGAAATGTCCGAAAGCACGGAACACCTTCGCCTCGTTGATGGCACGCTTCATCACAGCAGTCTCACCTTCAGTCTTATCGATAATCAGGTTGGCCTTGTAGATAATGCCATAGAGCCCAGAATAGAGGCTCTCTATCATACCATGGTTAGAGTCGAAACGATACTCATTGAGTTTTTCCATCTCACCATTGTCACCACGCTGACCACCGCCACACCAGATATCGTCGGAAAGCAGGTTCTTGACGAAGAACCAGTTGTAATAGTTGCTACGCATCTCGAGATACATAGATGCTGTTGCGGTATTGATATTCTCGTCGGTAGTGTAGTATGTATCCATACTACCCATGTTGCCGTGTTTCTCAATGTCGAGTTCACTCTCACAACTGACAGTCATCAGCGACATCACACCCAGCAATGCGATATATAATTTATTCTTTTTCATTGTCGTTAAAGTAAAAAGTTAGAATTCAATATTGAAACCAAGTACCACCTTCTTTGAAGTGGGATAAGCACCCTTGTCGACACCCATACCTGTGGTAGTGTTGGCAGCAGCTTCCGGATCGAAACCGGGGTAGCTTGAGAAGGTGAAGAAGTCATCGAGCGATCCATAGACACGGGCGTTGCTGATACCAACCTTGCTCAACACGTTCTTTGGCAGTGTGTAACCCAACTGGATCTGTTTGATCTTGAAATAGCTTCCGTCGTAGATCATAGCGCTTGAGTCAACATACTTGTCCATGTCGTTAGCGCCCGCACGGGGCTTTGTACCTGTGGTGTTTGTCGGAGTCCAACGGTCGTCGTAGAGCACTTCCTTCATCTTATTCGATGTAGCGTAGTCAGGACGGTTGATACAATTGAATATCTTATTGCCGTGAGAGCCTGTACCGAATACGGTGAGGTCGAAGCCCTTGTAGGCAGCATTCAGGGTAATACCATAAGTAAAGTCAGGAATGGCATTTCCAATATCAGTCAGGTCGTCGTTGTTCACCACGCCATCGCCATTGATATCCTTAAACATGGGATCACCAGTCTCTGGATTAATCTTGTCGAACTCGAAGCCACGGAAATAGTATACGGGATAGCCCTGCTCGAAATAGGTGATAGTGTAGGTGTGGAACGTGCTACCAGCCAGACGGGTTATTGAAGGATCAATATAAGTCACCTTATTACTCAGCGTAGAGAGGTTTGCACGGATGCCGTAGCTGAAGTCGCCAATGTGGTCTCTCCATCCCAATTCAAACTCAAATCCTTTGTTCTCTACATTACCTGCGTTGATAGGTGATGTAGCGCCACCGATAACCAGCGAAGGTGTTGTGTTCCAAACCAGCAGGTCTTTTGTCTTCTTAGTGAAGTAGTCGACGCCGAAGGTCAGGCGACCACCCATCAGGATACCGTCAAGACCGAAGTTCAGCTGTTCTGAAGTCTCCCACTTCAGGTCTTCATTACCCATGGTTGAGGGAGCTGCTGCCTGTGTATACTGGATACCAGAGCCGAAAGGATAGAGCCCACCCAGAGCGATATCGGTACTATAGCTGTAACCACTGAGTGCAGAGAGGCTACCGTTCTGGCCCCAAGAGGCACGGAACTTCAAACTGTCGAAGGCTTTTTTCAAAGGAGCAAAGAACTTCTCCTCGCTGATGGTCCAACCTACTGATACAGCGGGGAAGTAACCCCAGCGTTTCTTCGGAGAGAGTTTTGAGAGGTCAGCAGCATCAGCACGGAGTGAAGCCTGCAACATATAACGACCCAGGAAATCATAACCCAGACGACCAAAATAAGAGAACTTGGTGCTGCTGGTAGTCTCACCGCTAACACCCTTCGTTGCTGAGGCGTTGGCATAGTTCAGGTAGTAGAACAGGGGATCGTTCTTCTTGATGGCATCCTCACCATTAGAAGTTAGCTGACCCGTTACATAATCATAGCTTGAATCCTGGAACGACATACCCACCATAGCACTTACTGTGTGGTTGCCAAAAGACTTCATATAGTTAGCAAAGTTCTCCCACTGGTAATAGATTGTAGTGCTCGAGGTGTTGCTCTGATCCACATAATCGCGGCTCTGAACGGCGTTGCCAAAGAAAGGCAGTGAGGTAGAAGAAGAGCGTGTTCCTGTAAGACGATAACCAAAGCGTGAAGTGACAGTAAGGTTAGGAATCAGCGTAAAGTCACCATAGACTGATCCCGTTACATTAAAGCCAGAATTCTTATTCAGTCCATTATCGCGCATAATCATAGGATGATACTGCTCACCATTGTAGAACTGGCTCACACCATAGTAGTTATCATTCCCGTCCTGTAAGAATGTCTTGCCCATGGCTTGATACGCCTGAAGGTTCGCAGGCAGTTCTTTACCATAGGTATCTGGAGTCAGAGGATCCATCATGAGCACAGCTGTCAACAGAGAGCCGTACTCATTATTGGTAGACACCTGACGGACATTGTATTTCTCTACCTGATTGGTGGTACCCACTTTCAACCAGTCTTTAATCTTATATTCACCATTAACGGTGGCTGTAAGACGCTTATAGGTGTCTGCATCGCCTTTTACAATACCGTCATTATTAAGGTATGAAAGAGCCAGATAATAGTTCCCTCGATCGTTACCGCCAGTGAATGAGAAGTTATGCTTCTGCATGTGACCATGCGTGAAGGCCACGTCAGTCCATTTTGTATCTGTCTTACCATCCCAGTTGGCATTCATATAGTCCTGTGTAAAGAGGTTGCCCTCCACCATATACTGCATATATTCCTTAGCATTCAGCATCTTGGGGATGCGAGCCAGACTCTCATCAGTCCACATGAAGTCGTAGGCAATCTTACCTTGTCCTGCCTTACCCTTCTTGGTTGTGATGAGCACTACACCATTACCGGCTTCAGCACCGTAAATAGCAGCAGAAGCAGCGTCTTTCAGAATTTCCATCGAGGCGATAGTGGCAGGGTCGATACCACTAATGTCGCTCAGACGTACACCATCGACCACATAGAGGGGCTCGCTGCTTTTATTAGAAGAATAACCGCGCACACGTACGGTGGGTGATGAGCCAGGGGCTGCTGAGGTTGAGATAATCTGTACACCAGAGGTCTTACCCTGCAAAGCCTGTTGTGCGTTCGAGATGGTACGGTTCTCCATATCCTCAGGCTTTACTTGCGAGATGGCACCTGTCACACTACTCTTTTTCTGAACACCATAACCTACTACAACGACTTCATCGAGTACTTTGTTATCGGGCTGCAGACGAACGGTCATGCCATTCTTAGCCGCCAGCTCCTGTGTCTCGTAGCCAATGTAAGAAACAACGATGGTTTTTCCCGCGTTCACGTTAATGGTAAAACGTCCATCAAAATCTGTAATCGCTGCATTCTGGCTATTAACCTTGTCAACGATTGTCGCACCGATCACGGGTTCACCGTTCTCGTCGATCACTGTGCCCTTGACTCCTTGGGCGAAAGATGTCACTGACATAAATAATGCCATCAACACCATCAGTAAACTGATCTTTTTCATTTGCAATTGTTTTGAGTTAAATGTTAGATAATACTTTGGTTTGATTAAATTTGCGACGGCAAAGGTATATAAATAAAAATCAGGTGGCGTTTCAAGGCGTTCTTTTGATTTTCGTAAGCGTTCAAAAATATCGAGAGTCTTTCCTATTTGTTCAAAACTTGTTCAATTTGTTTAAAAAACATAGAAATTACTTATATTTGAATAATAATATGTATCTTTGTGGCCTAAAACTAAAATCAGATATGATAAAAACGACAGGACAGAGAGAGATTATAGTCATCATGATGGCTATGATAACGCTGTTATCATGTCAGAAGGCAGCAACGACACAACAACGTGACAAAGACGAGGAGCACAGCGTTGTTGTAGCTCAGGAACTGTCGAACAGTCGCGTGCAATGTATAGCAGAAGATGCTGCAGGCCAACTCTGGATTGGAACATTCAGAGGATTGAATCGTTACGATGGTCATGAATATCACCAGTATCTTTGTACTGACGATTCATTGGGTCTGCCCGACAATCAGATAAAAGACATCCTTTGCGACCAGCAGGGACGACTCTGGGTGGCGACAGTGAATGGGGTATGCCGTTACAGCCGTATGGACAGTTTCGATCGTATCACTGTCAAGTCTGCCAATCTCAACACTCAGAAACTGCTTGAAGACAGTAAGGGGCGTATCTATGTATATAATGGTACAGAGGTGCTCCGACTCGACGAAAAGGAGCAGGCCTTCCTTCCATGTATTGGCAGACAAATGGAAAGACAGTCATGGACGTGGGGCAACTGTATCATTGACGCTTCAGACAATATTCTTATCACAGAGTCGCAGCGAATATTAGTCTACGATAACGAGACGCTGAAACTGAAAAAAGAAATACCATTGGGCGAGCGATACTATTTCTATTCAGAGATACTGTCGAATGGTCTGATGGTGCTTTCAGGCTATGGATTCATGATGCTCTACGACACCAAGTCACAGCACGTCGTGCCACTTGACGCAGCAATGGAGTCGCGCCTGATGGCACATAACAGCATCATTCAGGCTGCTCGTCTTCTGGAAAACAACACCATTCTGCTCAGTACCTCTCACAATGGCGTGTTTGAACTCAATCTCCTGGCCCACACTTTGCATGGCGAGGGCGATACAGGATTCACCCTACCCGTCCCTGATGCCATGGTGACACAAGTTTTCCAAGACTCACGGAAGAACGTGTGGCTGGGTACCTACGACAAGGGGCTTTTTGCAGACTATTACTATAAAGAGAAATTCGGTGGTAGCGATAATTACCTGAACCGTGTCATCGAGAACTCATCAGTGCTGGCCGTGGCTATGGACAAAGCTAAGAATCTCTGGATCTCTACCCTGCTCAAAGGCGTCTATGTCTACCACTGCGAGAGTCAGAAGGCAGAATCTATTCCCTTACAAGGCTTACCTGCAGGCGAACAAAAGAATGCTGTTACCCACATATTCTGTGACCGTGACGGACTATTATGGCTCTCTACCCCCAGTCTAGTGATGAAGTGTCGCTATGAAAGTGGCAGACTAAGTATCCTAAACCAATGGACGATCATGGCAACGATGGATTTCGAGCAGACCGACGACGGAACGATATGGCTAGCAACCAGCAGTAATGATATTGTTGGTTTTCCGCCCAACAGCAACACACCTGTTGTGAAGCAGGCTTTCAATGCAGACTTCTGCTTTATTCCCTCGCTACTCAAATTGGACAATGGCCAGATGCTTATCTCGGCCTTCTTCCAAAAGATTGTGCGCATGAACCCACAGACAGGAAAACTGAGCGAACTCGATATTCCCTCAATGGCACAGTGCATTCGTCGAAGCGTCTATATTCCCACTGATATGGTGCAAGACTCACAGGGCGACGTATGGATTGGAACCGTGAGCAACGGGCTATTGCATTATAGTCTGAAAACCAACCAGATGACACGCATCGCAGGCTTGTCCTGTTCTGATGTAGGCAGTATAGAAGAAGACCAGCAAGGAAACCTCTGGATTAGTACGATGAAAGGTCTGAACCGCTGGGATCGGAAGACGGGGCGTATCACCGCCCTCTATAAAGCTGATGGCATTGGAGGCGATGAGTTCTGCGACCGTGCCTCATGCAAGTTACCTAATGGAAGTCTGGTATTCGGAGGCACAGAGGGCATTACCATGTTTAACCCTGCAGACATTGACACACTCAGACAGATACCCATACGCTTTTGCGATCTGAAGATACACAACCAACTGGTTAGGCCCTCAGAAAACGGCCCCATAGAGGCCCTGCTCGACAGTTGTCGCGAAGTTAAGCTGAATTATAGTGAAAACAGTATCAGCATTTCGTTTACAGCCCTCGACTTCGGAGAATACGAGCGTGTGCGCTATTACTATAAGATGGATGGCTTCGACCACGACTGGATTGACGCTGGAAACACCCATACAGCCAACTATGCAAACCTGCCATCAGGGCATTATACCTTCCGTGTGAAAACCACCGACAGCGCCAGTGACGAGACGAACTCCGACGAACGCACACTAAGCATCGTGGTGAAACCCGCCCCAGCCAACAGCTGGTGGGCGTGGCTTATCTACTTGGCGCTAGCAGCTTCGCTGGCAGTCTATCTCTATCGTAACGCTAAGCGCGTGGTGGCTGCCCGTCGTGCTGCCCGACAGGCAGAGATGGAGAAAGAGCAGGAGTTGCGCACCAACCAGATGAACATGAGCTTTTTTGCCAACATAGCTCATGAGTTCCGCACGCCATTGACCATGATTGCAGGGCCTGTAGGCCAGCTTGCCAGGAGTGTCTCACTCAATGACGAGGACAAGAACCTTCTCAACGTAGCCCAACGTAGCATACAACGTATGTTCAAACTCGTTAATCAGCTCATGGACTTCAACAAACTCGAGAACGACACATTACGGCTGAACGTTGAACAAATCGATGTGGTGAAAGCTATGAACGACATCTGCGACATCTTTGAATTTAACGCCAAGGAAAAAGGCCTGACCATTAACCGCTTTGGCATGGAAGACTCGCTGACAGCTTGGACTGATGGTGACAAGTTGGAAAAGATCGTATCTAACCTGTTGTCGAACGCCCTGAAGTTCACACCGCGTGGAGGCAGGATAGACGTTTCGCTCGATGTAGCAGACAATCAGGTAAAGGTTACGATTGCCGATACAGGTAAGGGTTTGCCCGAAAACCAGTTGGAGAACATCTTCAAGCGCTACTACCAGCTCGATAACCAGACGAAGGCCGTGGTAAACTGGGGTACAGGCATAGGACTTTACTATTCACGCCGACTGGCTGAACTCCATCATGGCTCACTCACAGCCAGCAACCGTACAGAAGGTACAGGAGCCGTTTTCACACTCATCTACCCCATGAATGAGGATGCCTATAGTGATGAAGAGCGCAGGCCGTTGGAAGGTGACGGATCGCTGGCAGTCAATGCGTTACTGCCTGTCGATGCTGCATCAGAATCCTCTGCCTACGACACAACAGAGGACCATCGACCTACGATACTCGTTGTCGACGACGACACAGAAATCATCAACTACATGCGTCTGCTCTTCTCACGCGATTATCGCCTGATCACCTGCCTCGACGCAGACACCGCCCTTGAAGAGATGCGCGCTGAAGAGCCTAACCTCGTATTGAGCGACGTGGCCATGCCTGGCAAAGACGGCTACGAACTTTGTCATGAGATTAAGCAAGACATACAGTTGTGCCATATCCCCGTCATTCTGGTAACAGCCAAGATCACAGCAGAGAATCAGGTCGAAGGTCTGAGCGTTGGCGCAGATGCCTATGTCACAAAGCCATTCGAACCCACCGTACTGTCAGCTCTGATTCAGTCGCAACTGAAGAATCGCGATCGCATACGCAAACTGCTGACAAAGGCCACAACGACAGAAGACGAAGGCGTAGACAACGCCCTCTCCGATCAAGACAAGCATTTTATGGAAGAACTCTACAAACTGATGGAGGAGGAACTCTCGAATTCCGAACTCGACGTGACACGCATCACCAAACTGCTGCTTATCTCACGCACAAAATTGTACTACAAGATAAAAGGACTGACAGGCGAGACGCCTTCGAACTTCTTCCGCACCTACAAACTCAATCGAGCTGCAGAGCTGCTGAAAAGCGGAAAATACACAGTCTCCGAGATTTCCGACAAGTGCGGATTCAGCACCCAGAGTCATTTCTCGGTAGTCTTCAAGAAACACTTTGGTGTTACACCCTCAGAATATACAAAGTCAAATTAAACAATAAAACAACATGAAGAAAAAAACTATCTTATTACAACTATTCATCGGATGGGCAACCATGGCAGCAGCCCAGTCCGCCACCTGTAACCAGGATGGAACCGTAACTTTCCGTTACAAGAACGACCAGGCAAAAGAAGTTCAAGTAGACGTGCAGTTCGCAGGACGCAACGCTATGACGCGTAACGCGGAAACGGGCTTATGGGAGGCCACTCTAGGTCCTGCAGCCCCTGACATGTATCCCTACTGCTTCATTGTTGACGGGGTAAGTGTGATGGACCCCGAGAATCAGCAGTATTTCCCCAATGAAGGCTTTAAGAACTCGCTGCTTGAGATTCCAGCCAAAGAGGGCTCGCTGGCCCACGACATTAAGAACGTTCCCCATGGCAAGGTGGACTATATCCACTACTACTCCAAGAATCTGGGTGCCACAAATCAGGCTGTGGTCTACCTGCCACCGAAATACAAAGAGAATCCCGACAAGAAATACCCCGTGTTCTATCTGATCAGTGGAACCACTGATACTGAGGAAGTATATTATAAGGTAGGACGTGTGAACTATATCCTCGACAATCTGATTGCTGAAGGAAAGGCTGAGGAGATGATTGTCGTGCTACCCTACGGCAATCCCTATAAGCTGCTGCCTGCACAGACAGAAAAGGCAGGTGTCCCTCAGACTATGTTTGGCAAGGACGTGTTCAGTCTCGACCTGACAGATGACCTCATGCCCTATATAGAGAAGAACTATCGCACCATCAACGATGCCGACCATCGTGCCATTGGCGGTTTCTCACGTGGTGGAAACCAGGCTCTGTCAAATGGACTGCGCAACCTCGACAAGTTCTCTTATCTTTGCAGCTACAGTTCATTCACAGCCACCAACATCCCTGGCGTCTACGACAATGCCAACGACACGAACAGCAAGATCCATCTGTTTTGGTTAGGCGTAGGTACTGACGACTTCCTCTTTGGCAATGCTCGCGACTACATGGAATTCCTCGACAAACATGGTATCCGCTCTGTGAAAGAGTACACCCACGATAAATACGGACACACGTGGATGAACGCCAAGTACTTCCTGAGCAAGACACTGCCCCTGCTCTTCAAGCCTGAAGCAGCAGAGAAGGCTATGCAAGGCGGACAGCCTGTCATCGCAGCCACAGGTAAGGAGCCACAGTTCACTGCTGGTGTCATGGCACGTCTTTTCCCAAAACCCATCATTTCGCCCGAATATATAAGCGACGGTGTGGTGTTCCGCATGAAGGCGCCCAATGCCAAGGAGGTAAAACTGGCTGCAGAAGTATTGCCAAAGCCTTTACTCATGCAGCGCGACAGCGATGGCATTTGGACAGCAGAATTGAATGAGAATGTCTACGAGACCTTCACCTATTATTATTTGGTCGACGGGACTCCCGTCGCTGACCCAGAGAACATGTATCTGGCCCCCTCTATAGGTTTCAAACCCAGCATCTGTAACAATCCCTCGAATCCTTATCACTACATGAACCTGACAGACATGGCACATGGCACAGTGAGCTACGACCTGAACAGCCAGCAGGCCTGCTACCATCCTGCAGAAGGCAAGCCGCAGTTTGCCATCCAGCTGATTCCAGGAAAGTACGACACCATTGAGAGCTGGTTTAAAATCGGAGGTGCTGACGTGATGGCCGACAAGTTGATTGGAACCAAGAAACTTCCGCCATTCTGCATCACCACAGGCAAGGCTGAGTGCTGTGAGAAGAACGACCAGAAGTGCTGTGAGAAGAAGGTATACACCATAAAGGCAGATGACTATGTCACATGGCCTGAACGTCGCCACGCCTTGGAATCGCTTCTCGACTCACTGATGCTGCAGGCTGCCGTAAAAGGCGACATCAGCATGAACCTACCACTCTTCCAGACTAAATACACAGCAGACCCTGCTCCTCTGGTAGTAGGCGACACACTGTTTCTCTTCACCTCGCACGATGCCTCGCCAGAAGACATCCCCGACCTGAACGAGAAGAACTCTGCAGGTTTCTTCATGTACGACTGGCTGCTATGGAGCACCACCGACATGGTGAACTGGACAGAACACGGAGCTGTGGCCTCACTGAAGGACATTCCCTGGCGCAGTCGTGAAAACGGTGCATGGGCCATCCAGACAGTAGAGCGTAATGGCAAGTACTATCTCTATGCACCACTTCACGGACACGGCATCGCAGTGCTCGAGGCCAACTCACCCTATGGTCCCTTCAAGGATCCCCTTGGAAAGCCTCTGGTATGGGACCAGAGCAACTGGTACGATATCGACCCGTCAGTATATACAGACGCTGACGGACAGGCCTATCTCTACTGGGGAAACCCACACACCTTCTATGCCCGTCTGAACGACAACATGACATCCCTGAAAGACAGCGTGGTGAAACTGCCCCACATCAAACACTATCAGGAAGGGCCTTGGTTCTATAAGCGCGACGGGCACTACTACTGCGCCTTTGCCTCCACTTGCTGCCCTGAGGCCCTAGGTTATGCTATGAGCGACTCACCCACAGGCCCCTGGGAGTGGAAGAACTACATCATGCGCCCCACCCTGCGCGATCGCGGTAACCACCCTGGCATCTGCGACTTCAAGGGACACTCGTATGTATTCGGACAAAACTACGACCTCATGCACCTCGACACCTTCACACACCATGAGCGCAGAAGCGTGTCAGTTGCAGAAATTACCTACAATGCAGACGGCACCATCAATGAAGTGCCCTACTGGCTCGACCTCGAGCCCCTCAAGCAACTCTGCTGGCTGAATCCCTACCAGCGTGTCGAGGCAGAGACCATGGCATGGGGTTACGGACTGAAAAGTGCCAAAATGGGTATCGAGAACACGGGCGTGGTGGCTGATATGCCCGAATCTACTGGCAAACGCGACATGTACATCTTCGATATCAACGACGGAGAGTTCATCAAACTGCGTGGTGTAGACTTTCTCCATGGTGCCAAGAAGTTCAGCATCAGCGCTGCCTCTACAGGCACTTGCAAACTGACGCTCCGCATCGACTCTCAGGATGGTCCCATCATTGGCGAGACCCTGATTTCTGATACAGGCAGTGTAGAGAAGTACAAGACATTCAACGCCAAGGTGTCTGGTGCTCAGGGCGTACACGACCTGTATCTCTGTTTCAGCAACTCTGAGGGCGACACGCATCTCGACTATTGGCAATTTAAATAAAGGTAATAAAAAGGGGGAACAATAAAAGAACTAAGAATTATGAAGAAAATATCATTATCAAAGGTATTGGGAGCAGTGAAAGGAGTTTTTCCTTCTTTCCTTTTTATCCTTTTACTTTTAATAACAAGCTGTAACACCGCTGTCGACATAGAGAAGCAGGTTGACGAGCTCTATGAGAAGATGCCTCAGGAGGAGCGCATCGCCCAACTGAAGAGCATGTATATGGACGAGCTCTTCGACGAACAAGGCCAGCTCGACACAGCCAAGTGTCGCAAACTGATACCTTTTGGCATCGGACACTTCTCACAGTTTGCCCTCCAGAAGCCCCGCGATCCAAACATCATTCGCGACATGGTGGTGGCTGTACAAGACTGGCTGAAGGCCAACACGCCCAATGGCATCCCAGCCCTCTTCCACGAAGAGGTACTCTCGGGCATCAACACCAAGGGCTCTACCATCTATCCCCAGCAGATAGGCCAGGCCTGCTCGTTCAACACCGAGTTGGCTGAGTTGAAGACCCGCCAGACCAGTACCACCATGCGTAAAATGGGTGGCATTCTGGCCCTTTCGCCCATGGTCGACGTATGTCGCACACCCAGTTTCAATCGTCTGGAAGAGTCGTATGGTGAAGACGCCTATCTCTCTGCAGCCATGGGGTCTGCCTTCGTCAAGGGTCTCCAACAGAGCGATCTGAAGAAAGGAGTTGGCGCCTGCACCAAGCACTATCTGGGTTATGGAGGCGGTGGCGACGCTGACGAGAAGGAGTTGATGGAAGAAATTCTGTTACCCCACGAGACTATGATTCGCACTATGGGGAGCGTGGCTGTGATGCCAGGCTACCACGACGTTCACGGCACGCGTTGTGTCTGCAACAGCGAGATTCTGCAGGACATCCTCCGCGACTATATTGGATTCGACGGCATGGTGGTGAGCGACTATACGGCCATCGACCAGATACCAGGACTCGACGATGTTGTGAAAAAGGCTGCCGCTGCCATTAACAATGGCAACGACGTCGACTTCCCCTTCGGCGCCAACTATCAATATCTTCAAGAAGCCATTGACAAAGGACTGGTAAAACCCGAAGTGCTCGAGCGTGCTGTTAAAAACGTGCTGCGCATGAAATTCCGCGCAGGCCTCTTCGATAAGGACGCCTACCTCTATAGCACTGAGAAGATTGAGCTCGACACGCCCGAAGAGCGACAGACCGCCTATGATATCGCGACCCAATCCGTAGTACTGCTCGAGAACAATGGTGTGCTACCGCTCACCAATGCCAAGAGTATCCTGCTCACAGGTCCTAATGCCAACACTATGTGGGCCATGCTGGGCGACTACTCGTTCCCTGCCATGTCATACTTCTGGAAAAGGGTAGAGAGCGACCTCGACCATCCTCACACCATCACCCTGCTCGAGGGCATGAAGGATAAGCAGCCCGAGGGCGTTAGCCTACTCTACTCACGCGGATGCGACTGGACAGAGGAGATAGAGACAAAATACGGAGAAGCAGGCGACGAGCGTGCCTGGGAGTTCACTTTACTGCATCGCAAGGTCGATGCCGGTGAAAAGGCCGACAAGGCCGAGGCCCTGAGCATGGCCAAGCAGGTCGATGTGATTATTGCAGCTGTTGGCGAGAACGTGATGCTCTGTGGCGAGAACCGCGACCGCCAAGGCTTGCGCCTGCCAGGCAAACAGGAGCAGTTCGTCGAGAATCTTATCCAGACGGGCAAGCCCGTGGTATTGGTCATCTTCGGTGGTCGTGCCCAGGTAGTATCCGGATTGGCAGAGAAGTGTGCTGCCGTCATCCAGGCCTGGTATCCTGGCGAGGAAGGCGGCCATGCCGTGGCAGACATTCTCTATGGCAACGTATCACCTTCCGCCAAACTCTCTGTCAGCTATCCTAACACAGAACTTTATGAGCCCATCTGTTACAACTCTACAGCTGTGCAAGACGCACGCATTCAGTGGCCTTTCGGCTATGGACTGAGCTACACAACGTTCGAATATGCCAATCTACAGGTTGATGGCGAAGTTCCCGTCTCAGCGCCCTTCGTCAATCTATCGTTCGAAGTGAAGAACACTGGCTCGATGGAAGCTTCAGAGGTGGCACAGATATACCTCTCGCCCACACAGGCCGACCAACCAATACGCCCCATACAGCTACAGGGTTTCGCCCGCGTGTCACTGAAGTCTGGCGAGACGAAGACCGTCAACGTGAAGCTCTACACCGATCAGTTCGGCTATTACAGCCACGAAGGTCAGCGCCAATGGAACATCCGTCCTGGCAAGTACACAATCAAGGTGGGTGCCTCATCGACAGACATCAGGCTCGAGCAGAAAATCAGCCTTACAGGTGAGCCCGTCAGCAAGCCTCTGCGCGACATCTATTTCTCAGAGGCCTCTGTCGAATAAATCTTAAATAATTCCTATATAAAAAATAAAAGACATGAGAAAAACTATCTTATCAACATTCATGCTGTGCCTCGCCTCTGTGGCCATGGCACAACCTGCTGGCGGATTCGGAGGTTTCCAGATGCCACAGGTGAAACTCGAAACATCACAAGAGTGGAAAGACGTGAACTATGCTGGCGACAACCAAGCCTATCACACCTGCGACATCTATCTGCCCAAACAAGAGAAAGCCTCCTATCCCGTGGTAATCCATATCTATGGCAGCGCATGGTTCAGCAACAACAGCAAGGGCATGGCCGATCTGGGCACCATCGTGAAGGCTCTGCTCAATGCGGGCTATGCCGTGGTGTGTCCTAACCACCGTTCCAGCATGGACGCCAAGTGGCCCGCCCAGATCAACGACATCCGTGCCGTCATCCGTTTCGTACGCGGCGAGGCAGCCAAATATAAGTTTGACACTTCCTTTATCGCCACTAGCGGTTTCTCTTCAGGCGGTCATCTGTCATCGACAGCAGCCACCACTAGCGGACTGAAACAGGCCAAGGTTGGCACCGTCGATATCGACCTCGAGGGCAGCGTGGGTTGTCACCTTGACGAGAGTAGCGCAGTTAACGCAGCCTGCGATTGGTCGGGCCCCGTAGATCTGACTGCCATGGACTGTGGCGAGGCCATGAAGATGGGCGAGAACTCACCTGAAGACGTGCTGCTCAACTCGAAGCTCGACAAGGAGCCCGACAAATACCTCAGCCTGAGCGCCACCAACTATGTCGACCCCAACGACCCGCCTATCATCATCTTCCATGGCGAGAAAGATAATGTAGTGCCCTGCTGCCAAGGCAAGAAGTTCTTTGAACTGTTGCAGGCTGCCGGTGTGAAATCAGAGGCCACCTTCGTTCCCGAGGGCGGACATGGCATGGGCATGTACAGCGAGGAGAACCTGCAGAAAATGGTTCGCTTCCTTGACTCCGTCAGATAAAGCAAGATGAAGAAGACACTGTTCATTGCAGCCCTGTCATTGTTTCTGCTCACCGCAGAGGCAGCGACAGGGGCTTTTTTTAGCATTAAGAAGGTGGCACGCAACGCCATACGTGTCTGTTATGGCGAAAGTGATGTAAAAGACACCCTGCCCGACTGGCTCTACGTGAAGCACGACGAGGTGGAGCAGCAAGACATCACTTTTGCCGTCGAAGGCCAGCGGCTGAAGGTCTACACTAAAGACGGGCGTCCCGTTTTTCAGGCCTTGCGCCACGAGTTCCGTAATGGCATAGCCACACTGGCATTCGAGAGTCCAGAGGATGAATATCTTTTTGGCCTCGGACAATTCCAAGACGGCTACAGCAATGTGCGTGGCCTCTCTCGCCGCCTCACACAGGTGAACACCCAGATATCAATTCCCATGCTCATCTCGAGTAAGGGCTACGGCATTCTGTGGAACAACTACGGACTGACGGAGTTCAACCCCTGCGATCAGAGCATCAGGCTCACCAAGCAGAAGGGGGCAGGCAAGCAGGAGGTGGTCAATATCACCACTACCGAGGGGGGCAGACGTGAGGTGCGCGAGCGCCACCTCTTCGAAGCCGGCATTGACATTGCCGAGACAGGCGACTACGCTTTGTTACTTGATGTAGGACAGAAGATGGCCCGTCGCCATAACCTATGTATCGACGGACAGACCGTCATCGAAATGCAAAACCTTTGGCTACCCCCTACGGCGTCAAGCATCGTGCGCCTCGAAGCAGGACGCCACAAGCTGACAGCCGAGCTGACCAAGGACGACCAGCCCACCCTCTATTATAAAAAGGTGACTGGCGAGACCACCTTCCGTTCACCCATCGCCCATGCCGTTGACTACACCGTGTTCGTGGGTACCCCCGATGAGATTATCGCCACCTATCGTGAGCTCACAGGTCCCTGTCCGATGATGCCTGAGTGGGCGCTGGGCTATATCCACTGTCGTGAGCGTTTCCACTCCTCTGATGAGATACTACAGACAGCCCGACGATTCCGTGAGGAGCAGATGCCCTTAAGCGTCATTGTACAGGATTGGCAGTACTGGGGCAAACACGGGTGGAACTCCATGCAATTCGACGAGGACTTCTACCCCGACCCCAAAGCCCTCACTGACAGTCTCCATCAGATGGATGTGCGGCTCATGCTGAGTGTGTGGTCGAAGATCGACAAGCAATCAGAGGTGGGGCGTGAAATGGAGCGACAGCAGTATTACATCCCTGGGACCGACTGGATCGACTTCTTTAACCCCGATGCCGCACAAGCCTACTGGAACAACTTCCGTAAGCGCCTCGTACCCTTAGGTATCGATGCCTGGTGGCAGGACGCCACCGAGCCCGAGAACGACGATCTCGCAGGGCGTCATGTGAACAACGGGCGCTGGAGCGGCGAACAGGTGCGCAACGTCTATCCGTTACTGGTCAACAAGACCGTCTATGAAGGTCTTCTAGCAGAAGGCCGCGAACCCATGATCCTCACCCGTTGCGGATTCCCAGGTATCCAGCGCTACGGCTCTGCCCTGTGGAGCGGCGATGTAGGCAACGATTGGGAGACCTTCCGTCGCCAAATCACGGCAGGACTAGGCATGCAGGCAGCAGGCATCCCTTGGTGGACCTACGACGCAGGCGGCTTCTTCCGTCCACGCGACCAGTATACCAATCAGGACTATATCGAACGTATGCTGCGCTGGATAGAGACGAGTGTCTATCTGCCCCTGATGCGTGTGCATGGTTATATGAGCGATACTGAGCCGTGGAACTACGGTCCTGAGGCGCAGGCCGTCATCGCCCAGTGCCTGAAGGAGCGTAAGCGCTTGCTGCCTTACATCAAGCAGTGTGCCGAACGCGTCTCGACAGAGGGTTACACACTGATGCGCCCACTTGTATTTGATTTCTCTGACGATCCCGAGGCCCTGCGCCAGCCTTATGAATATATGTTCGGCCCTCGCCTGCTCGTCAGCCCCGTCACAGAGCCTAGTGTCAGCGAGTGGACCACCTACCTACCCCGCAATCCAGGCGGCTGGCGCTGCCACCAAACGGGGCAGCACTACGACGGTGGTCAATACATCACCACGATAATAAACAAGACCTTCATCCCCGTCTTCGAACGGGAGTAGCGTCTTTATATATATAGTAATTGTTATATCCACTTTTTACCCCTCACTTTCCGCACTTCCCACACCTAAATCAAACATCAGTTAGGTGTGGGAAGTGCGGAAAGTGAGGGGTAATTCTCAGGTATTGCAACTACCGCATTCGAATATATGCATCATAATAAAACGTATCCTCTAAAAAGTTAATAAGTTGTTCCTGAAATTAAGCACGACTTTTCACTCAATACGCCGTGCTTATTTTCCAAAAAGCGCGGCGTATTGAGCAAAAAACATGGCCATAACAATAGATTCTTCTGACTGATTTCCAAATTGTTTGTTTGGGTGACCTTTACTCGCTTAGAATTTGGTATTTATGGAAAAAAGTTGTATTTTTGCAACAGAAACTCAAAATTACCATCATGCTAAAAGAAGACAAAATCCTGCGTGTCGGTATCATCGGCACAGGATGGATAGCCGAGAAGGCTGCCATCACATTGAACGGACTCAACAAGTGTACGTGTTACGCCATAGGCTCGCGGACATTAGAGAAGGCGGAAGCCTTTGCAAGAAAATGGAACATAGCCAAGGCTTACGGCTCGTATGGGGAGCTAATAGCCGACAAGGACGTAGATCTGGTGTATGTAGCTACACCTCACTCTCACCACTACGACGTAACGAAGGAGGCGCTACTGACAGGCAAGCCTTGTCTGGTAGAGAAGGCATTTATGGCTAACCACAGGCAGGCGAAGGAGGTGGTAGACCTTGCACGCGAGCGGAAGGTGTTTCTGGCTGAGGCGATATGGACGCGCTACCAGCCTGCACGCAAAATGGTGAAGGACCTGATAGACAGCGGACGCATTGGTACGCCGCGACTGGTGACAGCCACATTGGGCTACTCGATGGGCGAGAAGCCGCGAATCATGAGGGCCGACCTGTGTGGGGGCGCATTGCTTGACTTGGGCGTCTATGCGCTGAACTTCGTGCGGATGTTTTTCGATGCCGACATCGTAAACATGAAAAGTCTGTGTGTGAAGTCGAAGACGGGCATGGACCTGACGAATGCCATCTGTATGGTGCTGGCAGACGGGTTGCTTTGCAACCTGCAGTCAAGTGCGGCCTGTGTGGGCGACAACATCGGGGTGATAGCGGGTACGGATGGTAACCTGATTATCGACAACATCAACAATCCGCAGAAGATTACGGTGAACACACACGACCGCGAGTTTGTAGAGGACATCCACGTGCCCCGACAGATTACAGGCTACGAGTATCAGTTTAATGCATGCCGGCAAGCCTTGATAGAGGGATTGCTGGAACCTAAGGAGATGCCGCTCGACGAGACGCTCTACATGATGCAGTTGATGGACGACTTACGACTGAAATGGGGTATTCGCTATCCCATGGACTAATTTCTTGATATCAGCGGCACTCTGCTTCATACGGGCGGTAAAGTCTGCCACATCGTCATCGGGCAGTTCGTGAAGGCCTGCACTGAGCACTTGGGTGAAGCCGCTGATAACGTTAAGAGGCGTCCGGATTTCGTGATACATATCTTGTACAAAGGCCGACCTGCGGCGATTGGTTTCGAGCTTGAGCTGATAAGCACGGGCAAGATTGTCGTTCTGCTGCTGCAAATCGTCGTTGCAACGACGGACGGCTGTGACACTCGCCGCGAGCGACTGTTGCATGCGGATGAAGCTGTTGGTGAGTCGCCCTATGCTATCGCAACGGGTGCTTGGCGCCAGCGGTTCGTCAAAAAGGCCATCAGCTATTCGCTTTGCCCTTTCATCGAGTTGGCGCAGGGGTTGGACAGCATGACACACAGTCTGATAACAGAAGAACATGAGTAACATGAGTCCGACTGCTACGATTATCCACGCCATGACAAGCAGACGGTTGTAGCGCGCAAAGACATCGCTTTCAGGACACACGATGGCCAAGCTCCACCCTGTGCGTTCAAGCGGGCGATAAAATATATATGCGTATTGGCCGTCGACAACGGTTCGCATCATACCGCTACGCCCGCCTAACATAGATCTGCCCAGAATATTGATGTCGCGCTGAGCCTTGGGGTCTGCATCACTGAAAATGTTTTGGCGGAAGAGTTTTGTCGTGTCAGGATGGACCAAATAGGTGCCGTCGCGCCCCAGCATAATGGCCGAAGAGTTGGGATAGGGCTTCAGGGAGGCGAAGGCCCCGGACAGCCATTTCAGCGTCAGACTGGCTGTGACGGAACCAACATAGCGACCATCGGCATCGCGCATTGGACAGCAATAGGAGGTCAGAATATCGGGCGACGAGAGCGTCCCTTCGTTATAGCCGTCGTAGGCATCAACCCAACACGGGGTACCAAGCGTATGAGGCGTCTTGTACCACAGAGCATCGAAATACTCAAAGGGTCCCTCGCGCACCGTAGTGATGCTGTCAAGGGTTGTATTGGAGGCTGGAAGCCCTCTGTGTCGCAAAGAATAGGCCGAGAAGTAGCGTCCCATCGACGGGAAGAAGTAGGGCTCCATGGAGATAGCAAAGCCCGTCAGGAAATAATTCTCAGCCACGGTACGACGCGTGAAAGCGAGTAACGAATCGGGATGAAGGTGGCGTGTTGTGGTAACAGCCATATAGTTTGTCACCAGTTCTGTTTCATTCATAATACCGTTGATTCGCTCTGCAGTGTTGTCAAGCAGTTGTGTGGCGTGGTCGATGGCCGCATGCTGGATGTAGAGTTTACAATGATAGAAGAGGAAGTTGAGAAGCATAATGAAGAACAACGTAACGACAACTACGATAAGCATGCCCAAGCGTATAGACAGGCGCTGCCGAATGTAAAGGATAATCTGTTTCATAGGGCAGTAGAGATTATAAGTTGGTCGAGCAATCGGGTAATAGTATCGGAGGCTTGCATGATGTCCATTTGGCGACGCGCCATCTCAGCCTTCGTCAGCCTCGAATAGTTGCGACAGATGCTATCGGTACTTTTGCACAGCACATTGACAGGTGCCGCCATCTGTTCAGTCATGTTGTACATAAATTGCGCCTTTCTTTCCTCAAGGGCTTGTGCCTCGCTATAGGCAGTCTGCAATTCGGCATGGTGCTCACTCAGCTCGGTCTGCTTCTGCTGCATCTCATCCATATAGGCTTTCAACGAGCATTGCATTCTACTTAGGCTTGTCTGCAAACGCCCCGACTCATCTATAAAGCGCGTTTCGGGAATAGGAGTGTCCAAATCGCCGTCAGCTATATTCTGGGCGCAATCGGCAAGACGGTGCAAAGGAAGCAGATGAAGCCCCACAACAACATAGAGAATGGCGAGTAACAACAGTACACCAATAACACCACTTAACAGCAAGAACCACTGCATGCGGGTGAACCTACCATAGAAATCTTCAGCAGGGCATTCAGCTACGAGCCCATATGTGCCGCCCTGCAGCGGGTAATAGAACACATAGCTTTCTTCGCCATTTATTTCTATCTCAGTGTATCCGCCTTTTTCCGTAGCAGCCACAACAGCCTGGAGAATAGCGGATGACTCTTTGGCATCGAGCTTTACATTGGGCAGCGTCTGGCGCAGCTTCATCAGAATGCCGTTTTCCTCTATGAGTCGCTCAATGGTCGCACGATCCACCTTCTGCGTCTGCTTATCCATTCGCGCCTTTATCTCCATCAGTCGTAGCGTATTGTCTATGCGTAGCGCCGTGTTCTCAAGCACTTGTAGCGTTGTTTCGACAGACTCGTCGAGGATGACTCCCTGCGAAAAGCGCGCTAAAAGGAAAAGAACCACCACAATGATGCCCACCACAAAAACCGACACCCACAACGTGAGCTGGTTGGTGAACGATTTTCGTATTCTCTGAAACATTAACATAGGCCCTTTGTTTTTTTGTAATACGAATAGGCCATCAGATGACCTTACCTATTTAATATATTTCACCTTAGAGGCATCGCGCGGCTTGGCATCAGGCTGTTCATCAGGATAGCCAATGGCGATAATATAGTTCAAACGATAGTCTGCAGGTATGTTGAGACGCTCAAGGAAGAACTTTGCTTTAGCATTTGAGTTGAGGAAACGCACGGGGCCACCGAGACAGCAGGTGCCGAGGCCCATTGACTGTGCGGCCAGCATCATATTCTCACCAAGCAGTCCTGCATCCAAATCACCGTCTCCATTGGCTGGCGTGCAGACGCAGATGAGGTTTGGCGCATTGCGGAACATGTTCTTGAAATCCTTGTCGCGCTTCACTTGCTCTGCATTTTCCTGTTTATATACCTCTGTCACGTCTGCAATCAGCTGCTGATTTTCCACCACACAGACAATCCATGGTTGGCGGTTCACCCCACTCGGTGCATTGATGCCCGCGCGGACAATCATTTCCAACTTATCGTGCTCCACACATTTGTCGAGATATTTGCGAACAGAACGACGCGCCATAATAGTACTGAGAGTAGGATTAAGCTCTATACGAACATCCGTTTCAATGTCTGCAATTCTATCTGTTGGCTCATAACGCTTGACAACTCTACCATCGCGCGAAATAAGGAACTTTGTAAAGTTCCACTTGATATCGGCATTCTTGTCGTAGTCTGCATTCTGTTTGCGAAACATATCATCAAGCATTTTTCCCGTCTTGTCGTTCAAGTTGAAACCGCCAAAGCCTTTCTTCGACTTTAGATAGGTATAGATCGGATGCTCATTTGCCCCATTCACCTCAATCTTGTCGAACTGAGGGAACTGAATATCAAAGTTGGCTGTGCAGAAACCGTGAATCTCCTGGATAGTACCAGGTGCCTGTTCACCGAATTGGTTACAGGGAAAATCAAGAATTTCAAGACCTTCCTTTCTGTATTTCTCGTACAGGGTCTCCAACTCCTTGTACTGAGGGGTGAACCCACAACGGGTAGCGGTGTTCACAATCAGCAGCACCTTTCCCTTGTATTCAGCCAGCGATACGTCCTTACCAGCATCATCCTTTACATTGAAATCATATACGCTTTGCGACTGGATGGTCAGTGCAAAAAATACAGCTATTAGGCTAAGAAATATTTTTTTCATAAAAATCTTGGTTTAGTTATGACAGAATTATCTTACTATGTTCATTACGACTCACAATAATTATGATCAATCACGATGACTACCCGCATGCCCGGCACCAGAGGGGATATCTCGCTGGTAAGCTGACTAACGAGAGTAGTATCGTCGTGGACGGAGATATCAGGAACGATATCAACAGAGAGTATCCCATCGGCCTCGGAGTAGTAGAAGCCATGCACTTGGACTATCTCCTTATGGACGGAGAGTGTCTGCATCACCTCTGACTGTAACTCTGCACGACGATTATCACCAGTGGCAACTGCATAAACGCCAATGGTCATGATGATGCCATGACGTTCGAACATCTGCGCTGATATCTTACGCGTCAGACCATGAATGTCGTAAGCAGACATCGTGTCGTTGACATTGATATGGAGTGAGCCCATCATCACATCAGTACCATAATTATGAAGAACCAGGTCGAACACGCCATGCACACCTTCGAAACTAGAAACCTCTTTCGTAATCTGGCTGGTGAGCTCTGCAGGAATGCTAGTGCCCAACAAAGCATTGACAGGCGAGGCAAGCATCTCAACACCCGCTTTGATGATGACGACGGAAATCACCGCTCCAAGGATGCCGTCGAGCGAAATGCCCCATAATAGCATGACGCCTGCAGAAACAAGCGTGGTCAGCGTGATGACAGCATCGAATAATGCGTCTGAACCTGAAGCTATCAGCGCATCGCTCTTCAATCGTTCACCCTTGCACTTGACATAACGACCCAAAACAAACTTTACTATGATTGCAGCAACAATAACAATAAGAGTTGTGGTCGTATAGGATGGTTCCGACGGATTAACGATTTTTTTGACAGATTCAACAAGGGAAGTAATACCTGCTGACAATACAATAACGGCAATGATGATGGCACTGAAGTACTCGATACGTCCGAAGCCAAAGGGATGCTTGCGATCAGCTGGGCGTTGTGAGAGTTTTGTTCCCACAATTGTTATGACGCTTGAAAGCGCATCACTGAGGTTGTTGACGGCATCCAACACAATAGCAACCGAACTGGCAAGAATACCCACTACGGCCTTAAATCCTGCCAACAGTACGTTGGCAGCAATACCAATCCAACTGGTGCGAATGATTTCCTGACTTCTATCCATACATTTAGTCTTTCCTCTTTTTCGATTTATCTCTGCGCAAATATACGAAAAAAATTAAAACTTAATAATTTTGTTGCAATATTTTATGATTTATTGGGAATCGACCACGTCATTTTAATTCCATTCATTCCCTTTTCATCTCGTCACCCTGCTTGTCAAACTGGTGCATCATCATAGACGGCCAACATCTCTCTAGTTGTTTTTCTCATTTCAAAAACTTTATTAATATTTTCGGCTAAGATAACAATTTTGATTGGTTTCTGAGGATTTATGCGTATATTTGTGGACGTATTTGAGAATTTATATAGGATATGCCAGAACAACAGCGAACATATATCGCCATCGACCTGAAGTCATTTTATGCTTCAGTGGAATGCGTGGATAGAGGACTCGACCCGCTGACCACGAATCTTGTAGTGGCAGATGTGAGTCGCACGGAAAAAACCATCTGTCTGGCGGTATCACCTTCACTGAAAGCCTATGGCATAGGAGGACGGGCACGACTATTCGAGGTTGTGCAACGAATACGTGAGGTAAATTATGAGCGTCAGACGAAGATTCCTACTCATCGACTGACGGGCAAATCGACATCAGGCACGGAGCTGAAAGCACATCCAGACTGGGCTGTTGACTATATCGCAGCCAAGCCACAGATGGCACACTACATCGAAATCAGCTCGAGAATCTACAGAATTTACTTGAAATACATCGCTCCAGAGGATATTCACGTCTACTCCATTGATGAGGTGATTATGGACGTGACGCCCTATCTTGGGACTTACAAGATGACAGCCCATGAACTAACCATGAAGATGATTCGCGACGTGCTGAGTCAGACGGGCATCACGGCTACTGCAGGTATTGGCACCAACATGTATCTCTGCAAAGTTGCGATGGATATAATGGCCAAGAAAATGCCTGCTGACAAGGATGGCGTACGTATAGCAGAACTCGACGAGATGTCGTATCGTCGGGAACTTTGGGACTATCGCCCGCTGACGAAGTTTTGG
Source organism: Prevotella sp. FD3004 (assembly GCF_000746155.1). NCBI lineage: Bacteria > Pseudomonadati > Bacteroidota > Bacteroidia > Bacteroidales > Prevotellaceae > Prevotella > Prevotella sp. FD3004. The sequence goes on along the minus strand of NZ_JQKR01000011.1, from coordinate 157,323 downwards.
AGAGTGGGACGCGGAACCGCCCAGAAACTGGCGATGTATGGCATTGACACCATGGGGAAACTAGCTCGAATGTCTGTAAAAAACGAAGAACTGCTATATCGGCTTTTCGGTGTGAATGCAGAACTACTGATAGACCATGCCTGGGGCTGGGAACCTTGTACGATGGAGGCAGTAAAGGCATATAGACCCGAGACGAATTCCTTCAGTAGCGGGCAGGTACTACAAGAGCCTTACAGTTTCAAGAAAGCGCGTGTAGTAATACAGGAGATGGCGGAAGGAATGGCTCTCAATCTAGTGTCGAAGCAATTGGTGACAGACCAACTTGTGCTGACTGTAGGCTATGACACGGAAAGTCTGACCCGTCCCGAGATTAGTGAAAGATATCATGGTGAGAGAACCACTAACTATTACGGGAAAACTGTTCCAAAGCATGTTCACAGCACGTTCAACTTCGAGAGCCCCACATCGTCGTCGCGACTGATTATGGATGGTGCTACAGAATTGTATGATCGCTATGTGAATCCTGATCTGCTCATCCGCAGGCTCAACCTAACTACGAATCACGTAGTGTCAGAAGCTTCAGTCGCCACTCGACAGAATGCACCTCAGCAACTCGACCTTTTTACCGACTACGAAACATTGAAGAAGCTGAAACAGGAAAGAAAAGCACAACTCGACAAGGAACGTCGGATGCAGGAAGCACAACTGAAAATCAAAAAACGCTTTGGGAAAAACGCCATTTTAAGAGGTCTGAACTTCGAAGATGGCGCTACTGCCAAAGAACGTAATAAACAAATAGGAGGACACAAAGCATGATTAACGATTATGACGACATCATCAACCTTCCTCATCACGTATCCAAACGTCATCAGCAGATGTCGATGTGGAACCGCGCGGCCCAGTTTGCGCCATTCTCCGCACTGACAGGCTACGATGATGCCATCCACTCGGCTTTACCGCTTGCTGACGAAGGAACACAAGAAAACTTTTCACAGAAGGATGAAATCTGTTATGAAGAAGAATCAGAACCCATCATATAGTTATGTACAGAAAAGAAATACACAATTGTCCAGAGTTAATAGCATATATTCAAGAGATAGGATTTCTACCTCTATTGGATAGCGGGATAGAAGGATATGCGGCAGAAGACGTGGTAGACGAAGATTGTCGTTACATAGTGTATCCCGATGGTGGCTGGGAGTGGCCTCTCTGGAAATGGAAAGGTCCTATAGTGCAAGAGGGCAACTGCGTATATGGCAAGTTCTTCGCAGGTAAGGCAGGATTCATCAGTCGCGAGTGGTGGCCCGACTTCTGCAACTACAGACGAAGCAGGCACCCAGAACCAACAGAGGGGAGCATTGAGGAAGCCATTCTTTTCACATTACAAGGACAAGGCAGTCTGATAACCCGTGAACTACGAGCCGCATGCGATTTTACAGGTCCGAAGATGCGAAGTAGGTTTGACAGCTACATCACCCGCCTTCAGATGTCTTGCCGCATTATAACGGAAGATTTCATCTACCCACAGGACAAGCATGGCAAAGAGTACGGATGGGGATGGTCGTTGTTGACGACTCCAGAACAACTGTTTGGTCGTGAGGCCTCTCTATGTACACACTCTCCCGAAGAGTCCTTCCAAAGGTTATTAGCACACTTCCACAAAATATTGCCCAACGCAACAGACAAGCAAATAGAGAAACTGATAGGATAGTTAAAAATCATTATCATCTTCGAAAAATAAGCAAAACCAAAAGAAATAACGAACAAAAATCGTATATTTGCATCGACAATACTAAACGATATAATATGAGAGATTTTAATTATTACGCACCAACAGAAGTTGCTTTTGGTGAACATTCAGAAGAGCAGGTAGCTCGTCTGGTTAAGAAATATGGTGGAACCAAGGTTCTAGTACACTATGGAGGAAAGAGTGCTGTACGCTCTGGTTTGTTAGATAAGATATGCAATCTGCTCCATGAAGGTGGCATCGATTATGTCACATTGGGCGGCGTGGTTCCCAATCCTCGCCTGTCACTGGCGAAAGAGGGCATTGCCCTTTGTCTTAAAGAAAAGGTTGACTTCATTCTTGCCATTGGTGGTGGTAGCGTCATCGATTCAGCCAAGTGTATTGCATATGGCGTATGTTACGATGGCGACGTATGGGACTTCTATCTGGGCAAGGCAGAGCCTAAGCAAATGCTACCCGTTGCTTCTGTACTGACCATTCCTGCAGCCGGCAGCGAGATGAGCGAGGCCAGTGTGATTACCAATGAAGACGGCGACGTAAAGTTGGGTTATTCTAATGATATGTCTCGCCCCAAATTTGCCATCATGAATCCCCGTCGCACCATGACGCTGCCTCCTTACCAGACTGCTGCTGGCGTAACTGACATGATGATGCACACCATGGAACGTTACTTCACAAAAGACGATGACATGGATCTGACCACCGACCTAGCTGAAGCCACATTACGTAACATCAAAAATGCCGTGTTTGCCGTGCTTAAGAATCCTGAGGACTATCGCTATCGTGCGCAGATTATGTGGGGCGGCAGTATTATGCACAACGGATTGACGGGTTGTGGCATCAGCGACGATTGGGCAACACATCAGTTGGAACATGAGCTAAGTGGAATGTTCGATGTCACCCATGGTGCTGGTCTGGCTGCTATCTGGCCTAGCTGGGCACGCTACGTAATGCATGAGAACATGAGCCGTTTTGTACGTTTTGCTGTCAATGTGATGGACGTACCCAACGACTTTACCGATCCAAAGGGTACTGCACTAAAAGGCATCGAAGCAATGGAACGCTTCTATCATGCCATCGGCATGCCCATAAATATCAAAGAACTCATTGGAAAGGATATCTCTGACGAGGAGATTCAGGAGATGACACGCAAATGCAGTCGTGACTACACAGCCACCTGCGGCTGTCTGAAAGTGCTAAAGGCCGAGGACATGGAAGCAATCTACAAAATGGCAAGAGGATGAAGATATTATTAATCGGCGGTACAGGTACTATCAGCAGTGCCATCACGCGACAATTGGCAACAAGCGGGCACGACTTATGGTTACTGAATCGTGGAAACCGCAAGGACGATGTGCCAGCAGGTGTCAGGCAAGTGATTTGCGATATCAACAACGAGGCAGAAGTACTTCGTCAGATTGGCGGAACCATGTTTGACGCAGTTTGTGAATTTATTGGTTTCCTACCTTCTCAAGTTGAGCGAGATATCCGCCTTTTCAAAGGCCGCACCCGCCAATATGTCTACATCAGTTCGGCCTCTGCCTACAACAAGCCTGCCCGAAATCATATTATTACAGAAGGTACATCACTTGCAAATCCCTACTGGCAGTACTCTCGCGACAAGATTGCTTGCGAAGAACTGCTAATGAAGGAGTATCGCGAAAACGGTTTTCCTGTTACGATAGTACGTCCTAGCCATACTTATTGCGAACGCGCCATACCAGTCAGTGTACATGGGTCAAAAGGCAGTTGGCAGGTGCTGAAACGTATGATTGAGGGTAAAGCCGTATTAGTGCAAGGCGATGGCAGCTCACTATGGACACTGACATGGAACGAAGACTTTGCCAAAGGCTTTATAGGTCTACTAGGCAACCCCAAGGCTATTGGCGAGCCCTTTCAGATTATGAGTGACGAATCGCTGACATGGAACCAGATTTATCAGTGTGTGGCTGACGCCTTAAAAGTGGAGTTCAAACCCTACTATGTAGCCTCACAGTTCCTTGCTGCTGTAGCTCCCAAGGAATACGACTTTACCGGGAATCTGCTAGGCGACAAATCCACCACTGTGGTTTTCGACTGTTCAAAGTTGAAACATGCTGTCCCTGGTTATCAGGCCACAACCCGTTTCGACGAAGGTGTACGTCGTTGTGTTGCATATATCCTCGCTCACCCCGAACTGCAAATCGAGGATCCAGAGTTTGACGCATGGTGTGACAGGGTGATTGAAGCCCAAGAGAAAGCGAAAGCCATTTAAATACGAAAAATCCCCGAATCGTTGCAGGTTTCGGGGATTTTATTTTGTATTGTCCCCACTTATTCGTACCTTTGTCCCCTGATATGATAGTATGTATAGCAGAGAAGCCCAGCGTAGCAAGAGATATCGCTAGAATCATTGGTGCCACATCCTCACACGATGGGTATATGGAAGGCAATGGTTATCAGGTGACATGGACTTTCGGCCATCTTTGTACACTGAAAGAACCTGGTGACTACACTCAGGCTTGGAAACCATGGGCACTTACACAACTGCCTATGGTACCTCAACGTTTTGGTATCAAACTCATCGATGATAATGGTATAAAAAAGCAGTTCTCCATCATTGAACGCCTAATGCAGGCAGCTGACGGCATCGTCAACTGCGGTGACGCAGGACAGGAGGGAGAACTCATTCAGCGATGGGTAATGCAGAAAGCACAGGCCACCTGCCCTGTAAAACGTTTGTGGATTTCATCGATGACAGATGAAGCCATCCGTGAGGGCTTTGCCAATCTGAAAGACCAGGCAGACTATCAACCCCTCTATCTAGCAGGCCTCTCGCGTGCCATTGGAGACTGGCTATTAGGTATGAACGCCACGCGTCTCTATACCCTTAAATATGGCCAAAACCGCCAAGTGCTTTCCATAGGACGTGTTCAGACCCCCACCCTTGCCTTGATTGTGAATCGTCAGAAAGAGATAGAGAACTTCAAGCCCGAACCTTATTGGGTGCTGGCTACAGTATATCGCGACACAACTTTTACTGCAACTAAAGGTAAGTTTACCTCGAAAGAAGAAGGCGAGAAAGCTTTTGAGACTATTGAGGGTAAGCCCTTTGAGGTGACTAAGGTTGAGAAGAAGGAAGGCAAAGAACAGCCACCTCAGCTCTACGACCTCACCTCGCTACAAGTAGACTGTAACCGCAAGTTCGCCTATTCTGCTGAGATGACGCTCAACCTCATCCAAAGTCTCTACGAGAAGAAATATACAACCTATCCTCGCGTAGATACCCAGTATCTCTCGGACGATATATACCCAAAGTGTCCGCAAACACTCAATGGTCTCTACCAAACAAAATTTGCTGGTGTAGCTCCCTATGCTGAGTTTATCAAGCCCATTGGCGGAAAAGCATTGAAAAAATCAAAACGTGTCTTCGATACCTCCAAAGTTACCGACCACCATGCCATCATCCCCACTGGTGTTATCCCCCAAAATCTAAGCGATGCAGAGCGCAATGTCTTCGATTTGGTGGCTCGACGATTCATTGCTGTATTCCTGCCCGACTGTAAGTTCTCTACAACAACAGTCTTAGGTGTAGTACATGGAGACGACGATATTGAGTTCAAGGTAACGGGTAAGGAGATTCTTGATCCGGGATGGCGTGTTGTAAGAGAAGTGAAAAGTGATAAAAATGATGATGACGAGGTGAAAAAGGAAGACGACGAGGAGCGCACACTACCAACTTTCACAAAAGGAGAGAATGGGGAACACAAGCCCACACTCACTGAGAAATGGACGACACCACCACCCTATTACAACGAGGCTTCTTTACTTCGGGCCATGGAGACTGCAGGCAAGTTCGTAGAGGATGAAAGCCTACGTGCTGCTATGAAGGAAAATGGCATTGGGCGTCCTTCATCACGTGCTAGTATCATCGAAACTCTTTTCAAACGCCATTACATCAAGCGCGAGCGTAAGCGTCTCATCGCCACTCCAACAGGCATCGAACTTATCGATCTCATCCGTGAAGAATTGTTGAAGAGTTGTGAGTTGACAGGTATTTGGGAGAAAAAACTTCGCGATATTGAACATCAGAAATACGATGCCCAGCAATTTATCAACGAACTAAAAAAACAGGTGGCAGACATTGTACATGACGTGATGACAGACCCATCCAATCGTCGCGTTACCGTGACAACTGACGAGGATTTGAGGAAGAAGAAAGGCAAGAAACAATAAAAATGCCAGATTCTTCGTTATTAATATGGTATGCGGAAGAATCTCACCATATTATATCTTCTTATCATCACGCTATTTCCCAGTTGTGGCCCTGAACAAGCCATGAAGAAAGGCGATAAGTTCTATGCCGTCGGAGAATACTTCGATGCCGCTGAACAATACAGAAAAGCATACTCACAGACTCCGACAAAGGAAAGAGCCACAAGGGGGCAACGTGCCAAATTACTCGCAGAGTGCTATCGTCGCATCAATGCCACCAACAAGGCTATCACAGCCTATAACAACGTGGTTCGCTACAAGCAAGCCGACACACTTACCCATCTCTATTTGGGACAGCTCTATCTTAAAAACGGCAATTACAAAGAAGCCGCCAAGCAGTTTAATATTGCATCCGACTCCTTACCAGAAAATCAACTTGTCAAGAACGGGATAAAGTCAGCTTTGATGGCTCCAGAATGGAAAAAACAGGGTTCGCCATATATCGTGAAGCGAATGGATATTTTCAATTCGCGACACGACGACTATTCGCCTATGTTAGGAGGCGATGACAATAACCTGCTTTATTTCACCTCTACCCGCAATCAGGCTCAGGGCGACGAATTGAGCGGCATCACAGGAGCCAAGGCTGCTGATATTTTCCTCTCACAAAAAGACGAACAGGGGCGTTGGACAAAACCCCAGAACATCGACTCCGAACTGAACTCTAATTTCGACGAAGGCGCATGCTGCTTCTCACCTGATGGAAAGACGATGTACCTTACACAATGCAAGACCGCTCTCAACTCTCCACGTTATGCGGGCATTGTTGTCTCTCATCGCTCCGACGCAACATGGAGTAAACCTACAGAACTTATCATCTCTAAAGATACTACCTCGAGTTTTGCACATCCTGCTGTTTCGCCTGATGGCGAATGGCTCTATTTTGTCAGCGACATGTCAGGAGGCATGGGAGGACTCGACATCTGGCGATGCCGTTTGCGAAGAGGCGAAGAGGCGGGAGCAGTTGAGAACCTAGGGCCTACCATCAACACTCCTGGCGATGAGATGTTTCCCACCTTTCGGCCTAATGGCGACTTATATTTCTCAAGCAACGGACATCCAGGCATGGGAGGACTAGATATCTTCATCGCCCATAACGGGAAGATTGAGCATCCGGGATTCCCTTTGAACTCCCAAGGCGATGATTTCGGAATGACTTTCGAAGGGGGAAAAAATCAAGGTTTTTTCTGTTCCAATCGTGGTGACCAACGAGGTAATGACCATATCTACAGTTTCTATAATCCAGAGATTATCCAAACAATAAAGGGGTGGGTATATGAGCAAGATGGCTACGAGCTTCCTACTGCCCAAGTGTATATGGTGGGGAATGATGGAACTAACCTGCGACTCAGTGTACGAGGTGACGGTTCCTTCACTCAGGAAGTCAAGCCTGGTGTAGACTACGTATTTCTAGCAACCTGTAAAGGCTATCTGAATCATCAGGAGCAATTGCGGGTAGAACCCGTTTCGACTTCAGAAGAGCGTACGCTTCAATTCCCGTTGGCAAATATCTCAGCCCCAGTACTGATAGAAAATATCTTCTATGACTTCGACAAAGCCAGCCTACGCCCAGAATCAACCACAGCCCTCAACGAACTGGTTCGTTTACTCAACGAGAATCCTAACATCACCATCGAGTTGTCTGCCCATACTGACTGTCGAGGCTCCGCTGCATATAACGAGCGTCTCTCACAACGACGCGCCGAGAGTGTAGTGAACTATCTCATAAACCACGGCATCGCATCTGCCCGCCTTACCCCAAAAGGTTATGGCGAGGCGAATCCCAAACGTATTAAGCGCAAAGTAGCCGAAAAATATAAGTTCCTCAAAGAGGGTGACATCTTATCCGAAGCTTTTATTGCCACACTCCCTGAGGAACAGCAAGAACAGTGCCATCAGCTGAACCGTCGCACTGAGTTTATTGTATTACGTACAACTTACGGGCTATTTGATAAGGCAGGAAGACTATTACAAAGCCCAGTGTCAGCAGAAGCGCCCAAGGATTAACAGGAATCTCCGTGGTTGTAGCCGTTACCAGCAACACCTCAAAAGCCGATACCAACATGTGAAATCCCCCCTGCAACAAATCTTTCAACACAGGCCAGCCCCCCAATAGGAAGAAGAGCACACTGCCTACCACAAGGCAGAACAACGTCCACAACCGCGATAGTCTGCGAGCCTCCTCAACCTCTCTGTCTGGCAGGTTCATCATTACCCGCTCCGTAAATCCATTGTCCTCAATCTGCTGCTTAGCAGCCTGCTTGAAGAACTCTTCTATCATAATCTTGTCTTTATCGTCCATAGCCATTTTCTTTTAAATAGATTGCTAATTTATCTTTTCCTCGCTTCAGGTGCGATTTCACCGTATTCTCGTTCATTCCCGTTATTTTACTTATTTGATCTATAGGATAGCCGTCAATAAGTTGCAGGGTAATACAGGTTCGTTCATCAGGCTTTAACTGCGCCAATGCCGTCTGTATGTCCATATTCATGCTAGTGTCGCTTCCTGACGTCTTGGTATTCTTAATCGCAGTGGTGTCTATATCTTCTGTTTGTTTTCTTGATCTTATCTCGTCGTAGAACACGTTATAAGCTATTCGCATCAGCCATGTTGAGAAACTCGCCACACCTCTGAACTTCGTTATATTGGTATAAGCCTTGATAAAAGTCTCTTGTGCCAGATCATCGCTCAACTGCCCGTCCCCCCCTGTCTGATTCAGGAAGAACCGTCTCACAGGCGACTGGTATTTCCTGACAAGCTGGTCGAAGGCCTTCTTGTTTCGGAACACAGCCACCTGCGTCACGAGTGCGATATCACTGAGCTCTGCCACTACTTTATTCCTTCTTATCTTTCTAATAAATTCTTTTCAGGCATTACCAGCCATAGTATGAAGTAGAAAAGTACTCCGCTAAAGCATGTAAAGAGCGTCAGAAACATGTAAGCTACCCTTACCATTACAGGATCAAAATCCAGATATTCTGCTATACCGCCACAAACTCCAGCTATGACTCTGTCGTTAGAGCGCCTCAATTTTTTTTCCATATGTCCTACACGTTTGAATTATTATTCCAATCCTCCATGTCCTGTCTCTTCTGAGAACCATTTTCTGTAAAATTGGACTTTCTTGAAATATACCACTTACCTAGTCCGATGAAGAATACCAGAGCACCGATACCAATACCTAACTTGCCTAAGATGATGCCAAGGAAGATGGCCAAGCCCACACCTGTGAACATCTGTCTTACACCTGTCTGGTAGTCTGAGCGATCCCAATCGTCCTGTTTTTCCTTCAACACGTCGTCAGGAATAGGCTGTCCGTTCTGGATGGCCATCTGTGCCAGCTTATATTTCTCACGACGATTCTTGTTCACGAAGTAGAAGATGGCGATGATGATACCTATCGGAGCAAATAAGAAGATAGTCAGAATTATCAACAATACGAAGCCCATCCCTAAGATTTCGTCATTGCCAAGACCACTGAACACGCTGTGTACTATTCTGTCAGCATCATCGTGTGAGCGATGGCGTGAGGTGATGTAACTGTCATCCTCAGCATCCTGAGCGTCAGCCACGGCCGTAGTGTCTGAGAATGCCTCGATTGCGTTCTGCTTGTTCTTTGTAGAGTCAACCTGCTCCGTACGCGGAGTGTGGCGGTGTTTCTGTGCAGCTGCTTCAACATTCATGCCGAGCGCGAGCACCATTGCGATTGCGAATAAATACTTTTTCATATCCTTTCAGTTTTTTAAATTCTACACCTGTTTGACGTAACAAATCATAAATTAGTTGCAAAGATAGTATTTTTTCCCATATTTTTTTTAATTTTGCGCAGAAAATCTGCATCAGACATGCAATTACCAGAGGATTTCATCCACGAAACAAGGCTGTTGATGGGTGACGAGCGCTTCAACCGCTTCTTGGAGGCATTCAATCACGATGCCCCCACAAGTATCCGTCTGAACCCGTTGAAACTTTTGACTCTGACAGGTTCAGATACCAAGCACCCGGAATTTGTCAAAGGACAGTCTGTTCCCTGGTGCAAAGAAGGCTATTACCTCGAAGGGCGCCCTCAGTTCACATTCGATCCCCTCTTCCACGCAGGTTGTTACTACGTACAAGAAGCCTCATCGATGTTTATCACTCACGCTTTACGCTATCTAAACCCTAGCTCCACACCGATGAAAGTCCTCGACCTCTGCGCAGCCCCTGGTGGCAAGTCTACGGCTCTGCGCAGTATGCTGCCCCAAAACAGTATGCTCGTGAGCAATGAACCGATGGCTAATCGCGCCCAGATTCTGCTCGAGAACATCACTAAGTGGGGTTGGCCCAACTGCATTGTCACCAACAATTACCCTCGCGACTTCCGCAAATCCAAGCTCAAGTTCGACCTCATACTCTGCGATGTGCCATGCTCTGGCGAAGGCATGTTCCGTAAAGACCCTGCCACTATCAGTGAATGGAGCGCCCAGAATGTTGAGAAGTGCTGGAAACTTCAGCGCGACATCGTCGAGGACGCATGGCAGTGTCTCCAACCAGATGGAACGCTCATATATAGTACCTGCACATTCAATACAAAAGAAAACGAGGAGAACATCCGTTGGATGATAGATACACTCGAAGCCGAGCCCATAGCCATTCCCGTAGAACCAGAATGGAACATCACGGGGTCGCTGCTCAAAGGCTTCGATGCCCCTGTCTATCGCTTCATCCCAGGCATCACGCGTGGCGAAGGTCTGTTCCTTTGCGTCCTCCGCAAACAAGGGGATTTCACCCCCGCCCCCAACAAGTCATTGTCTTTGAAGATACTAAAGGCAGACTTGCCTGATGGCGAATTCCCCCAAGCAGACGTCTCCTATCCAGAGGCTCTGAAATATCTGCGCGGCGAGGCCATCGTGTTACCAGCCAACACACCACGTGGCATTGTAAACGTGAGTTATCAGGGCTTTGTGCTTGGCCCTGCCAAAAACATCGGCTCACGCGCAAATAACCTCTATCCCAAGGCGTGGCGCATCAAGACCACCCACCTGCCATCAGAAGAAATAAAAATCATCAACATACAATGAAACAATATTTAGACATTCTCAACCGCATCCTTACCGAAGGCACTGAAAAAGGTGACCGTACAGGAACAGGAACCATCAGCATCTTCGGCACTCAGAGTCGTTACAATCTCGACGACGGATTTCCTTTGCTCACTACCAAGAAACTGCATCTCAAGTCCATCATCTATGAACTGCTGTGGTTTCTCAAGGGCGATACCAATGTAAAGTATCTGCAAGATCATGGCGTGCGCATCTGGAACGAGTGGGCTGATGAGAATGGCGAATTGGGGCCCGTTTATGGTCATCAATGGCGTTCATGGCCCGACTACAACGGAGGCACCATCGACCAGATTCAATACGTACTCAATCAGCTGAAGACCAATCCCAACTCTCGACGCATGATCGTTTCTGCATGGAACGTGGCCGAGGTCAATAAAATGGCTCTGCCTCCATGTCATACAATATTCCAATTCTATGTGGCCGATGGGCGGCTCTCACTCCAGCTTTACCAACGAAGCGCAGACACTTTCTTGGGTGTGCCATTCAACATCGCCTCCTACGCCTTACTGCTCCAGATGATGGCACAGGTAACAGGTCTCAAGGCTGGCGACTTTATCCACACCACAGGCGATACCCATCTCTATTTGAACCATATCGAGCAGGCTAAGCTTCAACTCACACGTGAGCCCCGCCCCTTACCTCGCATGATTATCAATCCCGACGTGAAGTCGCTCTTTGACTTCCAATTCGAGGACTTCCAGCTTGAAGGCTACGATCCTCATCCTCATATTAAAGCAGAAGTTAGCGTATGATATCTATAATTGCAAACGTGGCCAAGAACAGGGCCATTGGAAATAATAACAAACTCATCTACTGGTTACCCAATGATATGAAGCGCTTCAAAGCGCTCACCACGGGTCACACCATTATCATGGGACGTAACACGTTTCTCTCACTACCCAAAGGCGCTTTGCCCAATCGTCGTAACATCGTACTAAGCCGCAGTGCCAAAGCATTTGAAGGGTGCGATGTCTACCCCTCGCTCGATGAGGCTCTGAAGCATTGCACCAGCGATGAAGACATCTATATCATTGGAGGCGCCAGCGTCTACAAACAAGCCCTTGCCATGGCCGATCGCCTCTGCTTGACGGAGGTCGACAACACACCTGCAGAAGCCGACACCTTTTTCCCGCCCTATCAGGACGAATGGAAAGAAGAAAGCCGTGAAGATTATCCTGCTGACGATCGTCACGACTTCGCATATTCGTTTGTCGATTATATCCGTAAGTAGGACTGTGCTTATTGGGGCGTCTTGAACTTCACGGGCAGTGTATAGCGCATGTTTGTAGCTGTTCCGTCTGCCAGTCTTGCTGGCGCCCATTTTGGGCATGTTTTCAGCAGACTCACCACCTGCTGTCCAAACGCCTTCTGCTCAGGCTGCGACACGATTTCAATATCAGCCATGTCGCCCTCTTGCGTGATGACAAATGCCACAACCACCTTAGCCTCGATGCTCTCCAAGCCTTTAGGATACTTAATGTTGACACTCACCCACTTCAGGAACTCGCTGAAGTCATACTGCCCATCAAACTTAGGCGACATAGCGTTTTCAGGCAACACCTCTATAGCATTCAGTTCCTGTGTGGGCTGAGTGCTTCTTTTGGGGCGGCCTTGCGCTAGCCAGAGCGCTATACCCGCTGCTATACAGAGGGCAATGATGACATACCTGAGCCAATGGGCACGTTTTTTGCCACCTATCACATATACATCGTTTTCCATATTCTTCATAATAACCTCCTGCTTTTTACGTTTTCTTCAATCATCGACTTGAGTGACTTCAAGGCTTCACGCGACGCGCTGAGCGTAAAGCCCTCGCCCATCCTGCTACCCGACAAAACAAGTTCCTGCGACGGGATGTTGATACAGTAAATGTAGTTGCTGTTAATAATCAGACTTTTACCTAAGCGGATAAACACCTGTGACTCCAATCCCAACTGACTCTCCAGAAGTTTTTCAAACGCCGACAGATTGAAAGAAAATACGTGTTTGCGCCCATCAGTCAATACCATCGTCGAGTAGCTGCCGTCTGAAGAGATGTACGCGATATCGGGCACAGCCACCCTCACTAGTACATTACTGTTCGATAATATCAAATACTTTATATCCATGCTTTGATTCGATATTTTGCTGCAAATATACATATTTTCATCTGATTAACAGACGACTATTGCTCCTTTATTTCACGAAATATGCCGTTCAGTTCATGAAATCCACATTTTCAAGCTCAGACAGCCCCTATAACGTACATTTTTCGAGCTTCTCATATCATTTGATGAACTCAAAGCAGGTGTTCATGAAACGAGGTCTTTCCGATTTGTTTTTCCTCATTTTTCTACTTACCTTTGCCACCATGAAACGAATAATGAATATTTTTTTTCTAACAGTCGGCGTTGCTGTGGCATCGTTTGGCCAGACTCCTTCGGAGAAGCCGGGTAACAGCCTTGTTGACACAACCTTCCAACTGAAGGGCATCACCGTGCAGGGGCGTCTGCCCATGCGAGTCAATGAAAATGGCGCTCTGCACTACAGCGGCCAGCAACTCATGGCGGATCGTCCTATCCGTCATGCACTCGATATGCTCGACGAGATACCCACACTACAGAAGTCTGGGACGGCATATACCATTGTCGGAGCCACCTCATTCTCCATTCTCGTCAATGGAAAGAAAAGCGGTATGAACCAAGAACAACTCCTATCCTACCTCTCTTCGCTGTCACCCAACCGCGTGGCCAGCATTGACGTCTACTACAATACCCCTCGCCGTTTTGGTGTGCGAGGCGCTTCAGTCAACATCACACTTACCAAAGAGCACTCTAATTCATTGAAGCTCAATGGCGACATGAATGCCAGCCTCAGCCAAGCCACCTACACAGGAGCTAACGGAGGTCTGAATCTAGCTCTTTCATCTCCCAAGTGGTCGGCCAACATGGGTTATGCTGGTACCTATGACAAGTCGGCCACTCAGATGAATCTCAATGCCCTTCACCCCTTGGCAGGCCACACCTACGACGTCGCTCAGACCGACCATCACACCTTCAAGTCACTCGACAACAGCCTCTATGCTGATGCCGACATCACGTTGGGCGAGCACACTTCAATCTCACTATCTTATGTGCTGCAACACGACCATCCCAAGAGCAACGCCACAGCCGCTACTACGATAAATGCTGCACCCATTCTGAGCGACACCCACACCAAGAGTCCCTCATGGCTCCACAACCTCGAAGCCTCACTCAGTCATCACGATTTCGAGATAGGTGCCAGCGCCACCTTCTACAACGAGAAAGAGCACCAGGATCTCACCGACTCCCAACAAAGTAGTCTCGACTGCAGCTACAAGCAACAAGTGTCTAAACTCAGTCTTTTCGTCGACCACAAAATCAGCCTGATGGGCGGCCATATCAACTATGGTATCCGGGGCAACATCGCCACCACAACCAACCACAAGGAGTTCCTGTCGTCCCAAGGTTTCACTGGGGAATCATTCAAGTTCGAGCAGAAGGAGCAGACGGGCTCCGCTTACGTGGGTTATCGCCATTCTCTGGGCAAGAAAGGCTTCATCGACCTGTCACTCGAGAGCGAGTATTTCCACTCGTCGTACAGTAAGGATGGCGTCCCCGCCACCACACTTTGGCAGGAGTGGCAACTCTATCCCTCGCTCACCCTCGTCTATCGCCCACGCACCGCCCGCGTCATCCAGCTCACATTCAACAGCGAAAAGCGCTATCCCACTTACTGGACCACTGCGGCCAACCGCACCTATATCAATACTTACTGCGTGAACGACGGTAACACCTCGCTAAAGCCCTACGTCAAGTACAGCCTCAACCTCAATTATATCATCCAATCAAAATACGTGTTTGGCGTGTTTGCCGAGTCAAGCCCCCACCGCTTTACTCAGTCCATGACACTCAGCGACAAAGAACTCTGTGCTATCTACAAATATTTCAACATGCGTCATGACTATCGTTATGGTCTCATGGCTGTCTTACCCATCGACTGGACCCAACAGTTCCAGTCGCGCCTCACCACTATGGTCTTCGACATGCACCAGAGCGGGCAACTCGACGCTACATCATTCTCAAAGCGTAAGGTCGCATCGATGCTCAGACTCAACAACAATCTCTCTCTTTTTCAAAAGAAGCTCCTTCTCGAGCTTTCCTGCTGGTACCAGTTCCCTGCCATTCAGGGCTGCTACGACATTCAGGAGATGTATTCCGTCTCAGCTGGTATCACCTGGATTCCCCCAGTCGAGGGTCTCTCGCTCACCTTCCATGGCGAGGATATCTTCGACACCTACCGTACGAAAACCAAGTGCCACATTGGTCAGACGAGCTACGCCTTCACCAACCATGTCGACATGCAAGCCTTCTCACTCACCGTACGCTACACTTTCAACGGCTACAAAACCCACAAGCAGAAATCAGTCGACACCTCGCGATTCGGGAAATAGCACAAGAACTAATGGATAAGTTCGAATCTTAGTCGGATTAAAAGGGGACTTTACTCCGGGTAAAGTTGGGGTTTAGTCGGAGTAAAGTCCAAGTTTGATCCATATCTTGTTGAAGAAACTCTAATCGGGACAAAAAATGCAAAAAACTTTCCTTCTCTGGCCTCAATTACTATAGGTATGGACGCTGGCGCCTTGGGCGCTGGGCAGGTAGTTGATGCCCCACCAGCACATCTGCAAGAGCACGAAAGCGACTAACAGGGTTATGAGCGCCAGATAGCGGTTGTGGCGTGGCTGCTGGCGATAGTGGATGTAGCCCAGATAGGCAAACCACGTGATGGCTGCCCACGTCTCTTTAGGATCCCACGACCAATAGTGGCCCCACGCTTCCTTGGCCCAGAGGGCACCGAAAAGCATGCCAAATGTCATGAAAGCCAGACCCGCATACACGAGATTGTCAGTGATGAGGAATTCTTCTTTGCTGACGGCCGACTTCTTGAAAAAGAGCAGATAGAGGGCCATGACAGTTGCGGCTCCCAGTAGGGCATAGGCAAACATGTAGACAATGACATGGGGCGCAAACCAGGGGCTCTGAAGGGCTGGCATGAGCGTCTTGGAGTGGATTTCGGGCTTGAACAGATTGACACAGATGAACACAAGCGCCAGAATGGTGGAGAAGGTGAGAATCCACTTGTACCTCCAGCGCGAATAGACAATGATACCCGCCAAGGGCAAGAAGAACGAGTACCAGAGGCGTGTCTCGCCCATAGTACGCAAGGGCGGACGCTCAAGCGACACCCACATTGACAGGATAAACGCGAAGAATACAAACAGGCCAGCAATGGTAGAGACTGTGGCGAGACGCGACTTAGAACGCCATGCGGACCATGCGCCAAAAGCCCACAACAGCACTGCAGGGAGTGCAAAATAAATGAAATGATGCCAAGTCATACGCGTTTCCTCCTTTCTCCTAAAACAAACATAAACACGGCCCCACCCAGCATCATGTAGATGCCCAGATATACGAGTGGCAACCAAGGGTCGTTCACCAGTTCAAGGATGGATATCTGACTCATGGCACCCATCTGGGTGTCGTAGCCATACTGATAGATCTTCCACCCATCAACCTTTACGGGCTTGTTAACATCGACGGTAGTCTGAATGCGCTTGCCAGACTTGGTAAGTATCTGTACATCAGAAGCAAAGCGACGAGGCGATCCATCATCATAGGTCTCCATGATAAAACGCTTGAGTTCAATGGCAATAGGCATCTCGACAATAGCCCCACCAGAGGCAAGGGCACGCCACTCGGGTTCATCAACGGTGGTAACCATCTTGAGGCGCTGCATGTCGGCATTGCCCAAAGTGGCAGTGGTCATAGCAAGAAACAGCCCAAGATGGTTGAGCATGAAGGGTATGTCGCGACGCCAACGGAAACGAAGCGAGCGACGGATTATGACAAGTCCCAAAATAAGGGCAATATAGACATAGACGAGCACAAAGGGCCAGAATGAGAGCATGTCACTGAACCACGATCCTGAGCCATCCTGACGCACCAGTCCCATGACAATAGTGAGCACCACGGCATAGAAAAGGGCGGGAATAGCAGCTCGATTGGAGCCAATGAACTGACAGACGTAGAAACGGCGTCCCAACAGGGATACGATGGCTATGAGGGCGAAAAAGCCTACAAGCACAAAGCCGTTGACGGGCCACGCAAAGGTATTCCACACAACGCGCCCCACGCTGAGCTGAAGTACTAAGCCCGCCGCGACAACACCAGCCCCTATCAAGAAGCCCTCTTTCATTGTAAACGGTTTATTCCACATAAGATATATCAAAAAACAGTTAAAAACATTCTCAGAACACAGGCAGAGCAAGCAGTTGATACATCAAAGTAAGCGCCATGCGTCGATGCCCCTCATCGTTGGGGTGCAGGCGATCGTTCTCTGCACTTTTGAAATACTGGGTATGCTCATCCATCAGAGGATAAAGGCCACTAAGAGCATTGAGGTCGATGACAGGGATAGCCCAGAGATTGCCAGCCTGTTTGACAGACTCGACATAGGCATCAAGGTACTCTCCGCACTTGTTGGTATAATCTTCACGTGGCTGCCAATTACTCTCGTTGGCATAGAATTCTGCGCGATGAATGGGGGTGAGCAATGCTATCTGCTTGGTGGGATAGAGACGCTTCACATAGTCGAGTGCCTTGTTGATGCGACCACGATAGGTTGAATCGCACATTATGGGGTAGCGATGGAGACGGTCTACGGGATGTTTCTGTTCATGGATGCCAGCCACCACTTTTTCCAGACGCTCTGTAAACCAATCGCCAATGGGCACACCAGCATTATAATCGTTGGTACCTATGAATATAAGGATTGCGTCAACATCGTCGTCATGCTCAGCCTTCAGCTTATCTGCCTGGGCAGGAATGTCGTTCCATTGCCGTCCACTGATGCCATAGACGTAAGGGACAATGTCGAGCCACTCTTGCAGATAATGCCAATACTTCAGTTTAGACCCACTGTTTCGGGGGTCGGTGATAGAGTCGCCAAAATAGGCCACACGCTTACCTTGCCAAGGATGGCGAATGAGTTGCTGGGAAAGAACTGGGAGCACCAGTAAAGCACTCAAAAGAACGGTCAATAGTCGTTTCATGATGCGATTTATTCTGTATTTTGTGCAAAGGTACGAATATTTTTTGTACTTTTGCACTCGTTTTGCAAGAAGCAGAGCACTTTAAGAACATTTTAACACATGTACAAACCAACATTCAACATGAAGCGCCAACGCCTGGTGTTCCGTCATTTCGGAAACAAAGGCTACTCGCTCTTTGCTTGTCTCGGTAGAGAGGTGGTGTGCAGTGTGCTCTCTGTAGCCACGCTGACCTATGCCTCTGCGGAGAGTGTTGCGACAAAACCCGTCGTAACCGACTCTGCCACGATGACAACAGCCCGCGAGATGATGCTCGAGGAGGTCAGTGTAACTGGCTCGAGGGCGCCCCTGACGAAAAGTCAGGCTGCGAGAATGGTAACTGTATTGGAGCGCCAGGATATTGCGCAGGCTCCAGTACAAAGTATTAACGATTTGCTGAAATACGCCGTAGGCGTGGATGTACGTCAGCGTGGACCGATTGGCGCGCAGACCGACATCTCGATTCGGGGAGGTACGTCAGACCAGATCATCCTGCTACTCAACGGAATCAACATCTGTGATCCGCAAACGGGACACAACGCAATGGATCTGCCCATCGACCTGAGCGAGATTGTGAGGATAGAGGTGGTAGAAGGTCCTGCGGGACGCATCTATGGCACCTCATCTCTAGTCGGGGCGATTAACATCGTGACGAAGCCAGCCCTGCAGACAAGCTCTGATCTGACACTAGAGGGAGGCTCGTATGGCTATGCGAAGGCAAGCGGAAGAACGAACCTGAAACTTGGACTCTGGAACAATCAGGTGAGTGCCAGCTACAGTCGCAGTGATGGTTATAGTCGCTCGAAGGCTGGAACGCTGAATACAGACTTCAGTGGTTCAAAGGCTTTCTATCAGGGGCAATACGAAGATGAGACCATCAGGCTGAACTGGCATCTTGGGATGGCTGACAAAGGCTATGGATCGAGCACGTTCTGGGCCTCACCCAAGTGGCAGGCCGACAATCAGTATGAACACACCACGAAACTCTATTCGGCCATTCAGGGTGAAACGAAGCAAGGCAGACTACACTTCGCACCCAGCATCTACTGGAATCAGAACCGCGACCGTTATGAAGGGTATCGCGACATGCCAGAGAAGATGAAATTCAACTATAACCGCACAGATGTATATGGAGTCGGTTTGAGCAGCTATTTCGACTGGAAGGCAGGACGAACGGCCTTTGGCGCAGAACTGAGAAATGAGGATCTGGTAAGTGGGAACTTAGGCGAGCCACTCACGCAAGCTCACCATATTAAAGGTACTGACAGAGAGTATACACTTGGCGTGAACCGTACCAACATCAGTGGTTTTCTGGAGCATAACCTGTTACTGAAGCATTTCACACTATCAGCAGGACTGGTGGCGGTAAAGAACTCATGGAGCAATATGAACATGACTGTTTACCCTGGAATTGACATCAGCTATCGCCCTAATAACAAATGGACTCTGCATACCTCATACAACACATCGTTACGTATGCCTTCGTTCACAGAGATGTACTACAAGCTACAGGGCTATAGTGCGAACCCGCACCTGAAACCTGAAGAGATGAGGGCTCTAGAAGCTGGTATTACCTATCACACATGGCTCGTCACCTTCAGTACCACTATCTGGCATCACCATGGACGCAACATGATTGACTGGATTATGGACACCTCGAAGGGCGATGATGCTGTATGGCAGAGCGTGAATCACACCAAGGTGAACAGCATTGGCGCTGAGCTATCAGCGACAGTCCGCCTACAGCAAGCTGTTGTAAAACTGAGCTACAGCTACATCAACCAAGAAAAGAATCTGGAAGCGGGCGTCGTGTCGCAATATGCGCTGGAGTATCTGCGCCACAAACTGGTGGCTCATGCCCAACTACCATTGTGGAGACAACTCACATTGTACGTCAACCTGCGTTGGCAAGACCGCGTGGGCCAATACACCGACTTCGATGGCATCGCACACAATTATCAGCCCTATACGCTGATTGACTCCCGATTGTCATGGCAACAAAAAACATGGAAACTATATGTAGAGGCCAACAACCTATTCGACAAGGATTATGTAGACTTTGGACACGTTCAGGAACCTGGTCGCTGGATAATAACAGGATTCAGTATCAGACTATAAATATTAATCCCCCATCAGTTTGATGGGGGATTAATTATGTTATTGTTTCAGTTTAAACGAATTTTCAATACTACTAATCTCAGCCACAAAAGCCTTGTCAATCTTCAAACGTTTCTCAATGGTATTGCAACTATGAATTACCGTTGAGTGATCACGATTGCCAATAAGTTGACCAATACGGGCTGCAGAAAGTTTGGTATGCTTCTGAGCCAGATACATAGACACCTGACGCACTTGAACATAATTACGCTTGCGACTTTTACTGAATGCACTCGACTGACTGACACCATAATGATGGCACACCTTCTCGAGAATATCATCAACAGTAAGCGGATGATTATCAATCTTCACAGAACGTTTGATGACACGCTCAGCCAAACGCATATCGATATTTGAGTTGTAAACGATTGAATAGGCCATCAGCGAATTAACCACACCCTCCAAATCACGCACACTGCCATTAGCTGTCTCAGCGATATACTGAATCACATCCGATGGAATGCTCAAACCATCACGACGACATTTTGAGGTGAGAATGTCGACACATAACTGCACATTAGGCTTTTCCAACTCAGCAATCAGTCCACAGGCGAAACGTGTGAGCAAGCGATCCTTCATGCCTTGAAGATCTACAGGAGGACGGTCGCTAGCCAGAATGATCTGTTTACCATTGCGGAACAGGTGATTGAAGATGTGGAAGAACGTGTCAAGTGTCTTAGGAGAGTTAACCCACTCCTGAATGTCATCAACGATCAGCACATCAATAGACTGATAGAAATTGATGAAGTCGTTGGTGGTGTTCTGACGCACAGAATCAGTAAACTGCACCTGAAACAGACGAGCACTAACATAGAGTACACGCTTATTCGGATAAGTTTCCTTACAACGCACGCCAATGGCATTAATCAGGTGGGTTTTACCACAGCCTGAAGGACCATAGATGAAGAAGGGGTTGAATGTGGTTTTACCTGGATGCTCCGCAATTGAGAGTCCTACAGTGCGAGACAACTTATTGCTGTCACCTTCTATATAGTTTTGGAATGTCTTCTTGGGGTCGAGTTGAGGATTCAGCTGCTGGGGAGTGGCCGCATCAAGCGTTGAAGGCGACTTATTACCCTGAGGAGCAGGGTGAGACATATCCATACTGGGGCCATCGCTCTCAATCTCTACAGTACCATTACCAGTCTGAACTGCCACGATTCTGTAACGTAGTATCACATTAGTACCAAACACACGCGCAAGCACCTTACTTAATAGTCCAACGTAGTACTGCTCCAAGTACTCGTACACGTACGGACTCGGAACCTGCACCAATAACGTATGATCCTGCTCCGAGTAAGACTCGAAGGTGATTGGTGCGAACCACGTTTTAAACTGCTGCTCAGTAACGTTAGCCCTAATCAGATTAAGGCAGTTGTCCCAGAGCGCCTGATGACTATTTTTCATTGGCGTTGTTTTATGTTTGCGACAATATTTATTAGTTACAAGACCGTAGGCTTGTGATTTATAATTGTGGTGCAAAGTTCGCATTTTTTTTTCAATTATGCAAATGCACATTTTTTAGCCACGTGTGTACAATCAAATATAACTACCTCATAATCGGCAAGTTAACCCGTTTCACGCAAGAATATACAGATTTATACACTTGCAAAAAGACAACACACTAATAATCAGCAGTATACAACGTTTTCAACACCCCCACAAAATGACTTATCAGCTTAGAAAAGAGATAGAGAGTAAAATCTCATTTATTTAGACAAAATCTAAATTAATCATTTTTTCTTCCGAAAACCGAGAAGTGTACATAGCGTTTTGGATGAGTTTTTAAATCTATCATCAGGGAGTCTGCGTGCATCATCGTAGCATTCAAATTACTATAAAGACTCGGGTCTCTCATCAGTAATCCCAAAGTGCCCTCTGTGCTGTTCAGTTTGGCCGTCATCTGCTCCACATTCTTCAGAGTGGTATTAACGCTTACCATGGTTGTGGCAATATCGAGGTTATTCAGACTCTCAGTCAACTGATTGGTATTAGCCAGCACACCATCTGCATTCTTAAGTATCTGAGGCATCTGCTGATTCAAACTGGCCGTTAGCCGATTCAAGTCCTGACTAGTCTTAGTCAGATTTGCAGTTATCTGGTCAACATGATGCAGAGAGTTAGCTATAGCCGGGTCAGCCAACAGGGTGTTCACACTTGCCAAAATAGAATCGAGTTTAGGTAACATCTGTTGTATTTGTGGTATCATGCCTGCAGCCTGTCCCAAGGCCCCCAACTGTTGACCACCACAGATAGTGTCACCTGAGGCAATGGCACTCGCAGAACCTAATTTGAGCTCCACCTTTACATTTCCCATCATGTCGGTACATATCTCAGCCCTACTGTCTGCAGGAACAGCCAATTTATTGTCGATACTTATCTGAGCCACGATATCACCCGTCTTCTGGTAGTTATAAACAATTTCTTCTACAACACCTACACGATAGCCATTGGCATAGATAGGACTAGCCACCGACAATCCGCTCACATCCTGGAATTTCACATAGTAACTATTATCAGTAGAGAACAGCGTCATGCCTTTCAGGAACTGAAGTCCGACGTACAGTACGACAATGCCAACGATTGCAACCAAAGCAATCTGAACCTCTTTAGATAATTTCTTCATAACTCGTTTCTTTTATTTCTTTCTATTCTTGAAATCCTTTATAGCTGCATTGACATCAGTCCGAGCGCCATCCTTGAAAGCAATGACGAATGCACCTGGGAATTTCTCTGATACTTCTTTGCGTTTCTGATTTATCTCGTTATAATTTTCTGACGAGCCTACCGTATATTTGTACATGCCTCCCTCCTGATAGTAGTCTACACCTGTAAGACCCTTCAGTCGGGCATCGCCTGCCTTTATTTTCGAAGAACTGACTAAAATCTGAACCTTGAACACAGGAGCTATTGACGTAGTTCTAGCAACAGGGGCTGGTTCTGCAATAGGAACTGCCATGGCCGCAGGTTCGGAAACCATCGTCCGCAGGACCGTATCCTGAATATCTACTGGGCCGGACTGTAACTCCGTTGTGGGTTCTTCCTGCCTGGACTGCAGAATCTCCTTTTGTTGTGGTTTGGGATTTTCTACAGGCATATAAGGAATGGTAATGCTACCGCCATGACGCTTACGATAATTAAGGAACGCATTGAATACCCCACGAGCATACTGACTCTCAGCAGCAGCGGAGTTCATATAAACCTCCTCGTCACGTGTAGAGATAAATCCCAACTCTATCAGGCAACCCGGCATCGACGACAAGCGCAGTACAGCCAAATTATCCTGTTGAGCTCCCATATCCTGTCGGCCTGTTGCCTGACACACATATTTCTGCATATACTTGGCCAGCTCCACACTATTCTCCATGTTCTTATCCTGGATAAATTCAAACATGATATTGCTTTCTGGCGAATTGGGGTCATAGCCCTGATAAGTCTGCTTATAGTCTTTTTCAAGGAAGATTACCGAGTTCTCGCGCTTGGCCACTTCCAGATTTTCTATCACCCCCGTCATTTTTCCCGTACGTTTGCTGGTACCCAACGTATAGGTTTGGAAGCCTCGTGCCACACGCCCTTTAGGCAAAGCGTTGATATGGAATGAGATAAAGAGGTCGGCCTTTGCCTTATTGGCTATCTCTGCACGACGATAGAGCTCCACGAACTTATCTGTCTTTCGGGTATAAACCACATTGACATCGGGGCAGTTATTTTCCACCAATCGCCCAAAGGCCAATGCGAACTTCAGCGTCAGGTTCTTCTCCTTCGAGATAGCTCCCACCGCACCCGTATCATGCCCGCCATGACCAGCATCAATCACCAAGGTAAACTGCTTATTGGCTGCATGAGCCGAAAAAGCTGCACACAGTAAAAAAAGTCCTAATATGTTTCTAACTACCTTCACCTTTTTACCTTATCCAATGTATTTCCACACCTGCACCATCACAATCTGCTCCCATGGGAGGATTCCGCTTGGTGAGCGTCAGATCAACGGATGTCACTTGCGGAAACGTATGTTCTATAGCTTTTATGATCCGACCTGCCACGTGCTCAAGCAACTTGGAGGGCTGGCACATCTCTTGCGCCACAAGGTCGTACAAAGCAGCATAGTTCAAGGTGTCATCCACCTCATCACTCTCCACTGCATTCTCCAACGGATAGCCCACACGGAGATTAACGATGAATTCTCCTCCAACCCTGCTTTCCTGCGATAACACCCCATGGAACGCATGGAAGCGGACATCCCGCAAAAACACATATCCATCAATCAGCGTCATTCCTCACAATTATCCTGTTCAAAATCATCATGGTTTCCAGGAATATATTTCTTCAAGGCCCGCTCAACACCCGTCTTCCAAGTATTGATGCTCTCATCCTTCAACGAGAGTGAAGCCACAAGTTTGATAACATGCTCCAACGGCATGCGATAGCGAAGCACACCAGAGATAAGTTTCGCATAATTCCAATACTCTGGGTTGAACTTCTCTGAGAGGCCCTCTACCGTTGTTTTATAACCGCGTTTATTCTCAAACTGGAAATCGTAGCGCTTACTACCATCAGTGTTTATCTGCTTAAGAATCTTGCCATGGGTCACGTTTTTGGGCAATATAATACCCTCTTCATCGTCCTGAAGACCTGTAAATATCTCATACGGATAACCATCAAGCAGACCAACGAGCGCCACCCACTTTTCTTTATTGTTCTGAAAGCGCACCACGTCACACTCAAGGACCTGAGGCCTAACCTCAGTAATCTCAGGAATCACCGTCATCAGCCTCTCCTCCAGCACTATTGCAATTTGTTCCTCAGTGAGGGGAGCGTTCTGCTTTAGACCAGCTATGGCCAACTCATGAGCCACACGCTTTAATGTTTCCTTACGAATATCTTCTTCCATAATCTGATATATTTTGGCGACAAAGTTACGAATAAATTGAGAATAATAGATTAATAATTAAGAAATATTTGTATCTTTGCGACCAAAAACAACAAAATGAAATCAATTCTCACTAGAAGAACGATACGTAAGTATGCTAATCGCGATATTAGTGACGAGCTACTTGAGCGTTTGCTGACACAGGCTGCTCGCACGCAGACCATGGGGAATCTACAACTTTACAGCGTTGTTGTTACCCGCAGTGAAGAAATGAAACAGAAGCTGGCGCCAGCCCACTTCAACCAGCCCATGGTTAGCGAAGCCCCCATCATACTGACCATCTGTGCCGACTTTAACCGCACTAGTTTCTGGGCCAAGTGTCGTAAAGCCGAACCTGGCTACAACAACTTTCTATCGTATATCAACGCAGCTACCGATGCGCTGCTCTACACACAGACTCTATGCAATCTGATGGACGAGGAAGGACTGGGCTATTGCTACTTAGGAACAACTATTTATCAGCCCCAGCAGATTATCGACATTCTAAAACTGCCTAAGCTCGTAATGCCAGTGGCCACACTCACCATAGGATGGCCAGCAGAAGAACCTCCGCTCTCCGATCGACTACCCTTAGAGAGTTTCGTGCATCAGGAGACATACAAGGACTATCTGGCTACAGACATCGACACCTATTATAATTATAAGGAGAACTTGGAGGAGAACCGCAACTTTGTGAATATCAATCACAAAGAAACCCTCGCCCAGGTTTTTACCGATATCCGCTACACTCGCAAAGACAACGAGGCGATGTCGAAGGGACTACTCGAAGCCCTCGTCTACCAAGATTTCCTCCCCCACACCATTTTGCAAGGTTCTTATGTAGGCACGGATTACACGGAGTAAGTCCTCGCGCATGATAGTTTTTGACACGGATTAACACCGCTTTTTATAAAAACACGGCCTTAGTTATTATGCTAAAGCCGTGTCTTAAATTTATTTAAGCCGCGTTAATCCGTGCCTAAAAACTATTCCACAACGATGGGCTTGTATTTTGGAACAAGTGCCTTCATGATGCACCATCCAATGAGATAAGCTACAGCACAGATACAGAACACAACCATATAAGCAGCAGGTTTACCCTCAAAGCCAAAGAACTGGAAGGCATTGCCCTGCTCTGCTGCCCAAGTGAAAAACTCACCCGATCCCATATTAATAGCCATCGAGCCGAAACCACCCGTCATCGTACCCAGTCCGACAATTGTACCAATGGTGCTCTTGGGGAACATATCACCAATTGTTGAAAAGAGATTGGCACTCCATGCCTGATGGCCAGCACCCAGCAGACCAATCAAGATAGCAGGCCACCATGCACTATATGCACCTAAAGGTTGGGCCAGCAATCCCAACACGGGGAAGCAAGCAAAGATTAGCATCGCACGCATACGTCCCAAATAGGGATTCATGCCTTTCTTATCCACGAAGTAGGTTGGCAGATAACCACCACCGATAGAAAGTATAGTTACAATCAGATAGAGAGTGAAGATCAACAAGATACCCATCGTTGAATCCGAGGTATAACCATACTGGTCACTGAAATAGGCTGGTGCCCAGAACAGGAAGAACCACCACACGCCATCTGTCATCAACTTACCAACAAGAAACGCCCATGTCTGACGGAAGGTAAAACACTTCAAGAATGGAATAGCCTTTTCCTCCTTCACCTTATTGCGATCCTGCACCTCAGCAATATCACTATCCTGCTCGATATAGTTCAATTCTGCTTGATTCACGTACTTACTCTTACGCGGTTTCTCATAAAGCCACATCCAGAGCCCCATCCATACATAACCTAGGACACCGATAATAACAAAAGCCATCTCCCAGCCCCAGGCACGAGCCAGCAGGGGGATAGTGGCAGGAGCAGCCAAGGCACCAACAGAGGCTCCGCTGTTGAAGATTGAGGTTGAGAAAGCACGGTCTTTCTTTGGGAAATACTCCGCCGTCGCCTTGATGGCAGCAGGGAAGTTACCAGCCTCACCAACAGCCAGTATCATACGACAACTCAAGAAGAGCCATACAGAAATGGTGGCAATAGCTACAGCAGCATCGCTACCTGCCTGAACGGCACGCAGAGCCTCGAGAGAGTTGTAGCCTTCGATATTCATGGCCACCCATCCACAACCAGCATGCATCACAGCACCTGTAGACCATACGAAGATTGCGATAAGATACCCCTTCTTCGTTCCCATCCAGTCGATAAATTTACCAGAAAACAAGTTGGCAATAGCATAGAACAACGAGAACATACCCGTAATCTTACCATAGTCGGCATCAGTCCAATGGAAATCGATGGCAATAAAGTCCTTCCATGTTAATGACAAGACCTGACGGTCCATATAGTTTACAGTTGTTGCCAGAAAAAGCAACGCACAGATGACCCAGCGGAAGTTGGACATCTTTGTTGTTTGTACAGGTGCCATAGTTATCTGATATCAATTACGGGAATGTTGTCCTTATCGTTATAATAAAGGTTCTCGCCAGCCATACCCCAGATGAAGGTATAGTAGTAAGTACCTGCTGCTGCGTGAATACTCCACTCTGGCGACATAATAGCCTGTTCGTTGTGCAACCAGACCACACGACTCTCTTCCGGCTGTCCCATGATATGAGCGATGGTCTGTTCCTGAGGCAGGTTGAAGTAGTAGTAAGCCTCAATCCTTCGTCCATGAGTATGAGGAGGCATCGTATTCCAAGCTGCGCCAGGATTCAGCTGTGTCAAACCGAGCTGTAACTGACAGGGGCCCTCCTCCAGCACATCGTTCACGATGAGCTTGTATACAGTACGGTTATTGCATTCTTCCAGCGAACCTACAGGTCCCCATACGGCAGCTTTCAGAGACCCCTTACGTCCATCGAGTGTAATCCACTGTGTCTTATAGTGCTGGTGGGCTGTAGCAGAATTCAGATAGAACTTAGCAGGCATATTGGCGTCCTTCGAGCGAAACAGCACTTCCTTGTTGACATCCTTGTCCTTGGCAATATGGCCACGTCCGATGTAGAGAGCTTCCTTCGGAGAGAGGGCATACTCCTTACCATCTACTATCACCACGCCGTCACCCTCACCACAGTTCACTATACCCAACTCGCGATTATAGAGAAAATACTTATCCTTGATGCCTGGATCAACATCAAGTCCCAAATCACGGAAATTCTCCAGTTTCAGGGTTTTAGTTACAGGCATGGCGCCACCAAAGATGAATCGGTCGTAATGCGAGTAGGTCAGGTTTATCTCATCAGCAACCATCACCTTCTCCATCACAAAGCGCTCACGCAGCGTCTTCGTATCGTAATGCTTTACATCTTCAGGATGGCAAGCGGTCTGAAAGTTCACATTCTGCTGCGCCATTCCACTCTGTATGACCATCATCAGGGTCATCGTAAGAAACGTTTTCTTCATTTTATAAATAGTTTAAGTTATTCAATAATTTATTTTTGCACGGATTTACATTGTTTTCTGTGTTAATCAGTGTCATCCATTCCCATTAATTATTTCGCTGCTTTTTCATCAGCAATGATTCTTTTGCGGTTCCAAAACACCATTGCAATGGTGATGACAGTCAGGATAACAGCACCCACGTATGCCAGACTATTCACACACTTATAGATTACCCAACCGAAAAGCGAACTTGCGAAATCAAGCGCCCCTGCTTGAAATCCCTCAGGTATCTTTGCAGCAGGATCCTGAGTCTGGACATATACAGCCTGAGCAGCCTGTGTGAAGGCAGGAGCCATGTCGGTAACAAACCATAAGCCAATGGCCACAGCAACAAAACCCACAATCAACGTTTTCACCACGTTTCCCTTTGTATAAGGTAGCACCATCACAAACACATAAAACATGCCTGCCAGCGAAGCCAAAGGCAGAAACTCGTTACCCGGCAGTATCACAGCCAGCAACAGAGCTAGGGGTATCAAAATCAGCGAGGCCACCAACGTAGTTGGATGACCTATCACCAGTGCAGGTGACATGCCGATAAACACTTTTCTGCCGTTAAATTTCTTCTTCACCACTTCCTGAGTCATCTCTGCTATAGGCTTCAGTCCGTCGATAAAAAGTTTCGTGATTCTTGGTATCAACTCCATCACTGCACCCATAGTCACGCCCAGAAAAAGCACTTTTTTAATATCAAGCTGTGCCACAGCGCCAATCAGCGCACCTACGATAACACCCAGCACAATGGGTTCACCAAGCACGCCGAATTTCTTCTTCAGGCCATCTGCATCGATGTCAAGTTTTGAGAATCCTGGGATCTTGTCAAGCAACCAGTTCACCCCAATGGCAAAAGCCGTAAAACTCTGGCAGAATGGCTGTGGAATAGAGATACCGTCCATATCCTCATAGTAGCTTTGGAACTTCGAAGCGGTCAGGTCGGCCATCACCAACGTATTGATATAGCATACGATGGCAGCGAAGTATCCCCATGCCAGACTCTGATCCATCACGAAATAAGCCACGGCACCAATAAAAGCGAAATGCCAGTAATTCCACAAGTCGATGTTCACCGTGCGGGTGGTCTTGGTAATCAGCATCAGGAAATTCACCCCCAGACAGATGGGGATAATCAGCGCCCCCACAGCCGTATTATAGGCAACAGCTGCGGCGGCAGGCCAGCCCATATCAAACACGCCGAGTTGAAGGTTATATAGTCTTGAGATTTCGCTCAGCGGATCACCAAAGTTATTAGTCAGCAGCGCTGTCACAATACCTAGTCCCACGAAACCAACACCTACATAGAGTCCTGATTTTAAAGACTTTCCAAACTTCAGACCGATGCATAGGCCGATGATGGTAAACAGGATCGGCATCATCACCGATGCACCCAGACTGATAATGTAACTGAATACTTGTTCCATTTCTTTGTTTTATTATTAGTTTTATTTGTTTTGCGTGCAAAATTAATAAAAAAAAGCGAAACGCCTTGCATTTCGCCTTCTTTTTTTACGTTATCGTTAACGCTGCTCTTATCATCCGTCTATTGGGGCATACCAAGCAGTTTCACCCTCCGTTCGAAACTTTCTCGGTTGTCAAGCGCGCCATTCTTGATTCTGGCACGATAGTTATAGATAGTATTCACCGAATAGTGCAGGAACTC
This sequence comes from Prevotella sp. FD3004, assembly GCF_000746155.1. Classification (NCBI taxonomy): domain Bacteria; kingdom Pseudomonadati; phylum Bacteroidota; class Bacteroidia; order Bacteroidales; family Prevotellaceae; genus Prevotella; species Prevotella sp. FD3004. The sequence goes on along the minus strand of NZ_JQKR01000011.1, from coordinate 126,892 downwards.
GGCAATCTTCGACGAGTCCTCAATGCCCAAACGTATCAGTGCGAATATACGTATCTCTGTAACCAGTCTGTTCTCTTCCTTTGGTGTGATTCTCATTTCTGGCTGCAACAAAGCATTGAAGTCGTCTACGAAGTGGGGGAATAAGTGTAGGAACACCGAGTCGAAATTGTGAAGCAGTTCTTCCAACTCCTTCTCCTTCAACTCTGTCGACTTAGATATCCTATACAACTCGTCTAGTTCCTTGTTCTTCATCTTTTTGTTCACCATTTTCCGATAGTCATCCAACTTGTCGATATACTGCGAGCACAGGCTCATAAACCGCCCTATATACTCCTCTTTCACGCTGTTACTTTCAGAGAGCTGCGAATTGAGTGTTGAGAGTTGTGCATTCAAAGTCGACAGCTCATCAGTTTGAGTAGCTAGTCGTCTGTTTGCAGCTGCCAATTCTTTATTTGAAGTCTTCAAGTCGTTACGAGCTGTAGCAAGCTGACGATTACGACGGTGCAGGAACAATAGCACACCCAGCAGTAGCAAGGCCAGTATGCTCACCACCACTACCGACGCCCAAAGCACCCTTGTGTTGTGCGCCACCGCCTTTTGATAGTTCTTCTCTATCACGTTCAGTATCGGTGTTATCTGCCAAGAGCGCATACGGGTGTTAAATCGGTTATTACAGTCCCACGTAAACCTGATATACTGATACGAGCGGTCCAAATCACCATCGGTATTCAGAAGGTCGGCTAAAGCCAATAGCGACGCCTGGTCCATTACAGCATGACGCACGTCGCTCAATGCCGACTGTGCCAGCCAGTATTTACGATCATCGTCGTTGTTGCTACTCAGCGAACGATAATAACAGGCTATAGCGTAGTCGCGACTGTCAGGACTTACGCGTTTTACCCACTGGTCGCTCAACTGTCGGGCTTCGTCCGTGCGTTTCTGCTCCTGCAACTGATAGACGCGGTACATCATATAGGTAGGATCCTGATGGTCGATGAGCGAGAAGAGCGAGTCGCGATACAGACTCTGTTGACGAAAATACTCCTCTTTCAGCGAAAGTACGTTCGAATAGTAGCCCAACTCGCCATATACATGCATCTGCGACTGATAGTAGTTCTGCAGTCCTGTGCTGTCCAGTTGTTTCTTGTTGATTCTGTGCAAGAAGGCCAACGCTTCGTTGTAATAGCCCACGGTAGAACACTGGAAAGCCATTAGCGCCCTACAATTACCCACAAGTACATCGTTTCCCTGTTCCTCTGCCCATCGCTCTGCCTCACTGAGATAGTGCAGGGCAGAGTCGTTCATAAAGGCCTTGTACTGCTCATAGAGTTGGAAGGCCAGTCCATACTTTTCTTCAGGCGTCCGAGCATTCTGGTATTGCCGATACACGCCCTCCGTCTGCTGCTCATATTGCGCCACGGTCTCGGGCGATAGTTCTATGGCCTCGTCGAGCTGACGGAGAATCGAGCCGTAGTCGTTCTCCTGAGCATACACGACACTCACCACTGCCATGAACAGCCAAGTAATCAGTAGTTTATTCATGATTGCAGTCTTTGTTTATGCGCCACAAAGATAGACATTTATTTCCATCCGTGCAAGCAAAGTGGAAAAAAAAGATATTCCATCTAATAGTTTTCAAGTATTTCCTTCAGGCGTTTCTTACGTAGTTCTTTTTTGTAGCCAGGCCGCCACCTCTTTGGAAGAACGGCAGCGACAGCCTTCCACAAATCCAGCCTCAGGGCTACGCCAGGGTCGATGGACGCAAGTTCTGCCTCGGTCTTTTCCATCTTCAGGCGTTTCTTCAACTCTTCATAGTTTCGCGACTTACCATGTCCAAACACCACTACTTCCTTCAGATTCAGCAGTTTCGATATCATATAGATTGTGTCACCCACTTCTTTGAGGTTGATAATACGCGGTTCGTAGTTCACATGTGAAAAAGAAACGGTCCTGCAACTGTCTGACACATTTACCTTGCCCAACGAGTCGGTAGTGGCAACGCCGTCTTTGCTTACCACGTTAGCCCCCACTACTGGTATAAGTGTCTCAATGTCAACCACCCGCAGTTGTCGTTGTGCCTGTCCTACAATGGGAACCACCAGCAACGACATAAGCATAAACCACGTTGCAGTGGTCCATAAACTTATCCGACGTCTACGTATTGTTATCATCTTATCAGTCTAACTGGTGTGCAAATATAGACATAATAATCTTTTTCCTTTAAACCTCTCAAAACATTTTCAGATTAATTAGAAATAGCTCCATCTTTTTTTAGAATATTCATCATCCCAACGCCATGCGTTAAAATTTGTCACCAATAGGTGGTAATAGCGGACCGTGGCCATGACCGATGTGAATGGTAACAGAACGACGGATGGCATCGGTGAGATATTGCTTGGCTTGCTTGACAGCATCGGGCAAACTGGCACCCTTTGCCAAACAGGAAGCGATGGCTGACGAGAGGGTGCAGCCTGTGCCGTGAAGATTACTACTATGAATCTTCCTTGTAGAGAACTGACTGACAGTACCGTCAGCCCCAAAAAGCCAGTCAGTCATTTGAGATGAGTCGGCATGACCGCCCTTGAGTAGGAAGGCGGTGGCATAATGATGCGACAGGACAATTCCCGCCTGCTGCACATCGTCAGACGGGACATGCTCATCAATGATGCCCTCCAACAGAGATTGGGCTTCTGGCAGATTAGGAGTAATAAGGGTACAGAGCGGAAAGAGTTGACGGGTGATATAGGTGATGGCGTCGGGATGCATAAGTGGATAACCACTGGTGGAAATCATCACAGGGTCGTAGACCACAGGAACGCGACAAGTTCTTAAAGCCTCTACAATAACCTCAGCCACAGTTTGATTAGGAATCATACCTATCTTAACAGCATGAGGCTCAAGGTCGCTCAGTACAGAGCACAACTGTGAGAACACCACATCGGGCGGAACAGGCATAGAAGCCTGTACACCCAGCGTATTCTGCGAAGTGACAGAGGTGATGACTGTGGCACCATAGCAACCCAGTGCCGTGATGGTCTTGAGATCCTGCTGGATGCCGGCTCCTCCTGAAGGGTCGCTACCAGCAATAGTTAATACTATTTCCATGCGTCGCCGAGAATCATGGCTCCTCCAAAGCCTATTTTTAGAATTAAGTTTATCTTATCGAAAGTAACTCCGCCCAAAGCCATGACACGATGATCGATAAGTCCCTTCTGTCGCGCTTCAGTCAGTTGATAAAGCTTGAACGCCGAACGATAACCCCGTTTAGAGATGCTGTCAAAAACAGGACTAAGACTCATATAGGCATAAGGTTTTCTGCGGCACTCAGCCAACTCTGCGAGTGAATGGCATGAAATGCTGACGTCCCCACTCCACTGCCCCCCTGATGGCGGATGGGGATTCCGGCGATTGAGATGAACGCCACGAAGAGCATATTTCACCGCCAAGTCGAAATGGTCGTGCAACACTAAACGATTGTAAAAGTCAGAAGACAACTCGCATAGCAACTGTTCTATCTCATCGCGACTAGCTTCAGGTTTACGGATATGGATGAGGTCGGCCCTGCCGCTTGTGAGCATATCAGTGATACGCTCTACCTCGCCTTCAAAGAAATCAGGGCGCGTAAGGACTATAATCATACACACTTCTTACACATATCGAACGAGGCATCCCAATCCTTCCAAACGGGTTCGCGACCCAGTTCCTTCAGACGGGTGTTTATCACCTTAGCCGTGCGCTCATCGCTTACCGTAAATTGCTCCAAGGCCTGTGGATAGGTGTGGTAGCCACCAGGATTCACATGGCTCTCGGCCGACATGGTGGTTACGCCTAAGGTACACATGTTGTCGCGGATGTAAGCGGGTTCGCGGGTACTGTACGAGATGTCGACATCGTGGTCGAAGATACGCATGGCAAACGTGGCTTGTGCCAGTTCGCGATCGGTCATAAAGCAGTTGGGCTGGAATCCCTCGTTCTGGGCCGGGCGCATACGGGGGAAATTGATGCTGTACTTGGTGCGCCAATAGTGCTTCTGCAGATAGCGCAGGTGGTGCGCCATCATCGTAACATCGGTACGCCACTCTTTCTCCAGACCGATCAGCACACCCATACCGATAGAGTGTACGCCAGCCTGCCCCATACGGTCGAACCCGTCGCAGCGCCATTCAAAACGGCTCTTCATGCCACGTGGGTGATACAGCTGGTAGTGCTCGCGGTTGTAGGTTTCCTGAAAGCAGATCACACCATTCAGACCGTGATGAGTCAGCTCGCGATACTCCTCCATCTTCAGCGGCATCACCTCGATCTTGATGTTCGAGAAGTAGCGCTTGGCAATATCGATGGCTTTTGCCAGATAAGGCACTCCCGCCTTGGCTGGGTTCTCGCCAGTTACCAGCAGGATGTTCTCGAAAGGTGCCAACTGCTTGATGGCACGGTACTCGTCCTCAATCTGTTCGGGTGTGAGGATGGTGCGTGCCATAGGGTTTTCGCGATGAAAACCGCAATATACACACGAGTTAGAGCACGAGTTGGTGATATACAGCGGGATAAACATCGACATGGTGCGCCCGAAACGCTCCTCGGTGTATTTACGCGAGAGTCGGGCCATCTGCTCTAAGTAAGGTTCGGCTGCAGGCGACAGCAGGGCCATGAAGTCGTTCACATCGCAACGACTCTTGCCTAAGGCACGGCGCACATCGGCATCGGTCATGCTGGCTATGCGCTCGGTGGTTTCCTGCCAACTTATGTTTTTAAGTTCGTCACTAAACATTTTTTCGTTTATTTTGATTTACAGGGTTTGAAAGCATACTCCTTCAACTGGTGTATCGAAGGATGAGTGCCACAGAGTTCGCAGCTTTCACGCTTGCCAAAGTCGAAGCGCTGCCACTGCATGCTGAGGGCATCGAAGGTAAGCATACTGTTGGTGAGCAAATGCCCCACCCCAGCTAAGTATTTGATACACTCGGTGGCCTGCACAGTACCTAACATGCCGGCTATCGAGCCTAACACACCCACCATGGCGCAAGTCTCCACATCCTGCTTGGCAGGGGGCTCGGGAAACAGACAACGGTAACAGGCCGAACCGGACACGTGGGTCATCAGCTGTCCACTATACTTGCTGATACCACCCATGGTAAAAGCCTTGCCTTGCATCACACAGGCATCGTTTACCAGATACTTGGTGGCAAAGTTGTCGGTACCGTCAATCACGAAATCATAGGGCTGAATCAGTTCCATGGCGTTGGTCTCGCTCAGATAGGTCTCGTAAGTTTCAACGCACACATCGGGGTTGATGGCCTGCATACGTTCGCGAGCCACTTCTACCTTGGGGCGCCCTACATCGGGCGTGCTGTGCAGCACCTGACGCTGCAGGTTGGTAATACTCACGGTATCACCATCCACCACACCGATGGTGCCTACGCCAGCTGCTGCCAGATACAGGGCCACAGGCGAGCCTAAACCGCCTGCACCAACCAGCAGCACCTTAGCCTGCAGCAGTTTGCTTTGTGCCTCAGGACCAAAGCCTTCCAGTATCAGGTGGCGGTTATAACGCCGTCGTTGTTCGCTCGTTAGTTCCATTAATGATTAATCTTTAATGTTTAATCCTCCTAAGGTCGTGCGTCAGCTTGGCAGCGCAGAAGTTAGGTCCGCACATGGTGCAGTACTCGCCGTCGGTATGACCTGCCTCGGTGAAATACTGCAGCGCTAGTTCGGGATCCAACGACAGGTGGAACTGATCGCGCCAACGGAACTCGAAACGGGCTTTCGACAGGGCGTTATCGCGGATGGTGGCACCGGGGTGTCCCTTAGCCAGGTCGGCAGCATGGGCAGCTATCTTATAGGCGATGATACCTGCGCGTACATCGTCCTTATTAGGCAGAGCCAGATGCTCCTTGGGGGTTACGTAGCAAAGCATGGCGGTTCCGAGCCAGGCTATCTGCGCACCACCGATGGCACTGGTAATATGATCGTAGCCTGGAGCGATATCGGTAACAATAGGTCCGAGGGTGTAGAAAGGTGCCTCGTGACACTTCTCCAACTGGCGCTCCATGTTCTCCTTGATTTTATGCATGGGCACATGACCGGGACCCTCGATAAAGGCCTGCACGTTCTTCTCCCAGGCACGTACCACCAACTCACCCATGGTGTCGAGCTCAGCAAACTGGGCGGCATCGTTGGCATCGGCAGTACAGCCAGGGCGCAAACCATCGCCCAGCGACAGGGCTACATCGTACTTGGCCACGATATCACAGATATCATCAAAGTGCTCATATAAGAAGCTCTCCTGATTGTGCAGCAGGCACCACTTACTCATAATGCTACCGCCACGACTCACGATACCACACAAACGACTATCAGCCAGATGCACGTTGTGGCGACGGATACCAGCATGGATGGTAAAGTAATCCACACCCTGCTCGCACTGCTCAATCAGCGTGTCGCGATACACCTCCCAGGTCAGGTTTTCCACCCTGCCATCCACCTTTTCCAAAGCCTGATAGATGGGCACGGTGCCTACGGGTACAGGACAGTTACGCAGAATCCACTCGCGGGTTTCGTGAATGTTGTTACCCGTAGAGAGGTCCATCAGCGTATCGCCACCCCACTTACACGACCATACGGCCTTGTCCACCTCTTCGTCGATGCTGGATGTGGTAGCCGAGTTGCCGATGTTTGTATTGATTTTCACCGCAAAGTTGCGTCCGATAATCATCGGCTCGCTCTCGGGGTGATGAATGTTAGCGGGGATAACGGCACGTCCGCGAGCCACCTCATCTCGTACATATGCGGGGGTGATATGACTCTCGATACCCAGTGCCTGACAATTCATGTTTTCGCGAATAGCCACGTACTCCATCTCAGGAGTGATGATGCCTGCCTTGGCACATGCCATCTGGGTAATACCCTGTCCTTTCTGGGCGCGATCGGCTATCCACTGCTGACGCATAGGGGGCAGTCCCTTCTTCAGGTCAACCGTGTAGTTGGGGTCGGTATAAGGTCCGCTGGTATCGTAGATATACACTGGTGCGTTGGGCTCCATGTGGGGGGTACCGTCGTCATCGCGGGTTACGGTGGGGGTCAGGTTTACCTTAGTCATACCCACCTTTACATCAGGGTACAACTGGCCCTGCATATAGAATTTCTCACGCTGTGCGTAAGCTTTGTGATCATTTATCATATTTTGAACTTTAAACATTAAGAAATGCGGTTAATGGGCTGGAGGCTTCGGCGCAATCGGCAATGGCTCCTAAGCCTGCCTCGTAGGCCTGGCGACCGGCAATCACAGCCTGACGGAAGGCATCGGCCATTTTTACGGGATTGCCTGCTACGGCAATGGCAGTATTCACCAGCACGCAGTCGGCACCCATCTCCATCGCCTCGGCAGCATGACTGGGGGCACCGATACCAGCATCAACCACTACAGGCACAGTAGCCTGGTCGATGATAATCTGCAAAAAGTCCTTCATTCTCAAGCCCTTGTTGGTACCGATGGGGGCTGCTAATGGCATCACTGTAGCTGCACCAGCCTCTTCCAGATGCTTACACAGCGTGGGGTCGGCCTGGCAGTATGGCAGCACCACAAAGCCCAGTTTTACCAACTGCTCGGTGGCTTTCAGTGTCTCAACCGAGTCGGGCAACAAGTAGCGTGGGTCGGGGTGTATCTCCAACTTCAACCAGTTGGTGCCAAAGGCCTCGCGGGCCATCCGGGCAGCAAACACCGCCTCTTCAGCATTACGCACACCCGATGTATTGGGCAGCAGCTGTATGTTGGGGTTCTGGGTGATGTGTGTCAGCAAATCGTCGTTCTTGTCGTCGAGTTCCACACGTTTCATGGCAACGGTAACCATCTCCGATCCCGAAGCCTCGATAGCCTGGGCCATCAGCGCATTGTTGTTAAACTTGCCTGTGCCCAGAAACAAACGAGAGTTAAACTCCCGTCCTGCAATTACTAATTTACTCATGATTAACTATGTTTGTTAAGTGTTTCATTTCGTCAATGGGGTTTGCGGCTCGCAGCACCGTACCACTCAGGGCTATGCCGGTGATGCCGGTAGCCAGTATGGCGGGGATATCCTCCTTGGTAATACCACCGATAGCCACAATGGGTATATCGATATGTGCCGCACGCATCTCGATAATAATCCTGCGGTAGCCATCCAGCCCTAATACAGGCGACAGCTTCTGCTTGGTGGTGGTAAATCGGTAGGGCCCACAACCGATATAATCGGCCCCCGACTCATAGTGGCTCTTCACATCCTCGAACGTGTTGGCTGTTCCACCTATGATATAATCGGGACCTAATAAGCGTCGCGCTTCGGCAATGGGCATATCGTTCTTGCCCAGGTGCACCCCATCGGCCTGCAACTCTTTTACTAATGCCACGCGATCGTCGATAACAAATGTAGCGCCAAACTTCTGGCATAGCTGCTGGGCTTCTATCGCAATGGGGCGCACCTCGTCGTCGGTAGCATCCTTCATGCGTAGCTGTATCCATCGGCACCCACCCTGCAAGGCAAGGGTGATGCTGTCCAAGTAGCTATACTTTTCGGTGTAGTGAGAAATAAACTGTAACATAGTCCTTACCCCCCGCATGCAGCTTTGATAATAGTGATACTGGCGCCCTCTTGTAGGATGGTGGCATCCCAAGATGTGCGTGGTTTCAACTCATTATCGATGGCTATTGCCACACCTTTGGCGGGCAACTGCAATTGGGCGGCAAGCTCGGATACAGTTTTGGCTTGCGTCTCGTGTTCTTTGTTGTTAATCGTTACTTTCATATTGCATTCCTCCGACGGCATTACCCGCTTCAGGTTCTATGGGTATTTTCTCAGCGTTGGCACTTGCCTCAGCACCCCGAATATTTAATTTTGCGCTGCAAAAGTAAGCATATTTTTCCTTTCAAACAAATAATCAGCCTACTTTTTGTTTACGAACACAAAAAAAAGGCACATGCATCTCGCACACGCCTTTCTCATTAGGTTACTTAAAAACTTTTCTTCTTACTACTTATTATCAACTATATAACCAATTTATCATACTAACTTATCATTACATTTTCAACTCAAAAGTACAACGGGCAGGAAGACAGTCGGACGACGTACCGACAAGGGCTTCGAACAGACCTGGCTCGGCCGTCCACCTAGAGTTGCTCTCGTCGTAGAAACTCAATGCACGCTTGTCGATGGTAAGACTTACCTGCTGTGTCTCGCCTGGCTGAAGGAACACCTTCTGGAAGGCCTTGAGTTCCTTAATAGGGCGATCGACACTGGCTTGTCTATCGTTGATATATAACTGCAGAGTCTCTGCACCAGCCCGACGGCCCGTATTGGTGACAGGAATGGTGAAGGTAATCTCGTCGTCAGCAGCTATCTGCAGCTTGTTAGCAGTGAGTTTTCCCAACATAAATGTAGTGTAACTCAAACCATGTCCAAAAGGAAAGAGAGGTTTCACTTTCTGCTTGTCAGTCCAGCGATAACCGACATAGATATCTTCCTTATATGTCTCATCTATAATCTGATGACCCTCGCGCCACGTGCCAGGAAACGCATTGAGCGCATGAGCGCCACACTGCTCCAGACTGTCATACCAAGTAAAGGGTAACTTACCAGAGGGATTCACATCACCTGCAAGCACACTAGCGATGGCCTCACCAGCCTCGGAGCCGATAAACCAGCCCTGAACGACAGCGGGCACCTTAGACAGCCAAGGCATGGCGACACCATTACCACTGATATTAACATAAACAAGACGCTTATTGGCGGCAGCCAGAGCCTCAATAAGACGATCCTGAGCATAAGGCAGACCATATTGTTGACGGTCGTGCCCTTCACAGTCCTGATAATTGCTCTTATTAAGACCACCGAAGATAATCACGACATCAGCCTGACGGGCTTTGTCAACCGCTTCAGCAATAAGCTCATCGGCAGGACGTGTCTCGTAGAGTGAACGACCGACGGTCACACCATTATAACTCTGAATGGTATCACCTACATAGCCACGGGCAAAGTCTATCTGACTACTTTTGAAACGCTCACGGATACCATCAAGTGGCAAAATCTCACGCTGTACCTTCAGCGAAGAGGAGCCTCCACCTACAGTCATCATCTTGATGGCGTTTTCGCCCACCACAAGAATACGCTCAGGTCTCTGGAGTGGTAACAGAGGTTGTCTGGTCTTACCATTTTTAACAGGATCGTTTTTCAACAGTACTACACCCTCCTGGGCTATCTTCAGAGCAGCATTATAATGGCTCTCAGAACAGAGGAAGCCATATGGCTTGTGGCGGTTCATCGTGGTGCGATAGAACAGACGAAGGACACGACGTACTTTCTCGTCGAGTTCTTTCATATTGTATTTACCTTCCTGTATAAGTTTCTTATAGGGCAGAGCAAGGTAATAACTATCATAGGCATTGGTAGCCCCCATGGTCAGACCATCGGTCCACGAACCGAACTCGAGGTCGAGTCCATTGGTGACTGCCTCGTCGGTATCATGACATCCACCCCAATCACTGACTACCACACCATCGTAACGCCAATCCTGTTTCAGAATCTTATTCAGCAGAATGCTATTATGACAGTTGTGTTGGTTTTTATAAAGGTTGTAGGCGCCCATAATACCCCATGTGCCAGCCTCGGTAACGGCTGCTTTGAAGGCAGGCAGATAAATCTCGTGGAGAGCACGCTCACTGACGATAACATTAACCTGATGACGGTACTCTTCGTCGTTGTTTAGTGCATAATGCTTGACGCATGCAGCCACCCCCTTCGATTGGAGACCCTGAATATAAGGTACCACCATACGAGAGGCCAGCCATGGATCTTCACCCATATACTCGAAGTTACGACCACCCAGCGGGGTGCGGTAGATGTTCACGCCAGGACCCAGGATCATGGCTTTGCCACGATAGAGAGCCTCTTCACCTAGGCTCTCCCCATAGAGACGAGCCATCAACGGATTCCAAGTGGCAGCCAGACATGTAAGCGCAGGAAAGGCTACGCACGAGTCATTGGTCTGGCCTGCCTGTTCCCACTCATCCCAAAGCACATCGGGACGAACACCATGAGGACCGTCATCGGTCCAAAGGTCAGGAAATCCAAGACGTTTCACGCCAGGGCTGGAGAACTTTGACTGCGCATGGATTACAGCAATTTTCTCGTCAAGCGTCATACGAGTTAGAGCATCGTCAATACGTTGCTCAACAGGTTTCGTATCGTCAAGATACACGGGTATACTCTGTGAATTTGCGAAAGGTAAAAAGGTAAAAAGGTAAAAAGGCAAGATCTTTACCCATCCTATTTCCTTAAACACGGATTTCGACATGAAATTTATCCTCATTTCTTTTGCTTTTTTACTTATTTTCTTTTTCCTTCATGCCCATGCTCTGGATGTATTCCGTTTGCGACTTGCAGTTCTCCAAACGGCAATTCTCGGCAAACTGCTTCAGCAACTGACGGAATCGGGCTTGGTTGGGACGCGCCTCGCGCCACTCCTGATAGGTATTACGCGATGTCTCAGCGTATTTCACAACGATACTATCCCAACCCTCAGGGCGCTGGATACTCATCATACAAGAGTTGTCTACCTTTTTATAAGGCCAGAATGTGTAGCCGATATTCGCCTCTTTCAGCACTTTGACGAAGTCGCTCTGCCACTCCATGGTGTTATGGCCAAACTCACCCATATACATCGGGCGATTGACTGAGTCGCGGAAATTGATGTAGTGGTTGATAGCCTCTTTGGTTGCCGGACCGCCATAGCGATGACAGGTATACATCAGTTTGTCGTCATAGCTGGTATCGTTGAGCATCCAGAAGAAGCTGTTCCAATGGGCACCACCCAATAGGATGATATGATTCTCGTCGACCGTACGGATGGCCTCAACACAGCGTTTATAAAGGGGTTGGAGAAGGTGATAGAGCGTATCTTTGTTCTCGAAATAGTGAGCAATAGGTTCGTTCATCAATTCATAACCAAGGATGGTGGTCTCGTTCTTATAACGGCAGGCTATCTTCTGCCATATCTGACAGAAAAGTTGCTGTGACGGTTCACTTTCATATATCCAAGGATAGCCATAACCATCGTCAATATTATCGCCTGTCTGTCCACCTGGACAGTCGTGCATATCAAGAATGAGATACAGACCGTTAGCCTTGCACCAGCTCACGACAGAATCGATGCGTTCATAGCCGTCTTTCTGACCAGTTTGTCCCATATAGTCTTCGTCGGTGAAAAGCTTGTAGTTGAACGGCAGTCGGATGGTATTGGCACCCTGACTGGCAATAAAGTCGATGTCGGCACGAGTAACGTAGTTATCCTTGAACTGCTGCCAGAATTCGGCTGTGAAGTCAGGACCAACGGCCTCCTTAAACAGGAGGTCGATCATCCATGCCGAATTGGTTCGTCCAAATCCGAACATATAACCCTCTGGGTTCAACCAATTGCCCAGATTTGTACCCTGAATGAACAATTTTTCACCATTGGGTTTAATCAGGTCATGGCCTTGAATGGTTACAAAACCAGCAGTTCCCTTATGCCCGCCGCCTGCGGTGCAGGCAGCCAATAAAAGCACGACAAGGTATAGGAAATATTTCTTCATATATGATTATTTCTTCTGGAACACACGGATGTAGTCTACCTCCATGGTGGCAGGCAGTGCACTCTCGTCGACGCCTTGGGCACCACCCCAGTCACCACCCCACGCGAGGTTGAAAATGACATAGAATGGATCATCGTAGGGCCAATCGTCACGGCCAAATCCACGGTTGTCGTAGTTCAGCTGCACATTTCCATCCACATAAGTGGTGATATTCTTAGCTGTCCAGAGTATGGCATAGGTGTGAAACTCGCCCTCAGCACCTGGGCACTTCATCTCGTGGGTCACCTGGGTGTTGTTCGAGTGAACGTGAGCGTTTGCGTGGAGACTCGACGATACGTAGTCTGGATGATAACCGACCTCTTCCATGATATCAATCTCGCCATCTGCTGGCCATGACTTGAAGTTGACGGGCATCATCCAAAAGGCAGGCCATGTTCCCTTACCCTTTGGCAGTTTGATGCTGGCTTCAATATAGCCGTAGGTCCAACCCTGCTTTACCTTGGCATACACACGACCAGAATATATCTTTCCATTTTCTTTCAAAGCCGTGATACGCAGGGTACCGTTTTTCACCTGAGTAACAAGTGCGCCATCAGGTGTCTTATGATTCACGTAGTTCTGTAACTCGTGATTCACCCAGCCAGAGTTCTTCACCTCGTGGGTCCAGTCTGCTGCATTCAGCTCCGAACCCGACTCAAACTCATCCTGCCACACCAGAGTATAGCCGTCTGGAGCATTATAGGCTGGTTTCTCGGCAGCAGCCTGGGTGATACTGACTGTCTTGCGGGCTGTGCCCGACATGATGATAACACGACCTGTGCGTTCTGTGGTATTAGGATTACTATCGATGGTAACGACCACCGAATTAGACGAATACCGGACGTTAGCCTTCACAAAATCCCCTTCGGCATACGCCCCCCACTCCTGACCAGTCGTAGTGACGGTAATATCGTAGACACCTCCAACGGCTGGAGCATTGACGGTCTCCACTGAGGTGGTGATAACAGGCACTACGGGGTCGGGGGTATCGTCTCCCCCGCTGCAGCCCATCAGGACTGCAGCAAGAGAGATCATTAAATAACTCAGCATGAATTTTCTCACTTTATCACTTCTTTACTTTGCTTCTTTAAAGATGATTTTACTGATCTTGACATTGGTTCCTGCAGGTGAGCCTCCAAAGTCGAAGAACAGACGGATGGCTGACGCATCGGCACCTTCTTTCAGCGTTGCATTCTTCAGGGTGAAGGTGAAAGGCTCGTCGGCCTTGATGTCGTGACGTCCCTCACAGAAGAAGTTCGTATCACCTGCGTCGGTGAGCTTGATGGTTACACCTGGGCAATCGTTGTCGGCCTCAACAACCATCTTGAAGTTGTACTGTTTCGCAGCACTTGCCGTAAGTTCTGTATCGATATGGAACTGACCCTGCCACTGACTACTGCCAATACCCTCGGGAAGTTTAATCTCGTAGGTATCACCGATATGCTTACACTCATCGTTGGGGATCTGTGTCCAACTGTCATCGGCAAACCAATAGCCGAACTTACTTTTAACCGAACCCTCGTCGACACCCTTCCACAGGTTGTCGGCATCATCGTAGTTCATGCTGACAGCCTCCTCAAAGTAGATATTACTAATCTTAATATGTGCACCTGCAGGAGAACCTCCGAAGTCAAAGAACAAACGGATGGCGGAAGCATCAGCACCTTCCTTCAGAGTGAGGCCCTCACGCTTCAGGATGAACGGTGTGCCACCCTCCACGTCGTTACGCTCCTCGATAAAGAAGTTGCTGTCGCCTGCATCGGTGAGTTTGAAAGTAACACCAGGCAGATCCTGATCAGACTCCATCACGAGATAGAAGTTATAGGTCTTTGAAGCCGAAGCCGTGAGTTTAGTATCGATGTGATACTGCCCTTGCCACTGGCTGCCGCCCAAACCTTCAGGGAGTGTTAGCTCATAAGCATCGCCTTTGTGAGTTGCCTCTGCATAAGAAATCGGACTCCAGCTGTCGTCGGCGAAATAGTACCCCATCTCACTAGCAACAGTGCCTTCATCAACAGCCTTCCAAAGGTTGGCTGAAGAGGCGTAGTCCCAATCCATCACATCTTTAGGCTTATCGTTCTCTGATTCGTTTTCACCATTAATCAGAATGAAACGCCAGGCAATAGATCGGTCGGGAGCATCGTAGACCAACACCATTTTCTTAGCGGTCAGACTCTCGATACGGAACTTTGGATTCTCATACTGAGCATCGCTGGAGATATAGGGGAATGCGGTGTTGTCAGCAAGCTGAATGTAGGTTTGCTTGGTGATATTGCCATCAGCATCCTCCCAGTCGTAAACTTCAAAGCTCCAAGTAGATGTCTGATCGCCAATGGTTGCATCGAAGTCAGCAGCCTCTGAGCCCCATTTGGTGGTACCTGTATTCACATAGGTTTTACCATCCTCACCTGCGCTATAGGTGTACGTACCCCCCTTTCGGGTGTCGGCAGTAAAAGTGATGCGGTCATCGTAGACACCGAAGTCCTTTTTATCGTCTGGCTGTGCCGACCACCAGCCAGCACCATCAGTACCAGCAGGACCACAACCCATGTGAGCCACTTCCTTATTGGCGATGCGCCACTCCTTACCAGTAATCTTACGGAAATCGGCACTATAGTCGACCTTTGTATCATTGAATGTGAAGGTCTTGCTGACAACGCCCTGACTGAAACCATTACGGTTACCCAGCTTCAGATCGATGGTATAAGTGCCTGCTTCAGGATTCTGATAACCAACCTCCTGCAGTGTAGAATAGCTATTACCATTAAGGATCCACACAGGATAAGTACCAGCCTGCGGGGTATAAGTAGCAATCATCTGGTTGGTCTCCTGATCGACGGTGATATTAAAGTCGACACCGTTTACTGACGGAATACCATTGGGGTCTGCGCCATCGAAACTCTCGGGCGAACAGGCGGTGAATAAAGGTAAAAGGTAAAAAGGTGAAGCCTTTACAAGTCCTTTAACCTTATTATATATATTCGTTTTCATATCTTTTGCTTTTTAGTATTTTACCTTTTTACTTTTAATAGTTATTCTGCACAAGTGTGGGGTCAGCATCAAGCTCGCTCTGTGAGAGAGGAATATGCTTCTTATTGGGTGTCCACGAGTTAGTGCGATAACCATAACTGTCGGGTACGAGTTTTACGGTAGCCTTCTCGGTAGCACCGCTGATACCCTCGGCACGTACCAAGTCGAAGTAGCGCTTACCTTCGCCACAGAACTCCAAGTGGCGCTCATTCAACACGTCGTCGATAGATACGCTAGCCAGATTGGCCAGTCCGGCACGTGCGCGGACCTCGTTTACATAACCTGCAGCCTCAGCAGCACTGCCACCAGTCTGCAGCAACAGTTCTGCAGCGTTCAGCAGGGTCTCCGCATAACGATAGATGCGTTTATTGTTGTTGTAATTCAGATTCTTTGAGGTAGGACAATCCTGATTGTTAGCGCTCTGTGGACGATACTTACCATGCCAGATGTGCGTATCCTGATAACGCTCAGTGTAGGTATAGCCACGAACATCCCAGCAGGTTACATCGCGACGCTTGTCGTTATCGGCATACATGTTGTAAGCCTCAAGTCGCATGGGCAGGAATCCCCAGCCGTCGTTGCCGCTGTCCCATCCATCGCCACCTGCCCAACCGTTAGGTGAGCAGAGTGTTGGGAATACGGTACCACCAGCGTGCATAGATGTACCCCAATCGCGCTGTGCGTTGTCGTCATCGTAGGTAATCTCGAAGATGCTCTCTGAGCACATCTCACCACTTTCGTCGAACAAATTCTTAAAATCAGGATTCAGTGCGTATTGAGAGTCACCGATAATCTGCTTCATATAACCCAAAGCTGTGGGATAGCGGGCAGAATCGTTCTGATACATCACCATCTCGGCATAGAGCATGTAGGCCATCGCCTGAGATACGCGACCTTCGTTGGCAGCATCCCAACGCATAGGCAGGACGTTCGATTTGATGATCTCCTCAAGTTCTGGCAGCAGCTGTGCGTAGATTTCGTCGGCACTCATCTGCGGAGCAGTATAAGGCTCGCTCAGGTTCTCCAGATAGAAGGGTACATTACCATAGTAATGCCACAAGATATTATAATAGTACACGCGGAGCAGTCGGGCCTGCATCTCATATGAAGTGCGGTTCTTCTCGTTACCACCGCCCCATGAGCAGTATTTGATGACATCGTTACAGCGTTTGATGCCGCTATAGAAGTCGCCCCAAAGTGTACCCAATGTGTTATTGCCGTCACCCTCAAAGTTGAAGAGCTTATGCCAATGCTGGTTGTCGCTGATACTTGAACCACCTACCCAGAAGTCGTCGCCCATAATCTCGGCATCGCAAGTCAGGTCGTTATAGGCTGTTCCGTCCCAGTCGGGCCAGTGCAGTGGAGCATAGGCCGAGGTACATGCCTCGTTCAAATGCTCATCAGTCATATAATATTCCTCCAGAGGTTCTCCAGTAGGATTCTGTACTTCCAGGAAATCGTCGCTACAAGCAGAAAGCGATACTGCAACCACTCCAGCGCACAATATTCTATATATCTTTGTATTCATAATTTTATCTGTCTTTTAATTATTCATTATTCCCAAACTTACAGTGAGAGGTTGAAACCTACAGTAAAGATGCGAGCCTGAGGATATACTCCGTAGTCTACACCCATAGAAGTGCTGCTGGTACCAATCTCAGGATCGAATCCCCAATATTTAGTCCATGTGAACAGGTTCTCAGCACGTACGTAAACGCGGAAGCGCTCGATATTAACCCTGTTTGTGAGGTTGCGAGGCAGCGTGTAACCCAGTGAGATGTTTTTCAGACGCAGATAGCTGCCGTCTTGTACATAGATGTCACTAACAACCCAGTTCTTCGAGTCGCCCAACTTCAGCATAGGAATCTTGTTTGATGTACCCTCGCCTGTCCAGCGCTGCAACACCCAAGTTGGATAGTTACCTGATGCGATATCCTGACGCCATGTAGCATCGAAGATGTCGGCACCACTTACCCCCTGGAAGAACAGGTTGAAGTCGAAGCCCTTCCAGTCGGCATTGAAATTAAGACCGAAGGTCCAGTCGGGAGTTGGTTTACCGATCTTGGTACGGTCGTCACTGGTGATGTAGCCGTCGCCGTTAACGTCGACGAAGATCAAGTCACCAGGGTTAGATGTTGCATGGTTCTTTGCATTGTATGCATCGGCCTCGGCCTGATTCTGCAGGACACCAGCAGTTTTATATCCATAGAAGTATGGGAAAGGCTGACCGTTCTCTGCACGTGTACCACCATCGCTGAACTGTGAGATACCATAGTTCAGGAAACCAGTATCGTTACCCAGGTTCTTCAACTTGTTCTTCAGATATGATGCATTACCCTTTACAGAGAAGTGTGCATCACTGATGTTCCACTTGTAGCCAAGTTCGAACTCGATACCACTGTTCTCCATATCACCTACGTTACCAATAGGCTTTGTCTCGCCGACATAAGAAGGGATAGGCATGGTCATCAGCATTCCGTTGGTCTTCTTGATGTAGTAGTCGATAGTGAATGTCAACTTGTTATTCCAGAATCCGAAGTCGAGGCCCAGATCAGTCTGTTCACTCTCCTCCCACTTCAGGTTCTCATTAGCCAATCCGTTAGCCTTCGAACCATAGTTCATTACCCCCTGACGTCCGAAGAAGTAGTTACTTGTACCACCGGTAGTGGTCAGCACGGTATAACGGAAATCACCGATGTTCTCGTTACCGTTCTTACCCCAGCTGGCACGGAACTTCAGGTTGGTCAGCCAGTCGCTGGTGTTCTTCATGAAGTCCTCGTTCATAATATTCCAACCGATAGAGAATGAGGGGAACACACCATATTTATTATTAGAACCAAAGCGGCTTGATCCGTCACGACGGATAGTGCCCTGGAACATGTACTTCTCGTCATAGTTGTAGCTCAGACGGGCAAAGAGCGAAGCCAGATGGTGCTCAACATACGGACCAGCCCAACCGTTTACCAGACTCTTCACGCCAGTGATGTTACCATCGGCATCGGTAGTCGTCTCGATACTGCCGCCTGTTGTGTAGTCAACATAAGGTTTGTTTACGTTAATCAGGTTCCAGTGCGAAGCACCTACATAGCTACCCTTGTACTTCAAAGCGCTCTGACCCAGCACTACACCAATAGAGTGTTTGCCAAACTCCTTGTCGTAGGTCAGTGTATTTTCAACCTGCCATTGGGTGCTGTTGGCTTTCTCTGATGAAGCCGAGGTGTGGTCGGCATTGTTGTTACCTGAGAGGTAGTACTTTGATATCGTAGCACCATCGCTGCCCCAGAAGCTCTGCTCAGCGCTCCAGGTGAAATGGTACTTCAAGTTGTCCCACAGCTGCAGGTCGATTGAGAACTTAGGCATGAACTTGTGACTCCAGCCCTTGCTGGGGTTGCCCTGCATCATGGCGATGGGGTTGTTCTGCTCCTGATATGAACCTACAAAGTTAGGAATAGTGTAAGGATTGCCTTGGGCATCACGATACAAGTCATAGGCCGAATAACGGTCTATCATCTCCTGAGCCACGTCGCCCTTCAGTGTAACAGGCAGTGTGGGAGCCAGGTAAAGTGCAGAACCCAGAGGCGAGCCCCATGTAGAGTTGGTGTCGATACCCGTACTATGCGTGCGCATATATGACAGGTTGGCACTGATATCGAGTTTATTCAGGAACGAACGTTCCTTTGAATCGTCGAAGATATTGAACTGGTTGTTTGAACGCAGAGTCAGACGATCGTAGTTTGAACGGCCATAATTACCGCCTACAATACCATCCTGAGTGTAATATCCCATTGACAAATAATAGTTTACCTTCTCGGTAGCGCCACTTACCGATACGTCGTGCTGAACTACAGGAGCATTGTCGTTAAACAGCAGTTCCTGCCAGTCGGTACCAAAACCAGTAATCTTCTGACCATTAGCATCAGTCAGGTTATATGGATCAGCATACAGGGGAGCTTGTCCACCATTCACGTATTTCTCGTTCTGCAGGATGGCATAGTCAGTAGCACTTGTTACATCGCGATGCTTCCAGGCACTCTGCCAACCATAGCTGAAGTTATAGTTAATCTGAGTCTTTCCAATCTTACCCTTCTTGGTGGTTACCAGGATAACACCATTGGCAGCACGCGCACCGTAGATGGCACCCGATGCAGCATCCTTCAACACCTCGATACTCTCGATATCGTTGGGGTTAACGCTCTCCAAACCATACTGATCGGCAGGCATACCATCGATAATGTACAGCGGATTGGTATCATTAATAGTACCTGTACCGCGCACACGGATCATCGACTGTGAACCTGGCTGACCTGATGACGATGTAACGTTTACACCAGCAGCCAGTCCTTTCAGGGCATCGTCGGCACGCAGACGTGTCTTTCCCTCCAGATCCTCAGCGCTTACCTTGGCGATAGAGGCTGTTACCACACTCTTCTTCTGCACACCATAACCGATCACTACAACATCCTGCAGCGTCTGGGCGTCTTCCTTCAGTGTGATGCGCATGTTATTCTTGGCGTTCACCTCAAGAGTGGTAAAGCCAATATATGAAATAATAATAGGTGTACCCTCGTTCACCTTCAAAGTGAAATGACCATCCATATCAGTGATGGAGCCGTTCTGAGGATTACCTTTCTCGACAACGGAAGCTCCAATAACGGGCTCTCCGAGGTCATCAGTCACAGTTCCCAAGATACCTTGGGCATGCATAGCCACCGACACCATCAGTGCCAATAGCATCATCATAAACCTGCTTTTTTTCATACTGTTTTTTAAATTATCGTTAATATTGAGTTAGAATTTACCCTATTTAGGATTTGGATGCAAAATTATGAAAAAAAGCAATCGGAATCCGGAGGATTGACTTCAAAAGTGGACGACTTTATGGGGTTAAAAATTGTAAGCCACTGATAATCAACAAAATATTCCGCCCACCATTTCTTAAAAAAGTGGACGGAATATAGATGTGTATAAAATACAATTTATGGAATTATCCAGATTTTAATCTTGGAAATAGACGCGTTTCACGCGGTTGCTGACACCTGTAAGCACCTCGTAGGGGATGGTGTCAAGTGTGTCGCTGAGCACAGTTACAGGCAGATGTTCACCAAAGATTTCCACCTGGTCGCCTTCCATACAAGGAATGTCCGTGACATCAATCATGGCCACATCCATACAGATGTTTCCCACATATTCAGCCTTTTGTCCCTTGACCAGACAATAGCAATTACGATTGCCCAGATGACGATTCAGGCCATCGGCATAACCAATGGGAATTGCGGCTATGACAGAGTCGCGTTCTATTTTTCCTTTACGACTATAACCCACAGTCTCGCCAGCAGGCACATGACGCAACTGAAGAATGGTAGTCTTAAGGGTTGAAACAGTATTCAGGATACGATTATCACGCGGGTCAACGCCGTAAAGACCGAGACCAAGACGACACATATCCATCTGACGTTCGGGGAAATGTTCGATACCTGCCGAATTGTCCATATGACGAAGAATACGATGACCGAAGGCTGCTTGCAGTCTTTGGCTTCCCTCTTCAAACAGAGCGAACTGCTGAGCAGAGAACTCATCGAAGCCATCGCTGTCAGAGCCTACAAAGTGACTGAACACACTACGTGGAATGATGGCATTCTGGTGTTTCAAGCGGTCGATGAGCTTAAAGATATCATCCTTAGGATCGAAGCCTAAGCGATGCATACCCGTATCGAACTTAATGTGTACAGGCCATCCTGTGATACCTTCCTTGCGGGCTGCCTTGATAAGCGCATCCATCAGTCGGAAGCTATAGACCTCAGGTTCCAGGTCGTAATCGAACATGGTCTTAAAGGCAGTCATCTCAGGATTCATAATCATGATATTTGCCGTGATGCCAGCCTTTCGGAGAGCGACACCTTCATCAGCCACGGCAACAGCCAGATAATCAACACGATGATCCTGCAGAGTCTTAGCAATCTCCACAGCACCCGCTCCATAAGCATCGGCCTTGATCATACAAACCATCTTGGTCTCAGGTTTCAGGAAAGAGCGGTAATAGTTCAGATTCTCTACCACAGCATTGAGGTTCACCTCAAGAATGGTCTCGTGTACTTTCTGCTCCAACTGTTCCGTAATCTGATCGAAACAAAAGCTGCGAGCACCTTTAAGCAGTACCAGTTCGTCACGTAAACCTGCAAAGGCATCGCTCGAAAGGAAATGCTTCACATCGGCAAAGAAAGCCTTGTCGGCAATCTGTATTTTATCGGCCTGAGCCATAAGTTCAGGACCAATGCCAATAAACTTATCAATACCACGCTTCACAGCCAGTTCGCTAACTTGCGCATAAAGGGTTTCTGGTGCAGAGCCCGTTTGGAAGATGTCACTCAGAATAAGTGTCTTCTTAGCAGCCTCACGACGATTCATGAAGTCGAGGGCTATATCGAGCGAGTTGATATCGGAGTTGTAAGAATCGTTGATGATAACGCAACCACGTTGCCCTTGCTTCACCTCCAGACGCATGGCCACAGGTTCGAGTTTCGCCATCCGGTCGGCAATCTGACTTGGCGTAAGCCCCATATATAATGCTACGGCAGCGCAGGTGATAGAGTTCTCGATAGAAGCCTCATCGATAAAGGGGATGGTATAGCAATTCTCCTCTTCCTGCCAGATATAAGTGATTTTTGAATCCTTCACTTCCTTGACAAAAAAAGCGGCCTGCTCATCACACATAGACCACGCGATTTTCTCACCCTTGTAGTTCATACGGCGGATGCAACGGCTCACGATATCATTGTCGGAACAATAGACCATGGCCTCTGTATCGTGCATCAGTTCAAGTTTCTCCATACATTTCTCTTCCATGGAACGGAAGTTCTCCTGATGGGCGGAGCCAAGCGAGGTGAGCACACCTATTGTGGGCTGAATGATGTCACGCAATGCATACATCTCGCCAGGCTGACTGATGCCGGCTTCAAAGATACCCACCTCAGTCTGTTCGTTCAAAAGCCATACAGACAAAGGTACACCAATCTGCGAGTTATAGCTGCGAGGCGAGCGCACAATCTTCTGTGATGGCAAAAGCAGCTGATAAAGCCACTCCTTCACCATGGTCTTACCATTTGAGCCCGTAATTCCCACAATGGGCAGATCGAACTCGTCGCGATGGCGTTCTGCAAGTCGCTGCAAGGCAGCCAAAGGAGATGGTACAACAAGGAAATTAGCATCTTTCATGCCATTAAGGCCATCGGTTTGTGTTTCAAGAATCCCCTTTGCCTCGACTACGAAATTACGCACCCCACGACGATAAAGATCAGATATGTAGCGGTGTCCGTCATTTCGGGCAGAGCGAAGTGCAAAAAACAAGGTTTCTTCGGGGAAGCAAAGTGAACGGCTATCAGTCAACAGCCAGCCTATTTGGGCATCAGCCTCTCCAATACGACGGGCGCCAATAAGCGTCGTTACTTTCTCAATAGAATATTTCATCTTAACTTTTTAACTTTTTTACCTTCTTCTATAGTGCAAAGGTAGGGTATTTTTTCCGCATCTCCTCTACTTTTAACATAGTTTTATGCATAAATGCCTTATATTCTTTCGACTCTGCGTCGAAAGGTTTATGACTCAAGGCAGCTTTCAGAGGTGCCCACTCCTTTAGAAAGACCTTGGCTTCATCGCTCAGGTACATTTCCGACAATCGCTGCCAGATGTACTCAACAGCCTGAGCTGATGGATGCAACATATCCTCGGTATAGAAACGGTAATCGCGCAGCTCATCGTTTACAATCTCATAGGCAGGAAAATACCCCGCCCCCACAACCTGGCGAGTGGCGAGCAATAAGGTTGCCTTGGAAAGCTGGGAACCATGATAACCATATTTACGATAGCGGATGGGACTGACGGTGAGTATCACCCTGACCTTAGGATTACTCTGGCGCAACAGATTGACAGCCTTCTGCAGATAGTCGGCACACTCGTCGACAGAGAGCTCTTTCTCGACGAACAGCGACTGAGGCCGCTTCTGACAATTATCCACAATCTTCCCCGTTTCCTTGAGAATATAAACGTGATTTGTGCCAAGGGTGAGGAAAACCGTCTTTATTAAACTCAGTTCCTCAGGCGACAAGCGTTCGATGGTATGAAGCACTGACGCGGGATTATACATCACCCCAAAAGGATTAACGGTGGCACAGAACTTCTCTTCCAGAAACCTACGTCCGATGCTGTCAGCGAAACAAGAGCCTACAAAGAGTATCTTCTCGCAGGGATCAATCCTGAATCCAGGATCCGTGACATCGACTATCGTTCTAAACTCCATCAGCTACGACTGATTTGCAAGCCTGTTGCAGAGAGTGTCATGTCTACAAAACGGGCATTCTTATTTATACGCTGGCTGTTTAATACCTGCTTGATGCGGGCGGCAGCCTCGGGATCTTTTGCAATCATATAGAGATAGCCTCCGCCACCAGCGCCAGGAAGCTTATAGCCCAGACAAAGATCATCAATCTGAGCGGTCAGGGCAGCTACGGCATCAGGATTTGTACCGCTATCGAGCAACTGGTTTTGCTGCCACGTCTTACGCACCAACAAGCCCACACGCTGGAAATCGTTCTGCTGAATAGCCTCATACATTTCCATCGTATGTTCCTTCATCTCACGAAGCAGACGGAGCTCACCGCCATGATTCAGGAACATGCGCCGCACAATCTCGGCCAGAATACTCTTAGCCGTACGGGTGATGCCTGTATAATATAAGAGGTGACACGGGCGATACTCTGGTTGTGTCCACAGGTCGTTGGGAAGCCATTTCACCTGAGGACTCTGATTGAAGCCCCTGCCCGTCTGCAACAGTTTTACACCACCGAACACGCCACCGAACTGATCCTGCCAACCACCCCCAGTAGTGAGCATCTGCTCCAGCATCAGTGTGCGACGCCCTATCTCGTTCTTATCCCATCCCAAACCACAGAAATCGTTCAAAGCTCCAAGAACTGTCGAAGCCAGGATGCTCGATGTGCCAAGCCCACTACCTGCAGGGATAGCAGAAAGCAGCGTCAACTCAATCCCACTACCAAAAATCTCAAGCTGTTCCCGTAAAGAAACATTCCCATGACCAAATCCTGCCAATACGAGGGCAGCCTTAGGGATAGAGAAGGGCGAGCCTACATGTATGAAATCTGTGAGTTGCTCATTGATCTCAACCACCTCTACAGCACCAAGGTCGATACTACGAAGCACGATGTGCGGCTCTCTTGATGGACGGATATATGTCTGAAGCGGGGGCTGACCATTCAGTTCGATGGCCAGGTTAATCACGTTTCCACCTTCCATCAAGCAGTAAGGAGGGGTATCAGTCCAGCCGCCTGCAATATCAATACGCACAGGAGAGCGCCCCCAGACAATCTGATCGTCGGCCACACAGAGCGATGGTCCCTGAGTTTGTTGAAGAAGGCCATCACCCGCGCACAGGCCTTCGCGCAAAAGGGTAAAAGCCTTATCGCTATCGCCACGAAACATTGCATTGTGGATACGTGTCATCAAAGGCGCGTCTTCAGGCAACTCCGATGGCATGGGGATGCCACCTTCCTTGAACTCCTGAGCAGCATCAGCCAAGTCGAGCTGATAGAACACACTGTGATGCCAGTTCTCAGCCAACGCGCCCCAGTTCTGCTGACGGAACGCCTTTCGCTGGGCAAACAGGCGACGCAGATTAGCACGTTCGGCCAGTTCATTACTGTTCAGAGGCTCATCAATCCGATAACGGCGCACCTCATAGTCGTCCTCGCCAACAGGTACTGCATCGATACACTCACCAGGCTCCAGACTGATATTCCAGTCATTCTCAGGTACCCCCGTAATCACATGATCGTGAGTCAAGTGCCAACGAGGCCCGATATAACTATTTTCTACCCATATGTTACTATTCTCATCAGTAAAAGGAATCTTCGTGACAGCGTTCTGCACAAAGATGCTGGGGTGAGGCTTACGATCCAGATGCATGATTTCACGCTGATCGTTCACCAGATTCTGGATTCTCAGCGTTGACAAGATCATCTCGCGAGAGGTGCCGAAATGATAGAACTCACCACCGGCAAGTGGCACAATGGCGACACTCAGATCTGATATCCCGCCATCGGGCTTGGTTGGATCAGTACCCAGAGCACAGCCGAACTCGCCATAAAGGTCATACTCTCTACCCTCACTACGGTTCATCAACAGCTTGACGGCCCTGTCGCTGAGCAGCCACACACCTATATCCGTCAGATAGAAATGATCTTTCATGAGTTCCCCCAACGTCTGCACCGATGGTTTCTGAAGCATCTGTTTGAGAACCGACGGCGTACGACGGCTACTCACAAACACACCATGATTCTTAGCCACCGAGGCATCGAGCCACAAACCATAGCATACGACATCTGCCTGTGGTATCGGCTGTAGGGGCTGAGTGGCGCGGATAAGCACATCGCCACTGACAACCATCGTATGGATATTGTCGGGAGCCATCTGCATCATCTTCTCATAAAGCGGCAGCTGGACACTCAACAGATTCTGAGAGAGCTTTTGCCCACGCTCCCATCGGAACACAGGCAGAGGCATCAGCACTTTCCCCGACACAGCGTAACTTGGCAAGCGCTTGCTTTGTCCACCCGCATGTATCAGGATTCGCTTCTCCTTAGCAAGCCATTCGTCAAACGTGCCCTCACCATCGTTCTTATAACACTCCTGCAATAGCCAGGTTGTACCTCCTCCACTACCCAGACGATGCCCTACGGGGTCGCAGGTTGCAAAGTACTCATCATGATCCAGTCCCGTTACATCATGAAACGCACTCACCAGATTGGGTGGCAAAGACAACAGTTTTCTCACCTTTTATATCTTTTTACCCTTCTTAATTTTCCTGTTTTTTATCCTGTCTCTTCTTCCATTCCACAAACACGGCGCCAACCACCAGAAGAATCAGGATGCCATAAGCCGTATAAGCCACAGCTTCGGTTCTGTCAACGGTCTTGGGGAAGAATGAGAGTTCCACCTGATGCTTACCAGGTTGGATATTCATGGCGCGAAGGATATAGTTTACGCGTCCCAGTTTGGCAGGCTGACCGTCAATAGTCGCCGTCCATCCCGGATAGTATATTTCCGAGAACACGAGCACACCGCCCTTACCGCTGTTTACTTCATAGCTCAAGCGGTTAGGCTCGTAACTGGTAATGACCACAGTGCTGGCAGTATCTTGTTCTGCTGCCTCGCCCAGGATTTCCTTGAACTTCGCGTCAGCCACAGCCTGATGACGCAAATCAATCTTACCAATGGCCTCCATCTCCTCGTTGGCATTATTCACGTAGTCGAGCTTGTCGACAAGCCAGGCATTGCCATAAACATAGGGATTCTGGATGGGCACCGTCTGACCGCCCTCCAAGGGGAAGATGAAGTACTTGGTGTTAAGCATGTTCAGCACAGGATAGATGCTGTCGCCCTTCACCTGTGTCATATCACCACCAGCTTTCGACACTGCACCATACAGAGCCTGCATCTCTGGCGAGATATACTGTTCAATCATCTCCTGATAACGGCGCAGTTTGGCTGCATGATAGCCACCGATGCTTTTATGATAATAGCTGGTCTCATTCTCATTAAACGTGTTCGAAGCAAGGTTCAGCACACGATAGTCGAGACTCTGGTCGCGCAGAATCAGTTCGTCGGTCTGAGATTTTGCCTGCGGGGCTTCACGCTCCGACTCGGGCACGAACATTTCGTCGTTCAAATAACGCTTGTTCACCGTCCACAGGTCAACAAGACACAGCACGAGGATAATACCCACCGCATATTCCTTCTTCAGCTTACCCGCCATAAAGCTCAGCAGGACACCCGTACCCACCAGGATAATATAGAACGAGCGCAGACTGTCAGCTGTAAACACAGCCTGACGCATCTCGGTCAGGTTAGCCACTAACGGCTGGATATACTCAGCTGGCAGACTCTGGATGGCCCGCATCTCACCTGAAGAGATGAAGCTGTCAAAGAACATCGAAGGCATCAGCGAGAACAACATGGCGATACCACCCGTCAGCAGGAAAGAGATGCCTACATACTTCATTCTCGGTTTCAGCAGTTCAGGCTTATCCATCAGCTCCTTCATCGCCAACATAGCCAGCAGGGGAATAGTAAACTCTGCAATAACAAGTATCGATGCCACCGTACGGAACTTGGCATACATCGGCACATAATCGAGGAAGAAATCGGTAAAGCCCATGAAGTTCCTACCCCATGAAAGCAGTATCGAGAGAATAGTAGCCGCCAGCAGCGCCCACTTCATCGGCCCCTTCACGATAAAAAGACCGAGAATAAAGAGCATCATCACAAAGGCCCCCACATAAACAGGACCACTTGTGCCAGGCTGCTCACCCCAATACTGTCCCAACTGCTGATAGATAGGCAGGAAATCATTATCCGCATGCTCCATTGCCTTCTCACTCTGCGACAGCGGCATCGAGGCACCACCCTTCGTGTTAGGCACCAAGAGCGTCCATGTCTCTCCGATGCCATAGCTCCACTGAGTGATGTAATCGCGCTCCAGTCCGCTGTTCGTCTGATTAGCACTATTCTGTTTCACCAGCTCGCTCTTACCACGCATCGACTCCTTACTATACTCCCATGTATGATAGAGATTAGATAGGTTGATACATAGTCCGATGGCAGCACCCAAGACACATGTGGCTGTGGCTTTCACGAAACGAGCCATCTGTTTCTGGCGGATAGCCTCCACCAGCCAACCTATCACCATAAAGAGGATAATGAACAGATAGTAATAGGTCATCTGCACATGGTTGGCATTAATCTCGAAAGCCGTAAAGACAGCCGTCAGCAGCAGGCCCCACAGATATTTCCCCCTATAGGCCAGCACGATGCCCGCAATCATAGGCGGCAGATAAGCCAGCGCCCACACTTTCCAGATATGGCCAGCGGCAATGATAATGAGGAAATAAGTAGAGAAGGCCCAGACGATACTGCCCAACGCCGCCAGATGCTGACGGAAGTCGAATGCCCTGAGCAGGATATAGAAGCCGAGCAGATAGGCAAACACATACCACACATTCTCGGGTAGCCACAGATGATAGGCATTGACCGCCTTCGTCAGCAGATTGGTAGAGCCATACGACGGAGCCATCTGGTAGGTAGGCATACCCCCGAAAAGAGCATTCGTCCAACGGCTACGCTCACCTGTCTTCTGCAGATATTCGATACCCTCCTGACCAGCGCCACGCCCCGCTGAGGCATCGTGACGATACAGAATACGTCCCTCGATGTCGGCAGGGAAGAAATAGGCAAATGCCAGTACGGCAAACAACAGCACTGCCAACACATCGGGCAGGCACTTCTTTAATAATGTCATAACTTGCAAATTATATTTTGTGTGCAAAATTATAAAAATTCCGTGAAATCCGCGTCATCCATGCCTAAAATTTATTATCTTTGCAGCGAATATGGAAGAAAATATCATTACCAGCGTTCAGAACGCCCGTATCAAGCACGTTGTGGCTCTTCAGCAGAAGTCGTCTTTGCGTCGCGAAGAAGGTCTTTTCGTCGTCGAGGGACAACGTGAGATAGAGCATTGTATCGCCTGCGGCTATGAGGTGGTAGAGTTGTTTGTACTCAACACAATCGACTACAGCGGCAGCATCGCCCCCACCTTCGTCACGCCACAGGTTTATGAGAAGATGGCCTATCGCGGCAGCACCGAGGGCATCATTGCCGTCGTGAGATGCAAAGAGCACTCCCTGCTCACGTTATGCTCATCACTCTCAGCAAAAACCCGTCCGCTCATTGTCGTAC
Organism: Prevotella sp. FD3004; assembly: GCF_000746155.1. Lineage (NCBI taxonomy): Bacteria > Pseudomonadati > Bacteroidota > Bacteroidia > Bacteroidales > Prevotellaceae > Prevotella > Prevotella sp. FD3004. Next base: position 97,419 of record NZ_JQKR01000011.1, on the reverse strand, counting down.
TTGAGAGCGTGGAGAAACCAGGCAATCTTGGAGCCATTCTGCGCACGGCAGAGGCCGCCAAAGTCGATGCAGTAATTGTTTGCGATCCGCTGACAGACCTATATAACCCCAACCTCATCCGCGCCAGTATCGGTGGTGTGTTCTGCGTGCCAGTAGCTGTCTGCACATCTGGCGAGTGCATTGCCTTCCTCAAAGAGCATGGTGTTCGCATCCTCACAGCCCAGTTGCAGGATTCCTACGAGTATTACGACTACGACATGCGTCATGCCACAGCCATCGTCATGGGCACAGAGTCGACAGGACTTACCGACCAGTGGCGCGAGGCTGCCGACGCCCACATTCGAATCCCCATGTTAGGTCGACTCGACTCGCTGAACGTCAGCGTTAGCGCAGCAATCCTGATGTATGAGGCAGTAAGACAGAGACAAAGCAAATTATAGCAAATGAAAATAGGAATGATTGTAGCAATGGACAAGGAGCTGAAGCAGCTCCGTCCATTATTCCCTGAAGACAAAGTGATTCTTCAAAAGAGCGGTATCGCGACCGTTAACGCCGCCATACAGGCCGTAGAAATGATCCGTCAGTACAAGCCCGATTGCATTATCTCCTCTGGTTGTGCAGGCGGTAATGGCGACGATATCAACCTGCAGGACGTGGTGGTGAGTTCAGAGCTTACCTATCACGACGTGTATTGTGGCAAAGCCATCGACGAGGCCACCGTATTTGGTCAGGTACAAGGCCTCCCTGCCCGTTATCAGGCCGACCCCTATCTGCTCGAGAAGGCCAAGCTCACAGGCGCCAAGCCTGGCCTCATCGTCACAGGCGACTGGTTCGTCGACTCCAAGGATAAGATGCGCGAGATTGTAGGCCACTTCCCCGAGGCAAAAGCTGTTGATATGGAGTCGTGTGCCATCGCTCAGGTATGTCATATCTATAAGGTACCCTTCATCTCCTTCCGTCTCATCAGCGACATCCCTCTGCGCGACACCGATGCCTCGCAGTACCACAACTTCTGGGAAACCGTTGCCGAGAAATCTTTCCAGACCACCAAAACATTCATCGAAAGTCTTTAAGTTATGGAAGTCATACAGAGTTTCACCATCGACCACACACACCTGAAGCCAGGTATCTACGTATCACGCGAAGACAAAGGATTCACTACCTTCGATCTGCGCATCACCGAGCCCAACAAGGAGCCAGCCGTTGCCCCTGCAGCGATTCACAGTATAGAACACCTCATGGCTACCTGGTTTCGCAACAGCGAGGCAAAGGAGGATGTAGTATATGTAGGACCCATGGGCTGCCTCACAGGCATGTACATCATCATGACAGGCACTTATTCCGTCGAGGATATGCGACGTCTTACCATCGAGTGTCTGGAGTGGATTCTCACCCAGACAGAAGTGCCAGCCACCCGTCCTGAGGCTTGTGGCAACTACCTGCTCCACGACCTCCCCATGTGCAAATGGGAGTGCGCTCGCTACCTCGATCGGCTGAAGAACGATTTTCACTCGGAGTACACCAAACTTCAGATTACCCTCGACGATGGCAAACTCTTCGCCGACGCATAAAAGATCTTCAGCAATCCTTCTATATCTTTCAAAGGCTGGAGATTCTGTTACCACAGCCAGGATTCTTCTTCGCCGTCGTAGACGATAGGACCTTTCCATCCGTGGTAGCGGCAGACGGTTTCCACGTCGTTCTGCATCTCTGGAGTGATGAGGCGGTCGCCCTTGCGGACCTCATAGTATTTCTTGTGGCCCCACATACCGATGAGCATGCGGCGGACGCGATGTTCCACCAGTCCCGGCATCTCCAGATACAGGTGTGTCAGTCCTCGTTTCATCACCACACGCTGCTCTTTGCGGAACATCACGCACTTCTCTCCACCAATCTTTGGATTGCGGGGATTGATGGCGTTATAGGCCAAGGGCATGGTGTCGGCATATTGTCCTACCAGCCAGCGCAGACACTGCTCACGAAGCGGGCAACTCTCAATGAAACACACCAGATAATGACTGACCTTCTCGCGGAAAGCTTCTTGCGGTTGAGTAGATGATAAAGTATTGTTTTTAGTTTTCATATCTGCAAAGGTACACATAATCATCGACATATAATAACTTTTGAAGAATTATTTGTTGTTTTTCATCAAAAGGGGATATCGTATGGGATATATATTGCTGGTTGTCGGTTGTTCCCTAATAGAAGGGATAAGGGGAACAGTGTGTTCCCAACGTGGGAACTGATTGTTCCCAAGGGAGGAACAGACAGTTCCCTACATGGGAACTTATGGGAACAGACATCCGAACAAGTGAAAGGAATGCCACTTTTCAACAGATTATTAGTACGTGAAGATTACAGGAATAAGGTCTGTTTCGCATTGGAGCAGGAGAACCGCAAGGGCGAGCGCATCACAAGAGGCTACACCACAAGTTTCAACCTCTATTGAGTAAAGATAAAGATATAAAAAAATATCCCCAGCCGATTGGGCTGGGGATATGTGATATGTTTAAACCTTATTGGCTTTCTTTCTTTGATCGTGGTCGAGGATGGTCTTACGCATTCGCATCGACTTGGGTGTCACCTCGACAAGTTCATCCTGCTTGATGTACTCAAGGCACTCCTCCAGCGACATCACGGTCTTAGGAATGATGCGGGCCTTGTCGTCGGTACCAGAGGCACGGACGTTGGTGAGCTGCTTGGCCTTGCAGACGTTAACCACGAGGTCGTTGTCATGCACATGCTCGCCTACCACCTGTCCTGCATAGACGTCCTCACCCGGGTCGATGAAGAACTTACCGCGGTCCTGAAGCTTATCAATAGCATAAGCAAAGGCGTTACCGGTATCCATTGATATCATCGAACCGTTTACACGACGCTCAATCTCACCCTTGTAAGGCTGATACTCCTTGAAACGGTGGGCCATGATGGCCTCGCCCTGAGAGGCTGTCAGCACATTGGTACGCAGACCGATAATACCGCGTGAGGGAATATCGAACTCGATGTTCACACGCTCGCCCTGACTCTCCATCGAGGTCATCTCTCCCTTACGACGGGTGACCATATCGATCATCTTCGACGAGAACTCCTCGGGCACGTTGATGGTCAACTCCTCAATAGGCTCGTGCTTCACGCCGTCGACCTCCTTATAGATTACCTGAGGCTGACCTACCTGCAGCTCATAGCCCTCACGACGCATGGTCTCTACCAGCACAGAGAGGTGGAGCACACCACGGCCTGAGACGATCCACTTATCGGTAGAGTCCTCGAAAGGCTCCACACGCAAGGCGAGGTTCTTCTCGAGTTCCTTCTCCAGACGGTCGTTGATATGGCGTGAGGTGACGAACTTACCTTCCTTACCGAAGAAAGGAGAGTCGTTGATCATGAAGAGCATCGACATGGTTGGTTCGTCGATGGCGATAGGCGTCATGGGCTCAGGATTCTCAATATCGCAGATGGTATCGCCAATCTCGAACTTCTCAAGTCCGATAACGGCACAGATATCACCGCAGTCCACTGAGTCTGTATGTACATGGCCCATACCTTCGAAGGTATGCAGTTCCTTGATTCTCGTCTTCTCCATGCTTCCGTCGCGATGGGCGATGGTCACCTGCATGCCGTCCTTCAGCTGGCCGCGATGAACACGACCTACGGCGATACGACCCTGATAGCTTGAATAGTCAAGTGACGTAATCAGCATCTGAGGCGTTCCCTCAATCTGCTTAGGAGCAGGAATCATCTCGATAATCTTATCGAGCAGATATGTGATATTATCGGTTGGGGTCTTCCAGTCCTCACCCATCCAGCCATTCTTGGCTGAACCGTAAACGACAGGAAAGTCTAGCTGATCTTCTGTAGCATTCAGCGAGAACATCAGGTCGAACACCATCTCATACACTTCTTCTGGACGGCAGTTGGGCTTGTCGACCTTATTGACAACCACAATGGGTTTCAAACCAATCTGAAGAGCCTTCTGCAAAACGAAACGCGTCTGGGGCATCGGGCCCTCAAATGCGTCGACCAACAGCAGACAGCCGTCTGCCATATTCAGGACACGCTCTACCTCGCCACCGAAGTCTGAGTGTCCTGGTGTATCAATGATATTGATTTTCACGCCTTTCCAATTAATAGATACATTCTTAGAAAGGATTGTTATGCCGCGCTCACGCTCCAGGTCATTTGCGTCGAGCACCTGATTGCTGAGATTCTGTCCGTCACGGAACAGATGGCCTGCCAGCATCATTTTGTCCACAAGTGTTGTCTTTCCGTGGTCTACATGTGCAATAATTGCGATATTTCTGATATCCTGCATATAAATAAAACTGTTTTGCGGGTGCAAAGTTACGAAAAAATAGGCACGGATCACACGGATTTTACGGATTTTTTCATTTTAACACCCAAAAAACATCAAAATCTTCGTTAATCCGTGTAATCCGTACCAAAAAAATTTGGTAGAATGTAAAAAATGTATTACCTTTGCAGCCGCATTTCGGAAAATCCGAAACATTTGACGACGTAAACCACTAGTGATTAGGTAGGATAAAGCGTCGGAAAGATGTTATTGCAAACAACATTAATCACATTACAATTATGTATTTAGACAAAGCAAAGAAGGAAGAGATCTTCGGTCAGTATGGCAAGAGCGCACAGGACACTGGTTCTGCTGAGGCTCAGATTGCTCTCTTCAGCTATCGTATCTCTCACCTGACTGAGCACCTGAAGAAGAACCGCAAGGACCACAACACCGCTCGTTCACTGACCATGCTGGTTGGTAAGCGTCGCAAGTTGCTGAAGTACCTCTACAACAACGACATCAATCGTTATCGTGCGATTATCAAGGCTTTAGGTCTCCGCAAATAAAAAAGTCCCGCCAATCGGCGGGATTTTTTATTTATAAGAATCTCTTATCTCATTAAGGGGCATCATCACGAAATCGCGTTGTTCCATCAGCGGATGTGGAATCTGAAGGTCGGGCTCGTCGATGGTTATATCGTCGTAGAGCAGAATGTCGATATCAATGGTGCGATCACGATAGGCACCGCCCTTATGCCTACGGCCGAGTTCGCGTTCAATTTCCTTAGTCACCTGAAGAAGTTTACGCGGCATGAGTTCCGTCTCACAGTAGATAGCACAATTGAGGAACAGATTGCCCGACATGAATCCCCACGGCTTGGTCTCGATAATCGACGACTGGCGGAGCACTTGCCCCACCCGCTCACCGATGAGCTCTATGGCACGGGCTATCTGTGACTCCCTGTCGCCCTGATTACTTCCTAATCCGAGATAGACCTGATGCATCACCTCTGAATTAATCGTCGAGTATCAGCATGGCGTCGCCATAGCAGCCAAACTTATAGCCATTCTTGACGGCCTTCTTATAACCTTCGTAAACCAGCTCATAGCCACCGAAGGAACATTCAGACATCATCATGGTTGACTCAGGATGGTAGAAGTTACCAATCAATGCATTACACATGCCGAAGTCATAAGGCGGGAAGATGAACTTGTTGGTCCATCCCTCAAACTCCTTCAGCATACCATCGGTACCAACAGCTGTCTCTGTGGCACGGGCAGTACTCGTACCGACACAACATACACGGTGGCCCTCCAGCTTGGTCTTATTCACCAAATCACAGGCTTCCTTGCTGATGAACATCTGCTCTGACGACATCTTGTGCTTTGTCAGGTCTTCCACTTCAATGGCATCGAAATTACCCAATCCGCAGTGAAGCGTGATATAGGCGAAGTTAATGCCCCTGATCTCCATACGCTTCAATAGCTCACGGCTGAAGTGCAGGCCTGTAGCAGGAGCCGTCACAGCACCCTCGTTCTTAGCATAGATGGTCTGGAAGTTGTCCATATCCTCGGCTGTGGCCTCGCGCTTGTCAATGATGTAGCGGGGCAGCGGAGCAGCACCCAAGGCAAACAACTCGCGTTTGAACTCGTCGTGAGGACAGTCGTAGAGGAAACGCAGCGTACGGCCACGGCTCGTCGTGTTGTCGATGACCTCAGCCACCATAGGGCCGTCGTCTTCGAAGAAGAGCTTGTTGCCAATACGGATCTTACGAGCCGGTTCTACAAGCACATCCCAAAGGCGCAGTTCCGGATTCAGTTCTCTCAGCAGGAAAACCTCAATCTTCGCGTCTGTCTTCTCTTTTGTGCCATAGAGGCGAGCAGGAAACACCTTTGTATCATTAAAGATAAAGGTATCGTCCTCGTCAAAGTAGTCAAGGATGTTGCGGAAATCAAGATAGACGGGATTACCATCCTTATCCAAGAGGTCCTCGCCGTTCTCATCCTTCTTAGTCATTTCAATACGACCACTCTTGCGGTGTAGCACCATCAACCGACACTCATCGCGATGATATGTCGGTTCCATTGCGACCTGCTCCTCGGGGAGCTTAAACTTGAACTGTGATAACTTCATATATATTAATCAATATTTCTTTCTAACCATTGAGGGAACTCATCAAACGTCAGACAGTCTTCTATCCTTACATCGCCCACCCTGGTCCGACAAAGAGCGGTCAGGAAAGCTCCGCTGCCAAGCGCCTCGCCGATATCGCGGGCCAGCGAACGGATATATGTACCTTTTCCACATGCCACACGAATAGACATCTGCATCAGCACAGGGTCAAACGACGTGAGTTCTATCTCGTCAATACGGATAGGCTTTGCAGCCAGTTCCATGTCAACCCCCTTACGAGCCAATTCGTACGCCCTGTCGCCTGCTACCATACAAGCCGAGTAAAGCGGAGGACGCTGCATGATATTACCGACAAACTGAGGCAGGGTAGCCTCTATCAGTTCGCGGGTGATATGTTTCGTCGGATATGTATAGTCAACACTATGTTCGCGGTCGAAACTCGGCGTCGTGGCTCCAAGCTGTAGGGTAGCTGTATACTCCTTAGACTGCAACTGAAGCGACTCAATCTGTTTGGTGGCCTTGCCTGTACACAGGATCAGCACACCTGTAGCCAGAGGGTCGAGCGTTCCGGCATGCCCCATCTTCACACGCTTGACATGCAAACGCTTGGAAAGCACATAACGAATATGTGCCAAAGCACCGAAACTCGACATTCGGTAAGGCTTGTTTATATAGATAAAAGCACCTTCCTGAAAGTTCATTAGTCAACCATTGCAAGTGAATGTCCCGTGAGCAGCAGTATAATGATAATACTACCTACCACAATACGATAGATACCAAATGCCTTGAAGCCGTACTTCGTCAGGTAATTGACAAACCACTTCATAGCGAACAGAGCCACGACGAAGGCAATGGCACTGCCCAGAAGCAGCATGGTGATGTTATGACTTGTGGCCCAAGCCGTATCTTCCTTCAACAGATCGAGCAAATCGAGCAATGTTGCTCCCGCCATAGTTGGCACAGCCAAGAAGAACGAGAACTTGGCAGCTCGCCTACGAGTAAGTCCTTGAGTCATTCCTCCAACGATTGTCGCCATAGATCGCGACACACCAGGAATCACAGAGATACACTGGTAAAGACCTATCTTGAAAGCACGGCGCTCATCGACCTTATTATCCTCGCTACCCTTATTAAAAAGTTTATCGCAGAAGAGCATGAACACACCACCGACAACCAGCATGATAGCCACCACCTCAACACTGTCGAGCAGCCAGTCGAGCAAGCCCGACTTCTTGGCCAGCAGACCAATGACCACAGCAGGGATGACACCCACGATAAGGAGCCAATAGAAGTAATACTTATGCCTGAGTTTTTGCCACCAGGTAAAGGCCATGGGGTCTGGCGTATTGTCGAACTGGAAGAAACGCTTCCAATAGAGACATACCACCGACAGGATGGCACCAAACTGAATGATAAACGTAAAGGCATGTACAAAAGGATCGCCCTGAGGCACGCCTAACAGATTCTGGGCAATAATCATATGACCTGTAGACGATACAGGCAGGAATTCTGTCAGTCCCTCAATAATGGCTATAATAACAGTCTGAATCCAGTCCATGGGTATACAATCTTAATTCTTTGGTTTTCTTACAACAGCGTAAATCATCGACACGAAACCGATAAGGCATACCACTGGGGCCACCTTGATGCGGCGCACACTGAAGATGTCGGGCTCGAATGCCGTCTCCGACGAGTTCGGACCCACCATCAGCAGAAAACCGATGACCACAACAACCATACTCACGGCCAGCAATATATAATTCACTTTGTCGAATGCAAAATTCTTCTTATCCATTTTTCAACTTTTTACTTTTTAAGCCTTTTATATCTTATAAAGATCGCCTGCCGACATGCGCAGGAACTTATTCACCGAAATGTAAGAGCAGGCCGCCGTGATGATGATGCCAAACAGCAGCACAGCAACCGCCGTAACAACCAGTTCACGCCATGTAATCACGGTCATCACATTGGGCTCATAATAATAGAGACCATAGACGCAGCAGCCAAGCACAACAATAGCAATCAAAGCCGCAATGACGCCGACAATCAGTCCCTGGTGCATGAATGGGCGGCGGATAAAGCCCCAAGAGGCACCTACCAGCTTCATCGTGTGAATCGAGAAACGGCGCGAGTACACACTCAACTTCACGGTATTGTTAATCAATGAGAACGATACAAACGTCAGCAATACCGCCAATGCCAGAAACAGGAAGTTCAACTTTGTCAGATTCCTGTTCACACTATCCATCAGGTCCACCTGATAGGCAACATCGGCAATCTGCGGTTTTTTCTTCAACTCCTCAGCAATCCACTTAAGGGAATCACGATTGGCATAATCCGAGTTAAGCCGAAGTTCCAACGTAGCAGGGAAAGGGTTTACACCGAGGAATTCCGAGGGGTCAGAGCCCATGGCTTCCGTCTGTTCCTTCAATGCCTGTTCACTACTGATGTAGTCGATGTTTCTGGAATAAGGTCTGTGATAAAGGTCACGACACAACGACTTGGCACCATTGACACTCACATCATCACTTAACATGACAGTTACGGTGAGATTCTCCTTCACCCACCGCGACAAGTTGCGAGAGGTCTGTACAGAAAGTACGACCATACCCAACAGCACCAGCACCATCGCCGTACTGATACAGAGGGTTACCAGCTGCATACCACGACGGTTGCCAGTATTCTTCCTACGTCTATTCATTAATTTACGTACGTAAAAATCGATTTTGGCTGCAAAGTTACGATATTTTTTTTGCATCACAAAATAATTTAGTAATTTTGCACCCAATATGAGTACGATTATTTATCCTTCACCGATTTTCGGACCTGTTCACAGTCGCAGGCTGGGCATCTCACTGGGCATCAACCTTCTGCCTGCCGACGGTAAGGTGTGCAGTTTCGATTGCATCTATTGTGAATGCGGCTTCAACGAAGACCATCGCCCCACCCTGCCGCTACCCACCCGCGAGGAAGTGGCAGAGAAATTAGAGGAAAGACTACAGCAGATGACTGCAGAAGGACAGTTGCCCGACGTACTGACCTTTGCTGGCAACGGCGAGCCGACCTGTCACCCGCACTTTGCTGAGATCATCGACGATACCATCCGTTTGCGCAACCAATATTGTCCCAAGGCAAAAGTCAGTGTGCTCAGCAATTCCACGATGATTCACCGACAGAAAGTACACGATGCCCTGATGCGAGTAGACAATAACATCCTTAAACTCGACACCGTAGATCCTACATATATTAATAAGGTAGACCATCCGAACGGCACCTACGACGTCAACGTCATCATTGAGCGACTGAAAGCCTTCCACGGCCATGTCATCATACAGACCATGTTTATGCGCGGCGTCTGCAACAATGAATCGATAGACAATACAGGCGACGAGTACGTCAACCCCTGGTTGGAGGCTGTCAAGGAAATTGCTCCCCAACAGGTCATGATTTACACGATTGACCGCGAGACACCCACACAAGGTCTGCTCAAAGCCACTCACGAACAACTCGATGTCATCCGCGACCGCGTCATCGCAGCAGGAATACCTTGCACAGCATCATATTAAAAAATACAAATCCCCAACCAATCGGCTGGGGATTTATATTTACTTACACATAATACCTCGTTTGCTATTCTCAAGGAAGTGGATGATATTCTGAATCTCCGGGCCATCGGGCACCTGATCCTTGATTTGATTGATAACATCGAAAACACTGGTTTTTCCATGGAACAACAAGCGGTAAGCATTTGCAATGTGCTTCTGAACCTTTGAATCGATCTCTGCATAATTCATCATCGTCGTATTGGGACCACCATACTCCATTGGACTACCACCAGCGATAACGTATGGAGGCACATCATGAGAGAAGGTGCAACCAGCCTGGATCAATGAGAGATCGCCAGCACGAGTACCTGCATTCTGAATGGCTCCAGATGAGAAGATGACACCATTGCCAATCTCGCAGTCACCTGCAATCTTGGTACCATAACCAAACACGCAATTGGTGCCCACCACGGTATCGTGGCTGATATGAGTACCCTCAAGCAGGAAGTTGTGATTGCCTATCTTTGTGACACCATCGCGATGGGTTCCGCGGTTAATGACAACATTCTCGCGAATCACGTTGTTATCACCAATCTCAACATACGACTTCTCACCACAGAAATCAAAATCCTGAGGCAGGGCGGCAATCACCGAGCCTTGATGGATCTTGTTGTTGTTACCTATACGCGAGCCGTCGCAGATGCTGACAAAGGGGAAGATGATACAGTTGTCACCAATCACCACATCGTCCTCGATATACACAAAGGGGAATATCTTACAGTTGTCGCCAATCTTCGCCTTTGGGCTAATCTCAGCTTTGGGACTTATTTCACTTGCCATATTCTTTTTGTTTTGGGGGCACAGATTTACGCGACTCTTTTTCAAGAAAACGTAACTTTTTCCGTATCTTTATTAAAAGCCGTTTTAATCCATGCCTAATTAATTATTTTACGCCACCACCGAGGGCCTGATAGAGTGATACTACGGCCTGCATCTTACTGAGCTGATCGCTCACCTCGTTGATCTCGGCATTGAGCAGATTGCTCTGAGCGGTAATCACCTCAAGGTAGGTGGTGTTTGACGATGACTCCATCAGTTTCTTGGTATCCTCGACATTCTGCTTCAGCACATTAACGCGCTTGCCGTCGAGCTCTGCCTTCTGGGCATACGAGTTGTAAGCCACAAGGGCGTTAGACACCTCGTTGCCTGCTTTGTAGATAGCATTCTGCCAAGTATTATAGGCCTGCTCATACTGCATCTTAGCCACTTTAAGACCAGCCACAATCTGTCCGTGCTGGAAGATGGGCTGAGTGAGCGAACCAACAGCCGAGAGAAGCCACTTACCAGGATTAACCAGACCATTCTGATTGGTAAAGGCGGCAGTACCTGTGATGGTGATGTTAGGATAGAAGCGGCTACGAGCCGTCTCCACATCATAGAAACACTGAGCGAGTGCCATCTCGTAAGAGTGAACATCAGCACGGTTGGCCAACATCTGGATGCCTACACCTGTAGAGAGTTCAGTAGGCAGAGACTGGTCATTGAACTTGCCACGGGGAATAGCCTGACCTGGCTGCCCGAGCAGCAGGGAGAGTGAATTCTCCGTCTCACGCATCTGGCGCTGAAGGTCGATGTGCTGAGCCTGAACCTGATAGTAGGCAGCCTCGGCGCTCTGAACGGCCGTAGAACGATAGCCTATACGGTTATCGTGCATGAACCGCATCTTCTCCCAAGTTTCCTTAGTCAACTGCTCCATATCGGTAACAATCTCCAACTGACGGTCAATCATCAACAGAGTATAATACAGGTTGGCGATTGTCGAAATAACATTGGTCTTCACCACCGTCTGATAGTCTTTGGTGGCAAGGAGCTGCATCTGGGCCGAACGCTTAGCACTAAGCAGATTGCCAAACAGATCAACATTCCAACTAGCTGACACTGGAAGCGAATATGACTTCGTAGCTGCAGCACCGTCGAACGAGGTCAGAGTACCTTGAGGACTGAGAGCAACCGAAGGCAAGAATGCCAGTTTGGCAATCTTCAAGGCCTCGTTCACCATCTTCACATTGAGGGCAGCATTCAACAAGTCGGGATTGTTGTCGAGGCCTTGCTGGATGAGTACCTGCAACTGAGGATCGGTGAACACACTTCGCCACGGCATATTACCAAACGAGATGGTATCCTGTACAGCAAGCGTATCGGTCAGCGACTGGGTATCACGAACGATACCTTTGGTGTCAACCTCAGGACGCTCGTACTTGTTATAAAGTCCGCAACTCGACAGCAGCAGGGCTGCGGACATAAATATCATCAGTTTCTTCATATTACTTCTCCAATTCATAATCAACAGGTTTTGAGTGTGCATACTGCGCCAATTCGGCGGCAACCTCGGCGTTCTCCTCGTCCTCGAACTTCAGCGGACTGATCTTCTCCTGAATAGACTGGAAGATAACAAACAACGTGGGCACTACGAAGAGCTGCAGGATTGTACCAATCAACATACCGCCTACGGCAGCAGCACCCAGCGTCTGGTTACCATTCTTACCTACACCGCTGGCAAACATCATTGGCAGCAGACCGATAACCATAGCCAGAGACGTCATCAAGATAGGACGCAGGCGGGCAGCAGCACCCAAAACAGCCGACCATGTGATGGCCATACCCGTCTGACGACGCTCCAAAGCGAACTGTACAATCAGAATGGCGTTCTTAGCCAACAGACCAATCAGCATAATCAGTGAAATCTGCATGTAGATATCGTTTGCATGGCCGAAGAGCTGAGTGAAGAGGAAACAGCCTGCCAATCCGAAAGGAACAGAGAGTACTACTGACAGCGGCAGGATGTACGACTCGTACTGCGCCGAAAGAATGAGGTAGATGAAGACGAAACAAAGCAGGAAGATGATACCTGTTGTATTTGACGCCTTAGCCTCCTCACGTGTCAGACCGGAATAATCATAGGTATAACCTGCAGGCAACACCTGCTTACCAACCTCATCAATAGCCTTCAGAGCCTCACCAGTTGAATAGCCATCAGCCACAGTACCTGTTACGTTGATAGATGTGAACAGGTTGAAGCGGTTAATGTTCAATGGGCCATATACACGCTCCAGGTTACAGAACTCCTGAACAGGCGACATTCCCGCGGGTGTACGTACATATATACTATTAAGCGACTCGGGTGTCATACGTGTCTCGGGAGCACCCTGAATCATCACACGGTAGAGTTTACCGAATGAGTTGAAGTTTGAACCATACAGTCCACCATAGTAACCCTGCAGTGTACTGAGCACAGCTGTTGGCGAGATGCCTGCCTGCTTACACTTAGCCACATCCACATGTACCATGTACTGAGGATAGCCAGGATTGTAAGAGGTTTGTGCCGTCTGGAACTCTGGGCGCTTATTCAGTTCTACCAGGAACTCTTTAACCACACCGAAGAATCGGTTCAGATCGCCACCAGTACGGTCCTGCATAACCAGCGAGATACCTGAGTTAGCAGAGAAACCAGGAATCATTGGGGGCGAGAATGCCAGAATCTGTGCATCCTTGATATGAGCCGTCTTGATAAAGATCTGGGCAATTACACCTGTAGCATCGTATGGATTGATAAAGAAGCGATAGATGCCATCACCCTGCCAGAGACCACTGATCTTCCACCAAAGACCTTTCTGACGCTCCTCAAAAGACTTCAGTTTGATGATAAACGTACCCTGGTCGGAACCAGCACCTGCGATGAAGTTGTAACCCTGAACCATCTCACGGTTCTTGATAGCAGGAATCTGCGACAGAATAGAATCCACCTGCAGCACAACCTGCTTGGTACGAGCCTCAGAAGTAGCAGGAGGCATAGAGATGGTACAGAACAACGTACCTGTATCCTCCTCAGGTACCAGACCTGTCTTGGTTGTAACGAAGGTTACTGCCAGCACGGCGATACCTACAACAACGGTGCCGATAATCGCCCATGGCTTGCGCACCAGTTTCTCCAGAATATTCTTATACTTACCGATAGTGGTATCGAAAGCCACGTTGAACGACTGGTGGAACCTATCCACACGCGACATCTTCTTCTCGTGACCCTCCTTATCATGAGGCTTCAGGAAGATAGCACACAGGGCTGGCGACAGTGTAAGAGCATTGACTGCCGAAATAATAATTGACACAGCCATTGTCACACCAAACTCACGATAGAAGGTACCTGATGTTCCGCCGATGAATGATACAGGCACGAACACAGCTGCCATCACCAGGGTGATAGAGATAATAGCGCCTGAAATCTCGTTCATGGCATCGATAGAGGCCGTCAACGGACTCTTATAACCCTGGTCGAGCTTAGCATGAACAGCCTCAACCACCACGATGGCATCATCCACCACAATGGCAATGGCCAGCAGCAGAGCCGACAGTACCAGCAGGTTGATTGAGAATCCCATCACATTCAGGAAGAAGAATGTACCTACCAGTGATACAGGCACAGCAATCAGAGGGATAAGCGTAGAACGCATGTCCTGCAGGAAGATGTAAACCACGAAGAATACCAGAGCCAAGGTCATGAAGAGGGTAAATACAACCTCCTCGATTGAGGCGTAGAGGAACTCGGTTACATCATAGTTGATCTTCACCTCCATGCCTGGTGGCATCAGTTTCTTCTGCGACTCCAGCTCAGCCTTTACCTGCTTGGCAATCTCGTTAGCATTCGAACCTGCTACCTGCTGAATCATGGTCATTACTGAAGGATCACCATTGTTCTTCATCGATACCGAGTAGCCTTCACCGCCCAGCTCAATCTTAGCCAGATCCTTCAGCTTCAGTGTCTGTCCGTTAGCATCGCTCTTAATGATGATGTTGCCAAACTCCTCGGCAGTACGGAAACGACCTGTATAACGCATCGAATACTCGTAAGCCACATTAGGAGCCTGCTCACCAAACTTACCTGGGGCAGCCTCAATGTTCTGCTCGGCCAGAGCGGCTGTGATATCTGATGGAATCAGACTGTGCTGCTTCATCACGTCGGGCTTCAGCCATATACGCATAGCGTAGGTCTTCGAGCTGAATCCAGAAGCATCACCCACACCCTCGATACGCTTTAGGGCAGGAACAATATTAATAGCGTTGTAGTTGGTAAGGAACTCGTCGTCATAACGTCCGTCGGATGTCAGCGAATACATCAGCACCTGTGACGACTGACGTTTTACCACGCGCACACCAATCTGGTTACAGGGCAGTGGCCTGACTCACACGGTTCTGAACGTTAACGGCACACATATCAGGGTTCATGCCCTGACGGAACATCACCTGAATCATAGCCGAACCCGGCGATGCAGTAGAGGTGATATAATCCATTCCCTCAACACCGTTGATACTCTCCTCAAGAGGCGTAACCACGGCATTCTTCACCGTCTCAGCATCGGCACCAGGGTAACTACCCATCACCACGATGTTAGGCGGTGCAATATTCGGATACTGCTCGATAGGAAGCGAGACCAGTCCGATGAAACCCAGTAGCACGATGACAATAGATATCACCGTAGACAGTACCGGGCGTTTGATAAATGCTGTAAAAGTCATATTCTTTTAACTTCTTAACTTCTTCTAACTTCTTAACTTCTACTAACTTCTTTCAAAGTTACTTCTTCATCGCGCCTACGATATCACCAGCAGTCATGGCCTTAGCTTGCTCATCGATCTTCTGCTGATAACGCTCGGGGGTAATAGGAACGATCTCCATACCATCGGTCAACTTAGTGATGCCATTAGTCACATATTTATCACCGGTCTTCAATCCTCCTGTAACAACATAGTTCATACCGTCGTTCTGTGGATTAACCGTAATCTCACTGTACTTTACCTTGTTCTCTGCACCAAGCAGGTAAACGAACTTCTTGTTCTGGACCTCTGACACTGCAGACTGGGGGATGATGATAGCCGACGAGGTGCTGTGAGGAATCACGATTGTACCAGAGCCTCCACTCTTCAGCAACTTCTCAGGATTCTGGAATACGGCAATCATCTGTACAGAACCTGTAGCGGCATCTATCACACCACTCATTTTCGTAACCGTACCTTCAAGACCATACATAGAACCATCAGCAAGCTGAAGCTTTACTGCTGGCATCTGAGAGATAGCGCCATTAAGACCACCCTCGTTCTTGCCCATCTCAAGTACGTCTTTCTCTGTCATAGAGAAATAAACCTCCATAGAACTGATGTTCGACACCGTAGTCAGAGTATTACTTGCACTTACAAGGGTACCTACTTTATAAGGAAGTGAACCTACGACACCAGAGGCGGGACTCTTCACATAACAAAAGCTGAGCATCTCTTTAGCTGAAGACAAAGCAGCCTCTGCCTGAGCCAAAGAAGCCTTTGCCTGCTCATACTGATTAGTAGCCGACTGGAGTTCAAAGTCACCAATCACACCACTCTCATGCAACTTCTGAGAATTCTCGAAACTCAACTTGGCTGTATTAGCTGAAGCCTTAGCAGTATTGACTGAAGCCTGGGCCTGACGCACCTGAGCCTGATAGGTCACGTTATCCAATACGAAAAGTATCTGACCAGCAGCTACTGTCTGACCCTCTTTCACATTAATCTGGGTAATAAATCCCTGTACTTTCGGATGAATCTCTACATCCTGTACACCTTTGATCACTGCAGGATATGTAGACTGCATCGTTGTGCTCGACGTGCCCACCTCTACTACAGGATACTCGTTGTCGCCAAATGAGGGGCGACCACCGCCACCACCACATGATGCCAACAGCATCGTTGCGGCAGTAAACATCAAAATCTTGTTCATTTTCATAATTTAAATTATTGTAATTATATATTATTCCATGAAGCTTACAGAACGAAAACTTTATATCGTCATCTAGTTTCCGAGGTGCAAAGGTACAAAAAATATATCTAACGATATATCTCAGTCAGTCTATTTTAACAAAGTTTATTTCCTATTTTATAGTTTTATATATATCTTCTTGCGGTATAATATATAACCTATAGCAAAGTTGAGCAGCACGAAATATAGGGCATAGACAAGCGAGGCCCATTTCAAAGGAACTATAACTGTATGAATACCATTATAAATCATCTCTGACATACCGACGTTTTTCAAAAATATCTGCAGTAACTCACTCGAAACGTAGAGAGCAAGAGCATTCACACCAAACACATGGAAGAAGGTTGTCCATTTAGTTTTCTGCTGGATATCAACCACGTACATCAGGGAAGCCTGAAGCAACGATGCCAAGCCACAGGTCATCATCACGTAACTGGGACTCCAGATACGCTTGTTGATAGGAAGACCATATGATAGCAAATAGCCACCAATCACAAGAACCGTGCCCACAACAAATAAGGCAATGACCTTCTTCTCGACGGTATCCTTCTGACGAATAAGCATACCACAATAAAAACCTAGCAATACGTGAGCTACAGAAGAAATGGTACCCAATAGGCCTTCAGGATCTACAGGGCTTTTGTGATATATATGATCATAGCCAAAGAGTTTCAAATCTGCCTGAGCCAGGATGTTCACATCTGCATCGTATGCATATCCATTTCCTAACACGAGTATGGCCGTATAGACAACGAGAATGCCAACAATGACATGGATGGTATACTTATGATTGCAAAACAAGGCAAAGAGCGACACGATACCATAGCAAAGAGCAATACGCTGCATCACAGCCCAGATACGGAGATGGTCAAAACAAAGGAAATCACCTTCTATCGCATGGTCGAACCAGTTGATAAACAATCCTATAACGAATAGCAGTACCGTTCGCTTCACAATACGACGGACAACCTGCGGTGTAGGCTTGAACTCCGACTTGACCAACGAGAGATAACATGAGATTCCCATGATAAACAGGAAGAACGGGAATACAAGATCACAAGGTGTCATTCCGTTCCACTTAGAATGACGGAGCATCTCGAACGATTCCCCCCAGCCGTTGTTTACAAGAATCATACCTGCAACAGTGATACCACGCAGGATGTCGAGACTCAATAACCGTTTTGACTTTTCCATATATTTAGGCACGGATTAACGCGGATTTATTTTATATACTCCATTACTTCCCTGGCAATGTCTACGGGCGAGCCCTCAGGGGCAGCCGAGTATGGTTTCTGACTTAGTGTCCAAGGCTCTTCCATGGCATAGTAATCGAGTTTCACCTCCTGAGGAAGAGCCATCTGAAAGAGTTCGGCAGCAGTTTTGGTGGCATTAGGGCCGCCACCCAGTAATTCCGGCTGAGGACCTGTCTGAGCCTTCATCTGATCAGCAAGGGCTTCGAAGTATGTTTTCCATCTAACGTAATAAAAATCTTTCAGTATTCCCTGCCACTCCTTATGAGCATAATCGCGCAGGCCCGAATCTGCACAGAAGCGATTGCCCCAGGTGGTTATCTGCACACGCGCATTCCATTCATAGAGTCTCTTCTCTTCTGGTGTAGAGCCACAAGCGATAGCGGGCTCCGTCCAATGTCCCAAACGGAACTCCGAACGTGTACCCAAAAGTTTATCCTGTATCAGCAACATATCAAGGAAGCGCTGTGCATCCTTTTCAAAATCCTTACGACTGAAAGCCTTATAGTCGGCAATGGTACGCTGATACTGCAAACGAGCCTGATCTGCAAGAGCCTGACGCGTAATATCAACCAAATCAAATTCGAAATTATTGTTGCCACGATACTTCTCTGCCACACTATTCATGAGTCGTGCCGCCTCACGGGTATCTGCGGGGTCGTAATAATTCTTCATCTTCGACCACGAAGAAGCCTGAAAGTTATTCAGCGTAGGACGCCCACAGAAGATGCTCTCATGAGGGCCCTGCTGATTGTTACCTGCAGGACAATTGTAAATGCTCTGGACGAGAATCATCCATGCATTCTCAACAGTCGGATCTTCTACGCCATAGCGGGCCTTCACATATTTTTTTATCCAACCCTCCTTGGTAAACTTCTCTGGGCGCCAAGGCAACTCACTCATCAACTCAAACATCACAGGATTATTCTCCGAACCCTCCATCGTGAAGCCTATGCCTTTACAGTTTTTCTTGTCTGTATAGAAATTATCGAGCAACTGATCCATACGACCATGAAGACCGACATTTCCTCCAAAGTTCTCTAACAGACAGAACAACCACTCATGTTGTTTATAGCCCTCGTCGCGCTTCCATATGCTGGGGATGCCAAACATGGGGCGACACTCCGAGAAGAGGTCGAGCACCAGCAAGTCGCCAGTTTTCATGCCATCCACCATCCGCGGACGGGGATTCTCCGTCCACCCTTGGATCACCCAAGTCGCTTTGGGATTCACACGTTTCATGGCAGCCATCAGAGCCTCGCCAGCCTTGGCGTAGTCGATGGTAGGATCGTCGTCGCTCTCATGGAAGGGATCCATGGAGTAATAGTCAGCCTTACCATATAGACGTGTAAGTTCATTATAATATAAAGTGGCTATCTCAGCAAATCGCGGATCTGTAGGCAACAGGTTGGCTGGACGGTGGAATCCGTTCCAAAGTCCTGCATCAGCGACATTGAGTCCTAATTTAGCCTTTGCATCGTGAGGCACCATACCACAATAGCCTGGCAACACAGGATGCATGTCAAGCTGCTTCATACGAGCAAGAATCTGTTTCTGCAGTTTCTCCTGACGAGCATACCAGGAGAGAGGCAGAGGACCGCCCCACCCTTCAAGGTTATTCATCTCCCACCAAGCCAGGAAGGCCGGGCCTGCGATAAACTCGCCCACCTCTTGTTCTGTATACCCCAACTTGAGCAGCATATTACGCCATACGCACTCCTCGCCAACGATAGCCAAGGGCAGGTTCACCCCATGCAGGGCGAGCCAGTCGATTTCTTGTTCCCAACGCTTCCAGTCCCAGAAAGCCATCGAGTAAGAGAAGGTGCAGTAGTTGAAAGCATAACGTTGCGACAGGCTGGTCTCATGCCGCTCTCGCTGCTTCACCGCTGGTAACACAGCAGGGAGTTTGGCCTGCATCTGATTCCAAGACAGATGGATGCCAGCATAGTATTTCAGATACCAGTTGACGCCAGAAGCGATATTCACCCAGTTGTTGCCTCTTACAACAACCTTCCGTCCTTGCTGGTCAAGTTCGAAGTAATCTGTCTTACTCGTCACTTTCTCAATCTTAAACTTGGCAGAAGCGCCTTTATCGATTCGTTCAAGCAGATCATCAACAGGATTAGCCATCATCTGCATCGAAAGCAGAATAGCAATCAGGGTTAGTAGTTTTCTCATTTTTTCTTTGTTATATCAGTTTCATTTGTTTTGCCTTTTCCATGAGCAGCGCCATCAGCGGTTCACGTTCGTTCTCAACCCTATTGTCGAGCACCGCGTCTTTCAGGTATTGCTTCAGTAAACCCACTTCACGACTCGGTTTGAGGTGGAAGATTTCCATAATCTCATTACCGTCAATCACGGGCTGAAGCAGTCGCACATAGTCTTTTTCCTTCAGGTCGGCAAGCTTTTCGCGTACCATACGGAAGTTCTCTAGGAAAAGTTTTTTCCTTACCTCGTTCTTCGACGTGATATCCGCCTCGCAAAGGGTCATCAGGTCTTCGATATCCTCACCGGCATCATTCAGCAATCGACGTACAGCCGAGTCTGTCACCTCGTCGTCGGCAATGGCGATAGGACGCATGTGGAGGTCGACGAGCTTCTGAACATACTTCATCTTCATGTCCATCGGGAGCATCAGGCGACGGAATATCTGAGGTACCATCTTCGCACCTATCATATTATGATTATGAAAGGTCCAGCCAATGGCGGGATCCCAGCGTTTCGACTTGGTCTTACCGATATCATGCATCAGCGCGCCCCATCGCAACCATAGGTTGTCGGACTTGGAGGCCACGTTATCCAGCACCTCCAGTGTGTGATAAAAGTTGTTCTTATGTGCCCTACCATTCTTCTGCTCCACGATGTCAAGAGCAGCGAGTTCTGGCAGGATGATATTCAGAAGCCCGCAACGCTGCAGATCAACAAAACCTTTACTGGGTTGGGGCGAGAGTATAATCTTGTTGAGTTCGTCCTTAATACGCTCGCCACTCACGATTTTGATTCTGTCGGCCATTCGTTCAAGAGCCTCAAAGGTCTCGTCTTCTATCTTGAAGTTCAGTTGGGTAGCGAAGCGGATGCAACGCATCATGCGAAGGGGGTCGTCAGAGAAAGTGATGCCAGGTTCCAGAGGCGTGGCAATGATACCATCCTCGAGGTCAGCAAGTCCATTGAAGGGATCCACGAGTTCCCCAAAGCGTTTTTTGTTCAGGCAAATTGCCATCGCATTGATAGTAAAGTCGCGGCGGTTCTGATCGTCCTCCAGCGTCCCGTCTTCCACAACGGGTTTGCGAGAGTCGTGACTATAGCTCTCCTTACGGGCTCCAACAAACTCCACCTCGTACTCCACACCTTTCTGACGAAACTTCACCTGAGCCGTACCAAAGTTGCGGAACACACTAAGATGCGCTTTCTTGCCCACCATCCGTTTCAGTTCCTCAGCCACAGAGATGCCGCTACCAACCACCACCACGTCGATATCGTTTGAAGGGCGCTCCAAAAAGATGTCCCTCACGTATCCACCAACCACGTAACACTCCAGCCCAAGTCGGTCTGCAGCATCACTGATCTGATGGAATATTTCCTGATCTAATATCTCCGCTAGTTCTTCGTCGCTATATAGTTTCATCCCTTTGCTTCTCATTTTAGGCTGCAAAGATACACATTTTTTCCCACATATCCGCATTTTACACACCTTTTTCTTTTTTATTTAGGAAAATAGCTCTCACCTTTGCAGTCACATTGGAATGAAAAAGACGCTGCACCCTATATTGATTGTTGTGCTGACGATTCTGGCAAACTGGCTGGGTGAGAACATTCAGCAAATAAGAGTTCCCAAAGGGGGAAACGGGGATTTTGGGGTTTAGACGTACCAAACTCAGGCTTTCCTCGGAGTAAAGTCAGAGTTTACTCTAGGCAAAGTATTGACTCAAATAGTCTCAACACCCGGTCCAGACGACACGCATGTTCAGGCAGACGGTTTGTCTCAATATTTCTCAAGCCACAAAAGTCCCCATCAATATTGCCAGAAGAACGATGACAAGCGTCATCAGCATCATCTCAACAGTCTTATTCATTACACGTCTTTTATATATTACCACTAACATCATAACTGCGAAACACGACAAATACTGCACGAAGAAGCGCAGAATTAAGACTTTTTATACTAATAAGGCTCAAACGAGCTTCAGAAAACCACAGAGTGTCAGAAAAAGTTAGTAACTTTGCCCCTGAATTCAGTAAATCATCAAAACGGCATGAAGAAAGGAATCATCATAGTCCTGGCCACCACACTGCTGATAGCATGTGGCGAGACAGATACTAGAAAGGAGATTAATCGTCGTAAGGCGGCCCTGAAGGAGAAGCAGGAGACGGAACTCAAGAAAGCACAAGACGAGTTGCTCAGGACTGACAGTCTGTTGCAGATAGCAAACCTTGAGCTTGACTCACTACAACAGAAAGTGGAAAAAGACAAAAAAGCTTTAAAGGCTACTCCTGAGGAGCTGACCCTGCTGACGAGAACGAGAATCAAACGAGACTCCATCCGCACACAGGCAGAGACCCTGGGGATGAAGATTCGCTATATCCATAAGAAACAAAAAGAGGAATAGTTTTGGTCATTTCAACAGATTTTTGTAATTTTGCACCCGATATGACCAATATGGAAATAACAAACGCTCAGTTTGAACAGGCTTTAGCGGAATGCAGAGCCCTGTTCGAGAAGAAGCTTCACGACTATAAAGCCTCTTGGCGCATCCTGCGCCCCACGGCTCTCACCGACCAGTTGTTTATCAAAGCCAAGCGAATCCGCTCGCTGGAAATCAAACAGGAATCGAAGGTGGGCGAAGGCATCAGGCCTGAGTTCATCGCCCTCATCAACTATGGCATCGTGGGACTGATTCAACTGAGCAAAGGCTTCGCAGACACCGTAGACATGGAGAACGAGGAAGCCATGAAGCTCTACGACGAGTTTGCCAACGAAGCGCTGGAGCTGATGAAGAAGAAGAACCACGACTACGACGAGGCGTGGCGCTCCATGCGTGTAAGCTCCTATACCGACCTCATTCTCACCAAGATAGAACGTATCAAGGAGATTGAGGATCTGTCGGAGAAAGGCGAGAAGCTGAAAGTAAGCGAAGGAATAGATGCCAACTATATGGACATCATCAACTATGCGGTCTTTGGAGTAATTAAATTATCGGAGTGAAGAAAGCTGCCGTCAATATCGCCCGTCTGATGCTAGCCGTGACGCTGATACTATCAGGCTTTGTCAAGGCTGTAGACCCGCTGGGCACGCAGTACAAAATACAGGATTATCTGACGGCCATGGGACTGGGGAATTTTGTTCCTGACTTCCTGACGCTATCAGCATCGGTATTGCTTTCGGGCACCGAGTTCATGCTCGGCATCTGTCTGCTTTTTGCCATCAGGCGCCGACTGGTATCGAAAGTTGTGCTGGCTATCATGGTGATGATGACACTGCTGACGCTCTGGCTGGCGTGGACCGAGCCCATACACGACTGCGGATGTTTCGGCGACGCACTCGTGCTCACTAACTGGCAGACGTTCTGGAAGAATGTAATACTATTGGCATTAGCAGTTATCGTCTGGCGATGGCCCTTAGAAATGCCAAGACTTATCAGCGAGTCGAACCAATGGATTGTGTTCAACTACTCTGGCGTATTCATTCTGCTGTTCGTAGCCCTGCGCAGCCTCTATACCCTGCCCCAGTTCGACTTCCGTCCCTACCATATCGGAGCCGACCTCAGAGAGGGGTGGCAGAAGATGATGGATGGCGAGGATACTCCCTACACCGACTTTTTTATAGAAACAGTCGACGAGGGCGAGGACATCACAGAACAAGTGCTCAACAGCGAGGGATACACCTTCCTGCTGATAGCACCTCATCTGGAGCAGGCCGACGACTCACAGCTCGACGAGCTGAACCGTATCTACGACTACAGCAGTGAGCAAGGCTATCCTTTCTATTGCCTCACAGCCAGCTCAGAAAAAGCCATCACGCGTTGGCAGGATATGACGGGAGCGGAATATCCCTTCTGTCATACCGACGACATCACGCTGAAGACGGTCATCCGTTCGAACCCTGGGCTGATGTTGCTGAAAGACGGTAAGGTGATTCGCAAGTGGAGTCATAATGCTCTGCCCGAGGAGGAAGAGCTGACAGAGCGGCTCGAAGACTCCGGACTCGGGAAGATGCCTTCGGACAGCGTCCCCACCAAAATACTCTGGCTGCTCACATGGTTTGTCCTGCCACTGGTGTTGCTCACCATCGCAGACCGCCTCTGGGCTTGGAGCAAATGGCTCCGAAAGAAAAATAAGAAATATAACCCTTTAAATAAAGAAAAAAGAATTATGAGAAAGAAAATTGTAGCAGGAAACTGGAAGATGAACATGAATCTCCAGGATGGTATCGCTCTTGCAAAAGAGCTCAACGAGACACTCAAGGCTGACAAGCCCAACTGTGGTGTAGTAATCTGCACTCCATTCATTCACCTCGCTTCTATCGCACAGTTCCTCGATCAGGACATCATCGGTCTGGGTGCCGAGAACTGCGCTGACAAGGAGAAGGGTGCTTTCACTGGTGAGGTAAGCGCCGAGATGGTAAAGAGCACTGGTGCTCAGTACGTGATCCTGGGTCACTCAGAGCGTCGTGAGTACTACAAGGAGACTCCAGAGATCCTGAAGGAGAAGGTGCTGCTGGCTCAGAAGAACGATCTGAAGGTTATCTTCTGTATCGGTGAGAGCCTGGAGGAGCGTGAGGCTGGCAAGCAGAACGAGGTAGTAAAGGCCGAGCTCGAGGGTTCAGTATTCAACCTCGCCGAGGAGGACTTCCGCAAGATCGTTATCGCCTATGAGCCAATCTGGGCTATCGGTACTGGTAAGACTGCAACTGCAGAGCAGGCTGAGGAGATTCACGCTTACATCCGTTCAATCATTGCCGAGAAGTACGGTCAGGCAGTAGCCGACGACACTACTATCCTCTATGGTGGTAGCTGCAAGGCTAGCAACGCTCCTGAGCTGTTTGCTAAGCCCGACATCGACGGTGGTCTGATTGGTGGTGCATCACTGAAGGCTGCTGACTTCAAGGGTATTATCGACGCTTGGAAGAAGTAAAAGTGAGACGTCTCGTTATCATAATGATATTGTGTGTTGGCTGCATCATGGCAGCCAACGCGCAATCTTCCTTCACTCAGAAGTTGCAGAAGAGCAACAGCGGTGAGGGTAAGGTAACTGTCACCCAAGACAAGACCATAGACGACCTGGTGAACGGCACAAACGAACGCCGTACACAAACGGTTCCCCAAAAACAAACAGAGAAAAAAGAAAACCACACTAATACTGCTACAAACCCAAAAGAAAAAGAACAAGACAAGAAGCCCGAAGCCAAGGCCACAGAGACGCATCAGAACGTTGTTGTGGTACCTGATACCATCGAAAACAGGAAGAAAGTACTGAAAGGTTATAAGGTCAATGGCTATCGTGTTCAAGTCTTCGCAGGAGGTAACTCCCGCAACGATCGTATTAAAGCCGAGAGAATAGGCAGTGAGATAAAATCGTTCTTCCCTAGTGTCCCTGTCTACGTGCATTTCTATTCTCCAAGATGGATATGCCGAATGGGTAATTACCGCACCTATGAAGAGGCTCACGAAGTACTCACTCGCGTAAAAAACCTCGGTTATCAGTCGGCCATCATCGTCAAAGGCAAGATCACAGTATCCTACCAGTCTGCATCAGCCGACACAACCCCATAACCCAACCCCTAACGTATGATTCAAGAAGTATATAGAGAAGGACTCGAAGAGTTGGCAAGCCATTATAAAGAGGTACTCACCCTATTGGGCGAAGATCCCACCCGCGAAGGACTGGAGAAAACACCCATGCGAGTGGCCAAGGCCATGCAGACGCTCACCAGAGGCTATCAGATGGATGCTCACAAAGTACTTACTGATGCACTCTTTAAGGAAGACTACTCCCAGATGGTCATCGTCAAAGATATCGATTTCTTCTCACTTTGCGAACACCATATGCTCCCCTTCTATGGCAAGGCCCACGTAGCTTATATCCCTAACGGCTATATCACAGGGCTTTCAAAAATCGCCCGTGTCGTCGACATCTTTGCCCATAGGTTGCAAGTACAGGAGCGCATGACCCAACAGATCAAAGACTGCATTCAAGACACCCTACATCCCTTAGGCGTAATGGTGGTCGTCGAGGCCAAGCACATGTGTATGCAAATGCGTGGCATCGAGAAGCAGAACTCTATTACCACTACCAGTGACTTCAGCGGAGCCTTTAATCAGGCAAAGACCCGACAGGAATTCATGAACTTAATACATAACAATCAAATCTAAAACTACAATGTATCAGGCAGACAGAGGTAATTACAGGACAAAAGAGTCCATGGGAAAGGTTTTCATGCACAGTTGTCTAGGAAGGTTGCTCATCTTCGTAGCGTTTATCTTCGTCATGCTGTTTATTGCCCACTTCACCACTCCTACAGAAAAAGAAATGGCAGAGGAGATGGAAGACAACATTATGCAGTGTCTGGAAGAGAATGACAGCATCAAGGGTGACCCTATCGATGATTATGTACACAACTTGGGATTCATCTTTACAAAAGGCGACAGTATGGCGGTGACTGAGGAAGTAAGAAAGGCCTATCATATGTATAATCGTCTGCAGGTATATCGTCACGGATTATATAGTACGGCCTATCTTCACAACAACTTGCACCCCGAAGGCGTCCGTGTTGGTTTTGGCGCCTTTGGACTGATTGTACCGACTGTACTCTACAAGGATATTCTGCTTGACGTGGGTCCTGTTCATAAGGGCTACGACCAGAAACTCATACAGCAAGTCACGGTTCCTGATACTGACCTCGGACAGAATCCGAACATTCAGGAATTCCACTATAAAAGGAATCCAGACGATTAATGAATCAAACAGAACTCAAAACACTGACCCTGGCTGTTTGCGAAGTAGCAAAAAGTGCAGGGTCATATATTCGTGAGGAGCGTAGCAAATTCTCTCTTAACAAGGTAGAACGGAAACATGCCCACGATTATGTAAGCTATGTAGACAAGGGTTCAGAAGAGCGTATTGTCAGCGCCCTTAGAGAATTATTACCTGAAGCAGGTTTTATCACCGAAGAAGGATCAGCTACACACGACAAAGAGCAATATGTATGGGTAGTAGACCCTCTCGACGGCACGACCAACTTCATTCACCAGTTTACACCCTATGCCGTCAGCATCGCGCTGCTTAGAGGCAAACAAATAGAAATCGGTGTGGTTTATGAGATCTGCACTAACGAGTGTTTCTATGCTTGGCAGGGAGGTGGCGCTTATTGCAATGAAGAGAAGCTCTCTGTCAGCCAGCAACAGATAGAGGACGCTCTACTCTGTTTTCAGTTGCCATACAACAGCGATGCTTACAAACCCACAGCCCAACATCTCATCGATACATTCTATGGTTATTGTGCCAGCATCCGCATGCTAGGTTCTGCAGCTATCGCTCTCTGTTATGTTGCAGCAGGCAGGCTTGACGGCTATGCCGAACAGTACATAGGCCAGTGGGATTATATGGCTGGAAGCCTCATCGTAACAGAGGCTGGAGGGGCAGTGACCGATTACAGCGGTTCCGACGATTTCACAGAGGGTAACTGTGTGGTGGCAACCAATGGTATCATCCAGCAAGATATTCTGAATGCCATTGCATACAATGAATAAACAAAACAGATGAAAATCATTGTATCACAGGAAATAGAAAGCGTATGTCCCAATTTCGTGGGAGCTGCCGTCGAAGCGCAAGTCGTCAACACACCATATTGTGCTGAACTATGGGACGAGATTCATGCTATTGAGGAACAGTTCAGAAAAGAACTAACGACTGAGAGTCTGAAGGAACTTTCAGGTATCGCTGCCACCCGCCGTGTATATAAAGCCTGCGGTAAAGATCCATCGCGCTATCGTCCTGCCAGTGAACAACTCATCCGTCGTATGCTCCAAGGTAAGGAGATTTATCAGATTGACACCCT
Source organism: Prevotella sp. FD3004 (assembly GCF_000746155.1). Lineage (NCBI taxonomy): Bacteria > Pseudomonadati > Bacteroidota > Bacteroidia > Bacteroidales > Prevotellaceae > Prevotella > Prevotella sp. FD3004. The sequence goes on along the minus strand of NZ_JQKR01000011.1, from coordinate 69,302 downwards.
CGTAGATCTCGTCAATCTGGCTTCTATTGCCTATGGTTATAGCATCGGAGGGTTTGATGCTGATAAGTTTGTTGGCGATACGCTGACTTTAGGCGTAGGCAAAGAGGGAGAACCTTACGAGGGCATTGGACGAGGCATGCTTAACATCGCAGGATTACCCGTATATCGTGATGAGCAAGGAGGCGTTGGGACTCCCACCAGCGATAATGAACGCACTAAAATGACAATAGACACTACCCATCTCGTAGTACTTATCAATGGTTATGATGGTAATGAAGAACGCGTAGCCGATAATGCGCGTTTCATTCAAAAGCTAATTCATAAATACTGCCAAAGCGATGGTGGGAAGTTCTTTATCTACAGATAAGGATTCATGTTCACCCCTTAGAAGTCAGGTAGGCAATATAGACTCCCAAAGCCGCCAAGGCTACTACTATAACAAGCGAGAACAGCACCGTCAGCATAAGATACCACAGCACACGACGTTTCGAGTATCCCGAGAACTGTTTGAGCGCTACGAATACCATCAAAAAAGCGATTACCTTTAAGATAGAGGAGTTCAACAGATTACCCGCTATCGAATAGATACTATACATATTTGATGTATAGACAAGAGCCACTATAAACTCCGAATATCGGAGATCTGGAATAGTTGGCGTAGAGCGGAAGAAGAAATACAATGGCAAAGAGAAAATGACAAGCGACAGAAGCGAAAAAATAGCTGGATTATTCTTCCTGAGCGTATTCATCATCTTAAAGAATCCATGACCTTTATTCAATAAAGGCGAATCCAGATTATCCGTATCCATTGTCACCTGAAAACTCTTATTGCCCAGAGATATCTCATCAGACACTTCCTGTTTCACTTGCTTCATCTCTTGCTTTACAGCCTCCATTTTCTCATTCACATCCGTCTTTGTCTCATCTCCATCACTACCAAGACTGAAGCCATGTGCCACAACCAAAGAGAGAGCCGCTAACAGAAAGAACATCTTAAACGGAGGGAAATAAGCCGACTGCATGCCGCTAATATAGTCGCGGATCATATAGCCTGGGCGGAACATCAGATCACGAAGACTGCGGAACATGCCCCTATTACCGACACCCCATACATCGAGAAAAAGCAGGAACGCTTTCTTAAAAGAGAAACGCCCTACCTTTGCCGATTGTCCACAACGTGGACAGAAATTCCCGTTAAAGATTGACCCACACGAAGCACATTCATGACTTATCTCAGAAAGAGGAGCTACCTCGTGAGGCCTTCGTTGCCAAATATGGAAAGCGCGCAGTAAAACTGCCCGCTTTCCTTTATCTGATATATAACTCAATGCTTTCATTCAGCTGCAAAAATATACAAATTACCCAAAACGACCAAACAAAAGCCTTAAAAGTTAACTATATTCCCTTTTCTTCCATTTATTTTACCACACTAATGCGCGTTTCTCCTTGGGCACGAACATCTTATCGCCCTCCTTGATACCGAAGGCATCGTACCATGTGTCAATCATAGGCAGAGCAGCCTGCACACGGATGCGGTTAGGCGAATGTACGTCGCTGTTCACGATCATAGCAGTATACTCAGGTGTTGTGTTGCTGGCCCATACGCGAGCGTAAGCCAGATAGAAACGCTGTGCAGGGGTGAAGCCCTCCACATCCTTCAAAGGCTCCTGCTTCATACGGTTCTCAAAGGCGCGATAAGCAATCTTCAGTCCACCATTGTCACCGATGTTCTCACCCAAAGTCTTCTGTCCGTTCACATTCAGTCCGGGCACAGCCTCCTGCTCACTGAACCAGTCGGCCAGCACCTTGGTGCGCTCATCGTATTTAGCCTTATCGTCAGCAGTCCACCAGTTCTTCAGGTTTCCGTCCTTGTCAAACTGACAACCCTGATCGTCGAAGCCATGACTCATCTCGTGACCAATCACCATACCGATGGCGCCATAGTTGGTAGCATAGTCGGCCTCAGGATCGAAGAACGGGGGCTGCAGAATGGCTGCGGGGAAGTTGATGCTGTTGAACAGCGGGTTATAGAAGGCATTCACCGTCTGAGGCGTGCAAGCCATCATGGTCTTGTCTACAGGCTGGTGCCAGTATTTGCGGAACTCAGCAGCACGTGCTTCCTCGTTGATGCGGATAAAGTTCTCCACTAGGTTCTGGTCCTCGCGGATATCCACGAACTTCTCCATATCCTCCCATTTATCGGGATAACCTACGTTGATATACATGGCGTGCAGTTTCTCCAGTGCCTTGGCCTTGGTAGAGTCGCTCATCCAGGTGTTCTCCGTCAAACGGTCCTCGAAAGCCTGCTGCAGATCCTTCACCAGACGAACCACACGCTGCTTGCTGGTCTCGGGGAAGTACTCAGCTACATACAGTTTACCGATGGTCTCACCCAGTTTTCCGCTGATGGCATTTACAGCACGCTTCCAACGGGGCTGCTGCTCCTGAACGCCTGTAATCACCTTGTTGGCCTCGAAGGCACGATCAGTGAAGGCGTCAGAGAGGTAGCTGCTGTAGGCTTTGATTACGTGCAACTCCATGTATGACTTCAAATCCTCCAGACTGGTGTTGGCCAGAATATTCTCAACTTCGTGGAGGGGCTCGAGCTGGCTGATGTTCACCTTGTCAATATCCTTAGGCATGTTCAAAGCGTCGCGATAGCCCACCCAGTCGATGCCCTTAAAGTCCTGCAACAGCTGCTCCCATGACATAATATGGATGGTAGCCATAGGGTTACGACTGGCCACCTGATTCAGGGTCTTCACACCGATGGCGTGCTCAATGGCCCACTCGGCTTCCATCTTCTTCTGAGCCTCTTCATCGCTGTAGCCCACCATCTTGAAGTAGTCCTTATACAGGGCCTTTACAGCCTCTACAGTCTTCTTCTGCTGCTCATTGGGCTCGGCATAATACTCCTGAGCCAGTGAAGCGCCACCATGTCCACCGCCAATCATAAACTCCGATGAGTTGAAGGGGTTCAGACTCAGGCTGATACCGAAGGGAGCGGTATTGAAGCCCTTGGCATCGAACTCGCACATCAACTTCAGAGCCTCCTCGCGGGTCTTCAGCTCGCGCACCTGCTTCAGGTAAGGCATAATCGGCTCATAGCCCATCTTATTGCGACTAACGCTATCCATGTAGAGGCGATAGAGTGCACCGATTTTCTGTCCGTCACTGCCCTGGGGGAGATCCTTCTTCTCAGCATACTTCATAACGAGGGCGTTAATACGGTCCTTGTTCAGTTCCGAGAGATCGGTAAAGGCACCATTCTCAGGATGTACCTTGTCCAGCGGGTTGTTCTTCAGCCAGTTGCCCACAGCATACTGCCAGAAGTCGTCACCAGGTTTCACACTCGTGTCCATGTTTGCTTTCAGGTTCTGTGCCATGCCTGCCACGCTTACGAAAGCCAGTGCTACGGCGAAAAATAGTTTCTTCATCATTCTAAAACATTTAAAATTCTACATTATTTATCTGTTAGACGCAAAAAACGACGAGAAAACTACACTTCTTTCTAACTTTTTTAGAATTCCACCCTATATGCAATATTAGGGAAGGTTAGTGACGTGTATTTATCTACGATCTCATGGGTCCTCAGATCAAAGGTCTGCCCCTGAAACGTCCGTATTTGCAGATATTCGAGAATAAAGTGGTGCGAAGTATGTTTCTTATTGATGGTGTACTTCACCGAAAAAGCATAACCCACATTCATACCCTTTTGCTTACAGAACGGATCAAGGCCGTCATCTTCAGGAACAGACCTGTCAGGTCGCTGCATAACATCCTCAAAGGTGATTCCCTCAGGAATAGGCGTATACCGATCACCCCCCATCAGGGTGAGACGTCCATTAAGACCGAATACGTTTTTCTTAGAACGGCCTACCATCCACTCCTTACCACCTAGGATATTTGTGATATAACCACGATCCAGACGTGAGTGATGCCACTCACCCTGAGCGTCACGATACTCCGACTTGAATACGGTTGCCGTCAGCATACCATAGAAACCGTCTTTGAGATAACGCTCTAGCGTAAGGTCAACGCCATAGTTTCTGCCAGCACCTTCGTTCACCAACGCACGATCCTGGAAAAACTTACGGTGGTTAATAATAGAATAGGTTGTCCCCTGTTCCACAGGTACATCAAAAAGCCATTGCCAGTATGGCTCAATCTTCAGCATGGCATTCTCGCCTAAGCGCTGCGCAAACGAGGCTGAGATATGGTGTGAGCGCGTCAATCCAAGATCCTCATTGGGATTTCCATCTCCCATCGTCACAAAATAAGAATCCGTTGATTCCTTACGGCTGTTCAGAGTATAAGCCAGTGACAACGTACTCGACGGAGACGTTTTATACTGCACACTGATTCGAGGCTCTACCAGCCACTGGTTGTTAAGGTTGAACCACATCACATTAACACCGGCCACTGTAGACAATCTGCTGCTCAGTGCCAGCTTATGACTGCTATAAAGACGCGTCAGTCCCGTGTTACCCTCAGATTCATAGACACGATATAGCGGACCTCCCGTCACCTTAATATAATCCATCCACGTGTGGAAGTCCAGATGCTGATGTTCAAAACCATTCTGCATGGTGTAGCGAGAGGATAACTTTTGCTGGTGTTGTGCACTGATAATGACGTTCCACTGCGAGTTGCGTCCTGCCAAATCCGGCATCTTGGTCATCTGTTCATCATAATCGTTCTCCCCCAGTTTTCTGTAAGCTCCTGTGAAGGCAATACTGGAATGTAGTGTTCCGCCCGTTTTAAAGCGATAGGTATGATTCACGCCTAAAGCACAATTGCGCTGTCGAGACCAGGAATCATTTGAGTCCCACAATGTCTCCCACTCTGAAACGTCAGGCACATTGTTTTCATAGTTATCAACAAGTCCTGTGAACCACACGGCAAAGGTACCAGCCTTAGTTGTAGGCATATTGATTTTGAAACTCAAGTCCTGATAGTCGAGGGTCTCATTCTCCATGTTGATGGCATGAAGTTTCTTGGCTATTTCAAGGAAGCTATAGCGATAATTAATAAGGTACGAGCTCTTCGTTCCTTTCTTCAAAGGGCCTTCCGAGGCAAAGTCAACACCCAGCGTACCCACCTGCACGGCATGCTCATATTTGGTATTATTTCCCACGCGCATCTTCATGTCGAATGCACCGGAAAGGGCATTTCCAAACTCCGCAGGCATTGCGCCAGTCAGAAAATCGCTATTGGCGAGAACAGTACCGTTCAAAGAAGTAAAGACACCGCCGCCAGCCTCAGTAATCTCCGCGAAGTGATTGGGGTTATTCACCTCTATGCCTTCAACACGCCACTGTAACATCTGGGGTGAATTACCATGAATACTAATACCATTAGTAGCACCACCAGTAGCAACACCGGCAAACATTGACGCCGTACGGGCTGGATCCGCCATACCTCCAGCATATCGGCTGGCTTCCTCTACACTGAACATACGAGCACCAACCTGTGCCATCTCATTAAGTGGCAACTGCTTGTTCACACGGGGCTTAACGACAACCTCACCCAGTTCTGAGATGCTCTCACGCATACGGAGGTTCAGAACCAACTCCTTACCAGAAGAAAGCAGCTGCTCCTTCAACAACACAGGTTCATAACCAACATAGGTGGCCCTGACAGAATGTCGCCCCACAGGCACATTCTCAATTACGAAGTTACCATCGAGACCTGATACAGCAGACATCGTCATGCCGTTCTCTACTTGAATCGTTACACCAATCATTGGCTCACCAGATGCCACATCACTCACTTGTCCACGAATGGTTTGTGTGGCCTGAGCCCCTGCCACCGCAGGGAAAAGCAGCATCGTGAGAGCTGCTCCTAAAAACATTCTTTTCATTTTTTATATTATCATTATTACTTAATATCATCGTCTTTCAGACGTCACATGAATAGTCGTAAACATCTAATTAATAGAAATATCTGAAACGCACTGCGAGCTTTTATATCAAGGGAATCGTTAAAGGACCTTCTTGACGCCAGGGATCATCCGTACCAGCCAGGTAAGAACAAAGGACGCAATGGTAATGGCGGTACCTATAAACATGAATTTACCAAAGGCCCCCATCCATATCGTGTCTGTTGCATACTGCAGGAGCAGCATCAGTATCATGTGGAATATATATGCGCCATACGACTGAGCGGCACACCACTGCCAGAAGCGGCTGCTCCAGTTTCCATACTCACGGAACAGCCAAAGCAGTCCGAATGAGATGAAGACACACATCAGCGACTCGTAAATACCAAACCACCGATACACGAACGCATTCCACTCACCACCGTCTCTCGCATAGTTACCTATAGCGAGAACGATGCCAATCAACAGAGCGATTGCACCTATGCGATTCTCCATTTTTTCCAACCACTCGAAGCGGCAGGCCAGGACGCCCAAAAAGAACATCATGACATACTGCAAATAATGAGCAGGTTCAAAAATCAGTCCCATCCAGAATATCCAGTGGTCTTGAGGACTTTCCCGACGGATGAAATAACTGCCCACTCCCATCAAAGCACCAACAATAAAGAGTCCGATTATCGTAGGTTTCGACGTACAACTCAACAGAGGCTTGCAAAACAGTCTGATACCAGCATAGACAAGGCTGAAGAACAGCAGATTCTCCACGAACCACATATGACCAGTCTCCAGTTTACCAGCCAGCACAGAGAGTAAGCCTCCCATCAGCAGCCACGGAATACCCAAGCGTATCAATTTCTTCTTTACAAAGGTGCCTGCTCCCTGCTTATCAAAACTCTTTGGTACGAAATAGCCGGATATCAGGAAATACAAGCCCATAAAAAAAGCGGCATTCGTAGAGAAGAAATGCCAAATCCAAGGCATCACCTCAGCAGGATTGCTGGGGTGATAGGCCCATTCTCCACCATCGCCATAAGCCTGACCCGCATGGTGAAATATCACAAGTACCGTTAGACAAACTTTAAGATTGTCCAGATAGGAAAGACGCTTCTGCAACATTTACTCAGATTACCACAGCCGTTCCACTTGTGGAAACCATCAGCATAGATCCTTTTGCACCAATAGTCTCATAATCAATATCGATACCTACTATAGCATTAGCGCCCATTGCCTTGGCACGTTCCATCATCTCTCGCATCGATGTGTCCTTAGCCTCACGTAAAACCTGCTCGTAACTGCCAGAGCGTCCGCCAACAAGATCACGGATACCTGCAAAGATATCCTTTACGAGGTTTGCACCAATAATGGTCTCACTTGTCACCACACCCTTATACTCGCGGATTGTGTGACCTTCAATAGTCGGGGTTGTTGATAGTATCATAATCTTTATTTTTAAAATTAGTTTACGTCTATTTGACGTTATATAGATCAGAAAAGTTGCAAGACCAAGTTTTTTTTAGATTGCCTGTTTTATATTATACGATATAATATCCTTCGATCTTAACTGTTGCCTTGCCCCCAAAGAGAACTTTGCCGTTAGCGTATTTCAGTTTCACCGAGTTAAAGACACGATCATTGCCGCCTTGTTCTATAGCAATCAGATGTCCATCCCAGAGTTTCTCGCTCAGCAGATAGTTGGCAAAAGCGCTGTTTCCTGAGCCTGTGGCGGGATCTTCGAGATAACCGAACCTCGGTGCGAAGACTCGCGTGTGTGCAAAAGCCGATGTATCGGCTGTCTGCTTGGAGAAGACGAGAATAATATCGATATCGTTCCCTTCGCAAAACATCTTCAGACGGCTCTCGTCCGGATAGACCGAGATTTCGGTCTCCAAATCCTTGACGGGAACGATGAGCGTCCGTAATCCCGCGTCTATGATTCGTATGGGCAGGTCTTTGCAGATGGTATCGTGGGGCAATTCCAGAATCTCTTCCAGTTGCCCCGTCGTGAGTTCCGTAGGATGTTCTATGGGATCAGGGGCACTGATATAGACGGCGTCCTCTTCCTTGATGGCATTATACACCTCTATCATTCCCTTGCGGTTTGTCTCAACCATCACCACAGGCTTCAACATTAGTTCTGGTGTGTCCTTGATCAGCGAATACATGGTAGCGATGGTTCCATGGCCACAAAAGTCCACCTCACACTCCGATGAGTAGTAAGTCAGTTTCGCATCTGCTTTCTCCGACTGTCCACAAAACACCATCTCCATCACAAACCCCTTGTGCTCACTGGCTATCGACTGCATCTGTTCGCCAGTCATGGATGCATCGTCCAGAAACAGACATGCCGCAGGGTTGCCAAGCGACTCGCCTGCCGTAAAAGCGTTACTCTTGATATATCTGTATCTTCTCATCATACAAATATAATTTCCCCAGTCTTTTTATTTCCCATTTGGCTGAGAAAGCTTAAAGTGGAAAGGCTTATCGAAATGGCGACGCGAATAGTAAGTCACCGAAGGATTCTTCAGATCCATCACCATTGTCCAAACAGTACCAAAGAAGCCTTCTCTTTCTGGCTGCGACACAGCCTCGATGGCTTCAGTCAACTGCTTCACATCCATCACGCCACCCGTCTGGTCATATTTCTCACATAATCTGTCGTAGCGGTCATCGCCTTCTTTCAGTCCTACATTATGCTTAGCATCACACAGATAGTGGTTGGTTACGGCTGGCGTTTCCGTCACCACCATTTTATTGTCTACATATTCTACGACTACACTTCTACCCGAGACGTCAGATATCGCATAATGGTGAGCTGCGCCAATATCAGAGTGCATATCAATGCCATTCAGCAGTTCCAGGGCTTCGCCCACATTAGCAGCATTGTTTAACATATAGCGGATAGCTGCTGTCGTGGTAAGGTCGGGCTTGCTTGTACGCTGGTGCGTCTCTATAGAATCGCCAGCTATCAAGTCTGCTATAGCGAGGCCCTTTTCGTTTATACCGTCAAGTGCCACGAACAATCCTGTAAGTGCCAGATATTGGTTCGAGAACCCTTCGGGCTTGTAATCGTCTCCGAATCCGTAGAACTCCACGTTGAAAGTCGTTATCGATTCGTAGCCGCGATTAGGAATCGTATGTAAGATCACGCCCACGCCTGACGGGAAGTCGAAGTTGCGCCCCATCAGTACCCCGCCGTCTGGTGAAGCCACCGTCAGCGTCGAACATCCGAAGCCCTCTTTCTTTGTGTTCACCTCTGGCTTATAGTGACCTTTCGACAGGAAGCCCATCACATAGCTCACTAATTGGTCGGCATTCTCAAATCCTCCCTGCTCCATCAGTCCGTCGAACCCGTCGTCGCCTTTATATTCCATATAATACAGGCCGTCGTCGAGTTTCTCAACTGATAATGCGCCTTTAACAAACGGGCCGAATTCAAGCCATACCAGCACTCCTACGACCAGAACCAGTCCCAATACGCTTAGCAGCGCAATCTTCAATACTTTCTTCATTGTTTTACTTCTTTATTTATCGTTATTTTTTTCACTATTAATCCAAGTCAGCTTACGCCATATTCCCTCTAATGGTCCGCGTGGATGAGACATAAACCAATAGCGGCAGAACAGATATTGACACAAGACCATGCCCAGACCTATCATAACAGCATAGGTTACACCCAATAGGCGGTAGCAGGCCAGGCCATAGCCGCAGAAGATGAAACAGCCGATGACAGACTGCAACAGATAGTTGGTAAGGCTCATGCGACCGAATATGCACAGATGGTGAAGCACCTTACGCACGCCACCGAAGGCATACCAAGCCGAGACCACTGCCGAAACGATCATCAGCAGAATCAACAAGTTGTAAATAGGTGCGAGCCAAAGGGCCAACTCGCCAAAGTCAACAAGACTCAGGGCGATAACGACAACGACAGAACCAACGAGAAGGTTATGCCATATCTTTAAGTTCCGTCCTTCATTATAGAACATTCTCTGTCTGCCTAACTGCATACCGAGAATAAACAGACAGAGCAACTGTGTCAGGCGTCCGCTGAAAACATTGAATCTGAAATTCACCTCAAAGCCGTATCGCAGGTTAGTGATGGCGTTCTCCAAGAACGAACCATGTTCGTGCATACTGTTGATACGGCCATACAACTCCCACAGCGTGGAATGGTCTATCGTGCTACCCGTCAGCAGACAGAACAATTCCACAGGCTGCAAGGCCAATAGGGCGATGATACACCAGACGACTCGCGACGGCAGATAGCTGATGGGAATCAGCAACAGGCCATATACCGCATAGAGCATCAGGATATCGCCATCATAGAAAGCCACATTGATGAGACCAAAGCCGAACAACAGACACATACGCCATGCAAAGCGCCCCGAGAACGAGCGGCCCTTCTGCTGCTGGTTGTCGTTCATGATAAAGAAGCTCAGTCCGAAAAGCATGGCGAAGATACCATACATCTTACCGCTGAGCAGCCAGGCCAGCACATCAGCCACTTGCTGATCGGAAGACAGCGCATGCACTATCGGCTCTTGCGTAAAGATATTAAAGTGCTCTACAGAGTGATAAAGAATAATACCAGCCACGGCAATGCCTCTCAGGGCATCGGCTACATCTATTCGGGTGTTTGGTTGATAACGGGTCGCGTACATACGATACATTTTATTCTTTAGACGCAAGAAGCAACAAAAAACTACACACTTCTCAGAAAATTACATTCTGGCTTTCTGTTTCTCTCCAGCGCCTGAGCCACGATACTTAGAGCGGGCCTCGTTGAACTTCCAGGTAAGGTCGAGCCTGAACGTGCGACGAACGGGGTTGTAGACGGTGAGTTCGCGAACGCCATAGACGATGGCCCTGGTAACGTTAGAATTAAAAATGTCGTTGCAACGCAGATCAAGAGTGAGCGAACCGAGACGGCGCAGACTGATGTCGTGCTGAACACCTAAGTCGGCACTGAACTGGGCTCTCGTGATGCGGAAGTTGTCTACGTCGCCCTTGGGGTTGAAGCGCATTCCGGCATTCAGGCGCCAGCCCTTTGGCAGTTTGACGGTGTTATCCCAGCCCATGTTGACATACGGACGGTTGAGCGTGACGATCGAGCCGTCGAGGCTGGGCGACTTATAGTTCTGGAAGAGAGCATAGACAAACCATGTGGGATGCCAGCAGCCTATAACCGGACTGGCATAGGGGTTGAAGCTCAGCTGGTTGTAGTCATCCTTTGTGTTGATGGGACGAACCAGACTGATGAGCGGGTTGTCGGCACCAGGGAATGGCTCAGTAGACATCGTCTCTGAGTTCTTCACACGACTGAGGTTGATATTGACGCCCATCCACTTGTAGCCAGCGTTCAGCACGAGACTGTGGGTATAGGTTGGCTTCAGGTAAGGGTTACCACTCTGATAGGCATAGCGGTTCAGATAGATGGTAGAACTGGTGAGACTGCTGTAGGCAGGGCGCTTGATGTCGCGACGATAAGAGAGCGAGAGCTGAACCTTGCCAATGGGGGCAGAGATGACTGCCGTGGGGAACCAGTCGCCATAGTCGCGACACACCTCATCCTCACGCACACCAAAGTTATAGTAATCGTTCACGAGATGCTCGTAGCGTATACCAGCTTGAACGAACACTTTACCGAACTGGTGCCCGTAGTCCATGAAGAGGGCTTCCGACTTCTCGTTGATCTCTGTATCGGTAGCCGTCACGGGCACAGCCTCAGAAGCATTGTAGGTATAGGCATCCGTACGATGGTTGTAGGAATATTCACCTCCTACAGAGAGGTTACCCTTCCACAAGGGATAGCTCAAGACAAGCTTAGAGGCCCAGAAGTTGTTGCCGCTCTTGGTGTTGCTGTCGATGCTACGCGTCATTGCCGCACCATTAACGTTCTTGGACTGTTCGATGGTCTGGCCTGGAGCCTCTGTACGATCAAAGAGTCCGTCGAGGTTGAAGTCGATGCCCAGCTGCCCCAGCTTACCATTATAATAGGCATTGAAGATATGCTTCTTGAACTTCTCGTCCTGTCGTATCTTGCTTTCAGAACGCTCTGTGAAGAGACCGTTCTCGTACTCATCGGTATCAAACTGGCTGGTGAGGGCGCCATCGGGGTGATAGTCGTATTTGTAGAAAGCGCCAAACGAGTGGTTCTCGTCTACCATATAGTTGACCTGCAACTGTGGCGAGAGGCCCTTCCACGTCTGTTTCGTGTCCTGCTTGGTGTAGCCGTCTATCCTGTCAGACTCTACCAGATAGCGCATATCGTTCTCCTGAAACGACTTGTTGTGACCATTGCGACCAGCCCACAACGAGGCGGTAAGGTCGAGACCGCCCGTGCGGTAGTTCACGTCGAGGTTGTTGGTGATGGTGTGCCCGTAGCGGTATATCCCCCCCAGGTTATCCTGGAAACTGATACCCTCGCCCTGCGCCTTCTTCAGCGTGATACGGACAACAGCCTTGGTCGAGGCGGCATAGCGGGCGCCAGGGTTATGAACCACGTCGACATGCTGTATCTGATCGGAGCGCAGACGGGTGAGCTCGCTGGCGTCGCGAACCTTACGCCCATTGATATACACCTCGGCGTCGCCACGCCCGAGCACTTTCACGGCTCCGTCGCGATCGGCTTCAAGCGAAGGAATCCTCGACAGGGCATCGCTCACGGTACCGGCCTTCTCCAAGATGGTTCCAGCCACGTTGGTGCGCATGGCGTCGCCCTTCACATGGGTCTTGGGCAGCTGGCCCTTCACCACCACCTCCTTCAGCACCTTGTTGTCTTCCTTCATCTGGATGGTCAGCCCATTAGCCTCATGAATATCTATGTAGATGGTCTCGTAGCCCACGCTCGACACCTTCAGCAGTCCTTCGGTCTTGTCTGTCACGATATTAAACACACCCTGTTCGTCTGTCACCGCACCCTGTACGAAAGCAGAATCGGGCAACGACAGCAGTACTACATTAACATAAGAGAGCGGTTCGCCATTTTCGTCAATCACCTTTCCGCCTATATTCTGAGTCTCGGCGAAAGACATTATCGACATCATTAACATAACCATCAGCATTGGCAGTCTCATATTCATTCTTTTCATATTAAATTTGTTATTTTCATTAATACAGCGCAGACGTTCTGCACTGACCTTTTTACATCTTAGACGCAACAAAGGCATAAAAAGTTTCAAGAAAAGTAAAATTAGTAAAACGATATGACAAACCACCTCGTAAGAATCGCATCTTTACAAGCAAGCCATCCTTCGGCCGCAAATACGCGAGTTTTGAGCCGTTTCCGTAAGTCGTTGAGAACGTGAACGTTACAGGAAAGCCTTATTTTCGCCCCTCGTTCAGACGTCATCTTTCGGAACAAAACAAGTTGTTTTGTTCCCGAAAAGACTATCTTCACCACCCGTAAAGACTACTTGAGCGCGCATAAAACAACTTGTTTTACGCCAAAAGGGGTGGACTTTACGCCGAGTAAACCCTAAGTTTACTACCGACAAACCCCAAGTTTCATTACGACAAACCCATAGTTAGTCGTAATGAAACCCAAAAAGCGCCTCCCGCCGCCCTAGATTGAGCTGGTCAGGAAGCGCTTTTTTACGTATGTTTTATTGACAATCTACGGAAAACGAACAGCCATACAGTCTTACCATGCAAAGCCTGCCAAGACCAAAGAAATAAAAGAAAAGCGAGAGAATCTTTCGACTCTCTCGCTTTCTGTCGGGATTACTGGACTCGAACCAGCGACCTCGCGCCCCCCAGACGTGTGCGCTACCAACTGCGCTAAATCCCGAACACTAATTTTGCTTAGCACCGACCCTTGTTTTGTCGAATGCGGGTGCAAAGGTACATAGTTTTTCTGAACTGACCAAATTTTAAAGCAACTTTTTGTTTATAAGCCCAAATTTACCCACCATTTAGTGCGGAAATTCAAATAAAAATCGTATCTTTGTGCCGAAAATATGAATCAATAGAGATGAAACAATATAAACTGACTGCACCAGAGAAGCTGGCTCAGACAATTTGTCTGCCCGCTTCGAAAAGCATTTCCAACCGCGCACTTGTAATCTACGCCCTTAGCGGAGGCAAGAATCTGCCCCAGAATCTGAGCGACTGCGACGATACGGACGTGATTATCAAAGCCCTGCGCGACATGCCAGAAGAGATTAACATCAAGGCGGCTGGTACGGCCATGAGGTTTATGACAGCCTACCTCAGTGTGACAAAAGGCACACACGTGCTGACGGGCACTGAGCGCATGAAGCATCGCCCCATAGGCATACTGGTGGACGCGATGAAGGCACTCGGCGCCGACATCAAATACGTTGAGACCGCGGGCTATCCCCCACTACGCATTACAGGAAAGACGCTGAAAGGCGGGCTGCTGGCTATACCAGGCAACGTGAGCTCACAGTATATCTCGGCCCTGCTGATGATCGGGCCGATGCTGAAGAACGGACTCACCCTGCAATTGACGGGCGACATCATCTCACGCCCCTACATCGACCTGACTCTCTGGACGATGCGCGAATTCGGAGCTGAAGCTGAATGGACCTCGGCTGACACCATCACGGTGAATCCCAAGGCCTATCAGGACCGCGAATATTTCATCGAGAACGACTGGACGGGAGCCAGCTACTGGTATGAGATGCTGGCGCTCTGCAAGGGCCGAGATTCAGAGATTAAACTGACAGGACTGATGGACGGTTCGAAACAGGGCGACTCTGTGACTCGCTATCTGTTCAGCCTACTTGGTATCAAGACGACTTTCGAGACAAAGAAGGAAGGCATCCCCCAGACTATCACACTGACTCAGAACGGCAGATGCGTGCCCCGTCTGGAGTACGACTTCGTGAACTCGCCCGACCTGGCACAGACGTTTGTGGTGACTTGTGCCGCCAAGAACATTCCCTTCCACTTCAAGGGGCTCTCTACGCTCAAGATTAAAGAGACCGACCGCATAGAGGCCATGAAGCGCGAGATGAGAAAGCTGGGCTACGTGCTTCACGACGCCAACGACAGCGAGCTGTATTGGAACGGCGAACGTTGCGAGCCTTCGCTGGAGCTGGGCATCGACACCTATGAGGACCACCGCATGGCTCTGGCCTTTGCGCCCTATGCGCTGACAACCGAAGGACTGATCATCAACAACCCTCAGGTGGTGACGAAATCGTATCCGCACTTCTGGGACGACCTGAAGAATGTAGGATTCAAAATAGAAGAAACAGATAAGTGATAAACGTATGAGTTTCGCATTGGTTTGCATCGCACTATTAGTTGGACTGGGCATCGTAGCCGGCATTGCCTCTCACTTCGACAAAGGAGAGGACGAGATTACTGTGGGGCACGACTGCTCTACATGTACGGCTGCAGACGAGGGCTCATGCAAGATTCACTGTCTGCTGGAGGAGAAAAAGAAAAAGGAAGATGCATAGAAGGGTAAGGATTATCGGCTTCCAATGGCTGATTGCCGCCTCATGCGTTTTGGCCATATCCGGCTGCTCAACGCAGAAGAACACAGCGCAATCACGCTGGTGGCACTCCTTCAATGCCCGATACAACACTTACTTCAATGGCTCACAGGCCTTTATCGAGGGGAATCTTGAGAAAGAGAAAGGCAACAAAGACAACTATACCGAACTGATTCCCCTCTACATGGTTGGCAACAAGCAGAGTCGCGACATCGGTAAGAGTCAGTATGACCGCACTATCGAGAAATGTGAGAAAGCCATCCACCAGCATAGCATCAAAGCCAAACCCGAATGGGATAACAGCAAGCGGAAAACACCAAAAGACCGCGAGTGGCTGGGGCGCAGGGAATATAACCCCTTTATATGGAAAGCCTGGTTGCTGATGGGAAAAGCACAATTCCAGAAAGGTGCCTTCGACGAGGCTGCCGCCACATTCTCATATATGACCCGACTCTATCAGACACAGCCCTTGATGAACGGACTGGCCCGTGCGTGGCTCGCCAAATGCTATACCGAACTGGGATGGAAATATGATGCAGAGGACGTGATTCGCAACATGAGCCGCGACTCCATGGACTTCAGGGCTGTCAAGGACTGGGACTACACCTATGCCAACTACTACATTCGTCAGGGCGACTACCAGAAAGCTGCGCCTTACCTGCGAAAGGTCATCAAGCACGAACGGCGCAACATCCAGCGGGCAAGAGAATGGTTCCTGATGGGACAGATTCAAAAGCTACTGGGCAATCGCGACGAGGCCTATCGCGCCTTTGGCAAAGTGGCGGGATGTCATCCGCCCTACGAACTGCAGTTCAATGCCCGCATCGCACAGACCGAGGTTGCCGCCAGCAACAATAGCCGCCAGATGATTGGTAAACTCAGACGCATGGCGGCTTCTGACAATAATACGGAATATCTGGACCAGGTATACTATGCTATTGGCAATATCCACATGACACAACGTGACACCACCGAGGCCATCGCCGCCTATGAGAAAGGCTGTCGCCGATCAACCAGAAACGGCATAGAGAAGGGCGTGTTATTGTTGACATTAGGCAATATATATTGGGCCAAAGACATGTTTGCCGATGCCCAACGCTGCTATGGCGAGGCCATTGGTCTGCTCGACAAGGAACGGACTGACTATGAGGAACTCTCCCGTCGCTCCAGGATTCTCGACGAGCTGGTGCCTTATACCAACACCATTCAGCTTCAGGACTCTCTGCTGGCTCTGGCCGCTATGCCAGAAGCTGAGCGCAACAAGGCTATCGACCGCGTGATAAATGAGCTGAAGAAGAAAGAGAAAGAGGAGCAATATGCGCTGTTGGAACAGGAGACCATAACTGCCAATGCCGATATGAATCTTAATCCAACCATCTCCACGCCTTCAGCCACCAGCGGTGGTTGGTATTTCTACAATCCCACAGCCGTGAGCCAAGGAAAAGCCTCCTTCCAGCGCCAATGGGGCAAGCGAGAGAACATAGACAACTGGCAACGTATCAATCAGACCGTCATCAGTCTCGATAGTGATACCAAAGAGTCTTCAGAGGGTATGGACGTTCAAGAAAAAGCCATTGCCTCGACAGACTCAATGGCAACCAATCCCCATCAGCGTGAGTATTACTTAGCACAGATACCCTTTACAGCAGGACAACAGGCTGCTTGTCATGATTTACTGAAAGATGCACTATTGCATGCAGGCATCATTCTGAAAGACAAGATGGACAATCTGCGTCTCTGCGAGAAACATTTGGGCAGACTGACCAAAGACTACCCCGATTATGAACACCTGGACGAAGCTTGGTATCACTTGTATCTACTTTATCTGCGGCAGGGTGACAACCTGAAGGCAGACAACTGCCTGACCCACCTGAAGGCCAATCACCCCAATAGTGAGTGGACCACTCTCCTTACCGACCCCTACTACGTAGAGAACGCCAAGTTCGGTGAACATATTGAAGACTCTCTTTATGCCACCACCTATGAAGCATTCAAGGACAGCAGAGCCGACGTCGTGAAGGCGAACACCGCTCTTTCAGAGAAACGGTTCCCACAAGGCAGCAATCGTGCCAAGTTTCTCTTCATCGATGGTCTGAGCCGGTTAAACGATGGAGACGGCGACGGCTGCATGAGCCGTCTGCAAGAGGTGGTTGAGAGATTTCCAGAGAGTGAAGTCAGTCCGCTGGCAGGAATGATTATAAAAGGAGTAAAGGAAGGGCGCCGACTTCATGGCGGTAAGTTCGATATCGGGGACGTATGGACCATGCGCAGCATTACGCTGACACACGACTCTACCAGCGTCGACACACTCAGCACCGAGCGCAACCAGCAGTTCCTCTTCATGCTTGTCTATCAGCCTGACTCTGTTAGTGAGAACCAACTGCTCTTCGAGTTGGCCCGCTACAACTTCACGAATTTTCTGGTTCGTAACTTCGAATTGCAGATTGATGAAGACAACGGTCTGCACCGTATGATGGTGAGCGGTTTCCTGAGTTACGACGAAGCCACGCAGTATGCCCGCCAGCTCTATGCCAGCAACCAGATGAAGGAGATGCTAAAGCAATGCCGCTCTCTCATCATCAGCAATGCGAACCTGGCATTGATAGGACGGCAGTTCAGTTACGACGAGTACCAACAGTTCTATGAGAAGGAGTTTGCTCCGATGCAGATCAGCAAAGAGAGACTGCTGCTGATACCTGAGAACATGGAACAGCCCGACATAGAGGAGATGGACACCATAGACGAGCAAGAAGAACAGGACGAATTCATGCCACAAAAGTCTCAACAGCCTCAACAACAGGTGAAGGACTTCGACTTTGGGGATGACTTCTGGTAAAAATATAAAGGGGAAAAGAAAAGAATGACCAACGGATTGTTACTTTGGGTAGACGATGAGATTGAACAACTGAGGGCACACATCCTCTTTCTCGAAAAGAAAGGCTATGAGGTGGTAACCGTCAGCAATGGCACCGATGCCATCGATCTCTGCAAGGAACGCAACTTCGACCTTGTGCTTCTCGACGAGCACATGCCCGGACTCAGTGGACTGGAGACGCTGCAGAAGCTGAAAGAGTTGCAGCCATCTTTGGCGATTGTGATGGTGACCAAGAGCGAAGAGGAGAATATCATGAATCAGGCTATCGGACAAAAGATAGCCGACTACCTGATTAAACCCGTGAATCCCAACCAGATATTACTGACCCTGAAGAAGAACATCCACCGCAAGGCTATTGAGACCGAAGTGACCCAGACGCAATATCAGCAGAACTTCCAACAGATAGCCATGCAGATACTCGACTGCCAAAACTGGAAAGACTGGGTAGACGTTTATAAGCGCCTGGTGCATTGGGAGCTTGAACTGAGTGCCACCGACAGCAATATGACTGAAATGCTACAGATGCAGAAGGAAGACGCCAACAACGGCTTTGCAAAGTTCATTAAGAAGAACTACCTGAATTGGGTAAACACCAACGCTTCTGGTGGAGATACGAGCCGCCCTACTCTTTCGCCCGACATCTTTAAGACCAAGCTGTTTCCCATGCTCAACAATGGACAGAAGGTGTTCCTCGTGGTTCTCGATAACTTCCGTTACGACCAATGGCGCATATTGGCAAACGAGTTGAGCGACCACTTCGACATAGAAGAGGATCTTTATTTCAGCATCCTACCTACCGCTACACAATATGCCCGCAATGCTATCTTCAGCGGACTGATGCCCAACAAGATTGCTGAGATGTTCCCCCATCTGTGGGTTGATGAAGACGAAGAAGAAGGTAAGAACGTGAACGAAGAGCCACTCATCCGAACTCAGCTGGAGCGTTATCGTCGCAAGAATTCATTCTCCTATCATAAGATCAATAGTCAGGCTGAAGCCGACAAGTTACTGCAACAATTCCAGACACTGGAGAAGAACGACCTGAACGTAATCGTGTTCAACTTTATCGATATGCTGAGTCATGCCCGCACAGAATCGAAGATGGTACGTGAATTGGCCAACAACGAAAGTGCCTACCGCAGCATCACGCTCTCATGGTTCCGCCACACCGTCATCTCAGACTTCTTCAAACAATTGGCACAAACCGACTATAAAGTGATTGTTACCACCGACCATGGTAGTATACGTTGCACTCAACCTGTAAAAATCGTGGGTGACAGGAATACGAACACCAACCTGCGTTACAAGCTCGGCAAAAATCTGGCCTATGAAGACAAGAACCTCTTCGTCATCAAGGATCCACAGAAGGCCCAACTGCCCTCGCCCAATCTATCCACGAGCTACGTATTTGCCACAGGCGACTCGTTCTTCGCCTATCCTAATAACTACAATTATTACGTGTCATACTATCGTGATACATTCCAACATGGAGGCATATCGATGGAAGAAATCATCATACCACTCATCACGCTAACAGGAAAGAAAAGATAAATAGTAAAGATAAAAAAGAATATATATGGAAATAACAATTAGTAATCTCGACAACATCCGGGAGACAGCCCGGGAGTTTATCGACAACATGGGTGACCACAAGGTATTTGCCTTCTACGGAAAGATGGGCGCTGGTAAGACCACATTCATCAAAGCCATCTGCGAAGAACTCGGCGTCGATGATGTCATCACCAGCCCTACGTTTGCTATTATCAACGAATATGGCGGAAAAAACGGTTCCATCTATCATTTCGACTTCTACCGTATCAAGAAACTCGAAGAGGTTTACGATATGGGCTATGAAGACTATTTCTATAGCGGAGCCCTCTGTTTTATCGAATGGCCCGAACTGATAGAAGAAGTTCTGCCCGAAGACGCCGTGAAGGTTGAGATTACTGAGAAAGAAGACGGCACTCGCGCCATTGTGTTCTAAAAAGGGAGGTGTGGGAAAAAAATACTCCCTGCTTCTTTTGAATAAAGCAGGGAGTATATCTCAATAAGTACTTTCTAATCAGAATACGGCACGAACCAACCATCAAGGATTGCTTCGTCCTTACAGATTCTGTTCCTGAAAGTCCAAATCAGCTTGTACGATGAAAAAAACATCCTGAGGATCGAAGGTTCCGACATTGGCCTCCTTTGCCTGTTTACAAACATATTCGGCCACTTTCTCCATATCAATATCCGTTTCCTCTTCATTACCCTCCAGGATGCCACTGGTAAAGTAATAGTCGACAATGCTATCCATGATATACAGGATGTCATCATCGCTGAATGTTCCTTTCATATCAGCAGGAATCTGAGACCGGATAAATGCCAACTCTTGCTGGTTCTCCAGTTCGTCCTGCCTAATCAGTTCGTCAAGACTTGCCATAACTTAGAGCAGTGTCTGGATTTTCTCTTCAATCTTAGCCTTAGGCTGAGCACCGATGATTTTGTCAACCACCTCGCCATTCTTGAAGAACAGAATGGTAGGAATATTACGGATACCAAACTCAGCGGCGATATCCTCGTTGTCCTCTACATCGCACTTACCAATAACCACTTTGCCATCATACTCTTTCGACAGCTCTTCGATAATGGGAGCCACCATACGGCAGGGACCACACCATGTAGCCCAGAAATCCACTACTAAAGGCAGATTACCAGCCTTCAAACTTGCAAAGTTCTCTTTTGTGATTGTTACTTCCATTTTTTCTTCGTTTTAAAGATGAATACTATATTTGTCTCATTAATAGTGTAGCAAATACCATGCCACATCAGTTGATCTTATAGTCAAGCATCTCGTGATGCTCAATATACTCAAGCAATGTATGTCTTACGTCAACACCTTCCATCTTACTCTTCAGAAGTACATGATGAGAGCCTTGAGAGTCGCGCAATTGGAAGAAGAGTTTCGTCTTACCAGGATTCTCGGCAATGATCTCATTCAAATCGGCCACAATCTGCTCATCCAGCAAATCGGTGACGAGTGAGATCGTGATGCGGTCGATGCACTTCTCTTTGATGGTCTGCATATACTCTACGTTCTGCACCTTTAGTTCCATGATGTTGCTATTCTGGAAACGGGCACGCATCTTGGCAGTGACATAGACTGAGGCACCCTCTTGGAACAGACCACTCCAGCGCCCCCAGTCTTCACCAAACAGAGCGATCTCACCACTTCCCTCAAAGTCTTCCAATGTAATGAAACCGCACGGGTTACCATTCTTAGTAAACTTCTGGCGCACGGCCGTCACAATGCCACCGATAATAACATCCTCACGGTCTGTCAGTTGTGAGACATCTGCCAAATCGGCACACCTTGTATTACACAGATTATCGAGAATAATCTTATATTCATCGAGCGGATGAGCCGAAAGGTAGATACCCACGAGATCGCGTTCTCTGTTCAGTCGTTCAATGTCACTCCATCTCACATCGGTCTTCGGCAGAGGCGGTGTGGCAATCTCCAAATCGTCGAACCCTCCGAAAAGCGAGTTCTGAGCCTGAGCTTTCTCTGCCTGATACAACTGGCCATAACGCACCAGAGTGTCAAGCCACTGCTCGCCTTTGGCATTTTCTGCAAAGAACTCCTCGCGGCGAATACCGAAGCTGTCGAATCCACCACTCAGAGCAAGCGACTCGAAAGCCTTACGGTTCACATTACTCATATTGACACGCTGGGCAAAATCGAATATCGACTTATAAGGGCCATTCTTATCACGTTCGGCAATAATAGCCTGGGCAGCCGATTCACCCATACCCTTGATAGCCCCAAGCCCGAAACGAATCTCACCATGCTGGTTCACACCAAACTTCTCATACGACTCGTTCACATCAGGTCCCAAGGTATTAATGCCCATCTGCTTACACTCATCCATCAACTTTGTGATTTCAGTAATCTGGTCCCTTCGTCGGCTCATAATAGCCGCCATGAACTCTGCTGGATAATTTGCTTTCAGATAAGCAGTCTGGAAAGCGACCCAAGAGTAGCAGGCCGCATGCGACTTATTGAACGCATAAGAGGCGAATGCCTCCCAATCGCTCCAAATCTTCTCAAGCACTTTCGGGTCATGGCCGTTCTTCTTACCGCCTTCGATGAATTTAGGTTTCATCGCATCAACGATATCTTTTTTCTTCTTACCCATGGCCTTTCGCAGGGCATCGCTCTCGCCTCTGGTAAAGTCGGCCAACAAACGCGAGAGTAGCATCACCTGTTCCTGATACACCGTAATACCATAGGTATCCTTGAGATACTTCTCCATCACAGGTATATCATAGGTGATAGGTTCCTCACCATGCTTACGACGGATGAACTGTGGAATATACCCCATAGGACCTGGGCGATAAAGAGCGTTCATCGCAATCAAGTCTTCAAAGACGGTGGGCTTCAGTTCGCGCAGATATTTCTGCATACCTGCCGACTCAAACTGGAAGGTACCGATGGTACGTCCCTGCTGATAAAGTTCGTAAGTTTTAGGGTCGTCTATAGGAATAGTATCCAAATCCACATCGATGCCTCTTGTTCGCTTAATATTTGCGCAAGCCTCCTTCAACTCCGACAACGTCTTCAGTCCAAGGAAGTCCATCTTAATCAGTCCTGTTGATTCAATCACATGACCGTCGTACTGGGTACAATTGGTTTTCACACCCTTGAAATCCGGGTCATCAGCCGTCGACACGGGCACATGGTCACTAATCGGATCGCGACAGATAATGAAGCCACAGGCATGGATACCCGTACCACGCACCGTACCCTCCAGCATCTTGGCATATTTGATGGTGTTAGCCAAATGCGGGTCACTGGAAGCCTCAGCCTCCTGTAATTCTGGCACAGCCTTGATGGCATTAGGGAGGTTCATCTTGGGCGTCTTACCATCCACATCGGGCAAACGATCGGGAATGGCTTTACAGAGTGCATTGGATATCGCAATGGGTACCTTCTCTACACGAGCCACATCCTTGATAGAGTTCTTCGTGGCCATGGTGGCATAGGTGATGATATGAGCACAGTTCTCGTGCCCGTACTTATCTTCTACCCACTTCAACACCTTACCTCGACCATCGTCATCGAAGTCGGTATCGATATCAGGCAGAGAGATACGGTCAGGATTCAGGAAACGTTCAAACAGCAGGTCGTACTTCAGCGGGTCGATCTTCGTGATTCCTAAGCAGTAAGCCACCACACTTCCCGCCGCAGAGCCACGACCAGGCCCCACCATCACACCAAGTTCGTCGCGAGCAGAATTGATGAAGTCCTGCACAATCAGGAAGTAACCAGGGAAACCCATCGTCTTCATAATGTGGAGTTCAAACTTCACACGGTCGGCCACATCTTGGGGTATCGGATCACCATAACGTTTCTTCGCTCCCGCATAAGCCAGTTCTGCCAGATAGTCAGCCTCGAACTTGATACGGTATATCTTATCATAACCTCCCAGCTTTTTGATCTTCTTCTCGCCATCTTCAGGTGACAACTGATTCTCGCCATTTTCATCGCTGGTAAACTCATCGTAGAGTTGCTGTTCCGTGAACTTCTGCCGCCACTCATCTTCCGTTCCGAATGATTCTGGAATCGGAAAGAAGGGCATAATCGGGTCTGCATCCAGACTATAGGTTTCTACCTTGTCCAATATCTCTACCGTGTTCGCCATGGCCTCGGGCACATCGCTGAAGATATCGTTCATCTCCTGACGGGTCTTGAACCACTCCTGTTTCGAGTAGAGCATACGATCGGGATCATCAAGGTCCTTACCTGTAGCCAGACACAGCAGATGGTCATGAGCCTCGGCATTCTCACGATCCACAAAATGAGCATCGTTCGTACAGACAAGCTTCACGCCATACTCCTTAGCCAGTTCTATAAGCACCTTGTTAGCCTGCTGCTGCAAAGGGAACGTCTCACGATTGGCGCGGATATTCGGATCAGTCACTTCGTGGCGCTGAAGCTCCAGATAGTAGTCGTCGCCCCACAAACGTTTATGCCACTCTATAGCCTCGCGGGCACCGGCAATATCACCCTTTAATATCTTCGCCGGCACTTCGCCAGCAATACAGGCAGAACAAACGATCAAATCTTCATGATACTTCTCCAGTTCCATGCGGTCCGTACGCGGACGGTTGTAGAATCCGTCAACCCACGAATTGCTCACAAGTTTAATCAGATTCCTATAGCCATTATAGTTCTTGGCCAGCACGATGAGGTGATAACCACCCAAGTCTTCTCTGGTTTCCCTTAAGCTCTTATCACCACGACGAGCTACATACATCTCACAACCGAAGATGGGTTTAAAGGGTTCCAGACCATCTTTCTTGCGCTGTTTGTTCACGCCAATGCAGATGTCGTGAAATTCCTTAATGCCGAACATGTCGCCGTGGTCGGTTATCGCCATGCCTTTCATGCCATCGCCGATAGCTTTATCCACGAGCTTCTTGATACTCGACTGACCATCAAGTATGGAGTAGTAGGTATGTACATGTAAATGTACGAAATCTTCCATTCTTTATCTAAAAATCTTTCTGTTTTGAGCCTCAAAGATACGTTGAAATCCTGAGATTACCAAAAGAAAAACAAGAAAAGTTTGTATCTTTAGTGAAATTTGTGTACCTTTGCAGCCAATTAAAGAACAATTGAATATTACTAATGGGAGAAAGAATTAAGAAACTTAAAAAGATAAGAATCCACCGTGAAGGAACCAACGAATTGACCATCAGCGCCTTAGCCATTATAGGCATTGGCGCTCTCATTTGGTATGGCCTCCACATAAATATACTCTTCTGGACCTTTATGATCATCTTCGGTGCCGCCTGGCTCATGGCTCTCAACTTCTACCGCTGTCCTATCCGCTATTTCAATGGCGATACCGACAAACTGGTCGTTGCTCCTGCCGATGGCAAGATCGTTGTGATTGAAGAGGTTGAAGAAACTGAATATTTCCACGATAAGCGACTGATGATCTCTATCTTCATGAGTCCGCTGAATGTACATGCCAACTGGTTTCCCGTTGACGGTAAGGTAAAATTCGTTCATCATCAGAACGGTAATTATCATAAGGCATGGCTTCCCAAAGCCAGTGAGGAGAATGAGCATGCCGACATCATGATTACCACCCCCGAAGGACAGGACGTACTGGTTCGTCAGATTGCAGGTGCCATGGCCCGCCGTATCGTAACCTATGCCAAGCCTGAAGAGGAGTGCTACATCGATGAGCACCTGGGATTCATTAAGTTGGGATCTCGTGTGGATGTGTATCTGCCCATTGGAACCGAGATACGTTGTCGTATGGATCAGCCAACCACAGGCGACCAGACCGTGATTGCAAAACTGAAGTAAATGAATATCAAGAAGCATATCCCTAACACCATCACCTGCTGCAACCTTGTCTCAGGCTGCATCGCCACCTATTTTGCTTTTCAGGGTGACTTTGGCATGGCTCTGCTCTTTATCATTATCGGTGCCGTGTTCGACTTCTTCGATGGCATGAGTGCCCGTCTGCTGAACGTTAGTTCTCCTATTGGTAAAGAACTAGACTCCCTAGCCGATGACATCACCTTCGGCTTTGCCCCATCAGCTATCATCTTCAGCTACCTGTGCACATTCCATATCCATCTGGTATACGTACCATTCCTGGCATTCGTAATGGCAGCATTCTCTGCCCTCCGACTGGCCAAGTTCAACCTAGACGAGCGTCAGGCTTTAGGCTTCATAGGTCTGCCTACACCAGCCAACGCACTCTTTTGGGGTTCGCTCATCGTCGGTTTGCAAGAACATGATATTGCCTTCAGTGGCATTGAGTGGATTATTCTGGCAGGCACCTTTATCAGCTGCTATCTTCTGATTGCAGAGATTCCCATGTTCGCCCTCAAGTTCAAGCACTGGGGGTGGAAGGGTAATGAGATAAAATATATCTTCGTTCTCTCTTGCATCCCCCTGTTGCTCCTTCTCGGAGTCAGCGGCTTTGCCGCTATCATCGCCTGGTATGTGGCGTTGTCGGTGGTTGCAAGCAAGAAGAACGACTAAAAACCGTTTTTGGGCATGAAGATTTTTTTTGCTATTGTCATCTTTGGCCTCATTGGCATAACCATCATTGTCATGATAGTTATCAACTTCATGTATCACAACATCAAGAAGCTCAGAGAGGAAGTAGAGGATCGCTATTATCGCAACCTGAAACGTAAGGAACAAAAAGAGAAGAACCCCTTTGGCGACGACTACTTCAAAAGCAGCAATAAGAAGCAGAGTGCGCGCGCCCAAAGACAATACGCCCAAAGAGAGCAGAAAGCAAACAGTAACACCACCACTCGCAGAACAACTACGAGCGATGGTGTCACTATTATCGACGATCGCAACGAGGAGAAGAAAATCTTCAACCAAGGCGACGGCGAATACGTTGAGTTCGAAGAGGTTTAGCTGTGCACAAGCGTACCGATCTGCTCGCCATCCATCACCTTTTTCAGATTACCCACAATATCCATGTTGAAGACATAGATAGGTAGATGGTTGTCGTTACACATACAGATGGCCGTCAGGTCCATCACCTTTAATCCACGTTCCAACACCTCCTGATACGTAATATCCTCAAACTTCGTAGCCGTAGGGTCTTTTTCCGGGTCGGCTGTGTATACACCATCTACACGGGTGCCCTTCAGCATCACGTCGGCCTCAATCTCAATACCACGCAGACTTGAGCCCGTGTCGGTAGTGAAGTATGGCGAGCCAGTACCTGCAGAGAAGATACACACATCCCCCTGCTCCATTGCCTCAATGGCCTTCCACTTTGTGTAGAATTCACCGATAGGTTCCATGCGGATGGCCGTCATCACGCGGTTCTTCACTCCGATAGCGCCTAAGGCACTGCTCAAAGCCAGCGAGTTGATGACTGTGGCGCACATACCCATCTGATCGCCCTTCACACGGTCAAAGCCCTTCTGCGAACCTGAAAGACCACGAAAAATGTTACCACCGCCAATCACAATACCAATCTGAACACCCATCTCGCTAACCTCTTTTATCTGTTTAGCATAGTCGCTCAGACGTTCAGGGTCGATGCCGTAGCCCTGCTTTCCCATCAGACTCTCGCCCGAGAGTTTCAGTAGGATTCTCTTAAATCTTGCCATATACCTTATTATATTATATAATGAATTGTATCTCCTTAAAGGCGTAAGTACATTCTCGGCCCTCCTGATCCACAAGGAGCAGTCTCCCGTCTGGTAAGACATCCGTCAGTCTCGCAGTAAAACAAGTTGTTTTACTTCTATAAAGACTATCTTTTCCCCTCCTAAAGAGCATCTCTCTGTAGGTAAAACAAGTTGTTTTACTTTTAAGCTCACTATCGAAACAATCCAAGAATGCCATCAGCATCTCTTCGAGGTCCGTTTCCTGCCCTGTCAGCTGATAGAGTGATACCGGATTAGGTGCATCGCTCTTGAACTCTTTCTGATTCACATTCAGTCCGATTCCGATGATGCTGTCCTTGATTTCAGTGCCCTGTAGGCGGTTCTCTATCAGTATGCCGCAGATTTTCTTGTCGCCGACATATATATCGTTCGGCCACTTGATTTCCACCTTATTATATATATAGGACTGTAGCATTCTGCACATAGCTACTGATACCACCTCAGTAATCCTAAACTGTTCCTTAGCCAGAATGTTCTCAGGATGGATGAGCATCGAGAACGTCAGGTTTCTGCCTCGCTCACTCTCCCACGAGTTAGAGCCACATCCCCTACCCGCCGTCTGATAATCGGCCACGACAACCATGTTACCCTCACCATGCTCCTTCAGCCAGTGGTTGGTAGAGTCGGTCTCTTTGATATGAATAATCTTAAAATCCATAATCCGTTTGCAAAGTTACGAATATTTTTCGTAACTTTGCAACATGATAACAGAAGAACAACAAAAAAAAGACGAGCGTTACATGCAGATGGCCCTCGACGAGGCGCAAGCAGCCTACAAAGCCGGTGAAATTCCCATCGGCGCTATTGTCGTGTGCAAGGACCGAGTTATCTCACGTGCCCACAACCTCACCGAGACCCTCTGCGACGTTACCGCTCATGCTGAGATGCAGGCAATCACTGCCGCGGCAAACACCCTTGGAGGCAAATACCTCACTGGCTGCACCCTCTACGTCACCGTAGAACCCTGCACCATGTGTGCTGGTGCCATCGGATGGGCACAAATTCCCCGTATCGTCTATGGCTGCACAGACGAAAAGCGCGGCTACCACGACCTGGCCCCACATGCTTTCCACCCCAAAGCCAGCGTTACCAGCGGAATACTGGAAGAAGAATGCCGTCAACTCATGCAATCTTTCTTCAAACAGAAGCGATAACTGCTCAATATAATTCATGAATTCATGAAAAAACAACGATTCCTAATTACTCTGTCAGCCTTTCTGCTTACAGTTGCAAGTTGGGCTGTCCCTGCCAAGCCAGGGCAATGGCGCATGCTGTTTCTAGCCGACGGTCGTCAAATCAAGGCAGAACTTAAAGGCGATGAGTTCACACACTTCTGGCAGACAGAAAGCGGTGACTGCTACATCTCAGAAGGAAAAGCATTCCATTTAATCGACAAATATACCCTTTCACAACAGGCGCAATCCATCAGAATGGAGCGTGAGCAGTTGCGCTCACGCCGAACCGCACATACCCGTGGGCTTGGCGATAATCACGCCCCATATACTGGAAAGAAGAAGGGATTGATTATACTTGTACAGTTTTATGACCTCTCATTCAAGGTAACAGACCCTTTAACAACGTTCAACCATATTGCCAATGGTAAGAATTACATTGAAGGCAACTTCAAAGGCAGTGTACATGATTACTTCTTAGCCCAGAGCGGCGGTTTGTTTGAGCTTGACTTTGATGTAGTGGGGCCTGTCACTTTGAAGAATGGTTATGCCTACTATGGCCAGGACAATGGCGAGAAAGGATTAGACAAACATCCAGGCGAGATGGTGGTAGAGGCATGTAAGGCCATAGACGCCCAAGTGAATTTTGCCGACTATGATTGGGATGGCGACCATTATGCAGATCAGGTGTTTATCATCTATGCAGGCAAAGGACAGGCCGATGGCGGTTCTGATGATACAATCTGGCCTCATGAGTTTGAGCTCGAATATGCATACGGCAGCAAACCTATCTTCGACAATATTACCGTAAACACCTATGCCTGCGGCCCTGAACAGAATGGCAAAGGAAATATAGATGGCATTGGCACCATCTGCCATGAATTCTCTCACTGCCTAGGCCTACCTGACACATATGATTTAGTCGATACCAACAACTACGGCATGGGGTCCTGGGATCTGATGTGCAATGGCTCCTACAACGGCAATGGCTATCTGCCCCCAAACTATACAGCCTTTGAACAGGCTTATATCGGTTGGAATGATCCTATTGTACTGATGGAGGATCAAGTGGTCAGCGGTATGAAGCCCATCGGTGATGGCGGCAACATCTATCAGTTAGTAAACGATGACTATCCCAATGAATATTTCCTATTGGAGAATCGTCAGCAAACGGGATGGGATGAGGCAATCGGCGGCAGTGGTCTGTTGGTGACACATATTGATTTTGATCTGGACGTATGGCATCACAACGCAGTAAACTCCGTAGGAAGCACCTTTATGAAAGGTAACAACATATTTAAAACCAACCATCAGTACCTGTCTATTGTGCCTGCTGATGGGATAACCAATCATAATGATGAATCGTCAGATACCTATCCTTATAACCTTAAGGATAGCATTAGCAATACTTCTTCACCAACCTTTACGTTGTATCATGCAAAAACTAACGGTTCCACATTACTGGGTAAGGCCATCACAGACATTCGCCAGAATAGTGATGGCTCTATTGATTTCAAGTTCCGTGCCGTTGATACAAATACCGAAGCACATATCGGTGGTGTTGTCTTTCATGAGACTTTCGACCAGTGTAATGGCGAAGGTGGCAACGATGGCAACTGGCGCGTTAGCTCTGGTTCTGCTGAGTATATTGCCGACAACAAGGGTTGGAAGCTGGCAGGAGAAGGTGGCGGATATAAATGCGCCAGATTTGGAAATGTTGTCACAAAGGGTATTGTGACTACACCAAAGTTCTGTGTGACGGGCAACACAAAGCTTACATTCCGTGCCGCTCCCTATGGGGAAGATGAAATTGAAATCGGCATAACGGTTATGGGCAGCAACGAGGTGATGCTATCGCAGATGTCGTATACACTATTACCTGAACAATGGACAGAATGCGAGTCTCTCATTAGCGGTACAGGTGAGATTGCCATCCAGTTCACCCCCTCAAAAAACCGTTTCTTCCTCGACGAAGTGAAGGCAGAGGTTATGTCGGAAACCTCTACTATCAAAACTGTCTGGAATAACAAAGCCGACGCCCGCATCTACGATATTCACGGCAGGTATGCAGGCACTGACATCGAATCTCTT
The DNA here is from genome assembly GCF_000746155.1 of Prevotella sp. FD3004. Taxonomy (NCBI): domain Bacteria; kingdom Pseudomonadati; phylum Bacteroidota; class Bacteroidia; order Bacteroidales; family Prevotellaceae; genus Prevotella; species Prevotella sp. FD3004. Next base: position 38,606 of record NZ_JQKR01000011.1, on the reverse strand, counting down.
GCTAAGGGCATTTATATCTTAGGGGGAAAGAAAATAATAAAATAAAGGCTTGCCAATCGGCAAGCCTTTATTTTTTATTTCATAACCTTCTTTCCGTCTTTAATATATACACCTTTTCCAAGTATATCCAGATTGTTACCAACACGACGACCATTGAGATCGTAGAAGGTTCTTGTGCCAACCTGTTTTGCTGTTGGAGAAGTTATTGCTGTAATCGGGGTTGAGGCAGGGCTCTCTGTGATACTGAGTTCACCATTAGCGCCCTTTACTAACTTATATTGGCAGATGAGGCCACCAATTTGGCGGATAGGAGAAGGCTCTGCTTCATGGATACCCTGTGTAACAAATGTAACAAGATATGTACCAGGTTTCACTGTATTATCCCTTAGATTAATACATTCCACTGTACCAAGCTGTTCATGATCTTCAGTATTAAATACAAAGCCATAATTGGGTTCAACAGGGCTTCCATCCTCGTCTTCAGTGTCATAGATGAGAATATTAACATTATCATCTTCTTTGCCGTTAGAATTCTCCATGGCGATAAAGATCTTACCACGGAAACTACGATAGTTCCGATTGTAGATTCCGCGGGCAGTGAGCATCAGATAATCCTGATCAATCGACAAAATACAGATTGAGTCAGTATACCATGAGGAGTAGTCTACCGCGCCCTCAGCAGGCGTCTTGCTGGGATTAAAACCAATGAGCATCTGGTTGTAGCTACTATAGTCACCTTTCTGTGCTGCCTCAGAGCCCGGCTGTAAGATATTCATATCATAGTAGCCATCGCAAGAGCCACTCCAACCCCAGTTTACATAGACTTTACCATCGGCATCAAGACCATGGAAAACGAATGCGTGACCAGAAGAACCGTCTTCCGGATTTCCTGCATAAAGTATCGGTCGCTTATTGGTCAGTTCATTATAGACAAGGCCCTGCCATTCCATATCCGTATATAAGGTACGATACAATATGCGAAGCGAAAGAGAGTCGTATTGGAAGTTATCAACCAGTGCTCTTGCACAATTGGATAGGCGGCTACCACCATAGCTAATCGTATAGTCCATACCTATAGCCGCACCGACATCAGACATGAGCGTTGCCACAGCTTCGGTCGTCGTTGTCAATGTGGTCTGGGTCTTAGCATAAGTATCAGACATATTGCTCCAATCATAGACCCCCTTGATTTCCTTGGTCTTGGGGACTCCATTCTTCGAATACGATCCTGTGCCTTGCCCCTGAGCAGGATATTGGTAATATTTCATAATCTGAGCTATAGCAGTAGCGCCACAACCTGTAGGACAATGCTCACTTGCTACACTTGGGCACAGAAGGTTATAAGGAGTACCTTGATTCCACTTGGTAGTCAGAAACGGCTCTACCGTCACACCGGTACGTGTTCGGACATACCAATTCCCGGTTTCCAGTCTGCGCTGCATAGAGTTACTGGCTTCCTGCAACCACCAGCTGAAACCTTCTGGCAGGTTGTTCATGTCGATAACGGATGAGGATTTTCCAAGCACAGCAGGAAACACATCATCACGACTGACCACCACAAATCCACGGCCCTCAGCACTGTATACAGAGAGATAATCATTCTTCAACTCCTGAGTCAGGTTCTTATTCACAAGACTCGCGTTTCTTGACATCGCACCGAGCAACTGCTGACTAGCTATTGCTTTCATCTCTGCATCGGTACGGTCAGAAGCATAAGTGGCTATCCCAAGGATAGCCACCAATGCCAATATAGACAATCTTTGTTTCTTCATTATTCTTCAACTACAAAATAGTCATAGGCAGAATTAGTGAAAGAAAGTCCGGCTTTAGGAAGTGCATACTTGAATCCGAAGATGTATGTCTTGTCACCATCAGATTCATCATAGAAAGACTCTTTATCATCAGCCTGCATAGCATAAACGCCACCATACTCATCAGAATAGTCCCAGCCCTGATAAATCTGCTTCTCGTTGATATGGATTTTGTTATTAGCGTCGATGGTGAAGGTGAAAGTGTGCTCCATAGCCTCATCTACCACCTTAACACGATAAGTCTTCTGCATTTCTGAGTATTCCAGAACATTATTATGCACCTCTGCATCATTAAACTGTGAGTAGTAGGTACCCTTCTGGAAAGGCTTATAATCCTCCTTCATGATGTTAACATTCATCTCAGGAACATAGCCCTTCTCATTCACCTTGTAAGGAGAAGTGTACTCCTCAGGGATTGCAAGACGCAACTGATAGTTGGTGAAAGGAACAGCCTCAGCGCTGATCTGGATGGTCACCTCTGTCTCTGTCTGACCGGCAGCGAACTCTGCTGTAGCAGGAACAGTAAACACTGGGTCAACCTGTACCTGAGTCAGGGGCACTGAAAGAGCACTACCGGCATCGGCACGACCCATAGTGATGGTGAAACTGGTAGCTGTCAACTCCAGCACCTGAGAAGCCTCATCTACGAAATATACGTTGTTGCTGCCTGCTGGCTTGCCGGGCTCAAAGTTATCGTCATCGCTACAAGAAGCGAAGCCCATACCCGTCAATGCCATAGCGGCCAACAGAAATATTTTATTGATCTTCATAACTCTTAATTCTTAATTGTTAATTCATTAATTAGTCTGTTACACCGTCACGGAGACCAGGGTTCTGATCCTGCTTAGGCTGAGAACCACCTGTGTTGTTAATGATAGCAGCATTAGCGTTAGTCTCACTATCGCTAAAGCGCATCAGCAGCCAAGGATCATCGGGATCGATGTTGAAGCGGAATGCATCAGGCTCATTGGTGCTGTCAGCATTGTCGTGGAAGCGAACAACGGGTTTGTGCAGACGGTTAGCGTCGGCCATAAAGAAACCTTCACCCCAGAGTTCTACACGACGCTGGTACCAGATTTCGTCAGCAAGAGAACGGCCACCCTTTGTGCTGTCATAAGCAGGATCACGATAGGTCTTCACGAAGTTCTCAAGAATCTGACGAGCCTGAGTCTCGTTGCCACTCTTAGCAAGACCCTCAGCCTGAATCAGAATCATCTCCTCAACACGCATCAGAGGGAAGTCGTTGCTGTTCATGGTGCTACCAATACCTTTCTTCATACCGAATTTAACATTGGTATATGGCTCGAATGGCTCTTTCACGTCACCAATATACAGAGTTGATATTGCATCACCTGTTGTACCATCCCAAGAGATAGTAGCAAGCAGCGGTGAGTGCAGATTCTCGTCAACCCACCAGCCCTTACGAACGTCGGTTGCAGAGATCTTATCGAAGAGCATCTTATTGATCATAGCATAACAAGCTGCACCTGCTGTATAGGCACTGGCAGAGAAACTTGACAGCCAAGAAGCACTGGTTGAATAATGATCCTTGGCCTGATCGTCTGTCAGGATGATGGCCCACATCCAGTTGTGCTCACTAGCGTCAACGAAGGTAGGAGTAGAGACCTCTGCGATTGATGCAGGGGTAAAGCCCTCCATAGCCTTAGCGGCATCAGCAGCAGCCCCAGCCCAATTACCCATATAAAGGTTTGCACGGGCACGAAGACCGTAAGCTACGTTGATATTAATACGTGACTTATTATCGCGGTCAGCACCAAGGACAGCGATAGCTGCATCGAGGTCGCTCAAGATCAGGTCATAAACCTCCTGTACAGTAGCACGGGGGTTGTTGGCAGGATCTGCGGTCTCAGGCGTCACGATGGGCACACAGGGATCATTCTGATGACCCTGATAGTTGAACTGGAAGTAAGGTACCAGGTTCAGGTAGTCGAAAGCACGAATTGCACGAGCCTGAGCTACCTTGTTCTGACTTTCAGCGTCCTCCACCTCACCGAGTGAACCGATGATGTCGTTGGCAATCTTAATCTGATTGTAAACGATGGCATAGCGGATATAGGGGTTAGCATAGTTCGGGGTGCGAGAGGTATACTCACCACATACAGAGAACCAGTTGTAACCACTGTTCGGATAAATATAGTCGGCGCCCTCAGCATCCTGTGAAAGGGCAGCCATAACAAAGCCAAAGTCGTCAGCACGGCCACGACCAGTACCAAATACGCCATAAGGCTCACCCATCATGCTGAACATACCTGAGAAAGTAGCATCAACACGAGAACTGATAGCGCTATAGGTATCAGTCAACTGACTCTGAGTGATCATGCCACCTGCTGGTTCCTGCTTGTTCACGTCATCGCAAGCCGTGAGTGTCAGCACTCCGGCAACTGCGAGAATTGATATTTTATTGAACTTCATATGTCTCTTAAATCTTAATTCTTAATTCTTAACTTCTTTAGAATGTCACCGTCAGACCGGCAGTGATGGTACGCATAGCAGAGTAAGAGTTCGTATTCAGACCTGAACCGCTGGTATAACCACCGATACCAAGTGAATAACGAGGATCAAGGCCCTTACGCTTTGACATTACGAACAAATTCTCGCCAGCCACATAAACACGCAGTGAACTGAGTGTCAACGGGGTGATAATGTTCTTCGGAAAGGTGTAACCCAGAGTCAGGTTGTTCAGACTCAGATAGTTTGAACTGATCTGGAAACGGTCAACAACTGACTGACCTACCTGAGTGTCGCCATCCAGACGAGGAACGTCAGTGTTAGGATTCTCAGGAGTCCAAGCTTTCAGGGCATCCTTATGCCATGCCTGACCAGCAGAAGACTGAGTATGCATCAGAGCCTGATAAGAACCGTCGTAGATCTTACCACCGAGCTGGAACTGGAACTGAGCTGTAAAGTCGAAACCGTAAGCATAGAGAGTTGTACCGAAACCACCATAGAGTTTAGGCAGAACACTACCACAGTTATACTTCTCGGCCTGTGAGAAGTTAGATGTCGTCAGGTCGCGACCTGTCTCCTTACCATTCTCATCTTTCTCCTTGTAGTAGTACAGAGCTTCACCAGTTTCCTTGTCGACACCAGCATACTTGAACATATAAGCGTCGTAGAGTGAACCACCCTCCTCATAGATATAGGTGCTACTCTTGATACCATTCTCACGTACAGACTCATCGAGCTTATCGATGACGTTCTTATAGTGAGTGAGGTTCAGGTTGGCAGTCCATGTGATGTCACGGGTCTTCAGGATAGTACCTGTTACGTTGAACTCAACACCCTTGTTGGTAATCTGACCAACGTTGGTAGGATACTCACCTGTGGGGTTACCAGCTGACAGGGGCACGGGTTTGTAGTACAGCAGGTCAGAGGTCTTACGGTTGAAGTACTCGAGAGTACCAGTCAGGCGACCCTTGAACAGTGAGAAGTCAACACCGATGTTGTAAGCCTTTGACTTTTCCCAAGTCAACTCATCATTACCCTTATATTTCAGAACGAGTGAGTAGCCATCAGAATAAGAGGCCTCATACTGGTCAGCATACGGTGTAAACCAACCTACAGTTGAAGAGGTACGAGCATCACCAGCGAGTGTACCGATGGCGTCGTTACCCTGCTCACCATAACTGGCCTTCAGTTTCAACATATCAATCCACTTCACATCCTTCAGGAACTTCTCTTTAGACATTTCCCAAGCGAGACCGAGGCTGTAGAAGTTACCCCAGCGATGACCAGGAGCGAAACGGCTTGAAGCATCACGACGATAAGAAGCGCTTACGAAATACTTCTCGAGATAGTCGTACTGTACACGGCCAAGGTAACCCTCGGTCATATATTTCTGAGTGAAAGAGTCCATCTTCTTGTTCTCAGAACCAGCAGCGTTACCAACTTCACCGATATATGGATTGAACAAGCGGTCGTTGCTAGCATAGAGATACTGATACTGATGCTTATACTGCTCATAACCAGCCAGCACATCCAGATGATGGGTATTGTTGGCGAAGTCAGTACGGTAGTTAGCCAGATACTGGTTGGTTACGTTGAAGAAACGGAAATGATAAACGTAAGCAGCACCATCCTGAGCAGATGCACTACCAAAAGTAGAACTCAGATCGTTCTCACGAGAGTTACGTGCAGAAACAGCGAGGTTAGCACTCAGTGTCAGACCTTCGATAGGAGTAACAACAGCAGAGAACTTTCCGTCGAAGTTGTCGTAGAAAGTCTTAGTACGGTTAACCTCATTGTCGCGAACGGCATTACCAACGAAGTTTGCACGCTTGAAGTTCGTATTGTTAGAATCGTAGACCGTACGGCCTGCCTCTGTCATGATATTACCCTGAGCGTCACGCACATAGAGCGGATAGATGGGAGCAATCATGTTACAGATATAGAAGATATTACCTGATGAACCCCATGAAGAAGTAGAATATGAAGGCTGATCAGCATTACGGTGTGAGAAGTTCATGTTAGTACCGACCTTCAACCACTTCTTCACCTGATAATCCACATTCAAGCGAGCAGTATAACGCTGCATATCAGAGTTGTTGACGATACCACCATCTTTCAGGTAACCAGCACTTGCATAGTAGTTCAGCTTATCGGTAACACCGCTGAAGCTGACATTATATTCCTGACGGAATGAATTGTGGAAAGCCTCGTCGTACCAGTTGTCGGGAGTGTAATAGTACTGACCATCGCTGTAACCCAACTTAGCATTGGGGTTCAGGCGCAGATTAGTACCAATCAGATTCTCACCCTCGGGAACAGTGAAAATCTGGTAACCCAGACCACCATTCTTTTCATCGTACAGGTTCTTGTTGGCAAAAGCATAAGCTTCAGCAGCGGTCTTACCATTATAAATCTGTGAGTTGTAGAGCTGCTTGAAGTAAGTCTCATAGTACTGACCGGGATCATCAATCACGTCATACTGCGGAATCAAACGGCTATTAGAACCCCACTTGGCGTCAAACTTAATCTCAGCCTCTTGGTTACGACCCTTCTTGGTGGTGATGAGCACAACACCGTTGGCACCACGAGCACCATAGATGGCGCTGGCAGAAGCATCCTTCAGTACGGTCATCGACTCCACGTCGTTCGGGTTGATTGAGTTCAGGGCACCATCGAAAGGCATACCATCGAGCACAATCAGCGGGTTGTTACCGGCTGACATAGAACCGACACCACGAACGCGAATCTTTGGAGAGCTGTTGGTAGGGTCACCATTATCACTTACGATCTGCACACCAGGAGCAGCACCAGCCAAAGCATTGGCTACGTTAGAAGAAACGTGAGCCTCGATGGCCTTAGAGTCTACCTGAGCGGCAGAACCGGTGAAGGCTGACTTCTTCTGAGTACCATAAGCCACAACAATAACCTCGTCGAGGGCGGCAGCGTCGCTCTTCAGGAACACACGCATACCGTTCTTGGCTGTTACGGTCTTGGGCTCGTAACCCAAGTAAGAAATGGTCAGAGTCTTCGAACCCTCGGGAAGAGTCAGGTTGAAGCGACCATTCACGTCAGTCAACATACCTGTACTTGTACCGTCTACCTTAACAGCAGCACCGATGATGGGCTGACCGTCTTCCTGAGAAAGCACAGTACCGGAAACTTTCGTCTGAGCCAGCGCGCTACCTACGAACAGGAAGAGGCTGACAAAAAACAACGTTAGTCTTTTTTCCATAAATTCTCTCTCTTTTGATTAATTAATATTTAAATATGTATAATAAGTAACTAAACTATTAGCTCCACGATGGAAGCATCATACGTTTTTTAACTTTTTCAAGTTCAGGGTGCAAATTTAATGCATAAATTCGCCAAAAACGAATAATTTTATATAAAAATCACATTTTTACTGCATTTTTTTAACTTTAAAACCTATCAATTGACTTAAATCAATCATTTTGCGTCATTTTGCCCGATATTACAAAGTGTAAGCAAAAATCTGTTTCCGACGACATTATGACACAAAAAGAAAAAAAAAGAAGGAAACTCTTCCTTGAGTTCCCTTCTTTATCATATTGTTAACAAGTCTGAACTTACTTTACCTGAACTACGAGATACTTACTAGTTGACCAGAAAGTCTGCGGGTTGGTAATGCGAAGGACATACTGCTTGTTGGCATCACGCTCCAGCGTGTAAGAACTTGCAGGGTGAGCCGTCAGAATAGCGGCAGACTTGCTATAGAGTTTGATTTCCTTATCGATGCGGATATCAATCTTTGTGAAGTAGCTCTTGTCGAAGTCGCCCTGAAGCACCTTACCCTTTACGAGCACGTTGTGTTCCTTGAGTTCCTTGCTTGTGCCGAATACGAACCAAGCGGTGTTAAGTTGCTTGTCCTGAGTAGAGATAGTCTGCGACTTCTCAGTATTTTCAGCCGTAAGGTTGCTGACATTAGTATTCAGGTCGGCCACCTGCTCATCGAGCTCTGCGATATGGATGTCCTTCCTGTCGAGTTCCTCACGAAGAGCCTGCAACTGCTGGTCTTTCTTCTCCATCTGTTCAGTAAGGTTATCGATGATCTTTTTCAGCTGACCACCCTTCACACTACTCTCACGAACCTGCTGTTTCAGTTTATTGATAAGCTCCTTGTTCTGCTTCATTACACTCTGGATGAACTGGAAGTTCTCCTTAATGCGCTGAGTGGTATTGGTACCCTCGCCTTGCTTGGCAAGCGTAACACGATTCTGCGCCTCGGTAATCTCGCGGAAGCCTTCCTCGATGTCGCTCAGCGTAGTCATCATGTCGTTGATCTCATTGTCCTTCTGGGCAATAATCTGATTCAGCGAGTCACGCTGCTGCTGGGCAGCCTGCTCGGCTTTCTTCACGCCTTCATTACAGCTAGCCAGTGCAAAAACGCACATGGTTAAGATAAATAGTTTTTTCATAACTTATAAAATTAATATGTTATTCTATCATTAACTGCTGGCTCCTGCCAGAACTATCACAATCTCTCCCTTGGGTTCTTTTTCCTTGAAATGGGCTATCACCTCATCGAGCGATCCACGTACACTCTCTTCGTGAATCTTGGATATCTCGCGACATACGCTGACCTGACGGTCACCACCATAGGCCTCAGCAAATTGTTGGAGGGTCTTCAACAGACGATAGGGCGACTCGTAGAAAATCATGGTGCGCTGTTCTTCCTTCAGCGACTCGATCTTAGTCTGGCGCCCCTTTTTCTGAGGAAGAAAACCTTCGAAGGCAAAACGGTCGCAAGGCAGTCCGCTCGACACCAGAGCAGGAACAAAGGCCGTAGCTCCAGGCAGACACTGAACCTCGACACCAGCCCTGACAGCCTCACGAACAAGGAAGAAGCCCGGGTCGCTGATGCCAGGAGTTCCCGCATCACTAATCAATGCCACATTCTCGCCCGCCAACAATCGGCTGACGACTCCAGCGCTGGTACCATGTTCATTGAATTTATGATGCGACATCAACTGGTTGCGAATGTCATAATGCTTAAGCAGGATACCCGAAGTACGGGTGTCCTCCGCCAGCACGAGGTCTGCCTCTTTCAGAATACGGACGGCACGGAATGTCATGTCCTCCATATTGCCTACTGGGGTCGGTACTATGTACAATATACCCATAACAGGGGACAAATTTAAGGTAAAATCTCAGAATTGACAAAAAAACAGGTAAAATCTTTGCAATTTTTAAAAGGTATTTTGTTATTTTGAGCCACGCTCGAAGGTACTTTCGCTCAAAAATACTCAAATTAATTTGGTATTTTATGCGCTTATTCGTACCTTTGCACCATTATGACAGACAACTTAACAGGAGAGGCGCACCGTCCTGGAAGAATTGAAGTGGTGTGCGGCTCGATGTTCTCGGGCAAGACGGAAGAACTGATCCGTAGGTTACGGCGTGCGCAGTTTGCCAAGCAGAAAGTGGAGATATTCAAACCCGCCATCGACGTGAGATACTCCGAGGAAGACGTGGTGAGCCACGACCAGAACCACATACTCTCTACGCCCATCGACTCGTCGGCAAGTATATTGCTGCTCACAAGCGACATTGACGTGGTAGGTATCGACGAGGCCCAATTTTTCGATATGGGCATTGTAGAAGTGTGTAATGAGTTGGCCAACCGCGGAGTACGCGTTATCGTGGCAGGACTCGACATGGACTTCAAAGGCGTTCCGTTCGGCCCAATGCCTGCTCTCTGCGCCATTGCCGACGATGTGACAAAGGTGCATGCCATCTGTGTACGTTGTGGCAATCTGGCCTATGTAAGTCATCGCAAGGTTGACTCAGAGCAACGAGTACTGCTTGGCGAGACTACCGAGTACGAGCCTCTGTGCCGTGAATGTTACCAAAAAGCCATAAAAGAAGAAAATGAAAGAAAAGACAATCACTCTTGACCGTCTGGTACGTTGGGTAGGAGGAGGTCTGCTCGTTGTGGCCATCCTGCTGCTTATCAACTATCTGAGCAGCGTGCTGTTACCATTTGCTATCGCATGGTTCTTCGCCTATCTGCTCTACCCTATTGTGAAATTCGTGGAGCGCCACATGCGTCTGCCTCGTGCATTGAGCATCATCGTGACGCTTATCGTCGTAATAGCCGTTGTGAGTGGCATCATCTATCTGATTATCCCTCCAATGATTGAACAGTTCGAGAAACTAGGACAGTTGGTAAGCGACTATATCCACAAGTCTGCACATATCACCTCGATACCAGCTGCCATCAGCCAATGGTGGGTCGACAATCAGGGAGAGATAGAGAAATTCTTCCGCAGCGACACCTTTACCGATAGCATCAAGCAGATTATGCCAGGAATCTTCAATGTTCTCGGGCAGACCTACAGCGTCATTGTGAGCGTAGTGGCTTCGTTCATCACCTTATTATATATGTTCTTCATCCTGCTCGACTACGAGTATCTGACAAACAACTGGATACGCATCTTCCCCAAGAAGGCACGTCCGTTCTGGCAAGAACTGATGCTCGACGTAGAGCGTGAGCTGAACAACTACGTGCGTGGACAGGGGCTTGTCGCCCTTATCATGGGTGTACTTTTCTGCATTGGCTTCACCATTATCGACTTTCCGATGGCTATCGGCCTCGGCATCATGATCGGAATTATGGACCTCGTGCCCTATCTGCATACTTTCGCCCTGATACCCACGGTATTGCTAGCGTTACTGAAATCGGCCGACACAGGACAGAATTTCTGGATTATCCTAGCGATGGCCCTATTGGTATTTATCGTAGTACAGCTGATTTGTGACATGATAGTGACGCCGAAGATAATGGGTAAGGCTATGGGACTGAACCCCGCCATCCTGCTGCTTTCGCTCTCTGTCTGGGGTGCGTTGCTCGGCTTTATCGGCCTGATTATCGCCTTGCCGCTCACCACACTGCTTATTGCATATTATCAACGTTACGTAACGAAGGAAGGCGAGGCAGAAGAGGTGGAACAAGGCACTCCGCCCGACTAAATTGGCAAAAAAAAGCAAAAATTCTCCCAATAAATTTGGCAGATTCGAAAAATATGCATACCTTTGCAGCCGCTTTCGAAAGATTGCAAAAATCAAGGTTGATCCGTTAGCTCAGTTGGTAGAGCACAACACTTTTAATGTTGGGGTCTTGGGTTCGAGCCCCAAACGGATCACTTTAAGAATCCGCAAGAAGCTGAAATTCAGTCGCTTGCGGATTCTTGTATAACAAAGTGCACCACATTTACACCACCAAACATCAAACATACAACCTACACCACTGCCCCAATTTTCCAAGAATGTAGTTGGATTAGTGTATGTCGAATCCGCTGTCAAAGAGCTCTACGCCCATTCTATAGGTTTACTCGGAGTAAACTGCCATTTTACTCGGAGTAAAGTTTGCTTTTACTCGGAGTAAAGTCATCGTAAGCCACTTTACAGATAACAGTCGTCATATATATTAAATAATGTATATTTTCAGCTAAGCCAGCATGATATTTGGGAAATCTTTTGTAAATTTGCAATCTGAATAATATAAAAACGATATGAACGAAAAGAATAACGAGCAGCAGGGTCTGCAATTAGAGTTGCCACAGGAAGTGGCGCAGGGAGAGTATGCTAATTTCGCCATCATCACGCACTCGAGCAGCGATTTCATCATAGACTTTGCACGTGTGCTGCCCGGTCTGCCTAAGGCTCAAGTGAAGAGCCGCGTGATACTGGCTCCAGAGCACGCAAAGCGCTTGCTGGCCGCACTTCAGGAGAATATCATGCGCTACGAGAAAGAGTTCGGCGCCATCCGAATCCCCAGTCAGGATCCCAATCCTATTGCTCCTTTCGACCTGCCTAAAGGCGAAGCGTAGGATCAACATCGCATCTGATTAGTTACCAACCAAAATAAACATTGATATGACAAAGTATTCATTACTCAGGAATACGCTCTGCATGGCAATATGCCTGCTGGCAACATTATCCACATCAGCCAAACACAACCATTTCAAGGTCTCAGTCTACGTACGTGCCAACGAGGTACAGAAAATGAAAGATACCCAGTGGCTCGAAACCTCATGGGCCACCATCTCCAACCAGTTGGATGTAGACAAGATATTCTTGGAGACGCATCGTGACCTGTTGCTTGTCGACGATGCGACCATAGAGAAAGCCAAGCAGTTCTTCCTGAAACAGGGAATAGAGGTGGCTGGCGGCATCACTTATACCATTAACGAGAGTAATGACTTCGAGACTTTCTGCTACTCGGACCCTGAGCATCGCAAGATGGTGCAGAAGATAGCGGAAACCACAGCCCGCCATTTCGATGAGTTTCTGCTCGACGACTTCTTCTTCACCAGTTGCAAGAGTCCTGTTGAAGTGGCTGCGAAAGGTAAGAAGACCTGGACGGAGTATCGTCTGCAGCTAATGAACGATGCAGCCAGAAACCTGGTCCTCGGGCCCGCCAAGGCTGTGAATCCTAAGGTGAAGGTCATCATCAAGTATCCTAACTGGTACGACCATTTTCAAGGACTCGGCTTCAATCTTGAAGACGGGCCAAGACTCTTTGACGGCATCTGGACGGGTACTGAGACGCGCGACCCTGCAAGCGCCCAGCACCTTCAGAACTATCTGAGCTACAACATTATACGTTATTTCGAGAACCTACGTCCAGGGTACAACGGAGGAGGATGGGTTGACGCTGGCGGCATTCAGATGAGTATGGACCGTTATGCAGAGCAACTCCATCTTACGGCTATTGCTAAGGCGCGCGACGTGATGCTCTTTGCCTACAATCAGTTGCTCGACGTCCCCCTAAACGACAGTTTCCGTGCCTCATGGCAGGGTACAGGCACCAGCTGGGACTACGACGAGATGAGAGCCCCCTTCAAGAAAGGCAACAAAACGATAACTCCCACCACGATGGCCCGTATTGCCGACATCACCCTGCGCAAGGCCGACAATCTGGTGGGAAAACTGGGCAATCCCATAGGCATCAAGTCATATAAGCCCTTCCATGCATTGGGCGAGGACTTCCTGCAGAACTATCTGGGTATGATTGGTCTACCTATGAACATGTATCCAACTTTTGCCAACGATCAGAAGATCATTCTGCTGACAGAGCAGGCTGCAGGCGACCCAGACATCATGGAAAAGATAAAAGGCCAGCTGACAAGCGGCAGAGACGTCATCATCACCAGTGGCCTGTTGAAGGCTATCCCAGAGAAGATCGCGGAAGTGTGCGAACTGCGCTGCTCTGACCTAAAGGCGCTCGTCAGCGACTTTGGCAGATATGGCAAAAGCTCACGCGACATTCTGATTCCACAAGTGCGATATCAGACGAATGACAGTTGGGAGGTGGTCAGCGCCGGACGTCCATTGACAGGCGGCGTCTCTGGCTTCCCCATTCTTCACAAAGCCAAGTATACCGACGGCTATCTCTACGTGCTCACAATCCCTGACGATATGGGTAACCTCTACGACTACCCAGCCGCAGCGCTGACAGAGATCCGTCGCACAATGAGTCAGGACTTGGATTTCTATCTTGAAGGGCCTGCCAAGGTAAGTCTTTTCCTATACGACAATCACACGTTGATTGTTGAGAACTTCAACGATGACCCCATAGACATCAAGCTGGCGTGCGAACCAGAGCGGTTCAAACGTCTGGCGAATCTCGAAGACGGCACTTCCATCCAAGGCAAACAAGAGGACTACTGGGTGGGCTGGAACAAAAAGAGAGCCACTAAGTTTGCCGTTTCGCTGAAACCTCATTCTTATATGGCGTTCAGCTATGAGTAAGATATAAACTAAAGAATGAAGAAAGTAAAGAATAGCGAACTGCTGCTATCCTATATCCGCGAGGGCCGTACGATGACACAGAGGGAGAAGCTCTGGCTCATCGTCAGCCTGAGTATTCCCTCTATTCTGGCGCAGATTTCTGCGACAGTGATGTTTTTCATCGACGCCTCGATGGTGGGACACCTGGGTGCCAAAGCTTCTGCAGCCATCGGACTAGTGGAATCGACCGGCTGGCTCTTGGGGGGACTAGCCCACGCAGCCTCGTTGGGATTCTCCGTACAAGTAGCCCATTTCATTGGCGCCAACGATTTTGAAGCCGCACGCAAAGTGCTCCGTCAGTCGTTGGTGTGCTGTTTCCTTTGGGCTCTGATTATCTCCACAACCTCTCTTGTCATTGCGCCTTATCTGCCATATTGGCTGGGTGGAACAGAGGAGATAGCCCGTGATGCGTCGCTCTATTTCGCCATCTTCGGTGTCTGTGGCATCTTCTTCCAGATGGAAGGTCTGGCAGGCTCGATGCTGAAATGCTCGGGCAACATGAAAATACCCTCAATGCTGAACATCGGTATGTGTGTGATGGATGTCATCTTCAACTACCTGTTTATTTATGTGCTCAACATGGGAGTTGTAGGTGCTGCGATAGGAACAGGCATGGCAATGTTTGTCACAGCCTGCCTGATGATGTACTTCCTGCTGGTAAAGTCGAAAATGCTCGCATTAGTTGGGCATCCAGGGTCATTTAAGCCCAGAGAAGAGACCATCAAAACGGCCTTTAAGATTGGTGCTCCAATGGGATTACAGCATCTACTAATGGGTTCTGCTCAGATAGTAAGTACCTTAATCGTGGCTCCATTGGGAACGATATCCATTGCGGCCCATTCGCTGGCCATCACAGTAGAGAGCCTCTGCTACATGCCTGGCTACGGTATTGCCGAGGCAGCAACAACCCTTGTAGGACAAGGTATCGGCGCAGGTCAGAGAATTCTCACTCGTTCATTCGCCTATCTGTCCGTAGGACTGGGTATTACGGTGATGACGGTGATGGGTGTCTTGATGTGGATATTCGCTCCAGAACTGATGGGTATCATGTCGCCTGTTGAAGAGGTGATCAGTCTGGGTACAGAGGTATTAAGGATTGAAGCATGGGCAGAACCGATGTTTGCTGCAGCTATCGTAGCTAATGGTGTGTTTATTGGGGCTGGAGACACGATCATCCCAGCTATCATGAGCCTTTCATCCATGTGGGCGGTTCGACTCACACTTGCAGCTACACTTGCCCCGAAGTATGGTCTGAAAGGCGTTTGGACAGCTATGGCCATCGAACTGACTTTCCGTGGTAGTATTTTCCTGGCAAGGCTTTTTAAAGGCGGTTGGGCCGAGAAGTTAAAACTAAAAAAAGAAGAAGAAAGATGAAGAAATTTATCCTATTACTAATCACTATTCAGTGTTCTCTATCTGTTGTAACAGCTCAAACAAAAAATACAGAGGTCCTTTTCGAGACCACCGCTGGTAATATCCGTATCGCGCTCTATGACGAGACTCCTCTAACGCGTGACAACTTCCTGAAAATAACGAAACTGGGAATTTATGACTCCCTACTTTTCCACCGCGTCATCAAGGACTTTATGATTCAGAGTGGCGACACAAACAGTAAACACGCAAAACCCGGTGAGCTACTTGGCACTGGCGATTTTGACTATACCACAGAAGCGGAATTCCGTCTGCCACAGATTTTCCACCGTCGTGGTGTGGTGGCTATGGCCAGAGAAGGCGACAATGTAAATCCAGAACGTCGGAGTTCGGCCTGTCAATTCTATATCGTATGGGGAAAAATCTTTGATGATAAACGGATTGACAAATTACAGGAGAAACTGGACTCAACCACTCAGGGGCAAGTGAAACTCACACCCGAGATGATTGATACTTATAAAACAATAGGCGGCACACCTCATCTTGACGGCCAATATACCGTTTTCGGCGAAGTTATTGAGGGCATGGATGTTGTAGAGAAGATCCAACAAGTTGAAACCGATAAGAATGACCGTCCCATAGAGGATATCCGTATTCTAAAGGCTACAGTTACAAAAGACCTACCCAAATCCAAAATCGAGAAAAAAACTGTGACGAAGAAAGTTGTGGGGAAACCCCTCAGAAAGAAATAGACACAAAAAAAAAGCCGCTCAAGGGTCATCAACGACTCGAGGGCGGCGCCAACAATCTATGAATAACTAAAAACCTTTTTTCTTGAGAAGAAACGGAGTGTCACCACTGCGTCTGTTATCCTTACTAACAAATCTTTCTAACACCTTAGAAAATACCTATCTCAAATCAAATTTAATAAACCTAAAACCAAAATTCTAACTAACTATTAACTCTAACTAAAACCTAAATCAATCTATATTTACCTTAAACTAATACCTCTGTATTATCATCACTTCTATTGAAGATTGTCAATTGTTTCCTTTTGACGATGCAAAGGTACGACGATTTTTGTAATCCGCAATGGATTATGCCCCACTTTCCTCAAAAAAGTGGCTTTCTTTTGATATAAATCAACCAATTGTGTGCGAACACACCTGTTTTGTGTTCGTAAACAGCTCTTTTTCAACCTTGTTTGTCAATTCCACAAACTCAGCAATAGACAACTGTTCGGGTCGGCGCGTCATCATTGAATCCTCTAAGAAGGCTTGAGACGCAGGATGATCACCATTGAAGATTTGACGCAGCGACACGCGCAACATCTTACGGCGCTGGTTAAACACCGTTTTAACAACACGACGGAAGAGCTGTTCATCACAGCCAAGATCGGTCACATCGTTACGCGTCATCCGAATCACCGCACTCTTCACCTTAGGGGGCGGATTGAACACACCTGGTTCAACAGTAAAGAGATATTCTACATGATACCAAGCCTGAATCAATACAGACAATATACCATACTGCTTATTGCCAGGCTGTGAAGCCATGCGCAGGGCCACCTCGCGTTGTATCATACCCGTGCAACAAGGTATCAGATCCTTATTATCAAGCATCTTAAAAAATATCTGCGAAGAAATGTCATAGGGATAATTACCCGTCAACACAAACTGCTGACCATCGAAGATTTCCTGAAGATCCATACGCAGGAAATCGCCACCTATTATATTATTATGTAGGCGTGGAAAGTGTTCCTGTAAATATGCCACCGACTCACGGTCTATTTCTACGACCTTAAAGGGTCTTGGTTTCTCTACAAGATACTGGGTCATCACTCCCATGCCCGGGCCCACCTCCAAAACAGGGATTTCAGGACATGCATCTACCGTGTCGGCTATCTGCTTGGCGATATTCAGATCGGTCAGAAAGTGCTGACCGAGATTCTTCTTGGGTCTAACTTGTTTCATGAGTGCAAAGATAGTATTTTTTACGTAAAATGCAAAACAAAAACAGGAAAAACAGGCAAGATTCACATCCTGCCTGCTTCTTCTATGCTTTCTTCTCTCATTTTTCAGTTTCTACTTCGTTTTCAGATCCATGCCGTTATCAGCTTTCATTGCCTCAGCAGCACATACTGCAACGATAAATGTTATCATAAATAATACTACCATATTCTTATTCTAATCTTTCAATTAGGTTATCCTGTGTTCTTTTTGATGCTGCAAAGGTACTTCTGTTTGCGTACACAGACAAGAAAAAACACATAAAAGGGTGAAAAACAGTTGATTCATTGACCCGTATCAATTTATTTCAGTACTTTGAGCTTCGCTCGAAAGTATATTGCATCTCAGAAATATCCAAATAAAATTTGGTATTTCAATCGATTTGTAGTACCTTTGTCCCCATGGAAATGAAAAATATCATGACCAACGCTGCAAAAATCATCTTTCCTATTCTGTTAGGTGGAGCGATTTTGTATTGGATGTATCGGGGGGAAGACTTCGGACGTATCAGTCATGTACTGACCAATGAGATGAACTGGACATGGATGCTATTGTCATTTCCCTTCGGTATTCTTGCACAGATGTTCCGTGGCTGGCGATGGAAACAGACGCTGGAACCTATAGATGAACATCCGCGCACATCTACAAGTCTGTATGCCGTCTTTCTGTCTTATGCCGTCAGCCTCATGATTCCCCGCATCGGTGAGTTCACACGTTGTGGCGTTCTAAAACGCTATGATGGCATATCATTTTCCAAGGCATTAGGCACTGTTGTTACAGAGCGAGCCATCGACACTCTAGTCGTAGGTGGCATTACGGGCCTCACCCTGTTATTCGAACTGAGCGTCTTCGGTACGTTCTTCGACAAGACCGGCACAAGTCTTGATACCATCTTCAACAAGTTCTCAGCCACAGGTTATCTTGTGACCGCAGTCTGTGTGATTGCCATCCTTATTCTAGTACATGTGCTTTTCCAGAGCCTCAATATATATAGTAAGGTGAAAGCCACTATCGGGAGCATCTGGCAGGGTATCATTTCATTGAAGGGAGTCAAGAACCAGCCCCTCTTCATTTTCTTCACCCTTGGTATCTGGGTAAGCTATTTCCTGCACTACTATCTCACGTTCTTCTGTTTCGACTTTACAGAACATCTTGGACTAGGATGTGCAATGGTGACATTCGTCGTAGGCTCTATCGCAGTTATCGTACCTACGCCTAATGGCGCAGGCCCTTGGCATTTCGCTGTAAAAACGATGCTTATTCTCTATGGCGTGATTGATGAGCACGCCCTCTATTTCGTACTGATTGTACATACTGTTCAGACTCTACTTGTCGTAGCACTTGGCGTATGGGCTTGGGCAGCACTCTCTTTTACAAAGCGTATAAACTCTAAAACGATATAACTATGAGTGAAATTAAAAATCTGAACCCAGCGTGCATCTGGAAAAACTTTTATGCACTGACCCAGGTACCACGCCCTAGTGGACATTTGGAGAAAATACAGCAGTTCCTGCTCGATTTCGGTAAGAAGGCAGGCGTCGAGGTTTTCAAAGATTCTGCCGACAATATTGTGATGCGCAAACCCGCTTCTCCTGGCATGGAAAACAAGAAGGGGGTCATTCTGCAGGCCCATATGGATATGGTACCCCAGAAGACGCCAGAGTCGACCCATAATTTCGAGACCGATCCCATCCAGCCATGGATTGACGGCGAGTGGGTGAAAGCAAAAGGGACCACTCTTGGAGCCGACAATGGCTTGGGTGTTGCAGCTATCATGGCTGTGATGGAAGACAAGACCTTGAAGCACGGCCCCATCGAAGCACTGATTACAGCCGACGAAGAGACGGGGATGTTTGGTGCCAACGCACTGCCAGAAGGCGAACTGAATGGCGATATTCTGATGAATCTCGACTCTGAGACATGGGGTAAGTTCGTCATTGGTTCTGCTGGCGGCATTGACATTACTGCCACACTTGACTATAAAGAAGTAGAGACCGATGCTGACGATGCAGCAGTCAAGGTCACCATTAAAGGACTTCGTGGCGGACACTCCGGACTTGAGATTCACGAGGGACGTGGTAATGCCAACAAGTTGCTCGTTCGGCTGGTTCGTGAAGCCATTGAGGAATGTGAGGCCCGTCTGGCAGGATGGCAGGGCGGCAACATGCGCAACGCTATTCCTTTCAAGGCCGAAGCGGTGCTGACACTTCCTAAAGAAAACGTTACAGCCTTGAAAGAACTGGCAGCCGATTGGCTTGAGGACTTCCAAGACGAGTTTAAGGGCATTGAGAGCGGCATTGAGGTTATCTGCGAAGATGTGGAGACTCCCAAAACAGAGGTTCCCGTAGAGATTCAAGACAATTTGATTGATGCCATCTACGCATGTCACGACGGCGTGGTTCGCATGATACCAAGCTATCCCGACGTAGTAGAGACATCCAGCAACCTGGCTATCATCAATATTGGCGATGGTAAGGCTTCACTGAAGATTCTGGCCCGTAGTAGCCGTGAGGATATGAAAGACTATATTGTCAAAACCCTCGAGAGTTGCTTCAATATGGCAGGTATGAAAGTTGAGACCGCAGGCAGCTATGGCGGTTGGGATCCAAACCCCGACTCAGAGATTCTGCATCTGCTGCTCAAGGAGTATAAAGACTTATTTGATAAAGATGGTATCATTCAGGTAGACCATGCAGGCCTGGAGTGTTCTATTATTCTTGGCAAGTACCCCCATCTCGATGTGGTAAGCCTTGGACCAACCATGAAGTCGCCTCACACGACAACAGAGCGCGCCCTTATCGAGACAGTGGCTCCATTCTGGCAACTTCTCAAGAAAACCCTTGAAGATATTCCTGAGAAATAAAAAAAACAAAAAATCGCGGATTTGCTTGGCAAGTCCGCGATTTTTAATTATCTTTGCACCCGATAATTAAAATATTAATAAAATTATGGACGATTACCCGGCGGACAATTACAATTCGTAATGGCGGGGGATGGCGAGCAAGGCTGCTAATCCCTTTGCCGCTAAAACCATTTCATAAACGAAAAAAGGATTAGCAAAATGAAGACTTTCTGGAACACCCAAGGCGGACTGACCCAGCTCCCAGAGTGGCAGCCCAATTGCTGGATACAGGTGACATGCCCCACCGAAGAAGACCAGCATGAACTCGAAGAAAAGTTCAACATCCCTGACTATTTCATGTCGGATATCAGCGATACCGACGAGCGTGCCCGTTATGAGTACGACGATGGTTGGATGCTCATTATCTTACGTATTCCCTATGTCAAGGAAATACGCTCAAGGACACCATACACAACAGTACCTCTCGGTATTATTCATAAGCGCGACGTCACTATCACCGTTTGTTTCTATGAGACCAACATGATGATTGATTTTGTATCGTTCCAGCAGAGACGCAACGTGGGCTTTACCGACCATGTCGACATGATATTCCGCCTGTTCCTCAGCAGTGCCGTTTGGTATCTGAAACGTCTGAAGCAGATATCTATGCTGGTAGACAAGGCCAAGCGTAATCTCGACAAAGAAGTGAATAATGAGAGTCTGATTGGTCTGAGCCGACTGCAAGACTCACTTACATACTTCCAGACTTCTATCCGAGGTAATGAGAACCTTCTGCAGAAACTGAAGTTCAAACTACAGATCGACGAACTTGACGCCGACCTGATTGAAGACGTCAACATTGAGATGACACAGGCTCGCGAGACAACCAGCATCTATTCCAACATCCTTGAGTCGACAATGGACACCTATCAGAGTATCATCAACAATAATATGAACACAGTGATGCGTACGCTCACCTCTGTTACAATTCTAATGATGATTCCGACACTCGTCACCTCGATGTTTGGTATGAATCTTGTCAACGGCATGGAGGCCAAACCATGGGGATTTATTTTTGCCATCGTTGTTTCTGTCGCTATCTCAGGAATAGCATGGTGGGTTTTCCGTCATAAACGATTGGTATAAAAAGTAAAAAGGTAAAAGGGTAAAAAGGTAAAACAGCAGCGAAATATGTTAAATAATTTAAATTGGAGCCGCTTTACCTTCTTACTTTTTTACTTTTTTAATTATTTTATGTAATTTTGACCCCAAATGCAGTGGTGCAATGCACCATACTATTCTCAAATCATAAACTAAAATAGTTAAATGATGGACTCTCAAGACAACATCCTCGAGCAGGAGGTAAAACAAGAAGTTATCCAGGAAGCTGAAGCTCCTGAAGTCACAAATGAAGCTGAAGCACAGCCCCGCAAGGTCTATGAGACCAAAGCTGAGGTTCTGCGCCGTGTGCAGGATATTGCCCATGGCGAGGAAACCCCTCAGAAGGAGGAAGTGGAAAACCTGAAGACTGCGTTCTATAAACTCCATGTTGCAGAGCGCGAAGCTCAGCTGAAGGCTTACCTTGATGCAGGCGGAGACCCTGAGAAGTATCAGATCACCCCCGACGAGGAAGAAGAGAAATTCAAGGCGGAGATGGGTATCATCAAGGAGCGCCGTGCCAAACTCTTCAAAGAGCAGGAGGCAGAAAAACAAGAAAACCTCACCAAAAAGCTCGACATCATTGAGAAGATTAAGGCAATGGTCACCACCCCTGAGGATGCGAACAAGAACTACCAGGAGTTTAAGGCTCTGCAACAGCAATGGCGCGAGATTAAAAACGTACCAGCAGAGAAGGCCAATGAATTGTGGCGCAACTACCAACTCTATGTTGAGCAGTTCTACGATATGCTCCGTCTGAATAGCGAAGCTCGTGAGTATGACTTCAAGAAGAACAAGGAACAGAAGGAGCGTCTTTGCGAAGCTGCTGAGAATCTCGCTAACGAAGAGGACATCATCAGTGCTTTCCATCAGCTCCAGAAGCTCCATCAGGAATATCGCGAGATCGGTCCTGTTGCCAAGGAACTCCGTGAAGAGATATGGAATCGCTTCAAGGCCGCGTCAACAGTCATCAACAAGCGCCATCAACAGCACTTCGAGGGTATTCGTGCCAAGGAAGAAGACAATCTGGCACGTAAGACTGTGCTCTGCGAGAAGGTTGAGGCCATTGCAGCTGAAGAGAATAAGGGAAGCGGCGACTGGGAGAAGCATACCAAACAGATTATCGATATCCAGACAGAATGGAAAACCATCGGTTTTGCCCCTCAGAAGATGAACGTGAAGATTTTCGAGCGTTTCCGTGCAGCCTGTGACGATTTCTTTGGGCGCAAGGCAGAATATTTCAAAGGACTCAAAGACACCTTTAAAGAGAACGCCGACAAGAAGCGTGCCCTTATTGAGAAAGCGAAGGCTCTTCAGGATTCAACAGATTGGAAATCCACAGGCGACAAGATGATTGCCTTACAAAAGGAATGGAAGACCATCGGCATGGTACCTAAGAAGCTGGGTGACCAACTATGGGAAGAGTTCCTGGGAGCATGCAACAAATTCTTTGAAGCCCGTAATGCCGCAGGTGCCGGACAGCGCAGTGAGGAGCATGCAAACCTGGACAAGAAACGTGATGTCATCGAGAAACTCAAGGCAGTGGCAGAAGAGGCCGGTGAGAATGTTCAGGACAAGGTTCAGCAACTCGTTGAGGAATATAATGCCATCGGCCATGTACCTTTCAAAGAGAAGGATAAGATCTATGAAGAGTATCATGCCGTGCTTGATAAACTTTATAAGGACTTGAACATCAGTGTGGCCAAGCGCCGTCTGAACAACTTCAAGCAAAGCCTTAAACAGGTAGCAGAACGCGGAGAGAATGCACTTGACAATGAGCGTGCCCGCCTGTTCCGCCAATACGAGGCAATCAAGCAGGAGGTTCAGACCTACGAGAATAATCTTGGTTTCCTGAATGCCAGTTCAAAGAAGGGCAACAGTCTTATCGACGAAATGAATCGTAAGGTTCAGAAACTAAAAGACGATATGAACCTGGTTCGTGAGAAAATCAAGGCTATCGACGCCGAAAACAAGGAATAACAGATAAGGAAATCCCGCCAATTGGCGGGATTTTTATCTTTTTTATAAATTTTCCTCCAAAAAGTTTTGGTAATTCAAGAAAAAGCAGTACCTTTGCACCCGCAATTCAAAATTGCAACCTTCCATTGGGGTATGGTGTAATGGTAACACTGCAGATTCTGGTCCTGCCTTTCCTGGTTCGAGTCCGGGTACCCCAACAGAAAATAAGAGGTTTCCAAGAAGGAAGCCTCTTTATTTTTTTCCCAAATCAAAATAAACTCTAATTTATTTTGCATTTCACCCGATTTACTGTACCTTTGCACCATTATTCACCTATTTATATATTAATGAAGGAATTAGTACGAACAATTACAGAAGCAATTCAAGAAAAAAAAGGTAGTAACATCGTCATAGCCGACCTGACGAAAATTGAGGGCACTATCTGCCAATATTTCATCATCTGTACAGGCAACTCACCTGCACAGGTTGATGCTATCACTGAGTCTGTCAGCGACATGGCTCGTGAGCGCCTGCATGAGAAGCCTGTCCATGTGGTAGGTCAGGAGAATGCCCAATGGGTGGCCATGGACTATAGCGACGTGCTGGTACATATTTTCCTGCCTGATGTTCGTGAGTATTACGACCTCGAGCATCTTTGGGAGGATGCCCCTTTAACACAAATACCCGATTTGGATTAAACATTAATAACTTATGGATAATAAGCAACTGAATAATAGTGGCAATGGGCCGAAGATGAATATGCCCCGGTTCAACATGAGTTGGATCTACCTCATCGCCATCCTTGCCCTCGGACTGCTCTACTTCTCAAGTGGCGGTTCCACCAACAGCAGTGTAAGCAAGACAGCCACATATAGTGAATTTAAGTCAATGGTCTCTCGGGGGTATGCTTCGAAGATTATTGTCAACAAGTCGCAGAGCATCCTCAAGATGTACGTCAAACCAGAACACATCCGTGACGTTTTCCATCAGGGCAGTCAGCAGACTGGTACCGACCCCTATGTAGAGGTAGAATTCGGTTCTATTGACCAGGTTGAGGGCTTTATCGAGAAATCAAAGGAAGATAAGACCTTTACTGGAAGCTACTCGTTTGAGAACAAACGGGAGAACGAGTTCTTTACCACTATTTTCTATAATCTGTTACCCTTTCTGGTACTTATTGGCCTGTGGATGTTCTTCTTCCGCCGCATGGGCGGCGGCGGTATCGGCGGTGGAGGCGGTGTCTTCAGCGTCGGCAAGTCAAAAGCCAAGATGTATGAGAAGGGAGGCGACCTGGGTATCACATTTAAGGACGTTGCGGGTCAGGCCGGTGCTAAGCAGGAGATTCAGGAGATTGTAGACTTCCTGAAGAACCCACAGAAATATACAGATCTGGGAGGTAAGATACCCAAGGGAGCTCTGTTGGTAGGCCCTCCAGGAACAGGTAAAACTCTGCTTGCAAAGGCAGTAGCTGGTGAGGCTGGAGTACCATTCTTCTCGATGAGTGGTTCCGACTTCGTTGAGATGTTTGTGGGTGTTGGTGCATCGCGTGTGCGCGACCTGTTCCAGCAGGCCAAGCAGAAAAGTCCATGTATCATCTTCATCGATGAGATTGATGCCGTGGGGCGTGCCCGTTCAAAGAACCCTGCTATGGGTGGTAATGACGAGCGCGAGAACACGCTGAACGCCCTGCTCACCGAGATGGATGGCTTTGGAACTAACAGCGGTATCATTATCCTTGCAGCCACCAACCGTGCCGACATGCTTGACTCCGCCCTGTTGCGTGCAGGACGTTTCGACCGTCAGATACACGTCGACCTGCCCGACTTGAATGAACGTAAGGAGGTCTTTCAGGTTCATCTCAAGCCCGTTAAGACCGACGACAGCGTCGATATCGACTTCCTGGCTCGCCAGACACCAGGTTTCTCTGGTGCCGATATTGCCAACGTATGTAATGAGGCAGCCTTGATTGCCGCCCGACATAATAGCCCGACAGTAAGCAAACAGGATTTCCTCGATGCCGTAGACCGTATCATCGGTGGATTGGAAAAGAAGACCAAGGTGATGACACAGTCCGAGAAGCATTCTATCGCCATCCATGAGGCAGGTCATGCCACGATCTCTTGGTTCACCGAGTTTGCCAATCCATTGGTCAAAGTGTCTATCGTGCCACGTGGCCAGGCCCTTGGTGCTGCCTGGTATCTGCCCGAAGAGCGTGTGCTCCAGACGAAGGAGGCCATGCTCGACGAGATGTGTTCTCTCTTGGGAGGTCGTGCTGCCGAGGAGTTGTTCGTGGGTCATATCTCTACAGGCGCCATGAACGACTTAGAGCGCACCACCAAGCAGGCTTATGGCATGGTTGCCTATGCAGGTATGAGCGACAAGCTGCCCAATGTATGTTATTATAACAACGCAGAATATCAGTTCCAGAAGCCATATTCAGAGACCACCGCGAAAGTGATGGACGACGAGGTACTGAAGATGATCAACGAGCAGTATGAGCGCGCAAAGAAGATACTGACGGAGCACAAAGAGGGCCACGCCCAGCTGGCTCAGTTGCTGATTGACCGTGAGGTGATCTTTGCCGAGGATGTAGAAAAGATATTCGGCAAGCGCCCCTGGACCAGTCGTGCCGACGAGCTTCTTGAGGCTCAGATGAAAGCTGACGCAGAGCGCATGGCCGAAGAGCGTGCCAAGGAACTCGAGGCAGAAGCCAAAGAACTTGAGAACAAAGAAGAAACAAATAAAGTAGAGGAGTGACAATGAACAACTTTTTTGTAAGAGCCTTGACAGGTATTCTGTTTGTGGCTGTCATCGTGGCCAGCTTCCTTCACCCCGAGGCGATGGTGTTGCTGTTTGCCTTGATTACAGGTCTCACCATCTGGGAGTTCACCGGCTTGGTGAACCAGCGCGAGGCTATTACCACCAACCGCATGATCTCTACCGTGGCAGGTGTATACTTCTTCCTCGCCGTAGCAGGCTACAGCAGCGACCTGACCCCTTCAGCCGTGTTCATCCCCTATCTGGTTACGCTCATCTATCTGCTGGTGGCCGAGCTCTACCTGAAGCACGAGGACCCCATCCACGACTGGGCCTACACGATGATGAGCCAGCTCTACATCGCCCTGCCCTTCTCGTTGCTCAACGTCCTCGCCTTCCACTTAACGCCGCAGGGCTACGTAACCTACGACCCCATTCTACCCCTATCGGTGTTCGTGTTCCTTTGGCTCAACGACACGGGAGCCTACCTCTGCGGTTCGCTCCTTGGGCGTCATAAGCTCTTCCCCCGTGTCTCCCCAGGCAAGTCATGGGAAGGCAGCATTGGCGGAGGCATCATCGTGATGGCTATTGCCCTGCTTGTAGGCCATCTCACGGAACAGTACGGCGTCAATCAGTTCCAGCTCTCAGCCTTCCAATGGGCGGGGCTCGGCCTCACGGTTGTCGTCTTCGGCACATGGGGCGACCTGATAGAGAGCCTCTTCAAGCGCACTCTCGGCATCAAGGACAGCGGCAACATCCTTCCAGGCCATGGCGGTATGCTCGACCGTTTCGACTCCTCGCTTCTAGCCATCCCCGCCGCCACCGTCTATCTCTACACGCTGATTGTATTCTAGGCGGCAACAGACCCTGACCGAATTGTAAAGAAAACATGCATAAAAAAGCGCCTGCCGGCTTGCTCAATCTAGAGCAGCGGTAGGCGCTTTTTAGGTTCATACCGACCGAAAACGGGTTTGTCGTAAGGAAACTACGGGTTATATTACGACAAACTTAGGGTTTCCTTACGGCAAACCCAAGGTTTTTTCAGGTAAAACAAGTTGTTTTTCCTTTGTGGAGATAGCTTCCAAAGATGGAAAAGATAGACTCTTCGAGTACAAAACAAGTTGTTTTGTTCCGATAGATGACGTCTTTACGAGGGCGAAAGACTATCCGCTTTCGTAACAGTCACGTTCTCAATAGCTTACAAAAACGCCTCAAAACTCGCGTATTTGCAGTCAACAGACCGGCTGCTGACTAATTCGCGAGTTTTGAAAGTCCCTTTGTCAAGAAATCTTAGATATTATTTCCTGTCGTAGCGAACGGCGAGGGTGGGTCTGTAGGTATTCTCGAGGGTAAGTGTGATGAATCCGCCTTCGCCTTCAAACTTAGCCACCTTATGATCATCGCCATGCTTCGGCATGTTAGGCCATGCGCCAAGCTCCTTTTCAAACTCGTCGCGCATCTGCTGCCACAACTTGCGCGTGCTGTCGTTGGAGTGGAGATTCCAGTTCTCCTGCAGAGCAGCCACCTGTCCGTCCTTCTGGGCAATCACCAGGCGATAGCGCACAGCATCGCTTCCCATCACCACCATCTGGAAGGCAGAATCGGTCTTGGCAGAGTCGATGGCAAAGCCACGAGCCGCGAGTGAGTCGATAAATGTCTGAAAAGGCAGTCCCATCGACAGGCCGCGATAAGACAGGTCTTTCTTCTCTCCACTGTTACAAGCGCAAAGCGCCACTAACGCCATGACGGCTACAAGAATCTTCTTCATACGTTATTGTTTTATAGATGATGTTGGGTGCAAAGATAAGTAAAATATGAAACACTAAGACACAGAGATACAGAGTTTTTTGTTTTTTTATCAAAAATCTCAACGACACAGCATCCTTGTATTGGAAAAATATCGTACCTTTGCAACCATGTTTGCACTTAACACCCTGCTTGCGACCCTGTTGGCCATACCTGTGGCAGAGAGCGACACCATCCGAACGGAGCGTCTGGATGAGGTGGTGGTAACCTCTAACTCTGCCAGTCTGCGTATCGGACAGGTACAGACAGGAGCCGAACAGCTAAAGCTGAAGGAGCTCACTGCCTCGCCTCAGCTTTTTGGCAATCGCGACATTATGCGCAGCATCCAGCTGCTGCCTGGTGTAAAGGCAGAGAGCGACGCCTCCAGCGGATTCCAGGTGAGAGGCGGAACGGCCGCTCAGAACCTGATACTCCTGGACTTGGCGCCTGTATACAACGTGGGCCATTTGGGCGGACTCTTCTCTGCCTTCAACGACGATGCCTTGGCTGCCGCCACCTTATATAAGGGCATGCTGCCCGCTCAGTATGGCGATGCCTCGTCGGCTGTGCTCGACGTAACGAGCCGCACAGGCCATAAGCAAGAGTACCATGGAGGATTGAGCATCGGGCTGTTGGCAGCTAAAGCCACCATCGAGGGTCCCATCGTAAAAGACAAGGCCTCATTCCTTATCACGGCCCGAAGATCGTATATGGACATGTTCCTGAAGTTGACGGACAACTTCCGTAACAACACGCTCTACTTCTACGACGTAAATGCCAAGGCCGACTGGATCATCAACCGCCGCAACCAGCTCTTCCTGAATTTCTTCACAGGCCGCGACCGCACGGCTATTAACGATATGGCCGACATCCGTTGGAGCAACTTGTCGGCCAGTCTGAAGTGGCTGCACCACTTCACTGACGACTCACACGCTCAATCCACCTTATATTATAGCGGCTATGGTACTGACAACGGTATAGACATCCTCGACATGAATATCTGGTTCTCAGGGCATATCCGTCAGACGGGCTTCCGTCAGGACTTCCATCTAGCTCTGGGTAAGAACGTGATAGACGCCGGACTGCAGTCAGTATTGATGAACGTGAAGTCGGCAGAGTGGCAGCAAGTGACACTCCACGAGAAGGAGCAGCGCAGAGCCTGGGAGAATGCCGCCTGGGTGAACATGACCTTCCCCATAGGCTCCAAGGTAAACATATCAGCAGGCTTACGCCTCAACGCTTTCTCTCCACTGGGCGGCTCACTCTACTATGACATCGCTCCCGATGGAACCATCGACTGGTATTACAACTATGATAAGAACGAAATCGTGAAGACCCACCTCACGCTGGAGCCTCGCCTGAGCATGAACCTGAAGACGTCGGAGCTGACAAGCGTAAAACTGGGCTACGCACGCACATCGCAGAACCTGCACGCCATCAGGAACCAGAGCACCTCTACCCCCTTCGACCGCTACACCATGAGCAGTAACATCGTGAAGCCCGAGGTGGCCGACCAGGTGAGCGCGGGTTTCTATATGATGACGCCCTCGCAGATGTACGACTTCTCTTTAGAGACTTACTACCGCCACATCGACAACGTGCTCGACTATCGTGACGGCAAGTCGTTTGGCAGTGAGATAGAGATTGAACGCCTGGTGCTGCCTGGCCAGGGCAAGAGCTACGGCTTCGAGCTGAGTGCCCGCAAGAACAGTGGTCGGCTGACGGGCTGGGCCAGCTACACCCTCGCATGGTCGAAGACGCAGATCGACGGAGTAAACAACGGGAAATGGTATGATGCCAGCAACGACCGCCGTCACGACATAAACATCGTGGCCTTGTATCGGCTTAACAAACGATGGTCGATGAGCGCCTCATGGGTATTCAACAGTGGGCAGGCATTCACGGCTCCCAGCGGAAAATACCAGATAGAGGACAACTGGATTTACTACTACACCGAGCGTAACGGCTATCGCGCCCCCGACTATCACCACCTCGACGTGAGTGCCATGTGGAGCAAGCGCTACAAACATCACACAAAAGAGTGGGCTTTCAGCATCTACAATCTCTATAACCACTACAATCCGTATCTCATCAATTTCGAGGACAGTGAGAACGGGGCCCGTACAAGAGCTGTGCAATATTCGCTCTTCGGCATTGTACCAAGTGTATCGTTTAACATCAAATTCTGAAAATATGAAGTGGCTGAAATATGTTCTTATGCTCCTATGTCTGACCTCCTGCGAAAAGGACATTGACATTGACTATCACAAGGCAGAGAAGCGCTATGTGGTTGAGGCATCGGTCACCAATACAGGTACCACGGTACGCATCAGCCAAACCAATGCCATGGATGACAACTCTACCGTGAGCAACATCAACGACGCCACAGTAGTCATTACAGGCGACGACGGGACCAACGAGAGCATACCCTTTAGCAAAAACGGTTACTACACCTCAGCGCTCACGGGCAAACCTGGCATCACTTATCATATAGATGTACGTGTAGGCGGCGAGCACTTCACCTCCTCATCAACCATGCAACGCCTGCCAGTGATGAACAGCTTCCGTATTGTCAGAAAGAAGATTCTTTCAGAGAACTACATCCTCGGCGACATCCGCCTACAAGATATTCCCAACGAGGCCAACTGGTATTTCGTACACATCTACCGTAATAAGACAGGTTATCGCTGGTCGGTCTTGAAAGACGACACCAATCCCAACAAGGAACTGCAACAGTTGTTCGGTTTATTCCAAGAAGGCAGCAATGACGAGGACGTGCTCCACGAGGGAGAGGTCCTGCACATCGTGGTACGTGCCATCGACCAACGGGCATACGACTATCTATACTCCATGGAGCAGATGGACGAGACGGGCACTAACCCCATTAACAATTTTGCAGGGGGATGCTTAGGCTATTTCTCAGCCCATAGCGAGTTTTCCTTCGAAAGAGTTTATCACAAAGACGAGGTGGAAGATGAGGAATAACCTTTGCGAATGACAAAGGTCACCGTCACGTGATACTCCCCATTCTCATAGCGTAGCCATATAGTATCATCCGTAAACGTGACGACTTGGGCCAGGACTTTCTGTTCTGTCCCGTTCTCATCGAGATATTCCAGTTTCAGATTGTTATTGTCGCACTGATAAGTACCTTCATAAACAAGATGGCCAAACTGGTTCCACGAAGAGAACGTCCCCTTCCGCATCATACCATTGTAGGAACCATCAGCACGAAACATAAACTTGTCATAGGCAAGGTTTTCCGGTTCCAGGTCTGTGTTTCCTTCGATGACCACATCGCCTTCACCCCAGCCCCTTTGCCAAGTACCAACAATGAAATCGCCCAAACGACGACCATCATCATCACCTGTGCCGCAGCCAAGAAGAAAAAACAAGGTAGCCAGACAGGCTACCTTGTTTATAAGTTGTTTACTTAACATTACCTACTTTTACAAGATATTCAGCAATCTGTACGGCATTCAGGGCTGCACCCTTACGAATCTGGTCGCCAGAGAGCCAGAAGGTAAGTCCGTTTTCATCACTGATATCCTTACGGATACGACCTACATATACATCATCCTTGCCAGCAGTCTCGAGCGGCATGGGATATGTCAACGTCGTAGGATCATCCTTCAGGGTACAACCAGGCGCAGCGGCAATTGCTTTCTGAGCCTCCTCGACGCTGATGGGCTTCTCGGTCTCAATCCATACACTCTCAGAATGTGAGCGCAGTGACGACACGCGAACACACATAGCCGAGCACTTGGCATCGGTATGCATGATTTTACGAGTCTCGTTGTACATCTTCATTTCCTCCTTCGTGTAGCCATTGGGCTGGAACACGTCAATCTGAGGAATAACGTTATAGGCCAGCTGATGGGCAAACTTCTTGACGGTCTTCACCTCGCCCTCTTCAACCATCTCCTTATACTGCTGCTGCAACTCAGCCATGGCTGCCGCACCAGCACCCGAAGCACTCTGATAAGAAGCAACATGGATGCGCTTGATATGAGAGATCTTTTCCAGCGGCTGGAGAACTACAACCATCATGATTGTGGTACAGTTAGGATTGGCAATGATGCCACGGGGGCGATTCAGTGCATCCTCAGCATTGCACTCAGGCACTACCAAGGGAACATCATCCTCCATACGGAATGCACTTGAGTTGTCAATCATCACAGCACCATACTTGGTGATGGTCTCTGCAAACTCCTTCGACGTACCAGCACCAGCACTGGTAAAGGCGATATCAACATCCTTGAAGTCATCGTTATGCTGAAGTAACTTCACCTCAATCTCCTTACCCTTGAAGGTGTATTTCTTACCTGCGCTACGCTCAGAGCCAAACAACACCAGTTCATCCATCGGAAAATTACGCTCAGCGAGAATGCGAAGGAACTCTTGTCCTACCGCACCGCTTGCACCAACAATTGCTACTTTCATCTTGCCTTATTCTTTAATTGATTTACATTTTGGCTGCAAAATTACAAAAAATCCATGTAATCCATGTCATTCTGGCAAAAAAATTCGTACCTTTGCACACAGAATGACAATATTAACTGCATATCTGCCAATAACCGACCCCACATTAATCTTCTTTGTGGTGTTGCTGATTATCCTCTTTGCGCCTATCGTGATGAGTAAGTTGCGCATTCCCCACATCATCGGTATGGTGCTGGCAGGTGTGGTTATCGGGCAATATGGCTTCAACATTCTGGAGCGCGACAACTCTTTTGAACTCTTCGGCCGTGTAGGTCTGTATTATATCATGTTCCTGGCTGGACTGGAGATGGATATGGAAGGTGTGAAGAAACACTCCCGCAGGTTTTTCTTCTTTGGACTACTGACATGTCTCATACCCCTGATTCTCACCTACATCATGGCCATCACCATGCTGGGTTACTCTAGTACTGCATCTTTCCTGTTGGGATGTATCATGGCTTCAAACACTCTGATAGCCTACCCCATCATCGGGCGCTATGGCCTGCAACGCCACTCTAGCGTAGCCCTCAGCGTAGGGTCGTCCATGATCTCGCTGTTCATGGCTTTGGTGATGCTGGCCGCTCTCTCTGGCTCGTTCAGTCGCGACAGCGGCATCATGTTCTGGATGCTCTTTGTGCTCAAGTTCGCGGCTTTCTGTGTAGGCAGTATCATTCTCATCCCAAAGGTCACACGTTATTTCCTTCGCCGATATAGTGATGCGGTGATGCAGTACATCTTTGTAATGGCCATCATGTTCCTCAGTGCCGCTCTGACCTCGCTCATCGGTCTCGAAGGCATCTTCGGAGCATTCTTCTCCGGTTTGATACTCAACAGATATATTCCCCATGTATCCCCTTTGATGAACCGCATCGAATTTATCGGTAACGCCATCTTCATTCCCTATTTTCTGATCGGTGTAGGCATGCTTATCAATGTGCGCACGCTCTTTACGGGCATCGACGTGCTGTGGGTGGTATTTCTGATCGTATTCTTCGGTACATTCGGTAAGGCTGTGGCTGCCTACATCTCAAGCCTCATCTTCCGTCTGACAAAAGCCGATGGGAACATGATGTTCGGTCTCACATCTGCTCATGCAGCAGGCGCTATCGCTATGGTGATGGTTGGCATGCGTCTCGAAGTAGCCCCCGGACAGTATCTTGTCAACAACGATATGCTTAACGGTGTCGTCATCATGATTCTCTGCACATGCATCATCAGTACCATCATGACCGAACATGCATCCAAGCAGATTATCATTCAGGAGAAGAGTCATTTACAGGCCGAGATGCCAAAAGATGACGATGAGAAGATACTGCTCTGTGTAAAATATCCGGAGATAGCCCCGCATCTGCTCTATTTGTCGATGTTTATGCGAAATCAGCGATTGAACCGTGAACTAGTGGCTCTCAACGTAGTTTACGACGACCAGAATAGCAACAAGGCACGCGAACAGGGTCTGCGACTGCTCGAGAAGTTACAACAGACGGCCAGTGCTTCTGAGGTAAAAGTTCAGACACAGGTGCGATTGGCCACCAACATCGCTAACGGCATTAAGCATGCTTTCCGTGAGTTTGCCTGCTCCGAAATTATCATGGGTATGCATGTGCATACTGATATCAGCCCCCGCTTCTGGGGTGATTTCATACAGAGTCTTTATAATGGTCTGAACCGTCAGATTATCCTCACACGTTTCGTTCAACCGATGTCCACTCTGCGTCGCATTCAGGTTGCCGTACCATCTAGAGCAGAGTTTGAACCAGGATTCCACCGATGGTTGGAGCGTCTGAGCCGACTGGCTGGACAACTCGACTGCCGCATCCAGTTCCATGGGCGTAATGAATCACTCATACTCATCAAAGAATATATCAATAACCGCCATCCTAATGTCAGGGCAGAGTACACATCCATGGCCCATTGGAATGAGCTTCCCCAATTGGCTTCAGGCATTGCACCCGACCACCTCTTTGTAGTCATCACTGCACGTAAAGGCACCATTTCCTATAAGAATGCGCTTGAACGGTTGCCTGATGAACTTCAAAAGCATTTCTCAGGTAAGAACCTGATGATTATCTTCCCCGATCAGTATGGAAATACCAAGGATGAACGAATGAGTTTCACTGAGGCTCAGCACCATGAAGAGAAGAGTATCTATGATGCTATCCTGCGTTGGATTCATTCGCGACGCATTGCAAATAACAAATAAAGAATTATGATTGATATTAAGAATATTACGAAGAGCTTCGGAGCGTTGCAAGTGCTGAAAGGCATCGACCTCCATATCGATAAGGGCGAAGTGGTGAGCATCGTAGGTCCTTCCGGTGCTGGTAAAACCACCCTTCTGCAGATTATCGGTACCCTCGATCGCCCTGACACTGGATCCATTCTCATCGACAACATCGATATAACCAACCTCTCGCAAAAAAAACTGGCCGACTTCCGTAACCAGCACTTGGGGTTCGTGTTCCAGTTCCATCAGCTTCTCCCTGAGTTCTCTGCCATTGAAAACATCATGATTCCAGCTTATATCGCTGGGCTATCTCAGAAACAGGCACGTCAGCGTGCCAAGGACCTGTTGGCTTTTATGGGACTCAGCGACCGTGCGTCACATAAGCCCAACGAGCTCTCTGGTGGTGAGAAACAGCGTGTGGCAGTGGCTCGTGCCCTGGTGAACAATCCTGCAGTGATTCTGGCCGATGAACCTTCTGGTTCACTCGACACCAAGAATAAAGAGGAACTCCATCAACTCTTCTTCGATTTGCGTAACCAGTTTGGCCAGACCTTCGTCATCGTCACCCACGACGAGGGGCTCGCCTCCATCACAGACCGTACTATCCATCTGCGCGACGGTCTAATAGAAACTCCTATAATACCCCAAGAAACATGCTTAAACTCGGAGATTACAACACCCTCAGAATAGTAAAGACCGTCGATTTCGGTCTTTATCTAGATGGTGGCGAAGAAGGTGAGATACTTCTTCCCCAGCGTTATGTGACTAAGGACATGCACATCGGCGATGAGATTGAAGTATTCATCTACCTCGATCAGGAAGAGCGTCCTGTGGCTACAACCGAACATCCATATGCCAAGGTGGGCGAGTTTGTGAGTCTGGAGGTGGCATGGGTCAACCAGTTTGGCGCCTTTCTGAACTGGGGACTGATGAAGGATATCTTCTGTCCCTTCCGCGAACAGAAAAAGCGCATGGAACAAGGCCAGCGCCATATTGTATATATCAAGGTAGACGAGGACTCTTATCGTCTCATGGCTACGGCTAAGGTTGAGAAATACCTCACCACACCTATCATTACCGATCTGCCCTCACTGCAGCATGGTACCGAGGTGGATATCTTAGTGTGGCAGAAGACCGACTTGGGCTTCAAGGTCATCGTAAACAATAAGTTCCAGGGATTGATTTTCGATAACCAGATTTTCCAGCCACTGCATAGCGGCATGCGGCTCAAGGCCTACGTAGACCATGTGCGTCAGGATGGTAAGATCGACATTGTACTTCAGCAAAGCGGTCGTCAACAGACCCTCGACTTTGCCGAGGTGCTATTGCGCTATCTCTACGAGAACGATGGTTACTGTAACCTCGGCGACAAATCCCCCGCCGAGCTCATCTACGACCGCTTCCAGGTATCGAAGAAAGCCTACAAGAAAGCCATCGGCGATCTCTATAAGCGACGCCTGATTACGATTGAAGAAGAAGGCATCCGTTTAGCGAAATAAATAAAAGCCCCGCCAATCGGCGGGGCTTTTATATTTAGAACTCTGCTGATTTCGGTGTTCTTGGGAATGGGATTACATCACGGATGTTCTGCATTCCTGTTACGAACAGTATCAGGCGTTCGAAGCCCAGACCGAAGCCTGCGTGGGGGCAAGTACCCCAGCGACGTGTATCCAGATACCACCACAGATGGGTTGTATCCATCTTACGGCGTTCTACCTCGCCCATCAACTTGTCATAGCTCTCTTCACGTACTGAGCCACCAATAATCTCACCTATCTGCGGGAACAACACGTCAGTACCCTGCATGGTAGGACCAGGAGCCACAGCACCCTTATAACCTACAGAGCCGCCATCGGCAGTATCCTGATTCTGCTTCATGTAGAACGATTTGAACTCACGTGGGTAGTCGGTCATGATGACTGGCTTCTTGAAGTGCTCCTCTACGAGGTAGCGCTCGTGTTCAGAAGCAAGATCGTCGCCCCAGTTGCATGGGAACTCGAACTTCTTACCATTCTTAATAGCCTCCTGCAGAATGTTGATACCCTCGGTGTAAGGCAGACGGATGAAGGTCTCCTTCAGCACACCCTCCAGACGCTCAATCAGGGTCTTGTCAATCATCTTATTGAGGAACTCGAGATCGTCCTTACAGTTGTCAAGTGCCCAACGGACACAATACTTGATGAAATCCTCTTCAAGGTCCATCAACTCTTCCTGATCCAGGAAAGCAACCTCAGGCTCAACCATCCAGAATTCAGCCAGGTGGCGAGGTGTGTTACTGTTCTCTGCACGGAAGGTAGGACCGAAGGTGTAGATTGAGCCAAGTGCGGTGGCACCCAACTCACCCTCCAGCTGTCCGCTCACGGTCAGCGAAGTCTGCTCGCCGAAGAAATCGTCATCGTAGATAATCTTGCCGTTTTCGTCCTTCTTCAGGTCGTACAGGTTCTTGGTTGTAACCTGGAACATGTTACCTGCTCCCTCACAGTCTGATGCAGTGATCAGAGGGGTGTGGAAGTAGAAGAAACCATGCTCGTGGAAGTAGGTGTGGATAGCCATCGCCATGTTGTGGCGAATGCGCATCACAGCTCCGAATGTATTGGTACGCAAACGCATGTGAGCGTTCTTACGCATCACCTCGAAACTCTGGCCCTTCTTCTGCATAGGATAGTCGTTGCCGCACAGACCATAAACCTCCAGCTTGGTAGCCTGGATTTCGCTGCTCTGACCGGCACCCTGACTCTCAACCAATGTACCCTCGGCGCTAATGCAGGCACCAGTGGTGATATCCTTCAATACCTGCTCGTCGAACTTAGTGGGATCAACAACAATCTGCACATTCTTGATGGTAGAACCGTCGTTGAGGGCAATGAAGTCAACTGCTTTAGAGCTGCGGTGCGTGCGCACCCAACCCTTTACGCAAACTTCCTTGCCATATTCTGTGCTTTTCAGCACATCAATAATCTTTGTACGTTTCATATAATCTATTTTTACTCGTAAGCGCCCATGCGCAGACGATCAACCTCTTCCTCTGTCAGATAACGCCAGTCACCGCGCTTCAGGTTCTTCTTTGTCAGACCAGCAAACTGCACACGGTCGAGCTTCTGTACACGATAGCCCAGACTCTCGAAGATACGACGCACAATACGATTCTTACCGCTGTGGATCTCAATACCTACCTGTTTCTTATCTGTAGGATGAGCATACTGTACATCGTCGGCCTTGATCTCGCCGTCCTCCAGCTGTACACCCTCTGCAATCTGCTGCAAATCGTGGGCTGTAGCGTTCTTATCAAGATATACGTGGTAGATCTTCTTTTTAAGATACTTCGGATGAGTAAGCTTAGAAGCCAGATCACCATCGTTGGTCAGCAGGAGCACACCTGTAGTGTTGCGGTCCAGACGACCTACAGGATAAATACGCTCAGGACAAGCGTTCTTCACGAGATCCATCACAGTCTTGCGCTGCTGAGGATCATCGCTGGTAGTCACATAGTCCTTGGGTTTGTTCAGCAACACGTAAACCTTCTTCTCAATGTTTACAGGCTGATCGTGGAACTTCACCTCATCAGTACGAAGAATCTTTGTACCCAGTTCAGTAACCACCTGACCATTAACGGTAACTACACCTGCCTGGATGAACTCATCGGCCTCGCGACGACTGCAGATACCTGCATTAGCAAGGAATTTGTTCAAGCGCAGGGGCTCGTTGGGATCATAGTTAATCTCCTTATACTCGATACGTTTCTTCATTGAGTACTTTGCATTGGGATCGTAGTCGGCTGTACGCTGACGGGGACCCTTCTTGTATGGAGCACCATAGGGCTTTCCATATCCACCCTGCTGAGGACGACCGTAACCGCCCTGAGGACGCTGACCGTAACCGCCCTGAGGACGCTGACCATAGCCACCCTGAGGACGCTGACCATA